>NZ_JAVRGC010000002.1:0-679335 GCF_031846005.1 Halomonas sp. LES1
TTAGAACGTCGTGAGACAGTTCGGTCCCTATCTGCCGTGGGCGTTGGAGATTTGAGAAGAGCTGCTCCTAGTACGAGAGGACCGGAGTGGACGCACCTCTGGTGTTCCGGTTGTCACGCCAGTGGCATTGCCGGGTAGCTATGTGCGGACAGGATAACCGCTGAAAGCATCTAAGCGGGAAGCCCCCTTCAAGATGAGATCTCCCCGAGGCCTCGAGCCTCCTGAAGGGCCCAGCGAGACCAGCTGGTTGATAGGCCGGATGTGGAAGCGCTGCAAGGCGTTGAGCTAACCGGTACTAATGGCCCGTGAGGCTTGACCATATAACACCCAAGGGGTCTGTGATGACCCACGACGCCGGGTACCTCTTGAAACCTCTCGGCTCAGCATGAATCACCCCTTTTCGCCTGACGACCATAGCGAGCGTGAACCACCTGATCCCATGCCGAACTCAGCAGTGAAACCGCTCCGCGCCGATGGTAGTGTGGGGCCTCCCCATGCGAGAGTAGGTCATCGTCAGGCACTTATTCAGAAACCCCGGCCCATGGTCGGGGTTTCGTCGTTTTAGGGGCCTCCCCATGGAGAGTCCCGGAGTGCCGGCCAAGTCATCGTCAGGCACCTATACCGAGAAAACCCCGGGCATTCAGTTGCTCGGGTTTTTTTCATGGCAGGCCTGCCCCTGCAGCGTCCCGGAATGCCGGCCATTGAGGCGCCGTTCATCGGAGCTCGGCGCCCGGATCAACGGCCGGAATAACTCCAGGAAAAAGCCTCGAGCTCATCATGAGTTCGGGGCTTTTTGCGTTTGCTGCCTGCTTTTTCAGGGAGCTGGGGGTAGGGGAGGGAAGTGATTAGACTTTAGTCGTTAGACAAAGGTATAATCATCTCAAAGGTCACCAACCGTGAGGTTCATGATATGAGCAAGTCGGCAGTAGCTTTCCCTACCATCTGGGACCGTAGCGGCACTTCACGTAGCGTCGTGAAGCCTGCTCTGCGTGGGCTCTGGCATGGAATGATCAAGCTGGCTGAAGCCCAGTTCGCGGCACAGGCTCGCCGTGGGTATCTTCCCTACGTTTAAGGCATCAACGGACGCCGACAAACTCGGCGCTCGGCAAGACACGCAAAAGCCCGGACCAGCAGGTCCGGGCTTTTGCGTGGTGCACTTGCAGGAAGGTACGTGATCAATGCTTGGTCAGACAACGCCCTGGTCGATCATGGCGTCGGCGACCTTGCGGAAGCCGGCGATATTGGCACCCAGCACCAGGTTGGTAGGCTCGCCGAACTCCTCGGCGGTATCGGCGCATTGCCGATGAATATTGGCCATGATCTCCTTGAGCTTCACGTCGACCTTTTCCAGCGGCCACTGTTCCATGCTGTTGTTCTGGGCCATCTCCAGCTGGCTGGTCGCGACGCCGCCCGCATTGGCGGCCTTGCCGGGTCCATAGGCGATCTTCGCCTCGAGAAAGCGATCCACGGCATCGGCGGCGGAGGGCATGTTGGCACCTTCACTGATGCAGTTTACACCGTTGCTGACCAGGACCTCTGCATCGGCGGCGGTAAGCTCGTTCTGTGTTGCGCAGGGGAAGGCGGCGTCGGCCTTGATGCGCCAGACCGCGTGGCCGTCCTCGGGGTACTCACCGACGGGGATATAGGTTGCCTCGGGGTGCTGCTCCAGATAGGTCTCCAGCGAAGCGCGGGTGACCTCCTTGAGCTGCTTGAGCAGGTCGAGGTCGATGCCGCGGGCATCATGCAGCGTGCCGCGTGAGTCGGTGCAGGTCACCGGCTTGGCGCCCAGCTCGTATAGCTTCTCGATGGTGTAGATCGCCACGTTGCCGGCTCCCGAGACCAGGCAGGTCTTGCCTTCCAGGGTCTGACCGCGGGCTTCCAGCATGTTCTGAGCGAAGTAGACCGCGCCGTAGCCGGTGGCTTCCTTGCGGCCGATGGAGCCGCCCCAGTCAAGCCCCTTGCCGGTCAGCACGCCTTCATAACGGCCGGTGAGGCGCTTGTACTGGCCGTAGAGATAGCCGATCTCACGAGCACCGACCCCGATATCACCGGCGGGAACGTCGGTATGGGGCCCGATATGGCGATACAGCTCGGACATGAAGGCCTGGCAGAAACGCATTATCTCGCCATCGGACTTGCCCTTGGGGTCGAAGTCCGAGCCACCCTTGCCACCGCCGATGGGCAGGCCGGTCAGGGCATTCTTGAAGATCTGCTCGAAGCCGAGGAACTTGATGATGCCGGACGTGACGCTGGGGTGGAAGCGCAGCCCGCCCTTGTAGGGCCCCAGGGCCGAATTGAACTGGATGCGATACCCCTTGTTGACCTGGACGCGGCCCTCGTCATCGGTCCAGCAGATGCGGAACATGATTTGACGTTCCGGCTCGACGATACGCTCGATGATGCTGTGGTCATGATAGTGGGGGCTGCGCTTGAAGAGTGGGCGCAGGCACTCCAGTACCTCCTCCGCGGCCTGGTAGAACTCGGTCTGGGCGGGACTGCTCTTGCGGAGATTTTCCAGTGTCTCATGAACGTAGGGCATCGTCGTATCCTGATGGAAGGTGAATGGGCCGGCCGCGGCGGGCCAATCTGAAAGTGTTTTTCACGGTAACGACTATATAGCAATGCACCATTATGCAGCAAATGTATGGGTCATGCGCACTCTGTGTGCGGTGGTGGTGCAGGCTGCTCCCTGGCTGTCGTCATCACCGGTGCTCGGTGCTGGATAGGACTCCAGCGCCCACTGCGCCGCGAGTTGTTCAGGACGAGGGACTGCGGCGGTCGTGCCGGCTTTCCCTGTGCGTGGTGCGGTGCTAAGGTGCCCTGCCGCCGGTGCCCCGGCAGCAGGTTGGGTTCACGAGGCGCTGTAACGGTAAGGAAGAGACGGCATGGAGAAGACGACAACATATCCGGTGGAGCTTCTCTGCTACTGCCGCCCGGGCTTCGAGCACGACCTGGCTGCCGAGCTTTCCGACAAGGCCGCTTCGCTTGGCAGGGCAGGGCAGGCCGACTTTACACGGGACGCGGGCTTCGTGAGGTTCCTGCTCCCCGAGGGAGAGGTCGCCAATGACCTGCATCGTGACCTGCCGCTGGGCGGACTGGTCTTCGCCCGGCAGAGCCTGGTGGCGTTGCCGCCGCTGACGCTGTCGCGGGACGATCGGCTGACACCGATCGTCGATCAGGTGGCGGCCAGCGGCTGGAGTTTCGAGAGCCTCTGGCAGGAGACTCCGGATACCAACGATGGCAAGGCTCTGGCAGGGCTTGCCAAGGCGCTGGAGCGGCCGTTGACCTCGCTTCTGAAAAAGCGCAAGACGCTGCGTCGCAAGGCGGGCGGCAGGCGCCTGCATCTGCTGTGGAGTGCCGGTGACCGGGTCCAGCTGGGGATGAGCTTTCCGGGGAATCGCAGCGAGCTGCCGGGAGGCATCCGTCGTCTGCGTTTTCCCAAGTCGGCGCCCAGTCGCTCCACTCTCAAGCTGGAGGAGGCGTGGCATGAATTTGTGCCGCGGGGAGAGTGGGACGAACGACTCGGCGAGGGCATGCAGGCGGCTGACCTCGGAGCGGCACCGGGCGGCTGGACCTGGCAGCTGGTGCAGCGGGGCATGCATGTCTATGCGATCGACAATGGCCCGATGGACAAGGCGCTGATGGCCACCGGGCAGGTTGAGCACCTGCATGCGGACGGCTTTACCTGGGAGCCTCCGTACCGTCTCGACTGGCTGGTCTGCGATATCGTCGACAAGCCCTCACGGGTGGAGGCGATGGTGGAGCGCTGGCTGGTTCGACGCTGGTGCCGGGAGGCGGTCTTCAACCTCAAGCTGCCGATGAAGCAGCGCTGGCGGGAAGTGGATGCCTGTTTGCGCCGGCTTGCCGAGGCGCTGGAAGCGGCCAGGGTCGAGGCCGAGATTGCCTGCCGTCACCTCTATCACGATCGTGAAGAGGTGACGGTGCATGTTCGACTGAAAGGGTAAGTGTCAGTGCGTGGTGGGTTCGTAGATGCGGATCCGCTCTTCCTCGGTGAGCAGTGGCAGCAGGCGCTGCATCACCTGAGTGCGGGTCTCGCTGGTGTACCACTCCTTCCAGGCACGCAGGTCACGCCACTTGGTGATCATCAGACGCCGGTCGCTGTGCCCCTGCTCCACGAGGCTCTCACCACCCACGAAGCCCTTGGCACCCAGCGACACTCGCATGGCCTCGCGGGCGGCCGCCTCGTACTCTTCCTCGAGGCCGGGCATGATACGGCGTTCGATAATGATCTTGATCATCTTGCAGGCTCCGACTGATTTCTTTAGCACCTAATGCCTTTACAGCGATCTTCAATTGTCACCAGGAGGTTCTCGATGGCGGAGAAACACGACTTTCAGGCCGAGCTCGATACCACCGGGCTCTACTGTCCCGAGCCGATCATGCTGATGCACAACAAGGTCCGCGACATGCAGACCGGCGAGGTGCTCAAGGTGGTCGCCAGCGACCCGGCGACCACCCGCGATGTGCCCAAGTTCTGCCAGTTTCTGGGGCATGAGCTGGTCCATCAGCAGCAGCAGGGAGACAGCTATCTCTACTTTATCCGTTTAGGCTAATCCTGTCCCCTCTGCGCCGCCGGCGTGGCTGGGATGCCCTCCGGCACCACCATCAGGGCCAGCGCCTCCAGGGTCGCCGGGTCCTCCTGGCGAATCCGGTTGGCGATCTGGCGCTGAAAGAAGTAGACCCGGCGATGGCGGCTATGCACGGGATAGAGACAGGCATCGCCGAGCACGATCGGAGTCTGCTCCACATGACACTCATCGGCGAGCAGCGCCTCGACCGTGCCGTCGCTGTAGAGTCGCCAGCCGAATACCTGCTTGAGCTGCCAGGGGGCCTCGCCGTCGTCCATGCACAGGGCGTGGGTGCCCTGCAGTTCGGGTAGCTGTTGGATCAGGGTGACCTGCTCGGTCTCCTCGTAGTCGAAGTAGCTGGCGGCGTGCTCCAGCTCCATCACCTTGTGCTCCGGAGCGCTATCGAACAGCTCCTCGGTCTCGGGGTCCCGGTAGCCTATGAAGCGGCCATGCTCGTCATCGTCCAGGCGTTGGCAGGGTGTCAGTGACTCCATCCACGCCACCAGGCCCACCACTTCACCATCCTCGCGTAGTCCCCAGGCCAGCAGTGGCATGCCATACAGGGTGTCGGGGCTGGCGTCGAGGCGATACACCATCTCGAGTCCATCAAGCTCCGGCGCCAGTCGGACCAGGCGGCGTCTGGCCTGCTGACGCTGGCGCCTGGCATCCAGGTCGATGACCCGGGCAGTGCGGGGTGACATCTGGGTTCCCATGGTGTCCCTCCAGGTGCTGCTTGATCACGGATCCAGGCCGGGCGGCGATCGCCCCGGGCCGGTGCGGAAGCGCTCTGCGTCACTCAGGCACCACCAATAGCATAGACCCGATCATAGGTTAAGCCCTGCATCACGGGGCCGCTAACGGTCATGCCCCGGGGCAGCGTGAGGCGAGAGCCTCGCGCCGCTCAAGGTGGCCCTGCAGGGCCTGATGGAAGCTCGGCAATGGCGCCCTGGAATTTTGCCGTGATAGCCACGCCTGGCGATAGGCCTGCACCGCTTCCGGCGGCGCCTCAAGGCTATCGAAGAGCGGCAGGAGGCGGGTGAGCCACGCCTCGGCGGCACCATCCAGCGTCGTCAGCCAGTCGGCGAGTCGTCGTGCCTCGGGTGTCTGCCGCGGGTCGGCAGAGAAGCCTTCCGGCGGGCAGTGTCCGGGGGTGGCGAGCGCCCGGTCGAGCAGGGTATTGGCTTCCGCGAGGCGCTGTTCGGCGAGCAGCAGGGTGCGCAGCAGCTGTGCCGTGTAGGGGCGGTCGTTGAGCGCCTGCAGGTGTCTCTCGAGTGCCTCGGGGTCGGCCGGTTGCGGAGAGGTTTCCAGCGGCGCGCGACTCAAGGCGTGAAGGTACTCGAGGGCGGTTAGCTGCTCACTCGGAGGCGTCAGGTCATCCGGGGGCAGTGGGGAGCTGACGCGAGAGAAGCTCTGCGCCCACTCCTCGGAACCGAAGAGCCCATTCCAGCTCGCTTGTGGCAGCTGTCGGCGCTTGGTGGCGGTAAGCTGCTCGAGTCTGGCGAGGTCATCCGCGGCCAGCCCTTCGACCACCTCGCTCGACAGGCATGCCGTGAGGCGTTGCCACAGTTCGAGTTCGTACTGCCAGCGCTGGCTGGCGGGGGCCACGAGTCCCAGGGTGCTGTTGCGCTGGGCGACCAGGGTGGTGATATGGCATTCACGCAGGGCAAAGATGTCGAGCAGGCCCTCGCGAGTGTCGGGAACGGGGACACGGCGTTCGCGCAGCCTGGGGAAGGCACCGATATTGCGTGGCTCGGCGTTCTCGGGAGGTGTGAGGTCGAGGCGTTCGGCAAGGGTTCGCTGATAGTCGTGGAGCAGCCGATCGCTGGCATCGTTGGTGTCGCAGCCTGCCAGCACCAGGGTAAGCACGATGGCCACGATGCCACGGCACACAGGGTCAGGGATGAAGCGGGTCGCGTTCGCCATGGGCCACCGCCTTGCTGATTCGTCTCAGTCGCTCACCGAGCAGGATGGCCGCGACGGTGAGCCCTCCGATCAGGCCGATCCAGTAGCCATGGACGCCGAGCGGCGCCACGAGACCGGGAATGCCGCGGGTGCCCAGCCAGTGGCCACCGGCCATGCCCACCAGCCAGTAGGAGGTCAGCGTGATCACCATGATGATACGTGTATCCTTGTAGCCGCGCAGTGCGCCGCCGAGATTGACCTGTAGCGAGTCGGAGAGCTGGTAGACCATGGCCAGCAGGACCAGCGACAGGGCCAGAGAGGCCACTTCCTGATCCTGTGTGTAGAGCCCGATCACCGGTTCGGCGGTGAACCGCAACAGCAGGCCGTTGATCAGGGCCACGGCCAGGCAGAGGATGATGCCATGCCAGGCGACCCGGCGTGCGTAGCCATGGCGCTGCTGCCCCAGCACATTACCGACCCGCACCGTCAGGGCCATGCTCAGCGAGAGCGGCAGCATGAACAGGATGGAGGTGTAGTTGAGAGCCACCTGATGAGCCGCCACGGTGATCTCGCCGAGGCTGGCGATGAACAGGGCGATCAGCGTGAACAGCGTGACCTCGACGAAGATCGCCACACCGATGGGCAGCCCCACGTACAGCAGTTCGCCGATCAGTCGCCAACGCGGAAGGCTGGCCGAGTGCCACAGCGAGACCTTGCCGTAGGCACGCGAGTGGCGCGTATAGAGCCCCATGCAGAGGCACATGGTCCATAGCGAAAGCGCCGTGGCGATTCCGCAGCCCAGGGCGCCAAGCGCCGGCAGCGCCTGAAGCCAGTGCGGCAGCCAGGGCCCCATCAGGGTGGTCAGCCCCTCGCCGCCGTAGATCAGCACGAAGTTGCTTGGCACATTGACGGCCAGCCCCGCCAGGCTGATCCATAGTGAGGGACGGGTATGGTTCATGCCGTCGGAGAAGGCGCGCAGGGCCTGGAAGAGCGCGGCTCCGGGCATTCCGAAGGCCACCGCAAGAAGATAGCTGCGCGAGCGTTCGGCGACTGCCTCGGGCACTTCCATCAGGGTGAAGATCGGGCCCACCGCAAACCACAGCAGCCCGGCGGACAGGGCACCAAGCACCAGCGCCACCCATAGCCCCTGATGCACGTTGGGCGTTATCTCGGCGATACGTTCTCCCCCCAGCAGCTGGGCGACGATGGGGGTGAGCCCCATCAGGGTGCCGGTCATGAACAGCATCAGTGGCAGCCACAGGCTGGAGCCCACCGACACCGCCGCCAGATCGGTGGCGCTCAGTCGGCCGGTCATCATCACATCGGCCACGCTCATGCCGGCCTGAGCCAGCTGGGCGCCACAGATCGGCAGGGCCAGCGCCAGCAGTGGGCGAGTCTCACGGCGAGCGGTTTCGAAAAAGGTGGCCATCGGGCGGCTCAAGACATGCGCTCCATGCAGTCGGGTAGGAGCAGCAATGCTAGCAAGGCCGGGCATTCTTTGCCCGTCTGGCGGGCGGTATACTAGGGCCTCAACCACGATCATGGAGGCCGCGTGACACACCGCCTAGAGGATATCATCGCCCTGTTCGATGGCCTGTTTCAGGAGACCTACCGGACGCGTCTGGTGCGGGGTGGCGATGACCCCCTCTATCTGCCTGCCGACGCCGACTCGCCCTGGCACCGGGTGATCTTCGCCCGCGGCTTCTTTACCAGCGCATTGCACGAGATCAGCCACTGGTGCATCGCCGGGGCGAAGCGCCGCCAGCTCGAGGACTACGGCTACTGGTATCTGCCCGATGGGCGTGATGACGCCCAGCAGCGTGACTTCGAGGCCGTGGAGGTCGGGCCCCAGGCGCTGGAGCTGCTCTTCTCGCGGGCCTGTGGCCTGCGCTTCCATGTCAGCGTCGACAACCTCGATGGCGATGCCGAAGTGGACCGTGAGGCCTTCCACGCCAAGGTCGAGGCGCGTGCGCGACGCTACGAGCGTGAAGGGCTGCCATCGCGGGCAGACGCGTGGCGCCGCACCCTGGCCTCCTTCTATGATCAGGGCCTGCCGCTGTCCGAGGCGGTGGCGGCCGGTCGCGCCAGGCTTGCCGCCTCGCCTCAGCCGGCCTGAATGGCGCACCACTCTCGGCAGGGGCGATGTGAACCCACGGGCAGCATCCTTGTCGGACCCGGGCGGTCGCTCCAACCACCTCGTCTGGAGAGCAGGCTAGGCTAGGGGGAGTCATCAACGCCGCGAGGTGCCGCCGTGTTTCCCGACCCGCTACCCCAGGAGCAGCGCTTTCTCGATGCGCTGGCCCAGGACGACTGGCCCGCCGCCGATCAGTCCCTGACGCCAGGCGCGGTGGGGCTCGCCCCTGACGCGCTGATCGAGCTGTTCGAGTCGCAGCTGATGAGCCGTCATCTGGATCTCCAGGCACGGCGTCTGCAAGCTCGCGGTGAGGCCTTCTACACGATCGGCAGCGCCGGCCACGAGGGTAATGCTGCCGTCGCCCTGGCGCTTCGCCCCACCGATCCCGCCTTTCTCCACTATCGCGATGCGGCCTTCTTTCTTCAGCGGGCCCGCAGGGTGCCGGGGCAGACGCCACTGTGGGACATGCTGCTGAGCTTTTCGGCCTCCGCCGAGGACCCGATCTCCGGTGGCCGCCACAAGGTACTTGGCTCCAGGGCGCTGTGCGTCCCTCCCCAGACCAGCACCATCGCCTCACACCTGCCCAAGGCCATGGGGGCGGCCTACTCTCTGGGGCTGTGGCGACGGCTGGGCGGTGGCGGCGAGTGGCCTAGCGACAGCGTGGTGCTGTGCAGCTTCGGCGACGCCTCCTTCAACCACTCGACTGCCCAGGGTGCCTTCAACGCCGCCGCCTGGTCCGCCTTCCAGGCTGTGCCGATGCCGCTGATCTGGCTATGCGAGGACAACGGCATCGGTATTTCCACGCCCACGCCGAAGGGTTGGGTGGCGGCCTGCATGGCCGCACGCCCGGGGGTCCACTATCTGGCCTGCGACGGCCTCGATCTGCTCGATACCTGGCGTGTGGCCCGCGAGGCGGCACGCATCGCTCGCAGCCGACGCCAGCCAGTGTTTCTGCACATGCGCTGTGTGCGTCTGTTCGGCCATGCCGGCTCCGATGCCCAGCAGGCCTATCTGCCAGCGTCGCGCATCGAGGCCGATGAAGCCCGCGACCCGCTGCTGATCGGCGCCGGGCTGCTGCGCCGTCACGCGGGACTCGACCGGGAGGCGGTCGCCGGTCTCTATCATCGGGTGCGCGAGCGGGTGGCGCGACTGGCCGAGGAGGCGGTGTGTCGCCCGCGCCTGGAGCAGGCATCGCAGGTGATGGCCAGCATCGTGCCACCGCCGCGGCCCGGACGCGCTCAGCCTTGGCGTGGCGAGGTCAGCACGACACCCGACACCCTGGCTCGACGGCTCAATCAGGCGCTCGACCGGCTGATGACCCGCTATCCCCATCTGGTGCTGGCCGGCGAGGATATCGGCCGCAAGGGGGGCGTCTACGGGGTGACCCAGAAGCTGCAGGCGCGCTTCGGAGGGCATCGGGTGATCGATACCCTGCTCGATGAGCAGAGCATACTCGGGCTGGGCATCGGCATGGGGCAGAGCGGCCTGGTACCGATCCTGGAGATCCAGTTCCTGGCCTACCTGCACAACGCCGAGGATCAGCTACGCGGCGAGGCGGCCACCCTGAGCTTCTTCTCCAGCGGCCAGTACACCAATCCCATGGTGGTGCGTATCGCCGGGCTGGGTTACCAGAAGGGTTTCGGCGGCCACTTCCACAACGACAACGCCATCGCCGTGCTGCGTGATATCCCCGGCCTCTTGGTGGCCTGCTCCGCCAACGGCGCCGATGCCGTGGGGCTGCTTCAGGAGGCGGTGCGCCTGGCCGACGAGGAGCAGCGGGTGGTGATCATGATCGAACCGATCGCTCTCTATCACCGCCGCGATCTGCTGGAGGAGGGGGATGGCGGCTGGTGCTTTCCCGACCCGGGAGCGGAGCACCGCCTGGCGCCCGGGGAGCTCGGCCGCTGGGGTGACGGTAACGAGCTTGCCATCGTTACCTACGGCAACGGCGTCCATCTTTCCCGTCAGGCTGCCGCGCGGCTTCAGGCCGAGGGCATCGCCCTGCGCATCATCGATCTCCGCTGGCTCACCGCCATCGATCACGACGCCCTCTTCGCGACGGTGGCAGACTGCGCGCGGGTGTTGATCGTCGACGAGTGTCGCCGTTCCGGGTCGGTGAGCGAGGAGCTAGTGACCGCCCTGGTCGAGCGCGGGCTGCCCGGCGAGCGTCTGGCACGCCTCACCGCCGAGGACAGCTTCATTCCGCTGGCACGGGCCGCCACCATCACCCTGCCTTCGGTTGAAGGCATCGTGGAGCATGCACGGGCGCTGCTGGCGCGATAGCTGGGCGCGTCAGCCAGCGTCGCCGCCGTTGAGGCGTTGATGCAGGTGCAGCATCACCTCCACCTCATGCTCGGGGCGCAGCGGCTCCAGGCCCAGTTCGCCAAACAGCTCGCCCCGGGCACGCGACCAGTCGCCGGGGTCGAGGTCATCATACAGGCTGTCGGCGGGGGCCAGCTCGACGAAGGGGTCGAGGCCATAGGTGTCGAAGAGCTGCGAAAGGGCCGCCTCATCGTCGCCGACGCCGGCGGTGTAGAGGGTGGCATTGAAATGATCCCCCTCCAGCTCGCGGATCACGTCCAGCGGGCTGACCCCCATGCTGCCGAGTTCCTCGAGGCTGTAGCCACCGAGTGATACCAGCTCGGCCTCCAGCCACTCATCATCGGGCTGGATCAGGGTGTGCTTGATACGGCCGTCGGCCAGCGTCCAGGCGATTGCCAGCGGCAGGCCGCCCGCATCGCCGGTCTCCACGGCGATAAAGCCGGGGATCGAGTTGTCTGTGCCATTGGGTGGCATGTCAGGAGTCCTCATGTGTCGTGTCGTCGCGGCCTGTCTCGCCGGCGGCGTCCGCGGTCAGCCGGAAGAAGCGCCGGGCGGTAGCGGTGGTGGCGGTTGCCAGCTCGGCTTCGGATTCGCCACGCCAGTGGGCAATCTCACGCAGGATCCAGGGCAGCAGGGCCGGTTCGTGACGTCTTCCCTTGAGTTTGGCAGGTAAGTTGCGTGGCAGCAGGTAGGGACAGTCGGTCTCGAGCATCAGCCGCGCCGCAGGAACCTCCGTGACCAGCTCCCGAAGATGGTGGCCGCGGCGCTCGTCGCATAGCCAGCCGGTCAGGCCGATATGCAGATCCAGGTCGAGATAGCCGAACAGCGTCGCGCGGTCGGCGGTAAAGCAGTGCACCACGGCATCGGTGATCTCGTCTCGCCAGGCATGCAGGATCTCGCGCATGCGCTGGCCGGCATCGCGCTCGTGAAGAAATAGCGGCTTGCCGTTCTCCGCCGCCAGCTCCAGCTGAGCCTCGAGGGCCCGCTCCTGTTCGGCGGGCGTGGAGAAGTTGCGATTGAAGTCGAGGCCGCACTCACCCACCGCCACCACCTCGGTCTGGCGATGCAGCTCGCCCATGGCGGTCGCGAGGTCGTCGTCCCAGCGGCTGGCGTCGTGGGGATGCACCCCGGCGGTGGCATGCAGCGCCAGGCCCTTGCCGGCGTGCTGGCGCGCCATGGCGATGGCCTGTTCGGCATGTTCGCGGTCGGTACCGGTAAGAATCAGCGTGGTGACGTTGGCCGCCTGTGCACGGCGCAGCACGGCCGGGAGGTCCCGGGCAAAGCTGTCATGGGTGAGGTTGGCACCGATATCCACCAGGGGCGCAGGCGCGGTGAAGCGCAGCGCCTCGGGCAGGAAGTCGTCGAAGGTGTCGGACACGCCTTGGCTCCTGTGCTTGAGGGTCGGCAAAGGCCACTATTCTACCCGTCGGCTGGATGCTGCGGCCACGTCGGGGCGCGCTTGCGTTACACTGGGCGCCCTGTCGATCGAGGAGGACCCCGCGTGACCCTGCTACGTCTGGAACAGCTGCAACTGGCCTATGGTACCCATGTGCTTCTCGATGGCGCCGACCTGGTGCTGGAGAAGGGCGAGCGCCTGGCCCTGGTGGGGCGCAACGGCACCGGCAAGTCGACGCTGCTGCGCCTGGTGGCCGGCGAGATCCTGCCCGATGGCGGCAGCATCTGGCGTGCTCCCGGGCTCAAGATCGGTGTGCTGGCCCAGGAACTTCCCGAGGCCACCGGCCAGACGATCTTCGATATGGTGGCCGGTGGGCTGCCCGAGGCCGGCGAGCTGCTCTCCGAATACCACCATCTGATTCACGAGGAGGAGCCGGACATGCGCCGCATGTCCGAGCTGCAGACGCGGCTGGAGGCCATCGATGGCTGGTCCTTCCACCAGCGCATCGATGTGGTGCTGACTCGCCTCGGCCTTCCCGGCGAGGCCGAGATGGCGTCGCTCTCCGGTGGCTGGCGTCGCCGTGTGGCGCTGGCAAGAGCGCTGGTGGCGGAGCCTGACCTGTTGCTGCTCGATGAGCCCACCAACCACCTCGATCTCGACACCATCGCCTGGCTGGAAGAGCAGCTGCTGGACTTCAGGGGGGCCGTGCTGTTTATCACCCACGACCGCGCCTTCCTGTCGAAGCTGGCCACCTCGATCCTGGAGCTGGATCGCGGCCGCCTGGGGCGCTACCCCGGGGAGTACGCCGCCTATCAGGCGCAGAAGAACCACGAGCTGGAAGTGGAGGCTCGAGAGAACGCCGAGTTCGACAAGAAGCTCGCCCAGGAGGAGGCCTGGATTCGCCAGGGGATCAAGGCGCGCCGCACCCGCAATGAGGGGCGGGTCAGGGCACTGGAGCAGCTGCGCCGGGAGCGTAGCGAGCGTCGCGATCGCCAGGGCAAGGCCTCACTCTCCGTCGACAGCGGCGAGCGCAGCGGCAAGCGGGTGGTGAGCCTCGAGAACGTCAGCCAGCACTTCGCCGACGAGACGGTGATCCGCGACCTCTCCCTCGAGGTGCAGCGTGGCGATCGTATCGGCTTTATCGGCCGCAATGGCGCCGGCAAGACGACACTGCTCAAGATCCTGCTCGGCGAGCTGGAGCCGAGCGAAGGCAAGGTGCAGTTCGGTACCAAGCTGCAGGTGGCCTACTTCGACCAGCTGCGCGCCGGACTGGAGCCGGAGAAGACGGTCTACGACAACGTGGCCCAGGGCAGCGACCGCATCTCCGTGGGCGGGCGCGACCGCCATGTGATGAGCTACCTGCAGGACTTCCTGTTCACGCCGGAGCGAGTGCGCCAGCCGGTCAAGGCGCTCTCCGGTGGTGAGTCCAATCGCCTGCTGCTGGCCAAGCTGTTCACCCAGCCGGCCAACGTGCTGGTGCTGGACGAACCGACCAACGACCTGGATGTGGAAACCCTGGAGCTGCTCGAGGAGCTGCTGCTCAGCTTCGATGGCACCCTGTTGCTGGTCTCCCACGATCGCGCCTTCATGGACAACGTCGTCACCAGCGTGCTGGCCTTCGAGGGCGAGGGGCGGGTGCGTGAGTATGTGGGTGGCTACAGCGACTGGGTGCGTCAGGGGGGCAGCCTGCCGCCGGCCCCCTGGGAAGGGGCGGCTCGCCAGCATGCCGAGCCGGTGGCGGAGGCGCCCGCGGCGGAGCCGGAGAGGAAGGCCTCCTCCACGGGCGAGTCGTCGGCGAGCGCCACCGCGAAGAAACCGGTCAAGCTCTCCTACAAGCTGCAGCGTGAACTCGATGGGCTGCCGGCGGAGATCGAGCGGCTGGAGGGAGAGGTCGCCGAGTTCGAGACCCGGGTGGGCGACCCGGCCTTCTATCAGCAGGAGGCCAGCAAGGTGACCGCCACCCTTGAGGCTCTCGCGGCGCGTCAGGCCGAGCTCGATGCGGCCATGGAGCGCTGGATGGAACTGGAGGCGATGGCCGCCGGAGAGGCATGAACCATGAACGCAGAGGCGTGAGCGAGGAGCCATGAAAAAGGCGCCCCGGAGGGCGCCTTGTCAGGAAGGAGGCGAGGGGATTATTCCGCGCTCTCCTCTCCCTTCTTGCCGACGCGCACGGCGAGGACGTCGCACTGGGCCCCGTGGAGCACGCCGGTAGAGGTCGAGCCCAGCAGCAGGGCGAAGCCATGGCGGCCATGGGACCCGACCACGATCAGGTCGACATCATTCTCCTCGGCGAAGCGGTGGATCTCGGTGTCGGGCATGCCCACCAGCACGTGCTGATCCTCCTTGGCCACATGGCTGTCGGCGATCTCGGCCAGCCGCTGCTTGGCATGCTCATCGAGCTGGTCCTGGATGCTGGTCAGGTCCATGGGGATATCGCCGCCATAGGCGAAGCCGAGCGGCTCGAGGGTGTGCATGATCGAGAGCCGGGCATGGTTGCGGTCGGCAATCTGATGCGCACGCTCAAGCACCCTGTGGGAATCCTTGGTCAGGTCGACGGCGACCAGGACGTGACGATATTCGTTGCTCATGGGACGTCTCCTCGACGGGTGTCTCTCGGTGAATCGTATGCCTTCACTCTAGGCCGGCAGGCGCGGCAAGACAACGATCTATATCAACCATTTCGCATTAACTCGAGGGGAGAGGCGCCAATGATCTGGCTGATTATCCTGCTGACCATGATGCTGGTGATATCACCGGTGATATGGCTCAAGCCCAATCCACGCCAGAAGCGGGTGGGCTCACTGCGCAATGCTGCCATGCAGGCGGGCCTCAAGGTAACCCTGCGGGTGCCGCCCCTGCATGGCGAAAGGACCCCGATGCCGGCCTATCGCTGGCCCTACCCACCACGGCAGCCGGGGCCGGACTTCATGCTGGTGCGGGACTCGCACGCGGCCGAGGCGCTCAAGCCCTTCGCGCATGACTGGCGCTGGCGCAAGGAGCCGCTGCGCCCCCTGCCCGAGGCGTTGGAGGCCAGGCTCAAGCGACTGCTTGAGCGGCTGCCGCAGGACGCCCTGGTCGTGGAGTCCGGGGCCGACGCCCTGACCCTGTGGTGGCAGGAATCCCAGGGCTTTGCGCGCTTCTCGACCTATCTGGAGGACTTCGAGGCCCTGCGAGACGGCCTGGCGGGCCGACCCGATGATCGGCAAGTGTCGGGGCCGCCCGCGTTCTAGTCTTCTGCCGTGGCCTCGCCACGCGATTGCAGGGCCAGGCCGTTGTCCTCGATGCGTGACAGCAGCTCGGCCAGAGTGGCGATGTCGTCCTGGTCGAGGCCGGCAAACATCTCGTTGCGAGCCTCGCGTACCACATCGTCGATGCGCTCGAGCAGTGGGGTGGCGGCTGGGGTAAGAAACACGCGCTTGGTGCGACGGTCCTGCTCACAGGGGCGACGCTCCACCAGGCCCTGGTCGGAGAGTTGGTCCAGGGTGCGTACCAGAGAGGGGGCCTCCACGCCGATGGCGCGGGCCAGGTCGCACTGGGGCTGGCCGTCGCCGAGCCGCCACAGATGATAGAGGGTAACCCAGCGAGTCTGGGTCAGCCCCAGGGGCGCGAGACGCTCATCGATGACCGCGCGCCATAAGCGAGGCAACCGGCTGAGCTGGAACCCGATATTCTCATGCATGGGCAAAGGGCCTTCGGTTCAGGAAGTATTCTCGAATTGTCGGAACCCCCTGCGTGGATTGCAAGCGGGCTTATCATTCGCTTTTCCACTCACTGTTTGGTGCCGGGTTTCCTGCCCCCACGGCGTTACCCTCCTTCTCGGTGTTCCGGTCAGGGCTATGCGGTGTGGGATTGGCCTCCTGTGGGGGCGTCTCCTCGGCGATGGGCTCGCCACCGCCTGGGACCGGGGGCTGCCAGGAAAGCCCCGGCAGGCCCGCCGGTCGACGCAGGCGACCATCGGCCAGGGTCGCGCTCTGCCCGTCGGCGACCCGGAAGCGGATCACCCCGATGCGTTGACCGCCCTCGGTCATCACATCGATGCGCCACTGCCCCGCGGTCACCTCGGGGAAGTTCTGCTTATGGCTCCAGGCCCGATACCCCGCCTTGCGTCCCCCTTCGATCACCAGCGGTATGCGGTCGACCTCTTCGCCCTCGTGGCGCCATACATGACGAATCTCCTCCCGCAGCCCACGCGGGGCGCGGATGGCCGTAAAGGCGAACAGCCCCTGGCCGCTCAGCGCCTCGGGGGTGAGGCGAAGTTCACCCTCCGGTGAGCGGGCGGCCGCATCGAAGCCAGGCGAGAGCGCCGTGGCGGTGATCCACAGGCTGGCCGGCGGTACCCAGATCCGGCCCAGCCAGGCGGCGCCGGCCAGGGGCAGCAGCAGGGTGAGCGCCATCAGCCAGCGTCGACCGCTCTGGTTGGCGGTGAGATGCAGCAGGCTCGGCAGGCTGAACAGCAGCATGGCGGCAATCGCCAGCAGCAGGCTCTGGTAGGTGGTCAGATGGAGCAGGGTGGGCAGGGTGACCAGTACCACCACAAAGACGCACTGGGCGTGGAAAGCGAAGTAGAGCCAGCGTAATCGCTCGGCGACCCGGTAGTAGAGCGGGTCGATAATCGAGAACAGCGCCATGGCGATCACCAGCAGGGTGAACAGGGCCTGGCCGCTGCTCCATACCGTGGTCGCCAGCAGAAAGGGCAGGCAGAAGAAGAGTGTCTCCTGGTGGATCATCTGGGCGATGAACTGGGTCGCCCCCTGGGCCAGGGTAGGGTAGCCGCGGCGTGCCAGCAGGCGGCCGATCACGCTTTCGGAAAGCAGCAGCAGCCAGGCGGCGAGCATCCCCAGCGCCAGCAGCGCACCGAGCCACGGCTGGCGCTCTGCCAGGAAGAAGCTGCCGAGCCCCGCGGCAAAAGCGATGGGCGGCCATAGCCAGCTCCAGGGCCGCAGTCGTCTCACCAGCCCTTCGGCGCGGGCCTGCAGGCGAGTGATGCGGCTGGCGGATGGCGTATCGTGTGGGGTGAGCATGGGCGTCTCGGCTGGACTGACGACTCGGTAAGCCCGCTATCCTAGCAGCATTGCTGGCTGGCCTGGCTGCCATACTTCTGAGTCAGCGGGCAGGGCTATCGCAGTTGCCACCAGCCTGATAGCGCAAGGCGCCGGGGACAGGGTGGAGAGGGGGTCCGAGGACCAGGGGTGAGGAGCACTGCTCCGAACGGGCTGGCCAGGGATGGCCAGCACCGGACCTGTAAGCGGAGCGGGACGTGAGAGCGCTGCAGGGCCGAGGTAGCCTACAAGGAAGTACTGGTAGCGCCCCCTCGTAGACTTGTCGCCAGATCAGCCCCGGGATACCGAGCTGCCAATTATCTGGGAAAGCCCTGAGTCACCGGGGAAGAGACTTGACGTGTGCGCCAGGCTGAACCAAGCTGTGGACATTCAAACGTCCGTATGAAATCGGGAGGTTCGCGGAATGATCTATCAGGGTAATGCCATCGGGGTGGTACGCGGCGATGATGATATCGCCACGCTGACCTTCGATCTCGAGGATGAGTCGGTCAACAAGCTCTCCAGTGCGGTGGTCACCGAGCTGGAGGAGGCGGTAAAGGCGCTGCAGGGCGAGACCGGCCTGGCGGGCCTGCTGCTCACCAGTGCCAAGGAGGCCTTTATCGTCGGCGCCGATATCACCGAGTTCCAGGCCATGTTCGGCAAGGGCGGTGACTTCCTGGAGTCGATGCTGATGCGGGTCCACGGCATCTTCAACGCCATCGAGGATCTTCCCTTTCCTACCGTCACCGCCATCAATGGCCTGGCGCTGGGCGGCGGCTGCGAGGTGCTGCTGACCACCGACTTCCGGGTGATGAGTGAATCCGCCCAGATCGGCCTGCCCGAGACCAAGCTTGGCATCCTCCCGGGGTGGGGCGGCTGCGTACGCCTGCCGCGCCTGATCGGTGCCGACAATGCCATCGAATGGATCGCCGGCGGGACCCAGAACCGGGCCGACGCCGCCCTGAAGATGGGGGCCGTGGATGCCGTGGTGCCGGCCGAGCAGCTGGAGGCCGCCGCCCGCGATATCCTGGCCCGCGCCATTGCCGGGGAGCTTGACTACCGTGCCCGCCGTGCGGAGAAACAGCAGCCCCTCAAGCTCGGCCCCATCGAACAGATGATGGCCTTCGAGACCGCCAAGGGGTACGTGGCCGGCAAGGCGGGCCCGCACTATCCGGCGCCGGTCGAGGCGATCAAGGTGATCCAGAAGGGCGCCGGTGAGGAGCGCGGCCGGGCTCAGGCCATCGAGGCCAAGGCCTTCGCCAAGCTGGCGATGACCGATGTGGCCTTCAACCTGGTCGGCCTGTTCATGAACGACCAGGTCGTCAAGAAGAAGGGCGGTCGCTACGAGAAGTCGGCGCGTCCGGTGAAGCAGGCCGCGGTGCTGGGTGCCGGCATCATGGGCGGTGGCATCGCCTACCAGAGTGCCTCCAAGGGCACGCCCATCCTGATGAAGGATATCAAGGACGACGCCATCGAGCTGGGGCTCAAGGAGGCCCGCAAGCTGTTCGCTAAGCAGGTAGAGCGTGGCAAGCTCTCCACCGAGAAGATGGCCCAGAGGCTCAGCAACATTCGCCCGACCCTCTCCTACGGTGACTTCGGGCACGTCGATCTGGTGGTCGAGGCGGTGGTCGAGAACCCCAAGGTCAAGGATGCGGTCCTTACCGAGGTAGAGGGTGAGGTCGGCGAGGAGACCATCCTCGCCTCCAACACCTCCACGATCTCCATCGACCGTCTGGCGGCCAATCTCAAGCGTCCCGAGAACTTCTGCGGCATGCACTTCTTCAACCCGGTGCATCGCATGCCGCTGGTCGAGGTGATTCGCGGCGAGAAGACCAGTGACGCCGCGGTGGCGGCGACCGTGGCCTATGCCCGCGCCATGGGCAAGACGCCGATCGTGGTCAATGACTGCCCGGGCTTTCTGGTCAACCGGGTGCTCTTCCCCTACTTCGGCGGCTTCAGCCTGCTGATGGAACAGGGCGCCGACTTCGCCCGGGTCGACAAGGTGATGGAGAAGTTCGGCTGGCCCATGGGGCCCGCCTACCTCCTCGATGTGGTGGGCATGGACACCGCGGTGCATGCCGGCGAGGTCATGGCCAAGGGCTTCCCCGAGCGCATGGGCAGCCTGGGAGGCGAGGGCGAAAGCAGCGCCATTCAGCTGATGTACGAGAACGATCGCCTGGGGCAGAAGAACGCCAAGGGGTTCTACGCCTACGAGGAGGATCGCAAGGGCAAGCCGAAGAAGGTGCGCGACGAGGCGGCCATCGAGCTGGTCAAGGGGGTGGTCAAGGAGAGTCGCGAATTCAGCGACGACGACATCATCGCCCGGATGATGGTGCCGCTCTGCCTGGAGGCCGTGCGCTGCCTGGAGGATAACATCGTCGGCAGCCCGGCCGAGGCCGATATGGCGCTGATCTACGGTATCGGCTTTCCGCCCTTCCGCGGTGGCGCGCTGCGCTATATCGATGCCATGGGAGTGGAGGCCTTCGTCGCACAGGCCGACGAACTGGCCGGGGAGCTGGGCGCCCTCTATGCCCCCACCGACAAGCTGCGCGAGATGGCGGCTGCCGGCGAGCGCTTCTACGACACTCAGGTCCAGGCCCCGGACCAGGCCTGACCCCACCACCCCTACAGGAGTCGCAAGAGATGAGTTTGAATCCGAGAGATATCGTGGTGGTCGACTGTGTGCGTACCGCCATGGCCAAGGCCAAGAACGGCGCCTTCCGTCACGTGCGGGCCGAGAACCTGTCCGCCGCCGTCATGCAGTCGCTGTTCGATCGCAATCCGGGCCTCGATCCGGCCGAAGTGGATGACGTGATCTGGGGGTGCGTCAACCAGACCCTGGAACAGGCCATGAACATCGCTCGCAATGCGGCGATCATGACCGGCATTCCGCGCACCGTACCGGCCCAGACGGTCAACCGCCTGTGTGGCTCCTCGATGAGCGCGCTGCATATCGCCGCGGCCAATATCAAGGCCGGCATGGGGGACTTCTATGTGATCGGGGGCGTGGAGCACATGGAGCATGTGCCCATGACCCACGGCGTCGACGTCAATCCGGCGGCCAGCAAGCATGCCGCCAAGGCGGCGATGATGATGGGCCTTACCGCCGAGCTGCTGGGCAAGATGCACGGCATCTCTCGGGAGGAGCAGGACGCCTTCGGCGTACGCTCCCACCAGCGTGCCCAGGCCGCCCTGGAGAAAGGTGGATTCGACAACGAGATCATCGGCGTGGAGGGGCACGATGCCAACGGCTTCCGCGCCATGATCAAGCAGGATGAAGTGATCCGTGCCGATGCCAGCCTGGAGAAGATGGCCGAACTCAAGCCGGCCTTCGACCCGCGCGGCGGCACCGTGACCGCGGGTACCTCCTCGGCGCTCTCGGTGGGTGCCTCGGGCATGGCGGTGATGAGCTACGAGCGGGCCCAGGCGCTGGGTCTCGAGCCCATCGCCCGGGTGCTCTCCACCGGCGTGGCCGGCTGCGATGCCTCCATCATGGGCTATGCTCCTGTGCCGGCCTCCAAGCAGGCGCTCAAGGCCGCCGGCCTCGGTGTCGATGATCTCGACAGCGTGGAGCTCAACGAGGCCTTCGCCGCCCAGGCGTTGCCGGTGCTCAAGGACCTGGGCCTGCGCGATGTCATGGACGAGAAGGTCAACCTGCATGGCGGCGCCATCGCCCTGGGGCATCCGCTGGGCTGCTCCGGTGCGCGTATCTGCACCACCCTGCTCAACGTGATGCGCGAGCGCGATACCACCCTGGGTCTGGCCACCATGTGTATCGGCATGGGGCAGGGCGTGGCGACGGTGTTCGAACGCCTTAAGTAACTACCGGCTCGATGCAGAAAACAGCGGCGGCGCCCCGAGGGCGCCGCCGCTTTGTTTATAGGTTGGCACTGTCCCAATGCGCCACACTCTGTGGCAGGCTGAAACATCGTCGGCCAGTCCCAGGGAGATGGAAGAGACTTGTGACGGAACATGCTCTTTTTAATTAACTGATTTTAAAGTAGAAGTTTATTAATGGCCTGACTCTTTCATGATCTTCTCAGGAGGAGTCGATTCGTCTCCCCCCCTCGATAACTTGGCGACAATAATAAACAGGAGAGACTGCCTTGATGATGCTATCCCCAGCGCAAGGCCTAAGTGTTTTGGCCCTGACGCTTACCCCTCTTGCTGCTGCTACTGCGGTAGCCTCCGATCAGTCACTGATTGACCAATATTGCTCAGGCTGTCATCAGGCCAGCGACGAGTCAGGCTCCTGGAGTCGAATCAGTCAGCAGCGTAAGACGCCCGAGGGTTGGGACATGACGGTGGCGCGGATGCAGGTCATGCATGGGCTTGAACTGCCGAACGATGCACGTCGCGATATTGTTAAGTACCTGGCCGACACTCGGGGGCTAGCCCCAGAGGAGAGTGAAGCGCAGCGTGCCCTGATCGAGCGGCGCCTCAACCGCATCGAGTCATTTGACCACCCCATTTATCAGGAGATGTGTGCACGATGTCATACGGGAGGCCGCGCTCAACTACAGCGGCGCTCCCAAGGCGAGTGGGAGCATCTGGTTAACTTTCACATAGGCCAGTTTCAGACCACGGAATACCAGTCCATGGCACGAGATCGTGACTGGTTTGGCGTCGCTTTGGACGAGATCGTCCCCTGGCTGGCGGAAACTCAGGGGCTGACGAGCGAAGCCTGGGAGGCTTGGCAGCAGGCCGAGCCCCATGAACCGGAGGGTGAGTGGCAGCTCTGGGGTCACTGGCCCGGCGAGGGCGACTTCTACGCTGATGTCAGTGTGGTCCCTGCTGAAGGCGAGGATGCCTACAGGGTTGCACTGGATGGTGCCTTCACCGATGGGCGAAGACTCGACGGTGACGGTCAGGCGGTCGTCTATACCGGTTATGAATGGCGCGCTCGCCTGACCCTTAACGGCCGCGACTTCAAGCAGGTGCTGGACCTTTCCCGGGAGCATCCTGGTGGGCGCATCTTTGACGATCTTGATGATGCCCTGGGCATGCAGGTCACCATGCTGCCTCAGGAGGCCCAGGCGGCCAATCTGGTTGCTAGCCTGCCCGCCTCACTCAAGGCAGGCGAGCGTCGTCGCCTGGTGTTATTGGGCCATGGGCTGGACAAGGGCGAGATCGGCCTGGGTGAGCATGTAACCCTGCGAAGGGTGGTGGAGCGCAGCGCGCATCGCCTGGTGGTGGACGTCGAGGCCGGTAGCCAGCTCCCCACCGGCTGGTTGCCGGTGACGGTAGGTGAGAGCAGCGCCGACGCGCTCTTGGCCGGCTATCGGCAGGTTGACCGCTTGGAGGTGAGTCCTGCGCTTGGGGTGGCGCGTATCGGCAACGACAAGACGCCGCCAGTCAGTGGTGTGTTTACCGCCGCCGGTTATACCCAGATGGGTGATGAGACGCTCCCCTTGGGACAAGTGCCCGTGCGCTGGGATGTCGCGCCCTGGGACGACATCGCTGAGCGTGACGAAGATGTGAAGTTCGCCGGCGTGATGGATGCGGCGACTGGCGTCTTCAGTCCCGCTGGTGCGGGTCCCAATCCCCAGCGCCAGTACAACGCCAATAGTGTGGGCAACCTACGCGTGACCGCAGCGGTGGAGGGCCAGCCTGAGATTCAGGACGAGGCGCAGCTGATCGTTACCGTGCAGCGCTGGAACAACCCACCGCTTCGTTAAGGAGAGCACCATGGGAATCTTGCAAGCGATACCCCAGAACCTGCATCGCGTGGAAGTGGAAGGCGAGCCGCTCTGGTTCCATATCCCCACCACCAGTCTTTTCGCCCCGGACGACCTCAGCGAGGAGCTACTGGCGCTGGCCAGTCGTGGCGAAGGGTTGGACAGCCAGGCTCTACCCCATCACCTGAAGGCTCTGGGTGGTGATATCGAGGCGCGACTGGAGCAGCTCAAGTCGCTGAAGCTTATCACCGATGGGGTCGTTCAGGCCTACAATCCCACGGTCGAGGTGGAGCAATTCCCCCTCTCCACCGTGGTGCTTAACGTCAATACCGGCTGCAACCTGAGCTGCAGCTACTGCTACAAGGAAGATCTGGACAATCCTCGGGATGGCAAGAAGATGGACCTGGCCACTGCACAGGCGTCCATCGAAATGGTGCTGCGTGAGGCCCCACAGCGGGATCGTTATAACATCGTCTTCTTCGGCGGCGAACCACTCAGCAACATGCCACTAATCCGCCAGGTGGTCGAGTGGGCCGAGGCACGGATCCATGGGCTTGGCAAGACAGTGGACTTCACCTTGACCACCAATGCCACCTTGCTATCCGAGGAAAAGATCGCCTTCTTCGACGCGCACCGTTTCGGCCTGACGGTGAGCATGGATGGCCCCAAGGCGATTCATGACAAGAACCGCATCGCCGTCAATGGGCAGGGAACCTATGACCTGGTGGCCAAGCGTATCGCGCCATTGCTGGCCAATTACCGCTCGCGGCCAGTGGGGGCCC
The DNA here is from genome assembly GCF_031846005.1 of Halomonas sp. LES1. Classification (NCBI taxonomy): domain Bacteria; kingdom Pseudomonadati; phylum Pseudomonadota; class Gammaproteobacteria; order Oceanospirillales; family Halomonadaceae; genus Halomonas; species Halomonas sp. LES1. The sequence continues at coordinate 23,843 of NZ_JAVRGC010000002.1, forward strand.
GGGTCACTCTGACTCGTGGGGTGACCGATGTGATCGGTATCCATGACCATCTGGTCAACGAGCTGGGGTTCGCCGAGGCGGGGTTTGCGCCGGTCACCTCCGGGGACATGGCCGCCTACAACCTTACCAGCGAAGAGCTCAAGACGGTCTTTGACGGCATGGTAGAACTCGGCGAGCGTGCCGTGTCGGCTGCCATCGACGGGCGCGATATCGGCTTCGGCAACTTCAACCAGTTGCTTACCGACCTCTGGGAGGGGCGCAGCAAGGCAGTACCCTGTGGCGCTGGCCTTGGGCTGGTCTCGGTGGATCACCAGGGGGATGTCCACCTCTGCCACCGCTTTACCGGCTCTGACATGCCAACCTTCGGAAATGTCGATGACGGCCTCGATCATTCGGGGCTCAAGCAGTTTATCGAGGCGCGGTCCGACCGCAGCGAGCGAGGCTGTGCTGATTGCCGGATTCGCAACCTCTGTTCCGGTGGCTGTTACCACGAGAGCTACGCCCGCTATGGTGATCCCATGACACCCACCTACCATTACTGTGACCTAATGCGCGACTGGGTCGATTTCGGCATCCAGGCCTATGCCCGCATCTTGCGACATAACCCCGACTTTCTGGACGGCCCCCTGGCCGGGAGGCAGAGCGCATGACCCATAACAAGAAACGTTTCAGTGAGCTGGGGCTGGCCCCGCTCAACCGGAAGGCCCGCGAGATGGAACGAGCCTCGAGTCCCGAAGCCCTGGAAGAGGTTCAGGCCATGCAGACCATCGCCGGCTGTACCTCCAGCTTCGACCCAGGCTGGGAGGTAGATCCCTTCGGCGGTGTCGCCTCGCTGTGCCAGCCCATGGAGGCGGATCTCTACGGCTGTGCCGACCCCTGCTGGTGGCCTGCCCAGGTGCCGGACACCATGAATACCTACCCCGATTGGGGTGAAGGGGCAGAGCGGGCCGAGGATGACTGGCGCAAGCTCGACAGTGTCTACCCGGGGGGGGAGAAGTGATGAAGAGCCCAGTGATGAAGCGACTCAATCTGACCTTGGCGGGCCTTCTGGCGCTCTCGGCACAGCCGCTGCTGGCCGACGATGTCCAGAACGACGCCACGCGCGAGTATCTGGTCACCATGGCGCATCCAAACCAGCTCTATGTGATCGACCCCGAGGCCCGTGAGGTCGTTCGCACCTGCGACGTGAAGGGCGACTTCGGTCCCGGCACCCTGCAGCTCTCCCCGGACGAGCGTACCGCCTATGTGCTGCATCACCGCTGGGAAGAGGCGGTTGGCATTGATCTCACCAGCTGTGAGGAGGTGTTTCGCGCCAGCGGTTCAAGCGATAGCATCCGCGCCAAGTCTATTGCCTCGCTGGCGGTGAGCCCCGACGGCAGCCGTCTCTACAGCGTCTGGGACCGGGTGAGATTGGGCCTCGACCATTACGAGGTGCTGGAGCCGCAGTTGGCGGTCTACGATACCGCGTCGGGCCTGGATGCCGAGCCGATCGCCACCTTCCCGGCACCGCGCCAGGTGACCACCATGGCCGCAGCCGAGGATGGCTACCTGTATCTAGCCGGAGCCGATATCTATCGGGTGGATCCGGAGAACGGCGACACTGAAATTGCCATCGCCAACCGAAACTGGGATCGACCCGACTTTAGCCCGCCCGACTCGCTGGCCATATGGAGCATGGGTGAGGTCACCGACGAGTTCCTGCGTGCCTATACGGTGGCGGAGCATCCCGGTGAGGAGAACGAGGCCTGGCACTGGGGCATCAGCCGTGTGGACTTGACCACCGGAGAGACCGAAAACAAGGAGGTTGCTCCCTTCGAGTTCATCATCTTCTCCATGGTCTCGGATCCTCGCGAGCAGGATGTCTTCTACGGTGTCTATACCCAGCTCAGCAAGCTCGACTCACGCACAAGGGAGATCGTCAAAGTGATCGACCTGGATCATACCTACTACAGCATCAACACTTCCTATGATGGTTCACGGATCTATCTAGGTGGCGCCTCCAGTGATATCGCCATCTACGATGACGACTTCAATGACCTGGGGCGTATTGAGCTGCCCGGCGATATGAGCACCGCGACCCTCAAGGTGGCACGCTTCTAGCTTGCCGTTGCGCGAGCCTACTGGCCGGCGCTTGCCAGAGCGACCGGCCCTTTCTACTGGGGCCAGCGCCTTGAATGAAGAGAGTGTCGATGCGTGAGACTGACGCTGCCCGCGATGAGAGGGCACTGTCCTGGAGCTGGCTCTATCGTCCCCTCAAGGCGAGGCGCCTGGCGCTCGCCCGACTGCTGGGGTTGAGCCTGTCGGCGACGCTGATGGCATTGTTGCCGCCGTTGCTGACTCAGCGACTGATCGACCAGGGCTTGATGCAAGGTGATTTCGCCACCGTCGCCACTTACGTGGGTGCCCTGGTAGCGGTGGGGCTCTCTGCCATGGCGCTGCAGGGGCTGACCCGGCTGCAGCACGTGGCGCTCTCCGCTCGACTGCTGTTGTCACTGCGCCGTGCCTTGCTGCGCCATCTACTGCGCCTGGCACCTGCTCGCTGGCAGGCTCGGGGTCGGGGAGATCTGATGAGCCGTCTCGACGGCGACCTCACCATCCTTCAAGGATTCGCCCTGGATAGCCTGCTGGGCGGCCTCTCCAACCTGCTGGGGCTGGTCGGGGCGCTGGCCATGATTGGCCTGTTCAGCCCTGCCTTGATGGCGCTGGTGGCGGTGTTGGTGCCGATCCAGTGGTTCTGGCTGCGCGCTTGGCGCCCAGCGCTGACACGCCGTCAGGAGGCCCTGAGGGCGCAGAGCGGGGATATCTCCGGCTTCTGGCAGGATACCCTGGCACATGGCCCCTGGTTCCAGGGCCAGGCATTGGAGGCTGCACGGCTCAACCGCTTACAGGGGCTTGGCCACGAGCAGCTGCGGCGCCTCTTGGCGGTGCGTCGGGTGGGGTTTCTCAGCGACATGGGGCCCCAGTTGATCCTCGCCCTGGCCCGGGCTGGGGTACTGCTGCTGGGCGGTTATCTGGTGATCCAGGGACGCTTGCAGCTCGGTGAGCTGGTGGCCTTGTTGGCCTATCTGGGCATGGTGATGGCGCCCATCGGCGGTCTGCTCGGTCTCTATGGAGGCTGGCAGCGGGCTCGAGTCAGCGCTTCACGCCTCGCCGAGCTCTTTGCCGAGCCCGCCATGAGCGACCCTTACCAGGGCCAGAGTCCAAACGGCCCGGGGGCATTGCGTCTCGAGGGCGTGCGTTTTCGACATCCGGGGCAGGATACCTGGCTGCTGGACGGGGTCAGCCTTGGTCTCGAGCCGGGACAGAAAGTCCTGATCGAGGGGCCCTCAGGGGCCGGCAAGAGCAGCCTGATACGCATGCTGCTGGGGCTGGAGGCGCGTGAGGCTGGAGTCATCCGGGTCGATGGCGTGCCGCTCGAAGCCCTTTCCCGTCGTCAGTGGCTCAAGCAGGTGGCGTGGGTTGAGCAGTATCCAAGCCTGCTGCGCGGCAGCCTGGCCAGCAATCTGCGTGCCCTGGAACCTCATGCCACGGATGAGGCACTCTGCGAGTCGCTGAGACGGGTCGGCCTGGGTGAGTGGTTGGCCAGCTTGCCGAATGGGCTCGAGACCGAGCTGGGTGATCTGGGCGGCAAGGTCTCCGGCGGCCAGAGGGCACGCCTGGCCTTGGCACGGGCGCTGCTCAAGCGTCCCCGCCTGGTCCTGCTCGACGAGCCTACCGCGGCGCTCGACCCGGCAGCGGCGAGGGCCTTCGACCTCCTGCTCGATGACGTCCTGGGCGACACGACCCGGTTGATCATCAGCCACCAGGGGGAGCGGTTCGGCCACCTCGATGCCCGTTACCGACTGGAGCGGGGGCGCCTGGCCCCCGTGGAGGAGGCGGCATCATGTCGCTAACGCCGACCCTGGGAGTGATTGACAGTGGTGTTCCCCCAGGCGTGTGCCTGGCACGCTTTCACTCACCGAATGGTACGGAGGCCGGGGACCGGCTGGGCCATGGGCGTGCCATCTTCGCCACCTTGGGCCACTATCTGGCGCTATCGCGGCTGGATATCGCGCTTTACAAGCTTTTCGAGAGACGCTTAACCGCCGATGCCGCGAGTCTGGCGGCGGCCTTCGAATGGCATCTCGAGGAGCCTCCGGCTTGGTTGTTGTGTAGTTTGGGATTGGCCCGCCCCGAGGCGCGGCTGCAAACGGCGGTGGCACGCCTCCAGGCAGCCGGCACTCGTATCGTAGCCGCCAGTCCACGCTTCGGGAAAGCGGTTTATCCGGCTGCCTGGCCCGGACCCATCGCAGTCAGCGGGTTGGCGGGATTACCACCGGGTAAACCGCAGAAGGGAGGCGACGGGCGATGGTATGCCTGTGTCTGGGCGGCTCGAGAACCTCGGGGGGCGAGCGGCGTCTTGCAGCCCTGGCAGGTGGGGCCACCGACACTAAGGGCGCCATCACCACTGGGCGGTGCCAGCTTCGCGGCGGCCCACGCCCTGGGTTACTGGCTGGCCGAGTCGGTGACGGCACTGGCGGGAGATGTAGGAGACCTGACAGGGAGAGCCGGCCAGTCGGAGTGATCGGCCCACCAGCGGATGATGGCCGGGGCGGCGGCGCCCGCTTCGGTCAGCAGTGTCTCCACCCGACGGGTATCCTCTACTTTCATCGCCTCGACCAGCGGCGCCAGGGGAACCCCCGCAACAGCCCGAATGCCTAGGGGCTGATCAGGGGTGAAGACCAGGGCTTGTTCGCTCAGGCGGGTGCCGACAATGGCGAGCCCTCGTCGCACGCGTACCCGCGACCAGGGCTCCGGCATATGCAGTGGCAGTAGGTCGGGCCATTGGCAGCGTTCCACCCAGTAGGGCGCCGGTTCGGCGGTTACCGAGTCCCATGAGGCGGCCTGACGATAGAAGTCGCGACCGGCCCGGGCGAAACGAAAGTACTGGGCGTCCTGGCGACGCTGGTGAAAGCGCTCCAGGGTCGCGATGGGCCGGCCCTTGAGCAGGCTATTGAGCACCGGCGCGAGGCCATGAGCCGAAGAGAGGGCATTGAAGATGCCCTGGCCGGAGAGTGGGTCGATGGCCATGGCGGCATCCCCCAGGCGCCATAGGCGCTTCTCCCGGACCCGGGTGCGCCCCAGCAGGCTGGGGCGCTGATAGTGATGCTGGATGGAGCTGTCGCCCCAGAGCTCGGCCAGCTCGGGCTGGGCGGCCAGCCAGGCGTCTGGTTCCCGACGCGCCCGGCGTAGCGTCTCCTCCGGCAGGGCCAGCTGCAGGTACTGCTGTCCGGCGAGTCGCGACCACCAGGCCCAGCCGCCGCCGGTGAGCGACAGGGCGGCGCTTGCCGGCGAGGGTTGGGTGGCATCGCCGCGCAGGATCCAGGCCGGGGTGGCCCAGGGCGCACCATCGCGTAACTGGCGCCGTGCCGCCGCCCGCCCCCTTGCATCCACGCCCCAGGGGGCGCTGAGGATGCGGCCATCCGCCAGGGTCAGCTGCGCCCGATCGCCGTCACTCGCCAGGGCCGTGATTCGTGCTTCGATCACCGGAATACCGGCTTCGCGCAGGTCCGCCAGCAGGGCGGCATCGAAGACCGGGCGTGGCAACAGCCACTCGGCATTGGGGGCACGCGCCTCGCCGCCCCACATGACCCGTCGTGGCAGGGGACCCACGGCGCAAGCGGCGGCCCGTGTCAGCCCCAGGCCGTGCAAGGCCTGAAGACTGCGTCGGCTGATACCTTCGATGGCGCGATAGTCGCGGATGCGGCCTGCTACCGTCACCCGCCGGCCGGCGCGATGTAGCAACATGGCCAGGGCCGCCCCGGCGGGGCCGCTGCCGGCGATCAGCACCTCACCGGCTGTTTTATCAAGCATCAAAAGAAGCCCCCTACCAGTAACTGGGCATAGAAGGAGGTCTCGTCGCTGAGCAGCCACTCCGTATAGAAGTTGAGCTCGCCCCCGCCCATGTTGGGACGGTCGGTGGTATCCAGGCTATCAAAGTCGTAGCCCATAGTCCGAGCAGCGCCTGGAGGTCGATGTCCAGGGTGGAGTGGCCGAGATCGGGTATCTCGTAGGCTTGTGCCGGCAGGTCAGCGGCCAGCAGCATGTTGCCCAGCGTCATCGTAGGACACTGGAAGTTATTTTTATTGTGCATTGCGGGTATCTTTTGTGGTTCGAAGGAGCCCCGGCAAGGTGCCGGGGCCTGAGTCCTGTCAGACTATCATGACGACCGACTTCTGCTCGGTGTAATGCTCGATCAAGGAGTCGCTGAGCTCGCGACCGATCCCCGACTGCTTGAAGCCGCCGAAGGGCATGCTGGCGTCCAATAGGTTATGACCGTTGACCCAGACGCTGCCGGCCTCGATCTCCGGGATCAGGCGATTGACCGCGGCGAGATCGTTGGACCAGATGCTGGCGGCCAGGCCGTAGGGGGAGTCGTTGGCCATCGATACCAGGTCGTCGAGCTCGCGGAAGGACTGTACTACCACCACTGGGCCGAAGATCTCCTCTTGCACGCAGCGGCTCTCCTGAGCCAGACCGGTGATCACCGTGGGCTCGACGAAGTAACCGTTCTCTCTGCCCTTGCCGCCGCCGGTAACGATGGTGCCGCCGTCGCTGCGGGCCTGGTCGATGTAGTCCAGTACTCGGTGCTGCTGCTTGGCAGAGACCAGTGGCCCCAGTGTGCTGGTGGCTTCCCAGCCTGGTGCCAGGGTCAGACCCCGGGCCTGGTCGGCGAGCTTGGCGACGAAGGCGTCGTGGATCGTTTCGTGCACGTAAATGCGGGAGCCGGCGGTGCAGACCTGGCCCTGGTTGAAGAAGATCGCCTGAGCGGCGCCTGTGGCGGCGGCCTCGATATCGGCATCGGCCAATACCATCACCGGCGACTTGCCGCCCAGCTCCAGGGTGGTGCGGGTCATGTTCTCCATGGCGGCGTGGCCGATCAGCTTGCCCACCGGAGTCGAGCCGGTGAAGGCCACCTTGTTGATGCCTGGATGGCCGGCCAGGGCCGCTCCGGCGGTGTGCCCCAGGCCGGTGACCACGTTGAGGGTGCCGGCGGGCAGGCCCACCTGCTCGGCCAGTTCAGCCAGCAGCAGGGCGCTGAGGGGGGTGTCCTCGGCGGGCTTGAGCACAATGCTGCAGCCCGCGGCGAGTGCCGGGGCCACCTTCCATACCGCCATCAGCAGTGGGAAGTTCCATGGGATGATGGCTCCCACCACGCCGATCGGCTCGCGGCGGGTATAGGCGACGATCTGCTTATCGTCGGGCACGAAGGGCATGGAGGGGGTCATGCTGCGCCCCTCGATTTTGGTGGCCCAGCCGGCGGTATAGCGGATGAAGTCGATGGCCAGAGTCACGTCCATATGCCGCGAGAAGGTCACCGGCTTACCGTTGTCCAGAGTTTCGAGCAGTGCAAAGTCATCGGCGCGGGCCTCCAGGGCGTCGGCGAGATCCAGCAGCAGCTTTTCGCGCAGGGAAGGGCGCGATCGGCGCCAGCTGAGGAAGGCCTCCCGGGCGGCAGTGATCGCGTCGTCGATATCCGCGGCGTCCCCCGCCGGTACACGACTGATCACCTCCGCGGTGGCGGGGTTGTAGACATCCAGGGTATTGCCGCTCGCGGCGGGTCGCCAGCGGCCCCCAATGAAAAGGTCGTGACTCTTATCCAGCCAGGATTGAATGGTGGGGGAAGGCTGCGTCATGGTTGTGCTCCTGTGGGGCTGATTTATGATTGTTGGCAGACCTGACTAGACAGCATGGGCCTGCTGCTTGGTATAGCAAGTACTATGCCAGCGTTCTGTAACGTAATAATCACAATGAAAACAGTGGGTAGAGGTGCCTCGCGGAGGGTTGGCCGCAGATGATGCGTCGCCGGACACGACGGCTGTCGCATCTTGGGACACCTCGCCCCATGGGGAGACACCTATGTTGACCAAGGCCGCCCTGCGAACTACCGAGGTGATGCGCCAGGCCCATGCCCGGCTACGTCGAGGACAACTGCCGGTGGATCTGCTCGATGCCAGCATCGGTCGCTCCTGGCAGCGCTGCCTGGATCACGGCCTCTCTCCCGGTAGTGTGCCGGAGTTGCTCAGACTCAGTGGTAGCGAACTGCGGGACCGGCGTGACTCACATCGTCGACTGATCACCCTGGCTGAACCCCTGCTCAAGCGGGTTGCCGAGGATCTGCGCGGCTGCCAGCTGTTGCTGGCTGGCCCCGATGCCACCGTGCTCAAGAGCTACGGGAAACGTTTCGTGCTTGACGAACGGCTACACATCGCTCCCGGCATTATTCTGGATGAGCGTTGGTTTGGGACCAATGCACCAGCCCTGGCGGTGATCGAGCGCGCGCCGGTGCTGGTCAAATCCAGCGAGCATTTGATGTTCCCCGAGAATCCGGTTTCTTGTGTGGCGGCACCGCTGCTTGATGTGAGTGGCGACTGCCTGGGGTTGATCGACTTGACCTTCGATGCCGACCATCCTCGTCCAGAGATCTTCCTGCGGCGGGTGCAGCAACTCACTGGTGCCCTGGAGCAGCAGTTGTTTCGTGATCACTACCAGCAGCGCTGGGTGCTTCAGGTGCATGCATCCCTTACCGAGTTGGATGGGGTGGCGTGCGGCCTGGTGGCGATCAACAAGGCCGGCCTGATCCTGGCAGTCGATCCTCAGGCGGCCCAGTGGCTGGGGCGTGATGCTGCGGGCCTGATTGGTGGTCATATCGAGTCGCTCTTGGGTCGTTCCTGGACGGAGCTTCGTCGCCAGTGTGAGACGAACTCGGCGTTGTTGGGGCTGGAGCTGACCGGCGGACAGTTGGTGGGGCGCCTCAATCCGCCTGAGGCCTGGCGGCCGGCGACCCTGGATGGCGAGGTGGGGGGTGGCTTCGGCAACCGTATGCCGATCAAGTCGTCACGGCCCCGTCGGCCGGTGCTGGAGTCGTTGGTGGCCAGCTGGCCGCAGATCTTGGCCCGGGAAGCGCGCAGGGCGTCCCGGGCCCTGGCCGCGGGGCTGCCGGTCCTGCTGCAGGGCGATACCGGCACCGGCAAGGAGCAGCTGGCCCGAGCCTTGCACACCAGTATCGACGAAAAAGCTCCGTTCGTGGCGCTGAACTGCGCGGCCCTGCCGGAGAGCTTGATCGAGGCGGAGCTGTTCGGCTACGGCGAGGGTGCCTTTACCGGCGCCCGCAAGGGGGGCTATGACGGGCGCCTGGTGCAGGCCAACGGCGGGACCCTGTTGCTCGATGAGATCGGTGATATGCCGCTGGCGCTGCAGGCACGCCTGCTTCGGGTACTTCAGGAGCGGGTGGTGACGCCACTGGGTGATCATCGCGAGGTACCCATCGAGTGTCGGGTGATCGCCGCCAGCCATCGCGATCTGGAGGCTCGGGTCGAGGTTGGCGACTTCCGCGAGGATCTCTTCTATCGCCTGGCCGGTGTGGTGGTCGAGCTGCCAGCGCTGAACCAGCAACAGCCGCTGACGGAAACGATTCGCCATCGCTGGGAGGTGCTCTGTCGCGGTCACGGTCGTGACCTGCCCCTGGCGGAGTCGCTCTGCGAGCGGTTGGCCGCCTATGACTGGCCCGGCAACTGGCGCGAGCTCGAGCACTGCCTGGAAGCGGCCTTGGTCGGCGCCGAACCGGAGCTTGATGCCCTGACACTGGATGCGCTGTCGCCGCGCTGGCAGCGCAAGTTGACAGGAGGGGCCCCTTCAGAGGCATTGGCCATGAGGTCATCGGGGACAGCAGGCGGTCCCCAGGAACTTCGAGAATTACAGCAGGCACATATGCAGCGCACCCTGGAGGCTTGTGACGGCAACTATACCGCCGCCGCTCGAGCCCTGGGGGTCAGCCGTTCGACGCTCTATCGGCGCCTGGGACGCTGAGCCATTGGTCGATACTCTCGAGGTTCTCCGTTGAGGCCTCGGGTGCGGCGGTGATGAACATGAGTGTGCATAGGCGCAGCCGGTACTCAAGGAGGAGTGGCTATCCAATGTCACGGTTGAGAAGATTATCCTTATGGTAAGAATATTGGAACGCCTGAAGTAAGCACCGGCTCGATGCAGAAAACAGCGGCGGCGCCCCGAGGGCGCCGCCGCTTTGTTTTGGTGGCCACTGGCATCAGATTGCCACTTTCAACGGATTGTCACTTTCAACGGATTGCCACTCGCTCGACTCCCTCCCGCCGCCGGTATCAGTTCGCCATGCTCGCCAAGGCTGCGCCGCGACGAATCTCGTGGCGTACGGGGAGCAGGGCCTCGTCATGGACCCAGCCCCGCTCACGATAGTAGCGCAAGGCGCCATCATGGAGAGGGGCGCTTAGGCCCTCCTCGATCATCACCTGGGGCGTCAGCACCCCCAGGGCGGGGTGGGTTGCCTTGAAACGGGTGAACGCGCCGAACACCTCGGACACCAGCCGGTAGACCTGGTCGGCGTCGACATCGGCGCGGGTGACCAGCGTTGCCTTGACGCCGAAGGTGTGAACCTCCGGCTGGTCGGGCCCATAGAGGCCAGCGGGAATCGTGGCGTAGCTGAAATAGTGGTAGGCGTTGACCAGCAGGTCGATGGTGTTGCCGCTGACATCGACGATCTCGGCGTTACAGAGACGAATGGCCTGAGCGACCGAGGAGTTGGGGTGCCCCACCGTATAGACCATGGCCTCGATATTGCCATGGCAGAGCTCCATGGATTGCTGATCGGCGGGCAGGTCGTGAACCTGGCGGAAGGTGCTGCGGCTCCACCCCCGGGCATCCATCAGCCTGAGCATGGTGCTGCGCTGCCCGGAGCCCGGGTTGCCGATATTGACGGAGCGCCGCTGCAGATCCTCGAAGCTCGCGATGTCGGCATCGCGACGGACGACCAGGGTGAACGGCTCGCTGTGCAGCGAGAATACCGAACGCAGGGCCGTATCGGCGCCGGCCTGGCGGAAGCCCTCGATGCCCTGGGTGGCATACTGATGCAGGTCCGACTGGGCGAGAGCGAATGCCAGCTCGCCACGGCGCAGGGCGCGCAGATTGGCGCTGGAACCATCGCTGGGTTGTGCGCGACAGGGCGTGCTGAGGGTTCGACACAGGGCGCGTCCGACCACGTGGTAGACCCCGGCCGGACTGGCGGTGGCGATGGTCAGGGGCGTCTCGGTATCGGCAGGCAGTGAAGCGTGCAGTAGCAGGCTGGCGATGCCAACGGTCAGCCGTTTGGCGATGCTGTTCATGACTCACCTCGTAGCAGTGAGTCGGCCAGAGGCACACCAGAACCAGTGAGGTGGCGGGGCAATGCCTGTCAGGAGAGGTGTCGCCCGGTATCTGGTCGACAGGCTGTATTGTTATCTCGATGGTTATCTCGACGGTTATCTCGATTGTTCTCCTGGTGTGGCTATCCTGGAGTCGTTGTCTTGGTGTTGTGGTATCGGCCAGGTTGGCCAGGCAGGGCCCGGTCATTTCTCGATCATCAGGCCGCCTTTCAGGTATAGCAGGACCGGTGAGGCAGGCTGGGGCATTCAACGTAATTCTATCGAATAAGGTTATAGCACCCCCGCCTCGAGTCCTGCGGCCATGGCCATGGCGAGCTCCTCCACTTGGTCGGTGAAGGACTCCTGCCATTCGCCGCGCAGGATCAGCGGTTCCTGCGCCCAGCGCCAGCGCAGGCCGGTGGTGATGCTCTCCACGGCGCGGCGCGTGCCGGTGCCGTCATGACCGGCGCGGACATAGAGGGCACAGGGCAGCCCCTGGGTCTGTTCGAGGACCTCGTAATAGCTTCTGTCGAAGAAGTCCTTGAGGGCACCGCTCATATAGCCCAGGTTCTCGGTGGTGCCGAGCAGGATGGCATCACAGTGACGCACGTCCTCGGGACCCGCCTCGAGGGGTGGCTTGATGATCACCTCCACGCCTTCGATCTCGGGGTGACGGGCGCCCTGCTCGGCGGCTTCGCGAAGCCTATGGGTGTTGGGTGAGGGGGCATGGGCAACGATCAGCAGACGCTTGGGCATGTTGACAGCTCCTCGTTTGTTTCCCAGGCTACGTTGACGTTCGTCTGTCTTCAATCAGGAGGATTACCGATGGCATTCGCCCTGTCGACCCTGCGTCTCTCCAGTCCCGCCTTCGAGGACGGAGGCGCCATTCCAGCCAAGCATACGGGGGAGGGTGATGATCTCTCGCCGGCGCTGGCCTGGCAGGATGCCCCCGAAGGCACCAAGGGTTTCGCGCTGATCTGCCACGATCCGGATGCCCCCCTGGTGCAGAACGGTACCTACGGCTTCGTGCACTGGGTGCTCTACAACATTCCCGCGTCCACCACCAGCCTGGAGGAAGCGACCAGCGTCGGGACGCGTGGCAAGAACGACTTCGGCAAGCTGGGCTATGGTGGCCCCATGCCGCCGGAGGGGCATGATACCCATCGCTACTACTTCTGGGTGATGGCGCTGGACAAGCCCACCGACGACCTGCCCGAAGGGATCTCCCTGCGGGACCTGCTGCTCAAGATCGAGCCGCATCTGCTCGGCATGAACCGCCTGGTGGGCACCTACCGGCGCGGCTGATCCCGACCCTGCAAGTGGTCCGACCCTGCCAGCAGCCTGGCCCTGCAGTAGCTGGCCCTGGAGTAGCTGGCCCTGGAGTAGAGAGACGAGCGCCCCGGCATCATATGATGCCGGGGCGCTCTGCCATGGGGCCTGGAGAAAAGGCGAGGGTTATTCGCTTAGTGCCTCGAGCAGTACCTTGGCGACGGGCTCCGAGGAGGGCGGATTCTGGCCGGTAATCAGGCGACCGTCGCGGCAGGTGTAGGGCGCGAAGTCGTCCGCCTTGGAGTAGTCCGCTCCGACGGCCTTGAGGGCCTCTTCCACCAGCTGCGGTACCACCTCGGTCAGACCCACGGCCTCCTCTTCACCGTTGGTGAAGCCGGTGACGCGGCGTCCACGGACGAGTGGCTCGCCCTCGGTGTCGCGCGCATGAAGCAGGACGATGGGGGCGTGGCACACCGTCGCCACCGGCTTCTGCTGGGCCCAGAAGGTCTCGATCAGGCGGATGGAGTCGGGGTTGTCCACCAGATCCCAGAGCGGACCGTGACCACCGGGGTAGAAGATGGCGTCGAAGTCGTCGGCGCTAACCTCGGACAGGCGCCGAGTAGTAGCCAGCTGCTGCTGGGCCTCGGGGTCCTGCTTGAAGCGCCGCGTGGCGTCGGTCTGGCTCTCCTCGGCATCGCTCTTGGGGTCCAGCGGCGGCTGGCCACCGGCGGGCGAGGCCAGCACCACCTCGGCACCGGCGTCGAGGCAGGCGTAGTAGGGCGCCGCCAGCTCCTCCAGCCAGAAGCCGGTCGGCTCGCCGGTGTCGCCCAGGCGGTCGTGAGAGGTAAGGACCATCAGGATGCGTTGGCTCATGAGAATCTCCGTGTCAGTGGTGCTGCATGTCTGGAGTGTGTGGCCAGTGTGACGCAATAGGTGGTCACAGGGGAATTGAAGTTTGTCTATGGCCGGCATGCAGGCTCTCCATTGCCGTCGGCGATGTGCTCGATGACATGGCGCGGCTGTCAGCATCGCCTTCACGTCCCCAACGCAGGCTTACCTTCCTGCCTATGCTGTACCCCAGCTCGTCAAACACGACAGCTCCGTGATAAACGTATCTTACACGTAAGATATTGCTTACATTTGCGCCGAAAATTATCGGTCACCCAAGAAATAGTAGAGAATTACACCTATCATGGAGCCCATATTCGGCCATGCAAAAGGCCGAACGGGATGCCAGAGACAGCCCTCGTGATTGATATGCGGAACCCGCCCGGTTCACTCCAACGATTTTCGAAGGAGGGCCGCTCGCGGAGCGATGAGGTTATTGTGTTCGGCACTAGGGAGCATCGCCATAGTGGTCGTAGGAGCCCGGTTTATCGGGCGATTGGCCGCTTTCGACCCAAAGCGGCCGTGGCGGCATGCTCGTTCATTGGGGGTATGTGGTATGCACGAAGATCGGTGTTATATAGCCAAGCTGTACTTAATTTTCAGTTTTTTCAATAAGATAATAGGCGGCTGACTGTGCGGCATAACTATTATTGAGCGCGCGTGCACGTTCAAGTGGAATGTCAAGCACGCGATATAATACCTTTTCTGCGTCATAGGCAACGTATGTCGGAATATTTCAGCGATAGGGAACGGGGGCCTCAGCCACGCACTGAGGAAACGATTTCTCCCGCAGTTTGGGGCGGAGTTGTAGGGCTAATCAATTCTTTGGTTTCTACAGGAGCTTTGGGGGCAAAGTATCCCGAGCTATGTCCAGATGGTCAGGGGCCAATTGGAACCGATGAAAAAAGCTTGCAACTGTCCTTGTTCGCTGAGATTCCCGGTTTGGCTTGGCCCTTGGAGACAACAGGCTCGGAGTCCGATGGCTTCCTTGTACGGCGTGAGCCATATGCTCCTGACACATTGCTGATACTCGATCTGGTTGAATTCGTTCACGATCGCGTGGCAAAACCGATCCAGGGAACATTTCATTCCTTCTTCAATCATCATCATCTGACCTTCGATGAGTCCGCTGGACAGTTCGAGTTTAGGAGAAACATCAATCGACTGTTCGCGAGGAATGGCCTTGCGTACGAACTGGGAGAGGATGGTCGAGTTACACGTTTGGCTCCTACTGCGCTAAGGGAGACCCTGGCAGTTGCTGCATTCCGCACAGGGGACGCCACCTTGGACGGAATGCTCGAAGAATGCCGTGTCAAATTTATTAATCCAGCACCCACTGTACGTCGAGAGGCAGTCGAGCGACTTTGGGATTGTTGGGAGCGGCTGAAATCACTGGACGATCCACAGAACAAGCGGAAATCAGTTGGCACATTGCTAGATCAAGTGACTACAGAATCAGCGTTTCGTCAGGTTCTAGAAGATGAGGCAAGGGCCTTGACTGATATTGGCAACTCATTCCACATACGGCACTCGGAGGTCACACAATCTATGGTTGTGGCTCCGAAGCAGGTTGATTACCTGTTTCATCGTCTTTTCGCTCTAATTAGCCTATTGCTTAATGCGCGTGGTGAGAAATGACGCCGAACAAATCGCTGCAGCGGACATTTGACCCGCTACATGCTTTTGCTATCGCAAAATCAGGCGTCGCCTCAAATGCCGCTGAGCACAGGCGTTGGGCAGCCGGGCGTAGGCAGAGCGAGAGAGGACTCCGACCATGAGCCTTTTCAAGGCAGCGACGCAGCCGCTGAAGGAGCCCACAGTAGACACCGTGGCGCCAACGCCCGCGAGCAGCACGATTGTGCCCGCCATCGACCTCCTGCGCGTCTTCTCCCCAGGCCAGTGGGAGGACTTTGCTCTGGAGTGGGCCCACAGCCTGAAGAGCCGGTACCAACGCGTTGAGCACTGCGGCGGAGCGGGCGACCTCGGTCGCGACGTTGTGGCATTCGTCTCCGACGACGAGTGGCACAACTACCAGTGCAAGCACTATAAGGACCCGCTGCAACCGAACCAGGTCGTCCTCGAGCTGGGGAAGCTCTGCTACTACGTTCACGAGAAGGCGTTTTCGGCCCCAACCGAGTACTACTTCGTGGCTCCCCAAGGGGCAGGGAACAGTCTGTCGCTGCTCTTCAAGAAGCCCGAGGAACTCCGCGCGCGGCTCATCAAGGACTGGGCGACAAAGTGCGAGGAGCACATCACCTCCACGAAGAAGGTCCCGCTGACCGGCGAGCTCTTGGACTTCGTCGAGGGCTTCGACTTCAGCATCGTCAGCTACGTCCCGCCGATGGATCTCATCGAGCAACATGCGCTGACGCGCTGGCATGCCGCTCGATTTCCAGGGGGCCTACCGCCTCGGCCGCCAGCCGAAGTCCCGCACATCGACGAGGAGAAGTTCGAGAGCCCATATATCGGTCGACTCCTAGAGGCTTACTCCGATCACACCGGCGTGGCCCTGAGTGTCGCGGACTTGGCCGCACGCGAGCCTCTCCATCGGCATTTGATGCGGAGTCGCGAGCGATTCTTTCATGCTGAATCACTCCGCAACTTCTCCCGCGACATCCTTCCACCTGGGCAGTTCGAAGATCTTCAGGAGGAGTTCTTCGATGCAGTCATCGACACCGTGGAGGACATCACCCACGCCGATGGGTTACAGCGGGTGAAGGCCGCGACAGGTGTCGCGCAGCAGCTTGACCCGACGAACAACGCTCTGCGACAGGTACTCGGGGTCAAAGACAAGGCTGGCATCTGCCACCAGCTCGCCGACAACGCTCGACTCAAGTGGGTTCCGTGATGGGTGCGCCGGACGCGACAACATCGTGGGTGTTCAACTCGCCAGTCGAGCTTGGGCTGCGCTCGCTGTGCGTCCTCGTCGAGCTCGACCCTCACCGCCACGACCTTCAGCGGCTCGTTCTGCTCGACTATCTGCTGGTCCACTCGGCCGACGTGGATGGAGGTCCCGAGAGCCTCCATCCTGCTGTGCCACAACGCGGAGCTGAGGTTCTCGTGCGACGTGCCGTGCTGGAACCTGGCCTTGCCCTGTACGCCAGGCGTGGTCTTGTCTCAGTGACGATGGACGCGAACGGTTTCAGCTACGGCGCAACGGATCGGGGCGGCTGCTTCCTGGACACGCTGCGCAGCAAGTATGTCGAAGCCTTGCGGAGCCGCGCGAGCTGGATCGCGGCGAGTTTCGGGGAGTTGGAGACCAGCGAGATCACCCGATACGTCAGTACCGAGCTCGATCGGTGGGGTGGGCAGTTCGCCGAGTATGGTGGATTGGGGAGGACACCATGATGAACGGTAGCGCTCGACGCGGGTTCGAGCTTCGGGAGCTTCGTCTCTGTGGCCCGGGTCAGGTGCCCGGAAGTCTCGTCTTCGCGTCGGGGCTCAACGTCATCGAGGGCTCGTCGGACACGGGAAAGTCGTACGCGCTGAGTTGTATCGACTTCGTGATGGGCTCTGGCACGCCTCCCGAAGAGATTCCGCAAGCGCGACTGTACGATGTCGCCTATCTCTGCATCCAAGCGGCGGGCGGCCAGCTCTACACTCTGAAGCGTGCGCTCGTTGGCGGGAAGATCGGAGTCTTTCGTGGGCGGATTGATGATGCTCTCGGAGCCGATGACGAGTGGGAGGTACTGGGCGAGACCACCAACGCCAAGGAGTCTGTCTCCGGCTTCTTGCTTGGCCTGTGTGGCCTTGATGACAGGCGAGTCCGCAAGAATGACAGCGGGACGACTCAGGAGGCCAGCTTCAGGGTCCTATCCAAGGCCCTGCTCGTCGATGAAGAGCGGATCATCGCGAAACGCTCCCCCCTCTACGGTTCCCAGAACACCGGCAATACCGCCGCCGCAAGCACAATCCGGATGTTGCTGACGGGCATCGATGACTCCGGCATCGTGCAGCCAGAAGACCCGAAGACGTCCGCGGGCCGGTTGGCCGGACGGAAGGAGGCGATTGAGGGTCTGCTTGAGCGTGATCAAGCCGCGCTTGACGAGCTCCTCGAGAACATGGATGTGACGCCCGAGCTGGTGTCCGAACTTGAAGCCAAGCTGCGTGAGCTGGGCGAGCTGTCGAGCACGGCTTTGGCCGATCTTCGCGCCGCTGAGTCGAAGCGAGGAAAGCTCGTGAACCAGCAACGAGAGAAACGCGGACGGTTGGATGAGCTCGACGGGATGCTCGCACGTGCTTCGTTGCTCGACGCGCACTACGAGTCTGATCTGCTTCGGCTCGAGTCCATGGGAGAGTCTTCCTATCTCTTGCAGATGTACGGCGACAAGTCGTGCGACTATTGTGGCGCTGAACCAGAACATCAGCGGCATGCTGATGCGCAAGCACCCGAGTCCACGCTCCGGGCCGCTCAGGCGGAAGCGGCGAAGGTCCAGCGCCTCCGAGCGGAACTTCGCATTGCAGCGGACCAGCTGTCCACCGAGCAGCGTGTCTTTGCGGCGAGCCTGGGGGAGATCGATGCAGCGATCCAGGAGATATCCGAAGAGATTGAGGTAGCCCTCGCACCGAAAGTCCGAGCCACGGCCAACGAACTCCGAGCGATCCAGGGCAGCTATGGAGCGTTCGTCAGGGTGGAGCAACTGCGCGACCAGATCGACTCGCTCAAGAGCCAAATGCTCGACCTGGATGCCACGCCCGACAAGGGGGAGAAGTTGGAGTTCATCAAGCTCACAGCGAACACCATGTCCGACGTGTGCTCGCGCATCAGGGCGCTCCTCATCGCATGGAGGGTGGCTGACGACATTACCGTGGCATTCGACGAGAAGAGCGCTGATCTCGTTGTGAATGGCCGGAAGCGAACGAGTCATGGCAAGGGCGTGCGTGCGGTCATGTGCGCTGGCTACGTGATCGGACTGATGCAAGAGGCACTCGGGGCGAACACGGGGCACCCTGGCTTCGTCGTCCTGGATACCCCGTTGAACCCGTACAAGGAGGCCGACGCCGACGACGATGGTGAGGTCGCCACCTCGGTGAAGGATGCCTTCTATCGGAACCTCTGTTCGTCGAGCGCGCTTGGCCAGGTGGTCGTCTTTGAGAACGTGGCTCCTCCTGCCGATGTGCAAGCGTCCTGCAACCACGTCCACTTTTCGAGGAGCTCTTCGGGACGGTACGGCTTCTTGCCGGTTTCCATGCGGCCGTAGTGCTTCAGCTGCGCGTAAGTCGGAGTGAACGCGAACCTATTGCCTACGAAGATCCGAGAGACGCTGCCCAACTTTGACATTAGCTGTATTGAGGAATGCCATGATCCTTTACAAGTACATGAGCGCGGAGGTGGCGAGGAAGGTTTTGCATGGCAATTCAATTGCCTTTGCAATTGCCAGCGAGTTTAATGACCCTTTTGAAACTATCGCCGGATATCCAGTCCATCCATCAAACCCGATCGGAGAGCTATTCGATGGCATTCGTTCTTGGGGATCGCGTCATGTATGGACGGAAAACAGTGGTGTGCTGAGCCTAACTCGAACCGCGAAAAATCCGCTGATGTGGTCGCATTATGCAAATGAGCATCACGGTGCGGTAATCGGGTTTGATGCTCAGTTGGCAGGCTTTACCGACGAAGAGACCTGCCTCATTCCCGCCCAACATGGAAGCATTATTTACACGCAAACGCGCCCATCTACCCCCCTGACAGCTACTCCCAAAGGTGACCCCGTGAACGTCGGCCACACTCACCACTATCCCGTTGGTCATCACGAGAAATTGAGTAGGCTCTTCTTGCATAAGTCCATGTGTTGGGCCTATGAGGAAGAGGTGCGAGTTGTGAAATGCATCGCCGATAGGGATGAGGCTGGAGCCAACGCCAGCGGACATTTTGAAGTGGTTGAAGCTAACGGACGTCGGTTGTATTGCTATCGCTTGCCAGCAGGAAGCATCAAAGAAATTTGCCTTGGGTTGAGGCACGAGGCGTTATCTTCCCACCAGGCATTTTCGGATTACTCTGCAACCGCAGAGCAGGTGCAGCCTGGAGTTAAGATCTTGACTTGTCGCATGGCAGATAAATCTTGGGATATTGAAGTTGGCATTCCGTAGCAAATAAGAAGCTAACAACACGTTGCAGCGGACATCTGACCCGTTACCCATTTTTGCTAGCGTAAAAAGGAGCGTCGCCTCAAATGCCGCTGAGCTCAGGTGTCATATGAGGATTCTCAGAAAGTCCGCTTCTGGCCGGACCCCGAATTTTAGGCTATTCTGATGGATCTGTTTTGGCAGCTGGCGACCCAAAGGCGACATACGCAGTCCAATGATGCGGTTGTTTGAAGTCGTGTTACTTCTTCAGCATCAACGGCCAAGGTTAGCCGCTGCCTCACCAGCCAGCGCCGCTCTGGTCTTCATGCTGGATGCACAACTACGCTGCGTCCAGCCAGACGTCATGAACCCGAGTACCGTCTGGCCCGCTGGCTACATGGGTTCACCGCGCTGGTCGGTTGTTGACCTCAACGGTCCGGCTGGCTGAGCTCTTCGGACTCTGCATTACCCGATAAAATTAAAGAGATATGCCAAAACCGCATGTATCTACAGCACCAGAAACCTGCAATCTTTCTCCTGACCGAAGTTATGCGGATTTCAATATGGCAATCATAAGTGGCTCTATAGTGGCAATCAGTGGCATGGCCGCCATCTCCCTCTTGGGCAGCAATCCTTTCTCATCCTCATTTTCAGCCAGCCTCAAGCCAAGCACGAATATTTCCTCAACATGAATGCGATTGTATAGCTGGACGATTATCGTGATCACTCATGGGCGTCTTTAACGTTTTTCAATATCCTGTCGGTGTTTCTTGCATTTGAATGCCCATATCCAGCCAGCGAATGCTGCAAAATAATCTTGATAATATCGCTTATTCTTGTGTCTGACCTCACTTTCTGAAATCAACCGATACATCTTTTGAGTGTTGGATGGTAGCCAAGGAAAGGTCTTAGGGTCTCCATTCGCAATCGGTTTTTCCATGAACTCAAACAGATTGCCCATACTAGAAAACACGATGTCATATGGTTTCTCTGGCCGTATTGCGTTGAGATAGATTATTGGAGACTCCAGAATTACCACAAGGCGATCATGCGTTTGGTCATGCTCGGGCAACGCGCTGATTAGCTGATCCATCAGGGACACGAAATTGTCGATCCATTGTCCCTCATCATCCTTTCCGGAGGATGCACGGATGCGCACGGATTCGCTGTAGCTTACACGCGACGCTTCGGCCCGGACCAGATCTATAATGCTATGCGACGACAGAATCGGAGGTATCTCCTTGCGCAGCATTAAGAGAAGAGAATGGAATCCGTCCTGATCACTTGCCAGCAGGTAGCTCGGGATCGCCACACGCAGATGATCGACTGACTGTCTGCGCCCCCCTTCGAGGCCACGGCTAACCTGCAGGAAACCTCCGGTTCCGGGGGAGCTGCTTGCATGTCCGATCAGTTTCTTGATCTCTTTGTTCGAAAGTTCGACTACTGCGATGGACTTGATGCCATCGTTATCGACATCATCATAGAGAAAGGTTTCGCGAAGATCCGAGACCTTCAGGCGGACATCGAATTCCTGATCAGAACGGAACATGCCAGCGTGAATCAGTGCCAAATCCACCTCCGCGCCTATCTCGACCGCATCGGCGACGAAGTTTCCAAAATTTGTGCTCGTTGTTCTCAGCTCCTTGTCTAGGCAGTTGAAGGTCTTCTCCCTGCGCTTCACTGTAGAAACATCGATAACGATCTGGTTGACGTCTTTTCCCATCCTATGCTTTTCCACCGCAAGCCAGTGATCGATGCGCTTTTGTGCTTTAGGACACGGCTCGATGCCGGCGAGCGAAGCGCCGGGCAAGATCCAAAAGGTGCTGACGTCCTCACTCGACACATCTTGCTGCCTGCTAGGCAAGAGCTCCGCGCGGCCAGAGCGGAATTGATCCGCAACATGACGCCGGGCAGTGTCATGTAGCATCGAGGCGCCATCCTCACAATATATCCAGTATTCCTCGGCCAGTCGCTTTATCTGCTTTCGATACGCTTCGATGAAGTCATTACGAGTGCACAACGCGGCCCGTTTATTATAGTATTGTGTTGCTTCACCAATCACGCTAGGGATTTTTTCTAGAACCTTCATCTTATGTTGATTTTGTTTCTCGCGTTCTTCCTGTATGATTTTCTTATTAAGCTTTTCAGATTCTTTGTGATTTTTTCCAGCCGCAATCAGCTCCTCAATGGTGATAGAAGTATCATCTTCTTCCTTCAATAGGCGCATCTCCTCTTCTCGAGATGGATATTTTCTTGGCGGGTCGCCCCATGACATTGGTGGTGCGGCGGCGAGGGACTTGGTAATCAGGACCACAGTCAAGGTGGCACAGTTGGAGCGGTTCTTGGAGAGGCTCACATAGGAGCCGGGTTCTTGCCAGGCGATATGATGGTCGTGGCCGCCAAGCACATAGGCGAAGCCGTGCTGATTCCACTCTTTATGCAGGAAGCTCTGAAGCTTTTTGTCCTCCTCCCTTTCGAGATGGCTGAGGATGGCCAGGAAACGGATCCGGGGATCGCGCTTGATCTTTCCCAATGCACTCTTGAGGGGTCCTTCGATGTCGTTTTCGGCGCAAAAGCCATGCTTTCTGGCGACATTGATCGTATCGCTACCGGCAAGACCGAGGATGGCAATGAAAGGGTCCGCCTTCGGCCAAAGGGCGATCTTGCTTATGCGGCGGCTCCGCCGGTACGGCCTCAAATTCGTGACGATCGTCTGAAAACGGGCGCATCGCGAGGAAATGGCCGACATCAGGACCTCCGCGCTGTCCGCAGCGTCGAGATCGAACTCGTGATTGCCTAAGGTGGCGAAGTCAATGCCACAATGACCCATCAGTTCGATCATTTGTCGGCCGCGGGTGCTACACCTCTTACTCAGATAAGAGGGCGACAGATAGTCGCCACTGTGCACCACAAGGGTGCGGTCCTCGGTCTCATAGCGCTTGACCGTCTTGCGGATTCTGTGGACCAGGGAAGCAACCCTAGCGAGCCCAGGAAGCAGCTTGTCCTCAAGCCCCTTCTCTTGGATGAGGTAGGTGTCATTCATATGGACGATGACTGCGGCGAGATCTCCGGAGTGTCCGAGCGCATGTATCGCTTTGAACAGACTGTCGACGGAACCATTGGCGTTCCCGGTCATCGTTTCGTCCCTCATGTTGGTATCGTTCACAAACTGCGGGCTCAGAATGCGGTTGACTCAATTGTCCGGCAAGACCAGCCTTGAGCCATTCCGGCGCGGCGGTTTGCACTCGAACGCAGGGTTGGAAGGCGCGAAACGCCAGCCTTCGCCTTGGCGATCAGCTGTCGGAGAGGCTGGTCGGCTAGTAGACGATACAAGAACCGGCATAACGCTACGGCACTGGGGGGAATAACAATATTCACGATGATTTCATTCTCTTTACTGGCGACTTGTTCAGGTGCTATTGGTGTGACGTCTATCAACATAATTTCCTGGGTAGGCTGAGTAAGCTCCATAGTGACACTCTCCAAAGATCACAGGGAAATCTTCAAACTGATACGACTCGTCAGGAGGGATGAATACACCTGTCGCCATGGGAGTCGCCGTACCCTTGAGCCACAGGTCGGCATCCAACAGAGCGAAACAGTGATCCCCCGTCTGCTTCTTCTAGCTAATGCCCGGTCGCTTCTGAACGACGACGGCCTGATTTCCTTACTGATTAAACCTAGATGATATTCTGTGGTGGTCAAGCGACATGTCACCGCCACCGACAGCTTCTGGTCGGATTGAGAACTTTAGGCTATAGCATTTGATAGTTTGTGCAGTTGACGACCCAAAGCGGCTATGCAAACAAAGGCAGCAGGCACGCTCATCGGTGTTGCCGGGAGAGCGAATGAGATATTTTGCTACTGATGATGGCGATGTGATGTTTCATCACAACTTCAAATCTGTAAAGGAATTCTTCAGTCACCCAACTATGATGCGAGGATTGGTTCCTAGTTTGAATGGTGTCGTATCCAGATAGGAAGTTACTCATGCAGATCGAGAGAAGGAGGCAGTTTTTGAGGAGGTTAGAAAGGCTCATTATCCTCATATCCCCAGTCGAATGGGAGCCCTTTACCTTTTTTCAGAACTCGATACTTCGGCCAAAACCAATGAGAGATGGTGGAGTGAAAACGTTCACTCCATGAAGCAATTGTTTAAACTGGCTCTTCGTCGTTTACCGCTGATTCCAAGTGGTTAGATTGTACCGCAGCTGAATTTGATGAAACCGCCCATAGCTATTTCTTAGGAATGCGCACAGATGATTCATGCCTCGAGGTGATCGTTATGGGTGCCATAGAGGTTTCGGAGACTCCGGTCAATACATAACCAGCCATTCCAGTTCGTTACGGCCCTGACGGACCTCCACCGGATAACCTTTTCTCCACCTCGCTGCGCAAAGGCCGCTGCTGAGTATTGGCGTTATCTCAGCGCTTTCTGAATGACTGCTTATGGCCGATAGCAGCCATATCGGCCACCACGATGAAGACTTGGCCAATCACTTCCCATAGGCTGACCTGATCATCGTCGACCCAAAGAGGTAACCAGGCCCTGCAGTTCGTAGAGTTCAAGGCGCACCAATCGTCGGAGATTCAGGCGCTGTTTGCTCGCACTTTTTCCGCTGCCGAGGGACCGGCGGAGGGTGAGCAGGTTGCGGGCCTGGTGCGCAAGCTGATGGCCGATAGTGCCCCCGAGGATGTCCTGGGCTTCATGGCCATGGAGCAGGGCGGGATCGTGGCCGGCATCTTCTTCTCGCGGCTCACGTTCGATTCCCCGATCACGGCCTTCCTGCTGTCACCGGTGGCCGTGCACCCCGATCACCAGGGCAGGGGCATCGGGCAGCGCCTGATCCGCTATGGCCTTGCGCGGCTGAAGGCGAGAGGCGCGACGCGAATCTTTACCTATGGGGATCCGGCCTTCTATTCGCGGGTCGGCTTCATGCCCGCGCCCCTGGAGACGGCGCCCTTCAGGCTGTCCCAGCCCGAAGGTTGGCTCGACCAGGCGCTGGATGGAGGCGAGGTAACGGCCTCGGCGGGTGCACCTCGCTGCGTCGCGGCGTTCGACGACCCCGCTTACTGGTAAGGTATGTGGTAAGGAGTGCCATGCTGCGGACTTCGCGCGTTCGATGAGGCCCTGGGGCCGAGTGAGCCGCGGCGGCGTGCCAGTTCATAAAGGAGAATGTCGATGTCCGAGCTTCCACTGCTCAAGGTCTACTACGATGCCATCTGCCCGCGCTGCCGCAAGGATCGCGCCCGCTACGAGCAGTGGGCGGGGGAGGCCGGCGACCGGGTGGTGTGGTGCGATGTGACCGAGCATCAGCAGATGCTCCGCGACAAGGGCGTCGATCCCCAGGCGGCGCTGCTCTCGCTGCATGTGGAGGAGGAGGGCGGGGACATCGTGGAGGGGATCGACGCCTATATGCTGCTGATGCGGCGGGTGCCGCGCCTCAGGCCGCTGGCCTGGCTGATCGGCCTGCCGGGGCTCAAGCCGTTGCTGCGTCGCCTCTACGATGCCTGGGTCAGGCGGCGCCTGGCGAAGCAGGGGCGCCTGCCCTGAGCCCGCTGGCGTCACGCCTCGCCGTTGAGGGTGACGATCAGGCGTCGTGGTCCGCCGTGGTCGCGGTGCTCGCCGAGCCAGATGCCCTGCCAGGTGCCCAGCGCCAGGCGACCGTCGCGCACCGCCAGGGTCAGCTGGGTCCCCAGCAGGCTGGCGATGACGTGGGCCGGCATATCGTCCGGCCCCTCAAGGGTGTGGCGGAAGTAGGGCAGGTCACCCGGGACCAGCCGGCGCAGGAAGGCATCCATATCGTGGCGCACATCGGGGTCGGCATTCTCGTTGAGGGTCAGCGAGGCCGAGGTGTGCTGCAGCTGCAGGTGCAGCAACCCCGCCCGGCAGTGGGCCAGCTCCGGCACGGCCTCGATGATGCGCTCCGTGATTAGATGGAACCCCCGCGCCAGGGCGGGAAGACGGATCTCCTGCTGATGCCACATGGTCTCGTGCTCCTTGTTGTCAGCTGTTGTCAGCGATAGCCCGCCATCAGCTCGCGGATCAGCGGGGTATCGGCATCGCGATGGGTGGGCAGCTCGAAGCGGGCATGCGCGATGGCGGTGCGCGACAGCTCGGCGGTGATCAGCATCTCGCGCTCCTCCGCCTCGGCGAGCAGCTCGCCGCGGGGGCCGAGGATGCGTGAGCCGCCCCAGAAGTGGCTCTGCCCCTCGGGGCCGTAGCGGTTGGCCATGATGACCGGGGTGCCGTAGGTCATGGCGTAGAATTGTACATTGAGCACCCAGTTCTGCTCGTTGGAGAAATCATCGCTGACCACGCCCGAGGCCGAGTTGATCGGTGCACAGAGCACCGTGGGGCGGGGCAGCAGCGCGGCATGCACCAGTGCCGGGTTCCACAGGTCGGCGCAGATCAGCTGGGTCGCCGACCAGCCGGGGCGCACCTGCGTCTGGGTCAGCTCGTTGCCGTGGGTGAACCACTTGCCCTCCTCGAGGCCACCATAGGTGGGCAGGTTGAGCTTGCGGTGCACCGCGGTGATCTCACCCTCCTGAAGGATGGCCAGGGCGTTGTAGTATTCGCCGGGACTCGCCTCCTCGACGAAGCCAACCACCGTCTGCATCTCGCCACAGGCCTGGGCCAGCTCGCCTAGGCGTGGGTCCACCAGCGGCATGGCCACCTGCATCACGCGGCTGCCCAGTCCGTAGCCGGTCAACGAGAGCTCGGGGAAGACCAGCAGCTCGACACCCCTCTCACGGGCCTCGTGGACGGTGGCTAGGTGTTGTTCTAGATTGGCATCCACATCGCCGAGAGTGGCATTGATCTGGGCGGCGCCGACGCGAAGCCTGTCCTGGTAGTGCATCTCTTTCCCCTTGAAAAGAGGGAGGGCCGCCCGCGGGCGGCCCTCCTTGGTGTAAAAGCCGCTGTGGAAACAGCGGTGGAAATAGCCGGCATTATGCCAGCCATGCCGTAGAGGTCACAGCAGCTCGTTCTCCTCGAGGAAGGAGTGGGCCACGTCCTCGATGGTCTCGCGCTCGACGTCGACCCGGGCGTTGAGCTCCGCCATGGTCGCGTCGTCCAGCAGTGAGGAGAGCGCGTTCATCTGCGACTCGAGCTCGGGAAGCTCGTCGAGGGTCTCCTGGCGCACCACCGGCGTCAGGGCGTAGGCGGGGAAGAAGCCCTGGTCGTCCTCGAGCACTCGGAAGTCGAAGGCGGGAATGCGCCCATCGGTGGCGAACACCAGGCCCACGTCGACCTCGCCGTCGCGCAGCGCCGGGTAGACCAGGCCGGAGTCCATGCGCTTGACGTCGGCGCGGGAGACGCGGAAGTCATAGGCCTGCTGGAGCGGGCGCCAGCCATCCTCGCGGGCGTAGAACTCGGCGTTCAGGGCGAAGGTCAGCGACTCACCATCGTTGATCGCCTGGGCCAGCTTGGAGAGGGTGTCGATACCGGTCTCCTCGACGCTCTCCGCGCGCATCGCCAGGGCATAGGTGTTGTTGGCCTCGGAGGGTTCGAGCCACACCAGGCCCTTCTCGGCGTCGAGCTCCTTGACCCGCTGGTAGCTCTCCTCCGGCGAGAGGCTCTCCGTCACGTCGTTGTAGTTGATCAGCGAGGTGCCGGTGTACTCCCAGTAGAGGTCGATCTGGCCGTTCTCCTGAGCCTGGCGCAGCACGGCGGAGCCCATGCCGGCGCGAGTGTCGACATCGTAGCCCAGGCCCTCCAGGTACTGGGTGGTCATGCTGGAGAGGATCTGCTGCTCGGTGAAGTTCTTGCCCCCGACGGTGATCTCGGCGGCGCCGGCGGTGGTCATGGCACCGGCCAGGGCCAGGCCGGTCAGGGTGGTCATCAAGCGTTTCATGGCTATTTCTCCTCGTGTGGCTGTATAGGGTCTAGCACGGTTTGAACGGTCAGGCGCGCGACGGGTTGACCCCGCGCGGCACCACCAGGAAGGCGACGGTGGCGATCAGAGCGTCCACCACGATCGCCAGCAGCGCCGTGGGGATGGCGCCGGAGAGCATCATCACCGGATCGTAGAGGTCGATGCCGGTGAAGATCAGCTCGCCCAGCCCCCCGGCGCCGATCAGAAAGGCCAGCGGCACGGTACCCACGTTGATGGTCAGGGCGGTGCGCATGCCGGCGAAGATCACGTAGAGGGCGTTGGGCAGCTCGACCTTGAGCAGCCGCTGGGTCGCCGACATGCCGATGCCGGCGGCGGCCTCCATCAGCGCCGGGTTGACCCCCGTGAGGCCGGCATAGGTGTTGCGCGTGATGGGCAGCAGGGTAGCCACGAAGAGCCCGAACACCGCCGGCACCGTGCCGATGCCCAGGAAGCTCATGGAGAGCGCCAGCACGGCGAGGGTCGGGATGGTGGTGCCGACGTTGAGCACCTGCATCAGCGATTCGGCCCAGCGTGCCATGGCGGGGCGCGAGAGCAGAATGCCCAGCGGGATCGCCACGCCGATGGCCAGCCCACCCGAGACGGCCGTCAGCCATAGATGCTGCGCTGCCAGAAACTGCACGTCGGGCAGGTACCAGAGGAACTCATCGATCACCCCGCTCGACTGGGCCCAGATGCCGGCCAGGAAGACGGCGACCAGCAGGAGCGCCTGCAGGGCCCCACGAAGGCTCTGTATCGGCATCGGCTTACTCCTTGCTCGTGGTCTCGGTGCTTGCCTGGGGCGAACGCTCGGCGGTCCGGAAGCGGGCACCCAGATGGTGCGTCATGGCGCGCTGGGTGATCTGACCGCAGACGCGCCCCTCGTCGTCAACGCAGGGCAGCCAGGTGGCGTCCTTGGCGAACATCAGCGAGGCGACCTTGCGCAGATCATCGTCGAGGGTCACCGTGGCCGGCACGTTCTGGAAGTGATCGCGACAGTAGCCCTTGGTGGTGCGGGTCTTGGCCCGGGTGATCAGGCCCACCGGCTGGCGCTGGTCGTTCACCATCAGGATGGCATTCTGGTAACCGAAGTCGTCGATGCGGGCCAGCGCCGTCTCCAGGGTGTCGCCTGGCTTCACCGTGGCGATCTCGTCGGAGACCACCTCGCGGACCCTGACCAGGTTGAGGCGCTTGAGCGCGCGGTCCTCGCCCAGGAAGGACTCGACGAAGGCGTTCCGGGGAGCCGCCAGCAGGTCGTCCGGCTCGGAGTGCTGGACCAGGCTGCCCTCGCGAAACACCGCGATGCGATCCCCCATCTTGATCGCCTCGTCGATGTCGTGGCTGACGAACATGATGGTCTTCTTGAGCTCCTGCTGCATCTTGAGGAACTCATCCTGGATCACCGTGCGGTTGATGGGGTCGATGGCGCCGAAGGGCTCATCCATCAGCATCACCGGCGGGTCGGCGGCCAGCGCCCGGGCCACGCCGATACGCTGCTGCTGCCCCCCGGAGAGCTCGCTCGGGTAGCGCTTGAGAAAGGCGTCGGGCTCCATGGCGATCATCGCCATCAGCTCGCGGGCCCGCTCGCGGTATCTGGCCTTGTCCCAGCCGAGCAGCTTGGGCACCACCGTGATGTTCTCCTCGATGGTCATGTTGGGGAACAGGCCGATCTGCTGAATCACGTAGCCGATGTTGCGGCGCAGGCTCTGGGTGTCCATGCCGGTGGTGTCCTCGCCGTCGATGAACACCCTGCCGGAGGTGGGCCGGATGATCCGGTTGATCATCTTCAGCGTGGTCGTCTTGCCGCACCCGGAGGGGCCGAGCAGGATGCAGATCTCGCCCCGGGGGACCTCCATGCTGATGTGATCGGCGGCGACCACGGCACCCTTGGGGGTATCGAAGACCTTGGTCAGGTTATCGAGTTTGATCATGGGGTTTCCTTGTCAGAGGCCGGGTAAGAGGCTCGCTGGGTCAGGCCAGCTCGGCGGCCCGCTCCATGCCCTTGGGCGTCAGGCGCTTCTGCACGAAGAGTAGGGTGTAGTCGACGATGATCGCCAGCAGGCTCACCGCCACGGCGCCGACAATCAGCTGGCGCGGGTCGGACTGCGAGATGCCGCGGCTGATGAAGGTGCCGAGGCCGCCGGCACCGATATAGGCGGCGATCGCCATGACCCCGATATTGAGGACCACGGCGGTGCGCACGCCGGCCATGATCACCGGCACCGCCAGCGGGATCTCCACCATGCGCAGGCGCTGGTTGGGGCTCATGCCGATGCCGCGGGCGGCTTCACGCAGCGCCGGGTTGACGTTGTTGATGGCGGTGTAGGTGTTGCGGATGATCGGCAGCTGGGAGTAGAGCAGCACCGCGATCACCGCGGGCACATAGCCGATGCCGTGGCCGATCAGCGACAGCACCGGAATCATGATCCCGAACAGGGCAATCGAGGGGATGGTGACGATGATCGAGGCGAGGTAGAGCACCAGCCGTGCCACCCGTTCGTTCTTGGTGATGGCGATGCCGATGGGCACGCCGGTGAGGGTGGCGAGGCCCACTGCCACACCCACCAGGGAGATGTGCTCCAGGGTGCGCGCGAGCAGCAGGTCCAGGTTGTCCAGGGCGTACTGAATCAGCTCCAAGGCGACTCTCCTTTGATGATGGCGTCACACCGCGGTCGAGGCGACCTCCCGGGACGCGACGAGGCCATCGCGACGGGATGAGTGCAGACAGAAACGGCGACGGCGTGCCTCACTTGCCGAGCGAAAGCTTATCAAACCTCACGTTCCATTTTGCGGGTGATGACCGGTGAGGCGTACTGGTCAGCATAGACATCACCGATATCGGCGCCTTCGCCACAAGCCGTGCTCGCCTCGTGCGTCGTCAAGACGCCTTATCGAAACGGCTGCTAGGATGAATACCGTCTATGCCGCCCATCGCAACGAACTCTCGCTGGCCCATCAGTCCAGCGAGCGCGATAGCGGCATCACCCTGGGAGAGCGTGACGAGCTGCCCCAACTGAACGTGGAGATGTGACCCCGTGAGCCGAGATCACCGAGCCGTACTGCTCCACTTCGCCGACGAAGCCGCCGCGGCGCGCCGCCTGGCCGCTGCCTCCGGTTTGCAGGCGCTGGCCGTCGACCGTCACCGCTTCCCCGATGACGAGCTCAAGCTGACCCTGCCCTTTACCGAGAAGGGCGCCTTTCCCGAGACACTGGTGATCTACCGCAGCCTGGACAGGCCCAATGACAAGCTGGTGGAGCTGTTGCTGCTGGCGCGGCACGCCCGCCGGCAGGGCGTGGGACGCCTGCTGTTGGTGGCGCCCTATCTCGCCTATATGCGCCAGGATATCGCCTTCCATCCCGGCGAGATCGTCAGCCAGACCCTGGTGGGGGGCTTTCTGGCGGAGCTGTTTGATGGGGTGATCACGGTGGACCCTCACCTGCATCGTATCGAGCGGCTGGAGCAGGCGATCCCCCTCGAGCAGGCGCTGGCCCTATCCGGCGCCCCGCGTCTGGCCGAGCTGGTCGCCGAAAGGCGCCCCGGAGCGCTGCTGCTGGGGCCCGACGAGGAGGCGGGTCAGTGGGTGGCCAGGGCGGCCGAGGTCATCGGCGGTGATCATGGCGTGTGTCGCAAGGTGCGACACGGTGACCGCGAGGTGTCGATTCAACTGCCCGACATTCCAGTGGCGGGACGCGAGGTGGTGCTGATGGATGACGTGGCCAGCTCAGGGCATACGGTGGCCCGTGCTGCCGAGGCGCTGCTGGCGGCCGGCGCGGACTCGGTGGATGTGGCCCTGACCCATGCCCTGTTCGCCGAGGATGCCCTGGCGGTTATCCGTGCGGCCGGGGTGGGGCAGGTGTGGAGCACCGACTGCATCGCTCACCCGAGCAATGCCATCGACATGGCGCCGGTGCTGGCCGAGGCTCTGGCCCGGCTGCTGGAACGGAGGTAGCGGGGGCGTCAACGCAAGCGCCGCCCCTCGGGGCGGCGCGGATAACAAGCCTGGGCGTTGCTCTGTAGCGTTCCAGGCGTGTCGCGTATCAGGCGTAGGCCTGACGCGGCGCGAAGGCCTGCAGGCTTTCCAGGCTCATGACCTTCCAGCCGGTGTCGGGCTGGTCGGTGCGGAAGCCGATATCGTAACCCTGGTCGGTCAGGCGGGATTGCCAGAACTCCTGGGTGGCCAGCTCCTCGGCGTCGTCGGCGCTGGCCGCATGGAAGATGCCGCCACCGAGATGCTGCTCCTGACCGCGGGGATGAATGGCAAAGACATCGACGAGAAAGGGGTGCATGTCGCTCTCACTGAACTGGTGACTGTGAGGCCATCATAGCCCTTGCCTGTCGGGAATGAGAGCGAATCCCGATTCCGTTGCATCACCCCCCATGTCGCTGGTGCATCATTCCTCGGCGGCATGGTCGATGCCACACACGATAGCGCCCCGAATGCCAGGCATTAGGGGCGTCGCGGGCCCTCTCTCCGTGATCAGCCCTCCTGGTTTTCCTGCGTATTCCCGGGCTTGTCACCGCCACGGTGGGTAAGCGGGCTGGCCGTGTCGAGGCGCGGGTGGTTGTCGAGAAACTCGCGGTGCGGATCGGGCAGGGCATCCAGCGCCTGGAGGCTGCGGGTGATGGCATGAATCGCCGCCGTCACATCCCGGGTATTGCCGGTCTCGGAGATGGTATGCATGTTGCGAATCGGGAAGCCGATCGAGGTGGCCGCGCAGTCCACCGCGGCGAGCACGCCGGCCATGCCATCGGTGCCGGTGTCGACGCCGACGATATCGCGCTGCATGGGGATGGCGTGTTCCCGGGCGGTGCTTTCGATGATGCGATTGAGCTGTTCGCTGGCGATGGAGCCCACCGACATGGTGAAGCCCTTGCCCATCTCCAGTGGCTGCATGCGGCGGTCGCCGATGCCGGGGGCGGCCACATAGTCGTGGTTGACGTCCACGGCGATGATGGCATCGGGCTCGAGCTCGCCGGCGAGCACCCGGCTGCCGAAGCGGCCGATCTCCTCATAGCTGGCGATGGCGAACATTACCCTGACCTTCTCGGTGCCTCCCGCCTCGGCGATCAGGCGTGCCACCTCGGCGGTGACGAAGCAGCCCAGGCCGTTGTCGAGGTAGGCGCCGTAGAAGGTGTCCGGGCTGAAGCCGTGACGGATGGGGCGCTCCAGCAGGATGGCATCGCCGGGGCGCACGCCCAGGTTCTCCACCTGCTGCTTCTTGTTGTCGCCATGGATCTGCAGATCGAGGTAGAGCTGCTCCTTCTTGATGCCCTTGTCGCCACTGCGCTGGGCGGGATCGGAGAAGTGAATGGCGCCCAGCGCCTCCACGGTGCCACCCTGGATACGCCGGTAGCTGCCCGGAGCCTCGGGGTCCTCGCTGAACAGGGTCACCTCGTGGCCGACCAGCACATTGGGCAGGAAGGAGTCACTGTTGATCCAGATCTTGCCATCCTCGCCGATGGAGCGAACCTGCATGCGGATCTTGTCGGCGTGCCCAATGATCATCACCTTGAACAGATCGTCGCGACCGGGGTGGGTATCCAGCACCACGCTGGCGTGCCCCTTGAACTGGTGCAGCTGCCAGCCTTCGGGAGCGAAGCCCTCGAAATGGGGCTTGAGCACGCCGTAGGTCATGGCTCCTTCGAGTCCCACCGGGCTCGGGGCGGCGAGAATCTCGCGCATCAGCTCGAATTGCTCGTCGGGCATGGGGGCGGTCCAGGGGGTAGAGCTCATTCGTTGCGTCTCCTTGTGTGCCGGACGACACGGCCGAAGCCCGCGGAGTTCGGGGCTTCACCATGCAGGCCAGGCGTGCCGGCAGTGGCTACCTTGTGGATGTACCCCCGAGTTTATCATGGAGCCAGCCAGGCCCTGCAGGGGCCGAGGGAAGTCACTGGCCCTCTCAGGCGGGGGGCGATGCCATCAACCGCTGGGAAGGAGTCCGCATGCAAGGGCACAAGCGTAGCGATCTGGAGGCGGAGCACCATCCGGAGGCCATTCGCCGCCGGCTGCAGGGGGGCAATGCCGGGCAGAGCCTGCCCGACGCCATCCTGGGTGGCATCGACGGCTGTGTGACGACCTTCGCCGTGGTGTCCGGTGCCTTCGGGGCCGGCTTCTCGGCCACCGTGGCCCTGGTGCTGGGGTTTGCCAACCTGCTGGCCGATGGCTTCAGCATGGCGATCAGCAACTATGAGGCGATCAAGGCCCAGCGTGAGCATGTCGACGGAGTGCGCCGCGATGAGCACCATCATATCGATGTGATTCCCGAGGGGGAGCGCGAGGAGATCCGTCAGATATTCATCGCCAAGGGATTCGCCGGCGAGACCCTCGAGCGGGTGGTCGAGACCATCTGTAGCGACCGCGAGCTGTGGGTGGAGACCATGTTGCGCGAGGAGCATGGCCTGCAGACCGAGGGTTTGAGCCCCCTGCGCTCGGGGCTGGTCACCTTCGCTGCCTTTCTGGTGGTGGGGGCGGTGCCGCTTCTGCCCTATGCCGTGCCCGGCCTGACGGCCAATGGGCAGTTTCTCTCCAGCCTCGCGCTCGCCGGGCTGATGTTCTTTCTGATCGGCATGGGCAAGAGCCTCGTCTATCACCAGCCGGTGCTGATCTCCGGCGTGCGTACCCTGCTGATGGGCGGCGCGGCGGCGGGACTGGCCTTCCTGACCGGCCACCTCGCCCAGGCGCTGTTCGGGGTTGGCCTCTGACCGGTGGGAGAAAACGACAACGCCACGTCCGGGCGTGGCGTTGTCGGGTAGTCAAGCGTTCGCGTGTCCTGCCAGCCCAGTAGCCAGCCCAGTATCAGCGCCGGGGCCAGGCCTTGGGGTCGACCTTGTCGGCCAGCCTGGGGAAACGGCCGGGGTCGAAGGTGGGCTCCTCGCCTGCCTTGAGCTGGCGCTCGTAATCCCTGAACAGCGCAAATGCCACCGGCGAGAGCAGCAGGATGGCGACCAGGTTGATCAGCGCCATCATCCCCATGGAGAGGTCGGCGAAGCTCCAGATGGTCCCCAGGCTTGCCAGGGAGCCGATCATCACCATGCTCAGTACCGCCAGGCGATAGACCAGAATGGCCAGCGGCGCGTGGCGGCGCCCGGCCAGGTACTCCACATTGGACTCGCCGTAGGAGTAGTTGGCGATCACCGAGGTGAAGGCGAACAGCAGGATGGCGATGGCGATGAACTGTCCGCCCCATTCGCCCACATGCTGGGAGAGCGCCATCTGGGTGAGCTGGATGCCGTTGGCCTCGTCGCCGGTCAGCAGCTCGGGTCCCGCCATGATGATGATCGCCGCGGTGGCGGTACAGATCACCAGGGTGTCGAGGAAGACGCCGAGCATCTGGATGAAGCCCTGGGCGGCGGGGTGATTAGGGTGAGTGGTGGCGGTGGCCGCGGCGTTGGGGGCCGAGCCCATGCCCGCCTCGTTGGAGAACAGGCCGCGCTTGATGCCGTTCATGATCGCCTGCGCTACCGCATACCCCACTGCGCCACCGGCGGCCTGCTCGAGGCCGAAGGCGCTTCTGATGATGGTGCCCAGTGCGGCGGGCAGGTCATCGATATTGAGCAGCACCACGCTTAGCGCCAGCAGCAGGTAAAGCAGCGCCATCAGCGGCACCACCAGCTCGGCGACCCGGGCGATGGATTTGAGCCCGCCGAAGATGATCGGCGCGACGACCGCCACCAGTATCAGGCCCATGACCCAGGTGGGCACGGCGTAGGCCTCCTGCATCGCCTGAGCGATGGAGTTGGCCTGCACGCTGTTGAAGGCCAGGCCGAAGGCGATGACCAGGCAGATCGAGAAGGCAATGGCCAGCCAGCGCAGGCCGAGCCCCCGTTCGATATAGCGAGCGGGGCCGCCGCGGAAGGTCTGGTCACCGTGGTCGACCTTGTAGGCCTGGGCCAGGGTGGACTCCACGAAGCTGGTGGCCATGCCGACCAGTGCCGTGATCCACATCCAGAAGATCGCCCCGGGCCCGCCGAAGTAGATGGCTACGGCCACCCCGGCCAGGTTGCCGGTGCCCACCCGAGCCGCGAGGCTGGTGGAGAGCGCCTGGAACGAGGAGATGCCGCCATTGGCCTGGCGTGAGTGGCGCAGCAGCTTGAACATATGGCCGAAGTAGCGGAACTGGATGCCGCGGGTCATGACGGTGAAGTAGAGGCCGGCACCGATCAGCAGGTAGATCAGTACGCTGCCCCACAGCAGGCCATTGCCGCCATCTACCAGCCGGTTGAAGAATTCCATGAAGGTCGCCTGTATTGCGATGGGTTCGGGCGTGCATTCTTCATTTTTCATCCCTGATGGCAACTTTTTCTGCTGGTGTATCTTCATGTGGTCGTTTCATTGCCAGCAGGGGGAGGGGTAAGAGGTTGCCTCTCGATGCTTATCAAGGGGAGGTGGGCGGGTTGCACGATGCCGGGCGCAAGGCATAAGGCAAGCGGTGCTACCCCTGGCTCGCCAGGCAGCGCGGCAGGCTGTCATGCAGCGTGTGCGCGGCATGATGCCGAGGTCGGCGAAGCTTCCCGCGTCAGGGGCGGTGAGGGGAGCGGGGAGAGCAGGGTGGCGGCGAGGCGCCAGGCGAATAAGGGCGGCGGCAGCAGTCACGGATGGCGCTGGGCGTCAGGACTAAGAAGATAGTTTCGGTAACCCCTTCAGCGAGGTAGACACCACTTGTCGGCGGCACTTTCAGACGCAAATGGTTTCCACAACGATCATCGAAAGCTTTTTGAGCTATATTTACAATTAAAACAATGACATAGGGTGGGGTTTTCTAGCCCATAACTTTTATTCATGCATACCCCGTATTTCCGACTTGGACGGCTGCTTTGAATTGAGACAGCCTTGCGCAACTCACGCAAGCAATAATCCCAACGGGGTGAATATCCATGAAGAGCACTAACAAAGTCACTGTACTGGGCGCCGGCAATGCCGGCTTGACTGCCGCCTACCATTTTTCGTTACTGGGCTCCGACGTTTGTCTGTTCGGCTCCGAGGGCTTCGACGAGCAAATCGACTTTATCCGCCAGGCAGGTGGGATCCAAGCCGTCGAGCAGGTGAACGGTGTCGAGATGTCCTTTACGGGCTTTCAAACGCTGGAATTCACCAAGGATATTCAAGAGGCAGTGGCGTTCTCTTCCGTGCTGATCATGCCGGTACCTTCCTTCGCCCAGGAAGCGCTTTTTCGCGATATGCTGCCCTATCTCACCAGTGAGCATCTCATTCTGCTGATGCCGGGTAACTATGGCTCCCTGGTGCTCAACCGTATCAAGAACGAGGAAGGTTATCAGGATCTGGATGTCACTTTTGTCGATGCCATTTCCATTCCCTGGGCAACGCGTATCGCTGGTGAAGCCCAGGTAGGTATTCTAGGTATCAAGGAAATGCTACCGCTGGCAGCCCTTCCCGCCAGCCGTACCCAGCAGGCCATCGAGCGTTTGCAACCTCATTTTCCGATCCCCCTGACGCCGCTGGAAAATGTGATCGCCGCCGGACTTGAAAACATCAACTTCGGAGGTCACCCGCTGCTGACCACCTTGAACATGGGGTTGCTGGAAAACTTCAACGGCAATTTCAACTTCTACAAGGATTGCTGCTCCCCTGCCGTCGCTAGAGTAGCGGAAGATCTTGATCTGGAGCGCCTGGCGGTGGGTCAGACACTCGGACTTGAGCTGAGCTCTGAGCTCGATGCGATGAATACGCTATATGACATGAATGCTGAAAGTGTTTATGAAATCAATCGAACTTCGGAAACTCACGGAAAGTTGAACTCCGCACCCGACGGCCCGCAGGCGCGCTATATTGCCGAAGACGTACCCTTTCTTTTCGTTCCCTGCTTTGAGTTTTCCGGGTAAGCGGATTAAATGGTTGATCTTACCTTTGCATGAGAGTGAGACAGACCGGCATCTCATCGGATTATCTGGTTGATGCTTCACCTACTGCTGGTGCATGTTTCCTTCGCTAATTCCAGCAAGAACCCCACACGCCTCAACTTCCCGGTCATCGTTGCAACTCGCTCTCAGTGAAACGAGTTGTTTCTCAAGCGCTTGCAGAGCGGTTATCTGCGACCGCACATGAGAGATGTGATCATCGAGCAAGGCGTTGACGGCGGTACAAGGCTGATGAGGGTCGTCCTGATAGCTCTGTAGTTCGTGAATCTCAGCCAGTGACAGGCCCAGGATTCTGCAGCGACGGATGAAGGCCAGCCCCTCACCATGCTTCTCGGTATAGACACGGTAACCGTTGTCCTGCCGATCAGGCGGCGGCAACAAGCCCTGCTGTTCATAGAAGCGGATCGTCTGTGTTTCGACCCCTACCAACTGCGCCAACTGACCAATGCGCATCAGCCTCCTCCCCAACGGATTCTTTACTCTATTGACCTTATAGTAGCTTTATAGTTTTAAATGGTACCACAACATTGTTCAAGTGGAGTCGTATCATGAGCAAATCCTGTGGTGGCGCCTGTGGCGGTGATGCAACGTCCGCAGCGGATACCGATATACAGGCCTCCTCCGAGGCGCCAGGGAGATGGGTCAGTGTTTATGCCGTGCCGAAGATGGACTGTCCATCAGAAGAACGAATGATTCGCCTAGCCCTGAACGGCTTTGAGGAGATTCGGGCGCTGTCCTTCGACTTGTCGAACCGCCGGCTGAAGGTCGTGCATGACGGCGAGGTCGAGCCCGTCACCTCGAAACTGAAGACCTTGGGGCTAGGCGCCTCGCTTCAGGAAACCGTCGCTGCAAATCCGGAGACCATCAAGGCCGCCGAGTTTTCGGCAGCTTCTGCTAAGCAAGAATCCGGGACCCTGCGCTGGTTGCTCGGCATCAATGCACTTCTGTTCGTGGTGGAAATGACTGCCGGTCTGATCGCCCAGTCCACCGGCCTGATTGGAGAATCCCTGGACAATTTTGCCGATGCGGCGGTGTACGGGCTTGCCCTTTATGCGGTTGGACATAGCGTGAAAATGCAGGTACGTGCCGCGCATCTTGCTGGTGTACTGCAACTGATCTTGGCTGTGGGCGTGCTCGTAGAGGTGGTGAGACGCTTTGTATTCGGTAGTGAGCCTGAATCGCTGGTGATGATGGCTATCGCATTCGTCGCATTGATTGCCAATACCAGTTGTCTGCTGCTCATATCCAAACATCGGGAAGGCGGGGCGCACATGAAGGCAAGCTGGATATTCTCGGCCAACGACGTGGTGATCAACCTGGGGGTCATCACCGCCGGCGCCCTGGTCGCGTGGACCGGTTCCAATTATCCGGATCTGATTATCGGCACCATCGCGGGGGGCATTGTACTTAACGGTGCCAGACGCATTTTGGCGTTGAAGGGTTAAATAATGCTCATTATTGGCAAAAAGCTCTCGCCGTATGCCCTATTGTCCATATCGGGCCTGCTGGCAGCGTCTGATCAGGCTGTAAAGTGGCTGGTGCAGCAATCAATGGCCTATGGCGAGTATGTTTCGGTGACCCCGTTCTTTAACTGGGTGCACCTATGGAACACCGGTGCCGCATTCAGTCTTTTTGCGAATGGTGGAGGCTGGCAGCGCTACTTTTTTATCGGAATCGCGGTAGTGGTCTCGATTTTTCTGATCAAGCTGATCCTTGAAAATCGTCATAAAGGAGAAGCCATCGCTTACAGTCTTATCCTCGGTGGCGCCATGGGCAACCTGATTGACCGGGTCTTTCGCGGCTATGTTGTGGATTCCTTTGATTTCTATTGGCGAGACTGGCATTGGCCGGCCTTCAACCTGGCTGATATTGCAATTGTCCTCGGTGCCTTACTTTTCGTTTCCAGCAGCTTGTTGGGTAAAAAAGCAAACACCAATGCCGAGCCGGATGGATCTGACTGACACCTACGCCTATACAACACCATGACCGAACTTCCCGACAACATCCTTCACCTGCCGCAATACCAAGTACTGGGCTGCAAATCAACCGACGACGAAATGCACTTCCAGGTGGACGTGCCCGATCCCATCGCCTGCGAGGAATGCGGCGTGCAGGGTGAGTTCGTACGGTTCGGCAAGCGTGACGTTCCCTATCGTGATCTGCCCATCCACGGCAAGCGGGTCACTCTCTGGGTGGTCCGCCGCCGATACACCTGCCGGGCCTGCAAGACAACATTCAGGCCCCAGCTACCGGAGATGGTGGACGGATTCCGTATGACACTGCGGCTGCATGAGTACGTGGAGAAGGAATCCTTCAACCACCCCTACACCTTTGTGGCGGCACAGACCGGCCTGGACGAGAAGACGGTGCGCGACATCTTCAACGCCCGCGCCGAGTTCCTGGGGCGCTGGCACCGCTTCGAGACGCCCCGCATCCTGGGCATTGACGAGCTATACCTGAACAAGCGCTACCGCTGCATTCTGACCAACATTGAGGAGCGAACCCTGCTCGACCTGCTGGCCACCCGCCGCCAGGACGTGGTGACCAACTACCTGATGAAGCTGAAAGACCGGCAGAAGGTCGAGATCGTCAGCATGGACATGTGGAACCCCTACCGGGCAGCGGTCAAGGCTGTGCTGCCCCAGGCCCGTATCGTGGTCGATAAGTTCCATGTGGTGCGCATGGCCAACGATGCCCTAGAGAGAGTGCGCAAGGGCCTCAGAAAGGAGCTGAAACCGTCCCAGAGCCGGACTCTCAAGGGAGACCGGAAAATCCTGCTGAAACGCGCTCACGAAGTCTCAGACCGGGAGCGCCTCATCATGGAGACCTGGACAGGCGCGTTCCCGCAACTGCTGGCCGCCTACGAGCACAAGGAGCGCTTCTACGGCATCTGGGACGCCACCACACGGCTCCAGGCAGAAGCCGCCCTGGACGAGTGGATAGCCACCATCCCGAAGGGCCAAAAGGAAGTCTGGAGCGATCTGGTCAGGGCAGTGGGAAACTGGCGCGAAGAGACCATGACCTACTTCGAGACGGACATGCCCGTCACCAACGCTTACACGGAGTCCATCAACCGACTGGCCAAGGACAAGAACCGTGAAGGGCGCGGTTACTCCTTCGAGGTGATGCGGGCACGAATGCTCTACACCACGAAGCACAAGAAGAAGGCACCGACTGCGAAGGTCTCTCCTTTCTACAAGAAAACCATCGGTTACGGACTGCCGGACTTCGCAGAGGAACTCAACTACGGAGTCGATCTATCAACCATCTGAGGGTGGTATCAGATTGATGGGGTGAAGGTGCCCCATCAACCATTAAATCCG
Organism: Halomonas sp. LES1; assembly: GCF_031846005.1. NCBI lineage: Bacteria > Pseudomonadati > Pseudomonadota > Gammaproteobacteria > Oceanospirillales > Halomonadaceae > Halomonas > Halomonas sp. LES1. Next base: position 64,332 of record NZ_JAVRGC010000002.1, read on the forward strand.
TATACCCAGTTTTCCCAGCTGGCGGGAGTGAATACACCCATCATTCAGGCTGTCCTCACGATTACCAATGCCTTCAACCGCACCGACTATATGGAGAGCGGACGCACTCTGGAAAAAATGGGATTGGCGGAAATGACCATCGACCAGATACGCCAGGCAGTTTCCTGAACTCCGGAAAAGTAAATGCAACAAGGCAGCCATTTTTATGAATAATAATTCTATATATTGCGGAGATGATCATGAAAAGGCTTAGGCTACCATCTGTTTATACGATTTTGTTCTCGCTTATTGTGATTGTCGCCATACTTACCTGGTTCATTCCTGCAGGTAAGTACGATATGGTCGAGAATGATGTGCTGGGCAGGATGGTGCCGGTCGCCGGTTCCTATCATTCCGTGGAAGCCAATTCACAAGGGATATCGGAAATACTGCTGGCGCCTATCAACGAGTTTTACAATCACTCGGACTATACCGCCACAGCAGTCGACGTAGCGCTTTTCGTGCTGATCATCGGAGGGTTTCTTGCGGTAGTCACCAGGACCGGAGCCATCGATAATGCCATCGGGAGAACCACGGAGCGACTCAAGGGACGAGAAATATGGATGATTCCCATCCTGATGGGCATCTTTGCCACCGGTGGTACCGTCTACGGTATGGCAGAGGAGACCATCGCCTTCTACCCACTCATCATTCCGGTGATGATTGCGGCGGGCTATGATGCCCTGACCGGAGTCGCGGTAGTGATGATAGGCGCAGGAATCGGTTGCCTGGGGTCTACCATCAACCCCTTTGCGACGGTAATCGCCTCCAATGCCGCGGGCATCAGCTTCATTCAAGGTATGCTGCTGCGAGTCGTGATTCTGGTGGCAGGCTGGCTGATCTGCGTTTTCTACGTGATGCGGTACGCCCGGTTGGTAAAGCGTCAGCCCGAGCGCTCACTGGTGCGGGATCTCAAGGAGGAGAACGAGGCGCACTTTCTGCACGGCCATAATACCCAGGGCGACGTGGTGTTCACACGTACCCAGAAGCTCGTGCTGGCTGTCTTCGCTGCAACTTTCGCCGTCATGATCTGGGGTGTCACCTTGGCCGGCTGGTGGATGGCGGAGATTTCGGCACTCTTTCTGGGAGCAACGATAGTGATAGGCCTGGTGGCCCGTATGGGAGAAGAGGAGCTAACCACCAGCTTCATCGACGGCGCGCGTGACCTGCTTGGGGTAGCCTTGGTCATCGCACTAGCCCGCGGCATCGTGATGATCATGGATGCCGGTAATATCACCCACACCCTTATCTATTGGGCAGAGTCCATGGTTCAGGACTTGTCGCCAGTGGCGTTCATCAATGCGGTCTACTGGATCGAGGCAGCGTTGTCATTGCTGGTACCCTCGTCCTCGGGACTGGCCGTGATGACCATGCCGATCATGGCACCGTTAGGGGACTTCGTTGGGGTGGGCAGAGACCTGGTGGTTACCGCCTTCCAGTCTGCCTCGGGTCTGCCTAACCTGATCAACCCTACCTCCGCTATTGTCATGGGTGGATTGGCAATGGGGCGTGTTTCCTATGGCCGATGGTTCAAGTTTACCGCGCCGCTGCTGGCAATGCTCATCATCATGATCATGGTGCTGTTGAGCCTTGGGGTGTTGCTAAGCTAAGAGTCAATTCGTCTAACAGAAGACGGTCGAAACAACAACGGGAGCCAAGCGGCTCCCGTTGCTTGTTTCGCCTTTCGTCAATCCAGTATTCAGGTTGATGCATGGCTGCCATGCATGGTAGTCATGAGAGTCGGCTCTCTCCCTCATAAGGGCTTTCTCTCGCATAAGGGCTTTCTCCCGCATAAGGGCTTTCTCCCGCCAGCTCTCGCTGCATGACCTTTGTGGTATGGTCGACGCCGTAGCGCAAGCAGGCACGCTGTACCAAATAAGACAGCGTCCGGTCGGCGAGAATAAGCAACGACAATGCTCATGTGCCCTGTTATCAGTAGCGTCGAGTCAAGAGGGGGGGTAATGAAATTTCAGCAATTGAATGCCTTCAAAGCCGTCTATGAGTTGGGGAGTGTGACTGCAGCAGGGGAAAGGCTACACCTGACCCAGCCGGCGGTAAGCAAGCTGATCACGGCCCTGGAACGTCGTGTGGATTTCAAGCTTTTTGAACGCATCAAGGGGCGTCTTGTGCCTACGGATCAGGGCAAGGCGTTTTACCTGGAAGTGGTCAAGGCATTTACAGCCATGGACTCCTTGGCGGAAAGTGCCAGAGATATCCGCACCCACCACTGGGGCAGTCTTCACGTGGACACCTTCCCCCTGCTGGCCCACAATTACTTGCCGCGTCTGTTGGGGAAATTTCTTAAGCAGGCTCCCGAGCTCAATGGAACGTTGAAGGCTTATCGCTCTGAAGAGGTATTGCGTCGCACAGAGATTCAGTCCTGTGATGTAGGCTTCGCTGCCGTCGACAATCCGAATTGTCCGGGAGTTCATAGTACGGAAGTGCGTTGCAGCTGCGTGGCTATTTTGCCGCCGGGTAGTCCGTTAGCAGAAAAGGCTGTCTTGACACCAGAAGACTTCGTGTCACAGCCTTTTATTCGCAGCGAAATGGATGTCACGCAGCGCCGTGTCAATCAGGTGTTTTCCGATGCCAGAGTTGTTCGTCGTGACGTGCTGGAAGTATCTTTTGCCAGCTCCACCGCGGCCTTGGTGGCAGAAGGAATCGGTGCGGCGATTATTGATCCATTTACCGCTCACCATGCAAAAGAAACGAACCCTGACATAATGATAAAGTCCTTCGTTCCGAACATTCCTTTCCATTTTCACATCTTGTTTCCTGCCTTGCGCCCGGTGCCGCCATCGGTAGAGCATTTTGTCGAGTCGTTTTTTGCCATGGCTAGGGAAGATGGTATTTCGCTTCAGCGCCTGGAGAGTTGAATGTGCGTGGCACACAGGGAAGCAAGAGAGCCGCTCATGCTCGGCTCTTCGTCGTTTGAGGGCAAAGGCGGTGATCACCAAGGTTAGGCGGTGCTACCCCTGTCTCGCCAGGCAGCGCGGCAGGCTGTCAGTAAGTGTACGCGGCATGATGCCTAGGTCGGCGAAGCTGCCCGCGTCCGGGTCGGCGAGGTTGTCGCGCTGCATCAGCAGGACCTGGTCCCGCGTCAGGGGCGGTGAGGGGAGCGGGGAGAGCAGGGCGGCGGCGAGGCGCCAGGCGGAGAAGGGCAGCGGCAGCAGTCGCGGATGGCGCTCGAGTTGAGCCGCCACACGCTCGACCAGCTCCCGGTAGGTCAATACCTCGGGCCCACCGAGCTCGAAGAGTCGGCGTTCGACGGGGCGTGTCGCGGTGAGGCGTGCCGCGGCACGGGCCACATCATCCATATGCACCGGCTGCAGGCGGGTCGTCCCGTGACCGAACAGCGGCACCAGCGGCAGGCGTACCAGCCGGGCGAGGTTGGCCAGCAGGGCATCATCGGGGCCGAACAGTACGCCGAGACGCAGCAGGGTCGCCTTGGGCATGGCCTCGAGCACGGCCTGTTCGCCGGCGGCCCGGGCACGCACATAGGCGGAGGGGGAGCGGGCATCGGCACCGATCCCCGAGACATGCACCAGCCGCGAGATGCCGGCCTCCCGCGCCATCCCTGCCAGGCGGCCGGCGGCTTGCTCATGGATCGCGGTAAAGGTCAGCCCCGCCCGGCGCTGCTCCACGTAGAGACTGACGGCATTGATCGCGGCGGTGCTGCCCTCCAGAGCCGCCGCCACCTGAGCCTCGTCGCGAATGTCGCAGGTCATGGCCTCGATCCGGTCTCCGGGCTCGCGCCATGCGGGCAGTTTCGGGTGGCGCGAGGCGATGCGCACCGGGCGGCCCGCCTCCACCAGCTCGCGCACGATGGCGCGGCCGAGGAAACCGGTGCCACCGAAAACCGTGGTTGGACCCTCCTGCATGCTGCTTCCTTCTACATATTGGATGGGTCAATCCTGCCAGGCCGGGCCCTGGCCGTCATGTGCCCGCTGGAGACCCGCAGCGCCGCGGTGTAGGCTTGGCAGCCTTCATCCCACCTCGTCTGGAGCCTGTCATGAGCGAACTTCCCGCCTGTCCTGCCTGTAACTCTCCCTATACCTACGAGGACGGCATCCAGTATGTCTGTCCCGAGTGCGGCCATGAGTGGTCCGCTCAAGCGGGTGACGAGGCCGTCGACACTGGCCTCGAGGTGCGTGATGCCAACGGTAACCTGCTGGCCGATGGCGACAGCGTCACGGTGATCAAGGACCTCAAGATCAAGGGCTCCTCCCAGGTGGTAAAGGTGGGCACCAAGGTCAAGAGCATTCGGCTGGTGGGGGGTGATCATGATATCGACTGCAAGGTCGAGGGTGTCGGCCCCATGAAGCTGAAGTCCCAGTTCGTGAAAAAGGCCTGACCCCGACGAACCGCTGATAGTTTTCGCAAATGATAACGATTGCGTTTATTGATGCTATCGGCGTCGATCATGCCGCTATCCTGCCGGCTGGATAAGGGAATTCGCGGGGCGGGCTTCACATCGAAATCATATGGGACTAAAATGGTCCGCTATTGAGGCACGGCATATCGCTGGGCCGTTCGTCCACAGGAGGCTCGCCATGCTCAAGCTCTCGCGGCTGACCGACTACGCCGCTGTGGTGATGGCCCAGATTGCTCGTCACCCCGAGCATCCCCAGGCCGCGGCCGATCTCGCCGAGGCCGTCCAGCTACCGCATCCCACCGTCAGCAAGACGCTGAAGATGCTGGTCAAGGCGGGGTTGCTCGAATTTCGCCGCGGTGCCCTGGGGGGATATTCGCTGGCACGGCCTGCCTCCGAGATCACCACTATCGATATCATCACCGCCATCGAAGGGCCGGTGGCGATGACGGAGTGCAGTCATGACGACGGCGACTGTGAACTGGCCGCCACCTGTGGCGTCGCCGATAACTGGCAGCGCGTATCGTTGGGTGTGCGCACCCTGCTCGGCAGCGTGACCCTGGCACATCTGGCCAGCCCCACGCCGATCAAGTTGCCGGTACAGCTGCCCATCCAGAGCGTGAGCCTGGCCGCCGATACGGCCTGAGCACCCAAGTTTCATCAGATTCAATCGGCGAGCCCGTCTCGCCGGCCCAATGTCCGGGAGGGGAGAGATCATGGCAACTGAAGAAATGGAACAGCTTGTCCGTCGCGAATACAAAGAGGGGTTCGTGACCGACATCGAGAGCGAGACGCTACCGCCGGGCCTTGACGAGGACGTCATCGCCTTTATCTCGAACAAGAAGGGCGAGCCGGAGTGGATGCTCGAGTGGCGTCTCAAGGCGTATCGTGCCTGGTTGAAAATGACGCCGCCCTCCTGGGCTCACCTCGATTTTCCGCCTATCGACTACCAGGCCATCTCCTACTTCAGTGCGCCCAAGCGCCCCGAGGATCGTCCCCAGAGCCTCGATGAGGTGGATCCCAAGCTGCTCGAGACCTACGAGAAGCTGGGGATTCCGCTGCATGAGCGCGCCGCCCTGGCCGGCGTGGCGGTAGATGCCGTCTTCGACTCGGTCTCCGTGACCACCACCTTCAAGGAGAAGCTTGCCGAAGCCGGGGTGATCTTCTGCTCCATCTCCGAGGCGGTGCAGGAGTATCCGGAGCTGGTCAAGCAGTATCTCGGCACCGTGGTGCCCCAGACCGACAACTACTTCACGGCGCTCAACTCGGCGGTGTTTACCGACGGCTCCTTCGTGTTCGTGCCCAAGGGCGTGACCTGCCCCATGGAGCTCTCCACCTACTTCCGCATCAATGCCGAGAATACCGGGCAGTTCGAGCGCACCCTGATCATCTGTGAGGAGGGCGCCCAGGTCTCTTACCTGGAGGGCTGCACCGCGCCGATGCGCGACGAGAACCAGCTGCATGCGGCGGTGGTCGAGCTGGTGGCGCTGGACGATGCCTATATCAAGTACTCCACCGTGCAGAACTGGTATCCCGGCGACGAGGATGGCAAGGGCGGTATCTACAACTTCGTCACCAAGCGCGGTGACTGCCGTGGCGACCGCTCGCGCATCAGCTGGACCCAGGTCGAGACCGGTTCCGCCATCACCTGGAAGTATCCCTCCTGCGTGCTGCGCGGCAAGGACAGCATCGGCGAGTTCTACTCAGTGGCAGTGACCGGTGGCCGCCAGCAGGCCGACACCGGCACCAAGATGATCCATATCGGCGAGGGGTCTCGCTCCAGCATCATCTCCAAGGGGATCTCGTCCGGGCGCAGCAACCAGGCCTATCGCGGCCTGGTGAAGATCGGTCCCCGTGCCAAGGGCGCGCGTAACTTTACCGAGTGTGACTCGCTGCTGATCGGTGATCAGTGTGGCGCCCACACCTACCCCTATCAGGAGATCGGCAACAGCACCGCGACCGTGGAGCATGAGGCCACCACCTCCAAGATCGGCGATGACCAGCTCTTCTACTGCCAGAGCCGCGGCATCTCCGAGGAGGACGCCGTGAGCATGATCGTCAACGGCTTCTGCAAGGACGTCTTCCAGGAGCTGCCCATGGAGTTTGCCGTCGAGGCCGAAGCGCTGCTCAGGGTCACCCTCGAAGGCTCCGTCGGCTGATCACACTGTTGCCAATCGCTTATTTGAATCAAAAGGTATTCACGATGCTCGAAGTCAAGGATCTACACGTTTCCGTCGAGGGTAATGAAATCCTCAAGGGTCTGTCGCTGACCATCAATGCCGGCGAGGTGCACGCCATCATGGGGCCCAACGGCTCCGGGAAGTCGACCCTCTCGGCGGTCATCGCCGGCAGGGAAGAGTATGAGGTGACCAGCGGCAGCATCACCTATGACGGCCAGGACGTGCTGGAGATGTCCGTCGAGGAGCGTGCCTGTGCGGGCCTGCTGCTGGGCTTCCAGTACCCGGTCGAGATCCCGGGGGTCAAGAACATCTATCTGCTCAAGGCCGCGTTCAATGCCAAGCGCGAGGCTCAGGGGCTCGGCGAGATTCCGGCTCCCGAGTTCATGAAGCTGATCAAGGAGAAGGCGGCGCTCATGCAGATGGACGCCAGCTTCCTGCAGCGCTCCGTCAACGAAGGCTTCTCCGGCGGCGAGAAGAAGCGCAACGAGATCCTGCAGATGCTGGTGCTGGAGCCGCGCCTGGCGATGCTTGACGAGATCGACTCGGGCCTCGACATCGATGCCATGAAGGTCGTCTCCGATGGCGTCAACTCGCTGCGCTCCGAGGAGCGGGCCATCCTGCTGGTGACCCACTATCAGCGCCTGCTCGACTATATCGTGCCCGACCGGGTTCACGTGCTCGTCGACGGCCGCATCGCCATGAGCGGCGACGCGGACCTGGCTCGCGAGCTCGAATCACGTGGCTATGACTGGGTGCTGGAGGAGTCCGTCGCATGAGTGAAGATACACAGCGTTTTCTCGACCGTCTGGCCGAGGCTCGTGCCGACCGCGCTGGCGAGCCGACCTGGATTGCCGCGCGTCGGCAGGCCGGCGCGGCCCGCTTCGAGGCGATGGGCTTTCCCACTCGCCGCGACGAGGCGTGGAAGTATACCGATGTTCGCGCCATCGCCCGGGGTGACTTCGCCCTGGCCGCCGATGCCGACTTCTCCCCGGCCAGCGCGGCGACGCTGACCCTGCCCATCGATGCCTATCGGTTGACCTTCGTCGACGGCATCTTCTCGGCGTCGCTGTCGCAGCTCGATGGTCTGCCGGAGGGCGTCTCCCTGCAGCCCCTGTCGGTGGCACTGGCCGAGAATCACGAGGCGGTAGGCGGACCGCTGGGGCGCCTCACCGGGGTCGAGTTCTCGCCCTTTTCGGCGCTGAACACCGCCTTTATGGAGGAGGGCGCCGTGCTGCGCCTGGCGCCGGGCACCGTGGTCGAGAAGCCGATCATCCTGCAGTTCCTCTCCCGTAACGGCGAGGCACCGGTGATGAGCCATCCCCGCGTTCTGGTGCAGGCCGGCGGGCGCAGTGAGGCGACCCTGGTCGAGCATCATGTGGGCGAGGAGGGCGCCGCCAACTTCACCAACCTGGTGGCGGAAGTGATCCTCGAGCGTAACGCCATGCTCACCCACTACAAGCTTCAGGAGGCGCCGCTCGCCGATCTGCATGTGGCGTCGATTCATGTCGAGCAGGCCCGTGACAGCCGCTATACCTCGTTCAACCTGAACCTGGGGGGCGCCCTGGTGCGCACCGACCTGATCAGCGAGCTGAATGGCGAGAACGCGACCAGCGACTTCTACGGCCTGTTCTATGGCGAGGGTCGCCAGCATGTCGACAGCCACACCCTGGCCAACCACAATGCGCCGCGCACCTTCTCCAACGAGAACTACAAGGGCATCCTCGACGATCGCTCGCATGGCGTGTTCAACGGCAAGGTGGTGGTCAAGCCCGACAGTCAGAAGATCGAAGGCTTCCAGAGCAACGCCAACCTGCTGCTCTCCGATCGCGCCGAGATCGATGCCAAGCCCGAGCTCGAGATCTACGCCGATGACGTCAAGTGCACCCACGGCTGCACCACGGGACAGCTCGACGAGGAGGCGATCTATGCCCTGCGCGCTCGCGGAATCGATCGCCAGACCGCTCGAGGGCTCCTGACCCTGGCCTTCGCGGGTGAGGTGCTCGAGGCGGTGGGCCTGGATGCCATCGCCGAGCGTGTGGAGCTCGCCGTCGCCGGCAAGCTGCCCGAGCGCTTCAACCTGGCCGGGCTGGTGGAAACCGCCGTGGCCCTGGGTGATGAGTAAGGGTCATGAGTGAGAGCGACCGCGATATCCTGAGGAGGAGCCTGCCATGACCGATCTGGCTACCCGCGCCCCCGCGACGTCGACCCTCGACGTCGCGGCGATCCGCGCCGACTTTCCGATTCTCACGCGCCAGGTGCATGGCAGGCCGCTGGTCTATCTCGACAATGCGGCGACCAGCCAGACCCCGCGGCAGGTGATCGACGCGTTCACCGCCTACTACGGTGGCTACAACGCCAACATTCACCGTGGGCTGCACACCCTGGCGGATGAGGCCACCGCTGCCTTCGAGGGTACCCGGGAGACGGTGCGCGGCTTCCTGAATGCCGCCGATAGCCGCGAGATCATCTTCACCCGTGGTACCACCGAGGCGATCAACCTGGTGGCCAACAGCTGGGGGCGTGTCAACCTCCAGGCCGGTGACGAGGTGCTTATCTCGCGCCTCGAACACCACTCCAATATCGTGCCCTGGCAGCTGCTGGCCGCCGATATCGGCTTTACCATCAAGGTGATCCCGGTAGACGCCCATGGCACGCTGGATCTCGAGGCCTATCGCGAGCTGTTCAGCGAGCGCACCCGGCTGGTCGCGGTCAACCATGTCTCCAACGCCTTCGGAACCGTCAACCCGGTCAAGGAAGTGGCGGCCATCGCCCATGCCCATGGCGCGCGGATCCTGGTCGATGGTGCCCAGGCCACGCCCCATCAGGCGGTAGACGTGCGCGATCTCGATGCCGACTTCTACGCCTTCTCCGGTCACAAGGTCTACGGCCCCACCGGGGTCGGCGTGCTCTATGGCAAGGCCGAGCTGCTCGAGGCGATGCCGCCCTGGCAGGGAGGGGGAGAGATGATCGCCACCGTCTCTTTCGAGGCCGAGACCACCTTCGCCGAGATCCCCCACAAGTTCGAGGCCGGCACGCCGGCCATTGCCGAGGTGATCGCCCTTGGCGAGGCACTGAAGTGGGTGAGTGGCGTCGGGGTCGCGGCGATCGGCGCCTGGGAGGGGCGGCTGCTGGCCCATGCCACCGAGCGGGTCCTGCGCATCGACGGCCTGCGTATCCTGGGGACCTCGCCGAAGAAGGCCGGAGTGCTCTCCTTCGTGGTCGATGGTGCCCACGCCCAGGATATCGGCCTGCTGATCGACCAGCTCGGGGTGGCGATTCGCACCGGCCACCACTGTGCTCAACCGCTGCTCGCCCACTTCGGTGTCGATGCGACCTGCCGGGCGTCGTTTGCCGCCTACAACACCCTGGACGAGATCGACATCTTTGCCGATGCCCTGGAGCGCGTGATCGGCATGGTCAGGTAAGCCATGGTCAGGCAAGCAATGATCGGACAAGTAATGGTCGGGCAAGGAACCGCTAGAAAAGGAACGCCATGAGCGACATCGAGCAGATTGCGAGCCTTCACAAGGGGCAGGAGCTGCCCCTGCAGCGTGATGTGGAGGTGATCGCCATTCCCTTCGGCAACAGCGTGACGCTTGCCGAGGACAGCGTGGTCAGCGTGATGCAGGCCAAGGGCAGCACGCTCAGCGTGGGCTATGAGGGGCGCCTCTACCTGATCGAGGGCGCCAATCTCGATGCCGTGGGTCTCGAGGCCATGCCGCGCCCGACCCTGCATGAGGATGCCACGGATGAGGAGCTCGAGCAGTTTGTGTGGGACCAGCTGCGCACCTGCTTCGACCCCGAGATTCCGGTCAATATCGTCGATCTGGGCCTGGTCTATGGCTGTCGAATCGAGCGCTTGATCAGCGGCGAGCGTATCGTCACCATTCGCATGACGCTGACCGCCCCCGGCTGCGGCATGGGGGATGTGATCGCCGCCGATGCACGCAACAAGATCCTTGGCGCCCCTCAGGTCAGCAAGGTGCATACGGAGATCGTCTTCGATCCGCCCTGGAGCCGTGAGATGATGAGCGACGAGGCCAAGCTCGAGCTCGGCATGTTCTAGCGGCTCGCGCCGTTGACCTCGCGGTGTTCGACCCGCGAGGGAGGGCGTCCAGGGAACAGGAGGTGCCGATGAAGCGGGTGGCATGGCGGATCCTTCGGGCCGTCCTGATGGCGCTGGGCACCTTGGTGTTGATGGCGGGACTCCTGCTGCTGGTGGCCAACCTGTGGGTGCTGGGGCAGACCCGCGAACGCATCGGCTATCACCTCCCACAGTGCCATGCCGAGCGGGTCGGTATCGTCTTCGGTACCTCCCACTGGACCCGCAGCGGAACCCGCAACCCCTATTTCGAGGCGCGCATGAGCGCCTCGGCCCGCCTGCTGCGCCTGGGGCGCATCGACCATCTGCTGCTCTCCGGTGACAATCGCACCCTCTCCTACAACGAACCCATCACCATGTGGCGTGATCTGCGTGGCCGTGAGGTACCCGAAACGGCCATGACGCTGGACTATGCCGGCTTCAGCACCTTCGATACCCTGGCTCGGGCGCGTGAGGTGTTCGGTGTGGAGCGTGCGCTGTTGATCACCCAGGCGTGGCATCTGCCGCGGGCACTGTTTATCGCCGAGGCGCTGGGGATCGAGGCCCAGGGCTGCGCGGTGAAGGGGCGGAATATAAAGGGGCGGTGGCGGCTGGCGGCACGGGAGTGGGTAGCGCGACTGGCTACCCTGGGAGACCTCTATCTGTGGGAGCGTGAGCCCTACTTCCTGGGACCCCGCGAGCCGCTGGTCATCACCCCGCGGGGGGGCGAGGCTGGCCAGGAGGGCTGGGCGGCCGATACACCGTCGGGTGAGAAGCGCTGAGAAGGGGCCTCAGCGCCGCTTGTCCCGCGTCTTCTGCAGAGCATAGAGCTCGCGGATCAGCGCCCGACAACCCTTCCAGCACTCCTCCGCCTTCGACTCCAGCTCGTCGGGCAGGGGGTGGGTCATCAGGTTGGAGAGCGACTGCATCAGCACTCGCTCCTGCTCCAGCAGCTCGCCGATCACCACCTGGCGTTCGTTGCCGACGAAGCTCTTCAATCGGCTCCACAGCCACATGTAGTCATCGCGCTCGACATCGGCGTCCCGCGGCAGCATGTTGAGATGCTCCCGGGCGAGTGATTGCAGCTCGCGCATGGACCGGCTGCGTGCCTCGTAGTGCGGCTTGAGTGCGTCGCGCAGCGACGGCCTCAGGCGCTCCAGATTGTCCTGAAAGTAGTCGATGCTGTCAGCCAGCGCTTCCAGCACGCTGTCCATCGCCACCTGGCGATTGTCGAGAAACATGAGCGGTCACCCCCTTTGGTGACGCAGATTGTGGCGGGGAAAACACTGTTTTGCTAGCCCCGGAATGGAATAAGTGCGGAAATCACGATGCCCATTGAGCCTGGCTTGTGCGCAACTGGCAATTACCCCTTGGGCTTAGGCGGTGCCTTGCGTGCCGGGGCGGCATTCTTCTCCAGGTGTTCGATGATCAGACCGGCGATATCCTTGCCGGTGGCACTCTCGATGCCCTGCAGGCCGGGAGAGGAGTTGACCTCCATGATCACCGGGCCGTGGTTGCTGCGCAGCAGGTCGACGCCGGCCACCCGCAGCCCCATGGCCTTGGCGGCACGGATCGCCGTGGAGCGCTCCTCCGGTGTGATCCGGATCACGCTGGCGGTGCCGCCGCGGTGCAGGTTGGAGCGGAACTCACCTTCGGCGGCCTGACGCTTCATGGCCGCCACCACCTTGTCGCCGATCACCAGGCAGCGAATATCGGCCCCCCTGGCCTCCTTGATGTACTCCTGAACCATGATGTTGGCCTTCATGCCCATGAAGGCCTGGATCACGCTCTCCGCCGCCTGGTTGGTCTCGGCCAGCACCACGCCGATCCCCTGGGTACCCTCGAGCAGCTTGATGACCAGCGGGGCATTCTTGACCATGGTGATCAGGTCGGGAATGTCATCGGGGGAGTGGGCGAAGCCGGTGATCGGCAGGCCAAGCCCCTTGCGCGAGAGCAGCTGCAGCGAGCGCAGCTTGTCACGCGAGCGCGTGATCGCGACGCTGTCGTTGAGCACATAGGTGCCCATCATCTCGAACTGGCGCAGTACCGCACAGCCGTAGAAGGTCACCGAGGCGCCGATCCGCGGGATCACGGCATCGAAGGTTTCCAGCTCCCCGCCCTTGTAGTGGATCGATGGCTGGTGAGCCGCGATGCTCATGTAGCAGCGCAGGGTGTCGACCACTCGCATGGTGTGGCCGCGTTGCTCGGCGGCCTCCACCAGGCGTCGCGTGGAGTAGAGGTTGCGGTTGCGTGACAGCAGTGCGAAATGCATCGAGTCGCTCCGGAGGGGTGGAAAAGCGAATTCAGGGGTCGCCGTGCAGGAAGGAGGCGCCGGGAGCCACCAGCAGACGACGCAGGGCGCGTCGGCCCAGCAGCATGGGGTGACGCATTTCGCGTCGGTCGGTCAGGGTGAACTCCACCGGGTACTCGAGGGTGCCGAGCCGCATGGGCGTGCGGACCACATAGCGCCACTCCTGCTGGCCGTTGGAGCTGCGTACCTTGCGGCGGTCGTGGAGCGGCATGCGGAAGACGTGGGGTGGGGAGTCAGGGCCACTGCCGGGGATGGTGAAGCTGACCCACGGCTCTCCCTCCTCGTCGAAGGTCGTGATGTCCTCCGCGTGCAGCGCCGAGGTACGCGCCCCGGTATCCGCCTTGGCGCACAACACCAGCTGCATTTCGGTCAGCTCGACCATCTCCCGGCGGCCGATGATCGCCTTGGGGGTATAGGGCAGTTCCTTCATCATTGTCATGGATCGTCTTCGCCTCAGCGCGTCAGGGCCGCGAGCCGCTTGCCGATGGGCGAGTCGGCAGGCGCCTCGCGCAAGGTCATCAGCACGGGCAATCGCAGCCTGGGGATCAGGGCCAGGTCGCGGGCCACTCTCATGAAGTCCGCCTGCTCGCAGCTTGCCAGGCGCTCGAGGTAGCACGGCAGTCGCTGACCATCCTCGAGAAGCGGCCAGCCGCGCGCGGCGATGGCCGCCAGCAGGTCGGGGCCACAGGCGTGGGCATCGGCCAGCAGGCTGTCGAACCAGTCACCGGCGGCCTCGCTGGTCGACGCCGCCCGTATGCAGGCACACAGGGTCTCGACATCGCCGGCCTCGGCGGCTGCTTCGCCCCGGGCGCGCAGCGCCTGGGCCAGCCGGTCATCGATGGCGACATGCTCGAGACAGTAGCACAGCGAGGTGAGCATCTCGGTGGGCAGGTCGGGCAGCCGCCGGGCCAGCTGGCGACGCTCCTCGTCACCCATGCGTACCGCGAAGTCGGCCAGCCCCTGGAGGCCGAGTGCCTGCCAGTCGCGCGTCTGCTGACCACTCAGATAGGCCTCTACCGGCTCCAGGTGCGAGCTGGCTGCTCGTCCCAGGTCATGGCTGGCGAGGGCGTGAAGCATGGCCTGGAAGGGGAGGGACGGTGTGAAGGCCAGCGGGTTGTCCTTCATCAGGTTATCCACCGCCTGGCCATCCTCGCGCCCGACCTTGGCCACGTTCCGGCCCAGGGTCTCGAGGAGTCGCTGCACGAAGACATCACGGGATGCCGGGTCGAGCCGGCCCTGTTCATCCAGGGGCAGAGCCAGGAACCAGATCAGCGGGTCGGGCATGTCGCCGAGGCGAAAGACCAGACCCAGCCGAGCCTGGCCCTGCCAGGGGACCGGCCAGGGCGCCGAGCCGGTCTCCAGGGCTTCCAGGGTCGCCATCTCGCAGGGCTCCACGCGCCGGCTCAGGTGGTAGAGCCGTACCTCGGCCCCGCTGCGCACGAAGAAGTCGTGAAGGGTGTGGATGGGTTGCATGGCATCTCCGCTTGTCTGAGCGTGCACTCTACCGTGGCATCATCAGACTGTCAGCAGGTTCGGCGAGGATGTGCCGGGGGTGATCAAATGTTGATCGCCCTTCGCTGTCTCCCATGGCATCGGGGTTAGCGAACTCTTTCCAGCGGTTATCCACAGGGCCGTTCACGGAAACTGTGAATGAGCCATGAACGGGGGATAACCAACCGGTCCTGGGGACGACGCCGTGATCCTTGAGATGACGGGTGGCCAGGGGTCGCCGGGGGCGAGATAATGACGCCACACTCGACTGGGAGCTTCCCCGATGACGGTTCACGACGAACTCGACAAGTCCCTGCGCCGGCTCGAGGCCACCATGAAGGCCGCCAACCTGTGGCAGATGGAGACACCCGAGCCCTCGGCATTCGATAGCCAGGAGCCCTTCTGCGTCGATACCATGGCGCTTCCCCAGTGGTTGCGCTTCGTGTTTATCGCCCGCCTGGACGCCCTGGTGGAGCGTCGCGCTCCACTGCCGGCGCGTTGCGATGTGGCCCCGGCCCTGGCGGCCTATTTTGCCCAGCAGGGCGGGCGTGCCAGCGACCGCCTGCTGCTGTGGCAGGTGGTGGAGGAGATCGACCGCCTGATCACCGAAAACTGAGTCGGTAACGAGCTGACTGGCCGCCAGGCGCTGCTACAACAGGACGACAGCACGCCAGGCACAACAGGGCCCGCCAATGGCGGGCCCTGTTGTGTCTGGCGTGAGGTGGAATCAGAAGCGGTAGCTGACGGCCCCCATCACGACCCAAGGGTCGATGTTAACGGTACCGATATCGTCACCATCAAGCTTGGCATCGGTATCGATGTCGAGGTACCAGGCGGCGCCATTGAGCGCCCAGTGATCGTCGATCAACAGGTCGACACCCAACTGGCCGGCGGCACCCCAGGAGTCGTCCAGCTCCAGGTCACCTAGATCGCTCTTCTCGTTGGAGAAGCGGGTGTAGTTGACGCCCACGCCGATATAGGGCTGTACATAGGCGTCGGTGCCGCCCAGCGGATAGTACTGCAGGGTCAGGGTCGGCGGCAGGTGCTTGGTGGAAGCCAGGTTCGCCCCGTTCAGCTCGATGTCGTGCTTGAAGGGCAGAGCCGCCAACAGCTCCATGCCCAGCTTGTCGGTAAAGCGATACCCCAGGGTAAAGGCAAAATCGGTCTCGTCTTGGACGTCCGCTTTAACGGCACCATTGACTAGGCTTCCGTTATCGCTCTTGGGCGCGACCTTGGCCACGCCGAGACGGGTGAAGAAGTCACCGGCCCCATAGGCGAGGGCCTGGCTGCTGGCGGTAACGGCAGCGGCGGCGACGCTCGCCGCAATCAGGATTGAGAGGGGGCTCTTGCGCATGCTTCGGCTCCTGGTGGCTGGCCTTCTGCGGCGGGGTGCCGCATCGGATGTCATGTTCATGTTAACGAGCCGTTAGGCGCAGCATGTTGACCCAGCGCAAGGTTTTTTACCCGGGGTGGCAGAGTGTCGCAGCCCTTCCGGAGCGTCTTCAGGGTCGCCAGAACGAGGGGAATCGTCTTCACTGAAGTCAGTGGATAGAGACGGGGGTGGCCATGTGGCGTGAGGAGTCGCGATACGATCGGGAGATGGCGCTGGCGGCTCTGCTGCTGGCGGCGGGGCTGGCGGTGTGGCTGCTGCTGCGCCCGGAGCTGATCACTGGCCTGCCGCTTGCGGGGCGCCTGCCATTGATACTGCTGGGTATCTGGGCGCTGGGTGCGGCCTTCCTGCGCCCCTATCGGGTGTTGCCCAGCCGCGGCTGGCCGCACCGGATGCTGACGCCCCCCTGGAGCCTGCTGGCTCTGGGGCTGTTTGCCTTGCTGGTGATGGGGCTGGCCCTCTCAGGATAGTGGCGCCTGGTAAGTGAAAGGACAGCAATCCGAATCTGGCCGCTCATGGGGTGCCTGACCGCCAGGCGCTTATGCGGCAGGGCCCGCCAGTGGCGGGCCCTGTTGTGTCTGGGGTGGGGATGGTCAGAAGTGGTAGCTGATGCCACCCATGACCAGTATCGGGTCGAGCTCGACCTTGCCGATGTCATTCCCATCCAGGCTGGCGTCGGAATCGATATCCATATACCAGACTGCGCCGCTAAGGGCCCAGCGGTCGTCGATCAGCAGATCTACCCCCAGCTGGCCGGCTGCCCCCCAGGAGTCATCTAGTTCAAGCTTTGCGCTGGAGCCGTCGAGCTTCTCGTCGGAGAAGGTCGTGTAGTTGACGCCTACACCGACATAGGGCTGGACATAGGCGTCGGTGCCCCCCAGCGGATAGTACTGTACGGCCAGGGTCGGGGGGAGATGATCTGTCGAACTGGTAGCGGCACCACCAGCAAGTGTGAAGTCATGGTCGAAGGACTCCGAGGCCAGCAGTTCGACGCCCAGCTTGTCGGTAAAGCGGTAGCCCAGGGCAAAGGCGAAGGCGCTGTCATCCTGCACATCAGTTTCCAGCACGCCCAGCGCTGTATCCAGCGAACCGTTATCGCTCTTGGGCGCAAACTTGGCCACGCCGAGGCGGGCGAAGAAGTCGCCGGCACCGTAGGCGAAGACCTGGGTGCTGGCGGTGAAGGCAACGCTCGTCGCGATCAGGATGGTGAGTGTTCTCTTGTACATGGTTTTGGCTCCTGCAAGCGTTGGCGCGGTGGGACACCGCCACCGAGCATTCATTTTAGATGCATGCCGCAGATTTTGCGTTGTTTCAACGTTGGGTCTGACGCGCAGGGCGAAAATAGGCGATGGCACACCCGCAGAAACGTGCAGGCCGCCCGAGGGCGGCCTGTTGGTGGGAAGGGGCAGGCGAAGGCCTGCATGCTGCGGATGGGCTGAGGGGGGGCTCTCCCGCGTTCTACTCGGCCGTGGCCAGCAGGCTGGCGTTGCCGCCGGCGGCGGTGGTGTCGATGCAGAGGTGGCGCTCCACCACGTAGCGCTCCGGCGCGATGGTCTGGGTCTCCAGCGGCACGATGGCTCCGTCGCGCTCGGTGAGTGCCCGGCGCAGCTCTCGGGTCCAGTCGCTGCTGCCGGCGGCGGCCACCGCCACGAAGCCCTCGACCGCGGTCAGCGTATCTGCCGAGACGCGGCCGTCGATCCCGGTGACCGGCGCCCCGGCCCGCTCGAGGGGCTGTACGGCCTCGACCGCGCCCGGTGCGACGACCAGCGCCGGGCAGCCGGCACCGAGCGCCTGCACCGCCTGGGCGACGGCGATATCCAGCGTCGGACCGAGACAGAGCACCGGCCCCTTGGGATACATCGCCAGCCGGTTGCTCTCTCCGGTCGGTCCCGGCAGCGACTGCGGCGTCATGTCCAGAGACGCCGCCTCGGCCAGCGCCTTGCGGATCACGCCGCGCTGGCCGGAGAGCGCCCGGCGCAGCACCTCGACCCGGTCGGGGCGCGCCGCCCAGTTGCGCGGGTCGAGGCCGTCGAGGGCCGACTGCAGATCGCCGATCGACACGGTGTCCCCCGTCGGCGCCTCGTGACGCTCGACCTCGGCGGTACGGCGAAAGCGGGTGACGTAGAGCGGCCCGCCGGCCTTGGGTCCGGTGCCCGAGAGTCCCTCACCCCCGAAGGGCTGGGAGCCGACGATGGCGCCGATCTGGTTGCGGTTGACGTAGACGTTGCCGACATGGATCCGCTCGACGATCTGCTGTACGCGATCGTCGATGCGGGTGTGCAGGCCGAAGGTCAGCCCATACCCCTTGGCGTTGATCGCATCGACCACCTCGTCGATCTCCCGCGCCTTGAAGGTGGCCACATGCAGCACCGGCCCGAAGATCTCACGCTCGAGATCACCGATGCCGTCGACCTCGACCACTGCCGGGGTGACGAAGGTGCCCTCCTCCGGGGCGGGCAGCGTCTTCAGCAGCTTGCCGGCCTTGCGCTGGGCTTCCACGTAGGCGGTGATATCGGCCTGGGCCTCTGCATTGATCACTGGCGAGACATCGGTGTCGGTGTTCCAGGGGTCGCCGATCACCAGCGCGTCCATGGCGCCGTCGAGCATGGTCAACAGACGCTCGCGTGCCTCCTCCTGGACATAGAGCATGCGCAGCGCCGAGCAGCGCTGGCCGGCCGACTGGAAGGAGGAGATCAGGATGTCGCGCACCGCCTGCTCGGTCAGCGCGCTGGAGTCCACGATCATGGCGTTGAGTCCGCCGGTCTCGGCGATCAGCACCGCATCGGGCCCGGCGTTCTGGGCGAGTGCCTTGTGGATGATCTGTGCCACCTCGGTGGAGCCGGTGAAGCAGACGCCGGCGATGCGCGAATCGCTGGTCAAGGGGCCACCCACCGTCGGCCCATCGCCGGGCAGCAGCTGCAGCGCCGCCTCGGGCAGGCCGGCCTCGCGCATCAACTCGACGGCCCGGGCGGCGATCAGTGGCGTCTGCTCGGCGGGCTTGGCGAGTACGGCGTTGCCGGCCCCCAGCGCGGCCGCGACCTGGCCGGTAAAGATCGCCAGCGGGAAGTTCCACGGACTGATGCAGACGAAGAGACCGCGGGCGCTGCCGGGCTCCTCGGCCTCGAGGCGCTCGCTCTCGTTGGCGTAGTAGCGCAGGAAGTCCACCGCCTCGCGCACCTCGGCGATGCCGTCGAACATCATCTTGCCGGCCTCGCGGGTGCAGATCACGGTCAGCTCGGCGATGTGCTCCTCGTAGAGATCGGCGGTCCGGCGCAGCACCTCGGCGCGCTCCGCCGCCGGCCGCGCCGACCAGTCGCGGTAGCCATCCTCGGCGGCGTCCAGCGCGGCGGCCACCTCTTCCTCGGTCGCCTCGTGGACCTGGCCGACCACCCGGGAGGTGTCGGCGGGGGAGAGCATGTCACGCGCCTTGCCCTGGGGCGCCGGGCCGCCGGCGAGCATCGGACCGGCGGTCCAGGTGGTATCGGCGAAGGACTCGCGGGCCTCGATCAGCGGCAGGATCGAGGCCGGCTCGTTGATCCGGTAGCCCCGGGAGTTCTTGCGCTCGGGGGCGAACAGCTCGCCGGGCTGGCGGATCGACGGGCTGGCGATGGCGCCGCCCAGGCGCTGCATCTCGGCCACCGGATCCTTGGAGACCTCGCTCGGCGGGATGGTGTCATCCACCACCTGATTGACGAACGAGGAGTTCGCCCCGTTCTCCAGCAGGCGGCGCACCAGGTAGGCCAGCAGGTCGCGGTGCGCGCCGACCGGGGCATAGATGCGGCAGTGGGTGCCCTCCGACTGCTTGACGATATGGTGCAGCGACTCGCCCATGCCGTGCAGGCGCTGGAACTCGTAGCTCTCCTTGTCGCCGCCCGCCATGGCGATGATAGCCGCGCAGGTATGGGCGTTGTGGGTCGCGAACTGCGGATAGATGCGATCGCGCCGGTCGAGCAGCATCTGCGCGCAGGCCATGTAGCTGACGTCGGTGTTGACCTTGCGGGTGAAGACCGGGAAGGTCTCGACGCCCATCTCCTGGGCCAGCTTGATCTCGGTGTCCCAGTAAGCCCCCTTCACCAGCCGCACCATGATCCTGCGGTCGAAGCGCTCGGCCATCTCGTGAAGAGCCTCGATCACTGGTGCGGCGCGGCGCCCATAGGCCTGAACCACCACCCCGAAGCCGTCCCAGCCGTCGAGCTCCGGGTCGTCGAGCAGCGCCTCGATGACGTCCAGCGACAGATCCAGGCGGTCCTGCTCCTCGGCATCGATGTTGAAACCGATGTTGGCCTTGGCCGCCTGCTTCACCAGCTCCTGGGCCCGGGGCACCAGGACTCTCATCACGGTATCGCGGTGTGTGTATTCGTAGCGAGGATGCAGCGCCGAGAGCTTCACCGAGATGCCGGGGCTTGAGCGCACGTCGCCCTTGGCCTGCTTGGCGATTGCCTCGATCGCCGTGGCGTAGGCCTGGTGATAGCGCAGGGCGTCGTCATCGGTGCGCGCCGCCTCGCCCAGCATGTCGTAGGAGTAGGTGTAGCCCTGCTTCTCGAGCTCCCGGGCATTCTTCATGCCCTCCTCGATGGTCTGGCCGAGCACGAACTGGCGGCCGAGAATCTTCATCGACTGAGCCACCGCGGTGCGTACCACCGGTTCGCCCATGCGGCGCACCAGGCCGCGCAGCGCGCGCACCGGGCCCTTGGGATCGTCTTCGAGTACCTTGCCGGTCAACATCAGCGCCCAGGTCGAGGCGTTGACCATCGACGAGGAGGACTTGCCCAGGTGCGCGCCCCAGTCGGAGGGCTCGATCTTGTCGTGGATCAGGTCGTCGATGGTCTCCGCATCGGGCACGCGCAGCAGCGCCTCGGCCAGGCACATCAGGCCGACGCCCTCGGCGGTGGAGAGTCCGTATTCGGCCAGGAACGACTCCATCATGCTCGGCGAGGTTTCCTTGCGCACCCGCGCCACGTAGTTGGCGCCGGCCTCGGCGATACGGCGGCGCTCCTCTTCGGAAAGACGCAGCTGCTGCTCCACCAGTCCCTTCAGCACGCTGGCTTCATCGATCGAATAGTGGTCGCGGATGCGCGCGCGGAGGACGTTCTCGACCCCCTGAGGACCCGGGGTGGCGTGATTCATGGTTGATCTCTCCTGCTAATGGCCCCGGTCGCGGGGCCACGTGGTGTTGCTGGTTTCGGCGCCCTTGGGCACCGAATTACCGCTCGATATGCTGATACTCGCCGGCATCGGCGGTGGCGAGGCTCACCGCCATGATGGCCACCCAGGCGGCGATGAAGCCGGGGATGATCTCGTAGACGCCGGGCCCGCCCATGAAGGAGCCGTTCCAGCCCAGCGAGATCCAGATCATGACGGTCGCGGCCCCTGTCACCATGCCGGCGATGGCGCCGGCGCCGTTGGTGCGCCGCCACATCAACGAGAGGATGATCAGCGGGCCGAAGGCCGAGCCGAAGCCTGCCCAGGCGTTGCTGACCAGCCCCAGTACCTGGGAGTCGGGGTTGGAGGCGATGATCACGGCGACGATGCCCACCAGCACCAC
The DNA here is from genome assembly GCF_031846005.1 of Halomonas sp. LES1. Taxonomy (NCBI): domain Bacteria; kingdom Pseudomonadati; phylum Pseudomonadota; class Gammaproteobacteria; order Oceanospirillales; family Halomonadaceae; genus Halomonas; species Halomonas sp. LES1. The sequence goes on from NZ_JAVRGC010000002.1 coordinate 85,741, forward strand.
GCAGAGGCGACCGATCGTCACCGTCTCCTTGTCGGATGCCTGCTTGCGCAGGAAGAGCCGGTAGAAGTCCTCGGTCAGCGATGAGGAGGAGACCAGCAGCTGGCTGGAGATGGTGCTCATGATCGCCGCGAGCAGCGCGGCATAGAGGAAGCCGGTGATCAGCGGATGAAACAGCAGATCGGCGAGGATGATGAAGATGGTCTCCGGGTCCTCGACATCCATATCGTTGCGCACGGCGTAGGCCCGGCCGAAGATGCCCAGCGACACGGCGCCGATCAGCGAGATGGCCATCCAGGACATGCCGATGTTACGCGCTATCGGGACCTCCTTGAGGCTGCGGATGGCCATGAAGCGCACGATGATGTGCGGCTGACCGAAGTAGCCCAGCCCCCAGGTCACCGCCGACAGCCAGCCGATGACCGTCAGCCCCTCGGTCCAGGTCAGCAGGGTGGGGTCTACCTCGTTGAGCGTCTGTGAGGCCTGGGAGTAGCCGCCGCCGCCTTCGCCGAAGAGTACCACCGCCGGCATGATCACCAGCGCCAGCATCATGATGCAGCCCTGCACGAAGTCGGTCAGGCTGACGGCCAGAAAGCCGCCGATGACGGTGTAGGCCAGCACGATGCCCAGAGTGATGACGACTCCCGCTGCATAGTCGCTCAAACCGCCGAAGTTGAATATGCCGGCGAAGGCGCTCTCGAACAGCTTGCCGCCCGCGACCAGGCCGGAGGCGGTGTAGACGGCGAAGAAAACGACGATGACGATGGCCGACACCGTCCTCAGCGACAGGGCGCGGGTCGGAAACCGGTTGGCCAGGAACTCGGGGATGGTGATCGCGTTGCCGTAGTGGACGGTCTGCTCACGCAGACGGGGGGCGACCAGGGTCCAGTTGAAGAAGGCGCCCACCAGCAGGCCGATGCCGATCCAGGCCGAGCCGAGCCCCGACACGAACAGCGCCCCGGGCAGCCCCAGCAGCAACCAGCCGCTCATGTCCGAGGCGCCGGCGGATAGCGCGGCCACCTTGGGACTCAGGCCGCGTCCGCCCAGCATATAATCTTCGGACGACGAGGTGGCCTTCTGCATCGCATAAACGCCGATGGCGATCATGAGTACGAAGTAGCCTATTAGGCTGATCCATACACCAGTTTCCATGAAAACTCTCCAGTTCATCAGGGCGGAGCCTGGCTCCGCGTCGTTGATGCCTGTGCCGAGGGGTCGGCAATCGGGCACCGCTTTCTTGGCTTTTTTATCTCGATGGCACTATGCCGGGGCTCTTGGGGTATTGCGGCGATTCGTTTTCTGGGTGGCCTCCTTCGATGAGTGCGGTATTCGGTACCGGAGCGCCTTCTGCACTGCGCCGGCGCCATGCGGGCGAGGTTGTTGCAGCCTGGCCTTACCCTGACTGTAGGTGCTTGGCGCCGGTGATGCTTGTGGATTCCGCGGGAGTTGTTGCAAAAAACGCGTGACTTGTACGACGATAGCGTTAGATAGGTAGACTTTAGTCTTAGTTTGTGGTGAGGGCAGTTTGCCTCAGGAGGCTCGGCGGTTGGCCATAGCTCTCGCGACAGGCGCGGGAGAGGGCGCTCTGGCTGCTGAACCCCGTCAGTTCCGCTATCTCGGTCAGCGATAGGTGAGTGTCATCGAGCAGCCGGCGGGCGGCCTCGAGACGACGGCGTCGCACGTATTGCCAGGGCGTGAGTCCGGTCTGCTGGCGGAAGCAGTGTCGGAAGTGGGCCTCGCTGAGACAGGCCACCCGGGCGAGGTCGGCGACGCTGAGGCGGTGTGCCAGATGTGCCTCGATGAAACGCTCTAGGCGCATCATATCGAGCCTGGGAGGGGAGGCTGGCGCCTCGCAGGCCAGGCGGGCGTGTAGGCAGCCCAGCAGCGTTGCGGCGAGACGGTCCCCCTGGTGAGCATCGGGTGGCGAGTGTTCCAGCTCCAGCAGCAGGAATGCCATGTAGCGCTTGAGTGGGTCATCCAGGGTAAAGAAGCGCGGGGCATCGAAGAGGCGTGCGAGCTCTCGCTGGGGGCCGGTGAGGGCGGCGGATCGTGTCGGCAGGTCAAGGATGAGCTGGCGGTTGTCGCCGGTACCTGCGTAGTAGTGCACATGGTTGGCCGGCACGATGCAGCCGGAAAGCGCCGAGATGGCGCCGCCGAGTCCCTCGATCTCGAATTCCGCCTGGCCCTGCAGGCCGATCACGACCTGATGGTAGTCGTGAGCATGATGTCGCGTGGCGGTATCGAGGGGGATCTGGCGGATCATGCTGGACATGGCGGTCTCCCTCCGCACAGCGGGCGAAGCACTATCCTACCCCGTGCGGCAGAATGTCTCATTTCACGCTGCGTTGACGCTCGCGCAGTGCCTGACGGCGCGCCAGGTGGGCGCGTAGTGCTTCGAGCTCGTCATGCCCCTTTTCGTCCAGCAGCGGCTTGCCCCTCGCGGCGCGGCCGTGGTTGCCGTGTTCGTCCATCAGGCGCTGGGCCCGACGGCGCGCGCCATCCAGATAGTCGTCGTGGCGGATTGGGTACCCCATGATGGCGTTCCACTCGCTCTCGTCGACACGGCTTTCCAGCGCTTGGTCGAACAATGTCAGCAGTCGCTCGGGGTCGGTACGAAAGCGTGGAGTGCCGGAGAGCAGCAGCAGGCCGACCATGCCGCCGAAGATCAGCAGGCAGACGACAAAGACCAGCAGGTAGAGGGCCATGGCAAGCTCAGGCGTGGCAGCAGTATGGGTGCGAAGGCACGGAGGGGAGTAGAACCTGGAGCGGGTGAAGGGAATCAGCATTCAACCGCATATTTCCTTTTAAATCAGTGGCTTGCAGATATTGGGGTAGCCATCTGTAGGCCTTGGTGTAGCCATTTCTGTTGCCACCAAACAGGGGTCATCATAAGCATCCACGCGGGGTCATTCAAGGCGAAAAAGAAAGGGGAGAGCACCACTCGTGCTCCCCGCCTCTCGTCGCGCTGTTATCGCAGGTTACGGTGTTGATGCAACAGCCCCTCCTTCGAGAGACCTTGTGGCCACGTCCATTGACTCGTCCTCAATCAGTTCCTCCAGGCCCAGTGCCAACTCCGTGGCTGCCTCCGCTTCACTGGTGATCTCCATACTCTTCTCGCGCAACTCCCGCACCTGTCGCAAGACCTCCTGAGAGTAGGGCAGGGTGGTGCCGAGTACATCGGCCAGCTTAGCGGCCAGTTCCCTGCCCTGGTCCGTCAGCTCGATGATGTGGCGGCGACTTTCGTGTGGGTCGGGCAACGATTCGACCAGGCCCAACCCGGGGTTCCCTCTGTGGTGCTTGTCCGAGAGCAGCCCGATGTGCCGTGAGCAGGAGGATTGTGTGAGCCCCGCCTTGGAGATCAGCCTCGGAGTGGGGATCTGCGGTTCGGTGGCCACGATCAGGAAGGTGTGGGCAGCCTGTATGGTCAAAAGCTCGGGTGATACCTCCCTGAGCATCTTGATGCATCGGGCCAGACGCCTCAGCGCCGACTTGTCGTAGGTGTGGGATGCAGGTGCGTCCATGGTCTCATCCTTCCTCAGCGTTCTCGTTGCTCTTGCCGGGGCGGGAGCGGCAGCCGGTTCATGTGCAGACCGAGAGAGTTCCAGGCCAGCTCGCCCACCTGGGGGATGCGAAAGTAGAGATCGCCAAGGTAAAGATTGATGATCAAGCCTCCGACTCGCAGCCCTACGCCCCACAGGCCTATGGTGATCGTCACCATCATTCCGTCCTCCTCCGCGTTTAGTGACAGGAGAAGGTATAGCAGACCTTTTTCCCAATATAACGTGAGTAATATCAATGTCTTATATGCATGGGTGGGTAGCTTGTGGCGTGTCGTGTCATGCATCTGCATGGGGCAGTGTAGTAAGCTGGCAAAAGGTAACTACTCTGAAGAACACTGCAACACGAATCGGAGCAAGTCCTTGGTCAATGGAGATGTAGGGAAGCGGCTGTGGGCTGCAGCTGACCAGTTATGGGCCAACACCGGCCTCAAGCCCGCCGAGTTCTCGACCCCTGTGCTGGGCCTGATCTTCCTGAAGTACGCCGATAAGAAGTACTCCTCTGTAGAAGACGAAATTGGTGAGATCGGCTCAATCAAGAAGGGGAGTCAGCGTAAAAGGGTCAGCAAGGACGACTACCTGGCTGAGGGGGTGATCTTCCTCCCCGAGACCGCTCGCTTCTCGCACCTGCTGTCGCTCACCGATAGTGAAAATATCGGACGGGCCATCAACGATGCCATGAAGGCCATCGAAGATGAGAACCCTGACCTTAAGGGTGCCCTTCCACGTACCTACACACGCCTGGAGAACTGGGTGCTGCAGGAACTGCTCAAGCAGCTCGCTCCGGTGGACCTATCGGGAGACGCCTTCGGCAAGGTCTATGAGTACTTCCTCGGCAACTTCGCCCTGAAGGAAGGCCAGAAGGGCGGCGTCTTCTACACCCCCGAGTCCATCGTCAAGCTGATCGTCGAGATCATAGAGCCCTACCACGGACGCATCTTCGACCCGGCCTGTGGATCGGGAGGCATGTTCGTCCACTCGGCGGACTTCGTGGAGCGTCACCACAAGACGGCCATGGACGAGATCTCGATCTTCGGCACCGAGAAGGATCAGACCACCGTCAACCTCAACAAGATGAACCTTGCGGTGCATGGCCTCTCCGGTGATGTGCGCGTGTCGAATACCTACTATGAGGATCCTCACCATTCGGTCTACAAAAACGGTGAGGGCTTCTTCGACTTCGTGATGGCCAATCCCCCGTTCAACGTCTCGGGGGTGGATAAGGAGCGCCTGGAGGGCGACCCACGCTTCCCCTTCGGGATGCCTAGAACTGACAATGCCAACTACCTCTGGATTCAGCTCTTCTACGCCTCGCTCAAGCCGACCGGTCGGGCTGGCTTCGTCATGGCCAACTCAGCGGGAGATGCCCGAGGCAGCGAGCAGACGATACGCCAGAAGCTGATCGAGTCTGGTGCCGTCGATGTGATCGTCTCGGTGGGGCCGAACTTCTTCTATACCGTCACGCTGCCCTGCACCCTGTGGTTCTTCGACCGGGCCAAGAGCGAGACCGAGCGTGGCGACAAGGTGCTTTTCGTCGACGCCCGTCACATCTACCGCCAGGTCGACCGGGCACACCGCGACTGGCTACCGGAGCAGATCGAGTTCCTGGCCAACATTGTGCGGCTCTATCGTGGCGAAGCCGTGGAGCTAGATCAGGGTAGTGAAGCGTTGCTTGCCGAGAAGGGGCTGAGCGAGGGCTATGCCGATGTGCCTGGGCTCTGTAAGTTGGCGACTCGGGAGGAAATCGAGGCGCAGGGTTGGTCGCTGAATCCTGGGCGTTATGTCGGGGCGGCTGCGAGAGAAGCTGAGGATGTGGACTTTACGGAGCGACTAGAAGAGCTGGCTGAGGAGCTGGAGGTGCTGAACGCGGAGGCGAGGGAACTGGAGGAAAGCATTTCCGCTAATGTTACGGAGTTACTAGAGGGGTCATCATAATGCTGTTTGATCCACCGGAGAGTTGGCGCAAGGTTCAACTTGAAGAGGTGTGTGACCGAATTACCGTTGGTCATGTTGGGTCAATGGCGGATAAGTATGTAGATGATGGTATTCCGTTCTTGCGCTCCCAAAATATCACTCCTTTCAAGATTGACCTTGGTTCCGTAAAGTACATTGGCGAAGAGTTTAATAGCAAGCTAAAGAAGTCCGCTCTTAGGCCGGGCGATGTCGCCGTAGTAAGGACGGGGTATCCAGGCACTGCAGCAGTAATACCGCCTTCACTCCCGATATCCAATTGTGCCGACCTTGTAGTCATAACCCCTTCAGAAGATCTGGACCCTTGGTTTTTATCGTGCCTGTTCAATTCTATATGGGGCAAAGGGGCGGTCGCAGGGAATTTGGTCGGGGTAGCTCAGCAGCACTTCAATGTCAGTGCTGCTAAAAACCTTACGATTTATTTGCTCCCGTTAGTCACGCAGCGCCGTATTGCCGCCGCCCTCTCCGCCTACGACGACCTCATCGAGAACAACACGCGCCGCATCGAGATCCTGGAAGAGATGGCCAGGCGGCTATACGAGGAGTGGTTCGTCCACTTCCGCTTTCCTGGGAATGAGGGTGTGAGTTTCAAGGAAAGTGAGCTTGGGAAGATTCCTGAAGGGTGGAGGATTCAAGAGCTTGGTGACGTATATCAAATTAACCCAGAAGCTATCAAGCCGAAGTCTGCTCCCGATGAGATCCATTACATTGACATAGCGTCCGTATCGCCCGGCCAGATCGATAAAGCTGAGACGATGCAGTTCGCCAACGCGCCAGGAAGAGCAAGGCGAATCGTCAGATCTGGTGATGTTCTCTGGTCTTGTGTCAGGCCTAATCGCCGCTCATGCGCAATGGTCGTTGAACCAAGAGAAAATACTGTTGCTTCGACTGGCTTTGCTGTGCTGAGAGCCCGGAGTGTCTCCAAGCACTACCTGTACCAGCATGTCCGGGCTGATCAATTCGTTAGCTACTTGGTCAACCGAGCTACCGGAGCAGCTTACCCTGCTGTGAAGGCTGCTGACTTCAAAGAGGCGAAGATCATAGTGCCGCAGAGAGACATCCTCTCTGATTTTGATAAAGCAGTCGCGCCGATGAGAAGCCTGATTCACAGGTTGGATCGAAAGAACGCTAACCTCCGCGCCCAACGCGACCTGCTCCTGCCCAAGCTGGTCTCCGGTGAGATCGACGTATCCGATATTCCCATGCCCAACGACAAGGAGGTCGAAGCCGCATGACTCCCCCGCCATCCCCCGCTTATGCCTATTCCGAGGATGCCCTGGTCGAGCAGCCCGCTATCGAGCTGTTCGCTGATCTGGGCTGGGACACCGCCAATCTCTACGGAGAATGGACGGGTACGTTATCGAGCGAGGGACGGCAGACACAGCAGGATGTGGTGCTGGTGCCCCGGTTGCGCGTGGCCTTGGAGAAGCTCAACCCCGAGCTGCCCGCTGATGCCTTGGAGAAGGCCATCGAGGAGCTGACCCGCGACCGCTCCAAGCTGCTGCCGGTGAACGCCAACTTGGAGGTCTACCGGCTGCTCAAGGATGGCGTAAAGGTCGAGATTTCTGACGATTATGGTGGCACCGCTATCGAGACGGTGCGAGTAATCGACTGGAGCCAGCCCGAGGAGAACGACTTCCTGCTGACCTCGCAGCTCTGGGTACGGGGTGAGCTGCATACACGGCGCACCGATCTGGTCGGCTTCGTTAACGGCTTGCCGCTGTTGTTTGTGGAACTAAAGACCAGCCACAAGACCCTCAAGTCCGCTTATGACGGCAACCTGACGGACTACCGTTCGGTCATCCCCCAGCTATTCACCTACAACGCGGCAGTTATGCTCTCCAATGGGTCCGAGACCCTGGTGGGTAGTACCTTCTCCCCGTGGGAACACCTCTTCGAGTGGAAGCGAATCAACGACGAGGGGGAACGAGGCGTAGTCTCACTGGAGACCGCGATCCGGGGCATCGCCGAGCCAACCCGTCTGCTGGATATCGTGGAGAACTTCACGGTGTTCGAGGAGGTTCAGGGCGGCACCATCAAGAAGATCGCCAAGAACCACCAGTACCTCGGGGTGAACAAAGCCATCGCCGAGCTGCAGCGGATCAAGGATCGACCTGCCGGTGAAGCCGGTAGGCTGGGAGTCTTCTGGCATACCCAGGGCTCGGGCAAGTCGCTCTCCATGGTGTTCTTCACTCAGAAGATCCACCGCACGATCCCCGGCAACTGGACCTTCGTGATCGTCACCGACCGCAACGAGCTGGACGAGCAGATCTACAAGACCTTTGCCGCCACGGGTGCAGTCAACGAGGTTGAGGCCCATGCCGAGAGTGGTGCCCACCTCAAGCAGCTCCTCACCGAGGACCATCGCTACGTCTTCACGCTGATCCAGAAGTTCAGCACCAAGAAGGGAGAGACCTACCCCAAGCTCTCCGACCGCCAGGACATCATCGTTATCACCGACGAGGCCCATCGCTCCCAGTACGACACCTTGGCGATGAACATGCGGACGGCTCTGCCTCATGCCGCTTTTCTGGGGTTCACCGGGACACCGCTGATGGCCGGTGAAGAGAAAACCAAGGAGGTCTTCGGTGACTACATCTCGGTCTACGACTTCGGGCAGTCCATCGCCGATGGGGCCACGGTGCCGCTCTACTACGAGAACCGTATCCCCGAGCTGCAGCTGATCAACGAGAATCTCAACGAAGATCTCACTCGGCTGCTGGAAGATGCCGAACTGGATGCTGATCAGGAGAAGAAGGTCGAGCGGGTCTTCGCCCGTGAGTATCACCTGATCACCCGTGATGACCGTCTGGAAGCCATTGCCGAGGATCTGGTACAGCACTTCGTCGGCAGGGGGCATCAGGGCAAGGCGATGATGGTCTGCATCGACAAGGCCACCGCTGTGCGGATGTACAACAAGGTTCAGGCCCACTGGCAGGACTACCTGGCACAACTACGGGCAGACCTGGCATCGGCTCCCAAGGATCAACAGGAGAGGCTGAAGCACAAGGTCGCGGTACTGGAGACGACCGACATGGCAGTGGTGGTCTCCCAGGGTCAGAACGAGGTGAAGGAGCTGGCGGACAAAGGGCTCGATATCCTACCCCACCGCAAGCGCATGGTAGAAGACGACCTCGATGAGAGGTTCAAAGATCCTGACGACCCGCTTCGGCTGGTGTTCGTCTGTGCCATGTGGATCACCGGCTTCGATGTACCCTCCTGCTCGACCATTTACCTCGACAAACCAATGAAGAACCACACCCTGATGCAGACCATTTCCAGGGCCAACCGCAAGTATCCCGGCAAGGAAGCGGGCCTGATCGTGGACTATGCAGGGGTCTTCAGGAAGCTACAGGAAGCGCTGGCCATCTATGGTGGTGCAGCCCCTTCCAAGGTCGGTGAGTCCCCGGCTGGCTACGGTGATCAACCGCCACAAGACGGTAGCAGCCCGATCCAGCAGAAGGCTGAGCTGGTGGAGTACCTCAAGCACCTGATTGCTCATACCCTGGCATTCATGCGAGAAAAAGGCGTGGATGCTGAGGCTATCAAGTCAATAGATGGGTTTGCCAAGATAGCCTTGATCAAGGATGCAGCTGGGAAACTAGGAGCTGCTGTTGAAGAAATGCTCGAGAATCAGGAAACCAAGAAGAAGTTCTTGGGCATGGCGCGAGCTACCTCCCGAGTCTATCGAGCCATCCTTCCCGATCCTTCAGCCAACGAGCTGGCTCCCGATGCAGTGCTGATCTCTGTATTGGCCCAGAAGATCAAGGCACTGGAGCCCGATGTCGATATCTCCCAGGTGATGAAGGATGTAGACGACCTGCTCGATCAGTCGGTGGCTCCAGTTCCCTACGTCATCGACGACGAGGATGACAAGCCACTCTTCGATCTCAGCCAGATCGACTTCGAGAAGCTCAAGGAGCGGTTCAACAGAGGTAAGAAGCGCACCGAGTCCGAGAAGCTAAGGGCTCTGCTGAACCAGAAACTGGAGAGCATGGTAGCCAAGAACCCCAGCCGCTCCGACTTCATGGAGAAGCTCCAGAAGCTGATCGAGAAGTACAACTCCGGCAGCATGAACATAGAGGCATTCTTCCAGCAGCTCATGGAGTTCACCGAGGAGCTTCAGGAAGAAGACCAGCGGGCAATCCGTGAGGGGCTCACCGAAGAGGAGCTGGCGCTGTTCGATATCATCACCAAGCCAGCACCGGAGATGACCGACAAGGAAGTGGCCCAGGTGAAGGCCATGTGCCGGGAACTGCTGGTGACTCTCAAGGAGGAGAAGCTGGTGCTGGACTGGCGGAAGAAGTCCCAGGCCAAGGGTGATGTTCGCCGTACCCTGGAGATCGTCTTCGACCGTGGGCTACCGGAGAGCTTCGATGAGACGGTCTACAACGAGAAGTGTGAAGAGGCCTTCCACCACCTAATGACCAGCTACTACGGTGGTGGGCAGAGCGTGTACTCATCACATCATCATCATTGATTGAGCCACTTTTCTGGTGACTGGTATCATCACAGCTTGTGTTCATTGTGATGTTCGGTGTTAGGTAAGAATGCGCGTACTAATCGCTTCCACTCTCCTGGCTACCCTGGCTATCTCGGGGTGTTCGACCACCTCAACCATGAATGGGATCATGCAGTCTTGGGAAGGGGCTCATCTGGATCAAGTGGTGTCCCAATGGGGCTACCCTGATGCCGAGAGAGAGTTCAATGGCAACACGCTCTACCTCTGGAGGCACAACAAGTCTGCTTACATACCATCGACCACTACGACAACGGGCAGCGTCTCATCGTTCGGCTCCTTTAGCTCTACCTCAACGACGACCGGTGGATACATGATACAGGGATCATGTGATCGGATTCTTGAGGTCGATGATGAAACGAACCGTGTTGTCTCTTGGAACTGGCAAGGTAACAACTGCCCGTTCATGGAGGCCATGGAATATAGCGACTGGAGGAAAAAATAATCGCCTCATCAAAAATCGACGCTTATTAAAAATATCGACAATTTGGAAAAATTAAGAGGCCGCCTTCAGGGTACGACAAGCCCTCTTCACCGACGCCGTTGAGATCCCGAAGTGATCCGCTGTGGCCTTGATGCTGGCGCTGTTCTCCTGACGCCACTGGGCCACGGCGGCATCATCGATCACCTTCTCACGCCCCAGGCTCTTCCCCTCAGCCTTGGCCCGCGCGATCCCGGCCATCTGCCGCGCCTTGATGTTGGAACGCTCCAGCTCCGCCATGGCTGCCAGCATGGTCAACATGGCCTTGCCCATAGGAGTGGACAGGTCGAACCCCTCACGGATGGACACTACTGCAACACCCTTGGTCTTCAGCTTCTCGACCGTCTCCAGCACGTCGATGGTATCCCGGCCCAGGCGGTCGATGGCATAGACCACTACGGTATCGCCTTCCCTGACGTAGCCCAGGAGCTGTCCGAATCCCTTCCTGTCCTTGGCCTTGATAGCCCCCGAGGTCGCCTCGTCGCTGAACCACTTGCTCACCTTGTAGCGATTCTCGATGGTGTGACGCTGGGCGTTGATGGTCTGCTCGTCGGTGCTGACACGGGTGTAGGCGATGATCGCGGTCACGTTTTGGATCTCCCCTTGATTGGCTCACTATCTATGGATCAGAATATAGGGAGTGGCTCATAGCTTGTCAACGGCAATGATCCATCTTTCAGGGAGGCTCTCCAGCATGGCTCACAGGGTGTACCTTTTGAGCCATCCAGTGGTCATATCCATGCGACGGCTCGCGTTGGCACCGATGAGATGGAGGATTAACTCCTCCTTGAACATCTCGCCAGTGACGGCCTTCTCCTCGCCCATCACATAGCCACCGTCCTTGCGGATGGCCGGGAGGACGACCTTGGTCACCCAGTCTTGGAAGGCACGGGCCTCGGGCTTGTCGCTCCGCATGACCAGCTTGTAGAGGCCGGACTCGGAGATACAGAGAGAGGGGCGTCCGGTTTTACCTGTCTGGCAGGTAATAGTCTCTTCATCACTAACCACGGTGCGGATGTTGTTGACGTTGACGGTGCCGTTAGCGCGGAGCGCGTAGCCTAGCGCCTTGCAGACATCCGCAGCCACGAACCAGGGCTCACCCTCGCGTTCCACCACACGGACAGGCAGGGCGTTGAAGTCGAAGGTAGTCAGTTGGTTGCTCATTACTTGGTCTCCCCGGTTTCACTCTCGATCAGCTTGTAGAGACCGGACTCGGAGATGATGACCACGGGCTTTCCGTGGGAGATACCCAAGTAGGTTCAACCCACATAGGTCTTTTGGGTAGCGAGACCTAAAGTAATCCGATTAACGGTGAACTTCGGGTCAAGCCAGCGGGCGAAGAACACGGCCAACTTCGAGTGGCCCCATGTGCCGACATGAGGTAGGAGGCCGGAGCCCCGCTTCACATCTACCAAATCCTTATCCGGGATAATCCCATACAAGGCGTCTAAATACTCAGAGGTAGACGGAAGGCGCAGGAACTCGTTGACGTTCTTACCAATAGCCTTCGCGGCCTTGGTCATGTTGAAGTAGCCATCCTCGCGGAAGGTGAAGACGAAGCCGTTGTACTCGCGGTAGATCAGTTGGTTGCTCATCACTTGGTCTTCCCTTCAATCAGCTTGCGGAGGTTGTTGGCGATGTTCTTGGCGGCCTGAGCCTCGGCGGTCAGGTCGAAGTTCTGCTGGTGAAGATCGGTGATGAGCTAGGAGTACATGGATGAGGTGAGAGGAAAGAGGGCAGGGCTGAAAGTTAGACGTTGCGGTGGGGGTAACGGGGGGAGTGAGCGTCGACGTACCAGTAACATACCGCCTCAGATTTTTGCGGTGAAAATTTCTGGAGTACGACTGTTCGACTCCCCCCAAGGAGCACTAATGGATTACCCCTCCAATGGCTTAGCTCCTTATGAACGAACCTTCAATGTACGCTTGGATTCGCTCATTGGCTGTGACCCCTTGGCGCTCGACAGGCTTCATCGTCTGGCTACGTTTTCGGACTTTCACTTCAGGTGTGATCTGCTTGCGGACACGGGGTAGGGCAGTGACTACTTGTCTGTACTCCCATGATTTTCCTTCCACTGAGGGCTCCTAATCAGTAGTAATCGCACTCATGCCATATCGTGTCAGAGCCTCAACAAGAGAGCGAGGCAAGTCAAAGTCGAGAGCTATCGAGTCCACAGCTAGCTGGTACCGCCGCTCATGTTCGTGAGGCTTGCTGAAAGCCAGCCAGTGGAGGTGTTCTGTTCTTCGGTCGAACTCCCTGAGTGCCGGTAATGCTTTGTCGCGGATGTTCTCAGCCAGAGCATCTAATAGTTCAGCTCTGATCTTCTGCTGTCCTTCGAGGTACACCCCACGTTTGCGAATAGAAGGTAGCATCTCAGATACGACCCACTCCTCAAATCTCTCGGCAGCCGGGAGCTTGGAGCTGAAGATGAGTCGGTAAACATCCCTCTCAGCAATGACTGCCATCTCTTGCACACCTCTCAATGTAAGGATACCCCGTTTCAGGGTACCCTTGCAGTGGCGTGAGATTGCATTCTCTGGCTTGGCGTATCCGAGAACTGTGGCCACATCACGGCCAACGAACCAGGGGTCGCCGTCGATCAGTACGGAGCGGACAGGGTTACCCTCGAAGATGAATGACAGGGTTGGTGCAGTGTTCATGCCTCTGCCACCTTCTTCTTTCCAGTCAGCTCTTTCAGGCTGAACCGGTAGTCTCCCTCCTTGCGGTACTGACTTACGGTCTGGCCACGGGAAGCGGCAACCGCGAGACGGTCAGCAAGCTCATTCTGTGGATGTCCGCTATGTCCTTTAACCCACCGAATCTCGACCTCGTGGCGTTCCAGCAACTGGTCGATCTCTCTCCAGAGATCCACGTTTTCCACGGGCTTGTTCTTGGCTCTCCGCCAGCCCCTGCGCTTCCAGTCGTGTCTCCAGGTCTTGCAGCCATTTCGGGCGTAGGCGCTGTCGGTATAGAGCACCACCTTGGCGCATTCAGCATTGATGGCTTTCAAGCCCTCAAGGATGGCGGTGAGTTCCATCCGGTTATTGGTGGAAGGGGTCTCGTGGCCGCTGATACGGAGCTGCTTACCTGATGCCTCAAGAACTGCAGCCCATCCACCAGAAGCAAACTCTGAGCCGTTGTTCGGACAGGCTCCATCGGTGTAGATGGTTATGGAAGGTATCGTCATGCATACGTCCTCATTCTCGAAAGCGACTGGCTCCCTCTCAGGCAGACGTACCAGTGAGCGGACGCATACCGCCTACCTGACCAGTCGCCTTCGAGGATGTCACTGGGTTTGATTAGAAGATTGACTTGAAGTCAGCCTGGGAGTGGCTGACAGAAGCTATGGGGATCTGACAGGGAATCACCGACAACGGGGGTCATCACCATCATCACAATCCGTGTCAGAATCTGTGTCGGTGGGTCATCAAGTGAACTTGTGGTAGTCACTGTTGGGTGAGCTGATGGTGTGTCCACAAGATGACTTGATGTAGGTCTATTAGACCAGTCTTGTTATAGATTATTACCAATGATGATAATGGATAGGTAGATATCTTATAGATAACTATTAGTTCTATAAGACCCACCTTTAGGTGGGGCTTCGCCCCCTCTACATCCACCACCCGATCTCATGTCAGGTGTAGCCGACCTCGACGTAGTGCCCCCTCAATTCAACTACGCCAGTCTTGTCCGGTTCACGTCTGCCCCAACTGCCACCTTGGTGGTCGTCGTCATCTCTTCGGTGTGGATGGCAACGAGCACGGCGCGTTCATACAGCTCATGCCGGAAGCTCAAAGGATGTAGGCCTCAAGGATGCACCACAGCGTTCAGCGAGGATTCGCTTCACCGCAGCAGGTGTCCCTCTGGTGAGGTCTTGCGGGAAAGTGGCGCGTGTCATGAACGCCGCTCTTCCTCCATAACTGTCACCTAATTGGAACGTCGCCGATCTTGCTGGGATCTTGCAAGAGCCACGCTCCTGGCTGTGAGCCCCAGTAGTCCTCGGGAGTCCCCAGAACAGCCCAACCCCGTGAGAGTCATCCTGCTACTGCACGGGGGCAAATGGCGCTGTTCTCCATAACTGTCCCCGAATCGATTTCGCCCGGAGAGGCTCCCTGAGCGGCGATCCGGCCATCATGAGGGGGGATGGGTGGGGGAGAGGTGTTATCTCGCCTCAGAGAGACTCCTCTGGCGATCTCGTGGACTTTGATGGGATGTGCTAGCCATAGGCTGCGCGTGGCCTTCCATGGCCTTCATATCAGTGCAGCGCCTCGACCCTGATCGTCTCGACCGCTTCCAGCCGTGTCTTGAAGGTCGGCCCCCGGTTGTAGACCTTGTTGGCGGTAGTGAGTCCTCGCTCATGGCCGGTGATCCACACGATGACGGATTCGCTCACTCCGGCATCACCCATGATCGTGATCGCGGTCGTCCTGAAGGAGTGGAAGCCGAGCCGACGTTCCCCGCGCTTGACCGTCTTCTTGAGGAGGCGCGAGAACCACTGCGAGAACTTGGCTCCGCTTCTGTCGTCCTTGCGCTTGGAGGCAGCGACCTCTGGGAAGAGGAGTTCACTACCGGCAGCCCTGGCTCGCTCCAGCTGAGCCTTCACCAGGGGGAGCAGCTCGGGGTGAATCGGTACCTCGCGGGCAGCGTTCCGGTTCTTGCCCTCTCGGATGACCAGACACCAGACCCGCTGGTGCTGCTGGATATCGGTCACGCGGAGAGAGCACAGTTCGCTGATTCGTGCCCCTGTATAGAAGCCCATGCGAGGGAGGACGTACTCCAGACCGGTACTGTCCTGCGTGGCCCGGAAGATCGCCTGGACATCGGCCCTGGTGAACTGGTCGTAGCTCTTCACCGTCGCCTTCGGCTTGAGGTTGTGGCCCTTGAAGGGGTTGTCCCGTTCCAGCTCCTCTTCCATCACCTCGACCGCATGAGACCAGATCGCCGACAGGCCAGCCAGGTAGTTGGCAACCGTCTGCCGAGTCTTGCCTTGGGAGAGCTGCTGGGTGACGAACTCCTTGACCTGCTTGCGGGTGATGGCCTCTAGTTGGATGTCCTCCAGCTTCACCGACGATAGGAACAGCTCCACCGAGCGGGTGTTCTTCGAGACGGTCGTCGGCTTGCGCTCGACCAGTGGGGAGTTCGTCCAGTCTTCGAGGGTGGCTCGCAGGGACAGCCGGTACTGGGCCGGAGGGCTGGCCTTGCCGACAGCCACGAGAGCATCACGCTCGACCGGGGGGAGTCGCTCAGGATCGAGGACATCGGTGATGGCGAGGGGGATGCCGTCATCGGTGGGGTGCTGCTGAAGTTCGGCGTGTGCTGCTCTCAGCTTCTCTAGCGCACCGAGGAACAGCTGCCTTCTCTGAGCCGTGCTCGCCTGGCCCTTC
The DNA here is from genome assembly GCF_031846005.1 of Halomonas sp. LES1. Taxonomy (NCBI): domain Bacteria; kingdom Pseudomonadati; phylum Pseudomonadota; class Gammaproteobacteria; order Oceanospirillales; family Halomonadaceae; genus Halomonas; species Halomonas sp. LES1. The sequence continues at coordinate 101,650 of NZ_JAVRGC010000002.1, forward strand.
AGCTCGGCCTCAAGGTCGGAGAGATCGGCTAGCAGCCGGTCACGGACACGACAGGCCTCATCGAGGTCGCCAGTGCTGGTGGTCTGCTGGAAGACCTTCTTGCCGAGGTGCTCGGAGAGGGTGGGGGAGAGCCGCTTCTGGAAGAACCAGACGTTGCCACGCTGCCGCAGGTAACGGGGATCAGGTCGTTTGCCTCTTGCCATGATGTTCTGACTTCGTTGCTACGCGCTCGTGCACGGCTGATAGGGCAGCCATGGGCGCAGGGATCAGATCAATATCAGTGGTGCGGGCTTGAGGGCTTCACCTGGGAGGGAAGGGTAGGTGTAGCCATTTGTGTAGCCATTTCTGCATCCACTGACCCCTTGAGTGGTGGCTTTTTTCAGCAATTTCAAGGGCTTGGATGGCTACTGGAGCGGGTGAAGGGAATCGAACCCTCGTCTTAAGCTTGGGAAGCTTCTGCTCTACCATTGAGCTACACCCGCGAGTGGTTTTCGATAGTAAAACCAATACCTTGCCCATTGCAAGTCGTCTTGTGGGTTTCCTGTTCCTGCGGCGGTAACCCGTTGTTTTGTGAAGACTGCCGGGAGCCTCGGAACCGCTGTCGGGCCTGCCCTGCCGGCCTAAGGGTGTAGACCCCGCACCGCCAGCTTATTCGATATATCGGTGAAACGGCGTCAAGCAGCTGTTTTCATTAGCGCTCTGCTCGAAAAATAATGAAAAAATTTTGGCTTGTCGCGAACTTTCTCGCCAACGGCTGTCTGACTCTGTACAGCCAGTCGCGATAGCAGTCGCTAACACTGTTGCTCCGCTGGCAGTTTCGATCGCATCTTGGCCGTTCCTTCGGGAGCGGCCTTTTTTTTCTGGGTCGATGCGGCCGTTCCCGATGGCAAGAGAGTGGCTGGAGACAGGGCAGGCCTGCCGGTGCCAACATGTTTGCCCCGTCGATCGACGGGGCGGGGAGAGACAGTTGAGCGCCGCTCAGGGGTCAGCGGTGGCGCATGCGCAGGATGGCGTCGAGCACGTCGCGGCGGGTCACGATACCCACCAGCCGATTCTGTTCCACGACCGGATAGACCTTGGGCTTGTTGCCGAGCATCTCCTGAGCCAGGTCGGTGATGCTCTTGGTGGGTGACACCGTGAGCACCTCGTGGCGCATCAGGTCGCTGACCAGCGGCGGCTCGTCGTTGAGATAGGCACTCTCCAGCACCTTGCCCATCACGTCCTGTTCCGAAATGAAGCCGATGAGTAGATCGTTCCCATCGACCACCGGTGCGCCGGGCAGGCGATGCAGGGCAAGCCCGTGGGCCAGCGTCGCGACCGAGGTCCTGTCGGTGACCCGGTAGCAGTCGCGGGACATGATCTCACGTACGATGGTGGGAGCCTTGTTGGCCATGAGGGTCTCCTTGTGCCGGTTTGCTCTTAGCATAGCCGACCATGATGGTTCCCCATCTAACCCGGGCGAACCACCTTCAACGCTTGTGGTTCCGGGGGAACCCGGGATGCCGTCACTCCCTCAAACTGTCAACATCTTATGTTCCCTGGAGGTTATCCATGGATGCACGCGAATACCTCGCCCGAAAGGGGCTGGATGGCGAGCGCGACCGCGAGCGCCCCAACACGCTGGAAGAGAAGGCCTGGGCGCGCGCCCGGGGGGCCGGTGACCACCGCCCCCGGGCCGGTACGCCCCACGACTGGGAGGAGTGGGAGCGTTATCATGGCGAGCTGGCCGAGGGTGCCGATTCCATCGATCAGAAGATCGACCATGAAACCCATCGGCAAGCTCTGTTCCATGAACAACCCCTGGCTCGTGAACAGGATGCCTCGGCGGAAGACACGAGCGTGGGCACCTTTATACCGCCAGCGCAAGAGGGGGGCGCCGTCGGCCACTCCCCGGCGTCATCCGACGCGGTTTTCGAGGCACCGCCTCGTGTGCGCCTGGCACTGCGCATGCTGGCTATCCTGTTGCCGCCACTGGCCCTGGGGCTCGCCGGGCTGGGGGCACGCCCCGTGCTGATCGCCCTGGCGTTGACCCTGCTGGGATGGGTGCCGGGAGTGGCATATGCCTGGTGGCGTCTCTCGCACCACTGACATCGCGATGCCGCTTGGCAGCGTTCTCGCCCCAGGTGTAAGCTTGGTAAACTTTAATTTTGTATAGGGTTTACCGATGGGTTTCCTGATTGGCGTTACCGTGCTCTGGGCGTTCTCCTTCTCGCTGATCGGCGTCTACCTCGCTGGTCAGGTGGACAGCTACTTTGCGGTGCTGATGAGGGTCGCACTGGCGGCGCTGGTCTTCCTGCCGTTTCTGCGCCCACGACTGCTGAAGGGGCGCCAGCGCTGGGTGCTGATGGGGCTGGGGGCGGTTCAGCTCGGCGTGATGTATCTGTTCTTCTACCAGTCGTTTCTGCTGCTGTCAGTGCCGGAGGTGCTGCTGTTCACCATCTTCACGCCGATCTATATCACCCTGCTCGATGATGCGCTGTTCGGGCGCTTTACCCCCTTCTATCTGATCACTGCCTCACTGGCCGTGCTGGGGGCCGCGGTGATCCGTTACGACGGCGTTGACGGGGGCTTCTGGATGGGTTTTCTGGTCGTGCAGGGCGCCAACCTCTGCTTCGCCCTCGGTCAGGTGGGCTACCGGCGGCTGTCGGCCGAGCTGCCCGCGTCGTTGCCGCGCCACAGCGTCTTCGCCTGGTTCTACCTCGGGGCCCTGGTCGTGGCGGTGCCGGCCTTCGCCCTGCTCGGCAATGCCGCCGCGCTGCCCTCTACCGACGTTCAGTGGGGCGTGTTGCTGTGGCTGGGGCTGGTCGCCTCCGGCCTGGGCTACTTCCTGTGGAACCTCGGCGCCGTGCGGGTCGATGCCGGAGCCCTGGCGATCATGAACAATGCGCTGATTCCGGCGGGGCTGGTGGTCAACCTGGCGATCTGGAACCGGGATGCCGACCTCGTTCGGCTGGGGTTGAGAGGGGGCATCATCCTGGCGGCTCTGTTGCTCAACGAGTGGTGGGTGCGTCGGCGATCCGCCTCGCTGGCCTGAGGTCGTGTTTGCTCGTGGGCAGAGCGCTCGCCATAATGAGCCGCTGAGCTGCGAGAGGCCCCCGAATGTCACCCCAACAGAGAACGGCGAAGGGGCGTGAGACGCCACCCTTCCGCCATATTGGTCTGATCGGCCGCCTGGGCAGCGCCGGGGTGGTCGAAACCCTCAAGCGCCTGATGCGCTTTCTCGACGAGCGTGGCCTGCATGTCATCGTCGAGGATCGCACCGCCACGGTGCTGCTCGATCACGGCCACCCCGAGGCCAGCCGGCGAATGCTCGGTGAGCTGTGCGATCTGGTGATCGTGGTGGGTGGCGACGGCAGTCTGCTGGGCGCGGCTCGTACCCTCTGTCATAGCGGTACCCTGGTACTGGGTGTCAACCGTGGCCGGCTGGGGTTCCTGACCGATATCTCCCCCGACGAGCTGGAGGAGCGAGTCGGCGAGGTGCTCGAGGGGCACTATGAGGTGGAGGAGCGTTTCCTGCTCGATGCCGAGCTCTATCGTGACGATACCCTGATGGGCAGTGGCGATGCGCTCAACGAGGTCGTGCTGCATCCCGGCAAGGCGGTGCGCATGATCGAGTTCGAGCTCTTTCTCGATGGTCAGTTCGTCTACAGCCAGCGCAGCGATGGCCTGATCATCGCCACCCCCACCGGCTCGACCGCCTATTCGCTCTCCGGCGGTGGGCCGATCATGCACCCGCGCCTCGATGTGCTGACCCTGGTGCCGATGTTCCCGCACACCCTGTCGAGCCGCCCCATCGTGGTGGATGCCTCCAGCGAGATCCGCATCCATATCGGTGAGACCAACCAGACCTACCCGCATATCAGCTGCGATGGGCAGACCCGGGCGGTGGCCAAGCCCGATGATGTCCTGGTGATTCGCCGCAAGCCTCAGACGGTGCATCTGGTGCACCCGGTGGGGCACAACTTCTACGAGGTCCTGCGCAGCAAGCTGGGCTGGAGCCATCGCCTGGGGGATTGACGTGAACAAGCGGGCGAGGCTCGAGGGCTATGACCTGATCGGTGATGTGCACGGCTGTGGTGCCACCCTGGCGGCCCTGCTGGAGAAGCTCGGCTATCACCAGCGAGGCGGCGTCTATCGACACCCGCGACGCAGGGTGATCTTCCTCGGCGACCTGGTCGACAGGGGGCCGCGCGTGCGGCTGGCGGTGCAGATCGCCTATCGCATGGTGGAGGCGGGCGAGGCGCATATCGTGATGGGCAATCATGAATACAACGCCTTGACCTACTGCCAGCCGGCCCCCTCGGGGCTTGGCCGGGACTGGTTACGCGAGCACTCTCCACGCAACAATCGCATCATTCGCGAGACCCTCGAGCAGTACCGTGATCATCCCCAGGAGTGGGAGGAGGCTCTGGCCTGGTTCCTGGAGATGCCGCTGTGTCTGGAGCTCGACGGCCTGCGGGTGGTTCACGCCTGTTGGGATCAGACGCTGATCGACGAGCTTTATCGGCGCCGGCCCGACGCTCGTCTGGATCAGGCGTTCCTGGTCGAGTCCACGGCGCCCGGCACCCGTGCCTTCAAGATTCTCGACCGCCTGACACGAGGCACCCAGATGCCCTTGCCCCTGGGGGTGGCGATTCACTCGGGAGACGGTTTCACCCGGCGCAGCTTTCGCACCCACTTCTGGGCACGCTCACCGCAGACCTGGGGGGATGTGGTGTTCCAGCCGGACAACCTGCCCGATGACCTCGAGCAACGCCCCCTGACGGAAGAGGAGCGGGCCCGCCTGTGCCACTATGGCCTGGAGGAGCCCCCGCTGTTTATCGGTCACTACTGGTGTGAGGGCATTCCGGCGCTGCCGACGGCCAATATTGCCTGCCTGGACTACAGCGCCGTGAAGTTCGGTCGCCTGGTCGCCTATCGCTGGAGTGGCGAGTCGCGACTGAATGCCGACCACTTCGTCTGGCTGCGAGTGCCCCGGGAGGAACAGGTGAGGCCTCAGCCGTGGGAGATCGATCTCGATTGATACATACTGTTACAAATTTTGTCGTGTCGGGCAGTGAACTCCCGGCGCCATTCGCCATCAGAGTAGGTGTTCCCTTGAATGATCCCTTGCTCTTGTCCGGCGGCCCCCTCCGCCGGATTTTTTATGCATGGTTGTTTGACACATGCTTTTTTGATGCATGGATTTCTGATGCATGGTCGCCGGGTGTTTGCCGGCGGCGGGTCACCAACCCCGAGGTAATGCCATGTATCGCGTGATGCTGCTGCCCGTGGATGCCGACACCCGTGAGCTGCGCCGTGCCCTCTGGGCGGCGCGGATCGGCCATCGCATCACTGCCGAGGAGGAGGGGCAGCTGTTGTGGCTGGCCGACCCTGCCCAGCATGAGGCGCTGCTGGAGGTGGTGGGACGCTGGCAACGTGGCGAGCCAATGACTGTCGACACCTCGTCTCGCCGCTCTGACCGGTCCGGGGCACTGCTGTCGGTGTGGCGTCAGGCCCCGCTGACCACCGCGACCCTGGGGCTTTGCCTGCTGGTGTTTGCCGCCATGGCGCTATTCGGTGATCTGGTGATCGCACTGCTGGCCATCGTGCCGCTGGGAATCAGCCCGGCCGGCACCCTGTCGGTGGGAAACCTGTCGGATGTACTGGCCTCGGGCCAGGTGTGGCGCCTGCTGTCGCCCGCCTTCCTGCACTTTGGCTGGATGCACCTGATCTTCAACATGCTCTGGCTATGGTACTTCGGTCGCCAGGTGGAGGCGCTGCAGGGGAGTCGGCGCATGCTGTCGATTCTGCTTGCCGCCGGCATCGGTGCCAACCTGGCTCAGTATGCCGCCGGAACGGCACTGTTCGGTGGCATGTCAGGCGTTGACTTCGCGCTGCTCGGCTATGTCTGGCTGATGTCTCGGCGTGCCCCGGGCAGCGGCTTCTTCGTGCCCCAGATGCTGGTGGTGTTCATGCTGGGCTGGATGCTCTTCACCATGACGGACATGGCAACCACGGTAGGCTTCGGCAATGTGGCCAACGAGGCACACCTGGGTGGCCTGGTCGTGGGCCTGGCCCTGGGCTGGTACCATTCCGGACGCGCCCGCCACCAGCGCTGACGCATCGATTCCCTGGAGAACCTTACGATGAGTGATATGACCTTCGAGCGCATGATCCAGCAGATGAGCCCGTCCATCTACGAGAGCCTCAAGCAGGCGGTCGCCCTGCGCAAGTGGCCCGACGGCCGCCTGCTGACACGCGAGCAGACCGAACTCTGTCTCGAGGCGGTGATGCGTTACGAGGTGGAGAACAACGTGCCGGAGAGCGAGCGCGTCGGCTACCTGGAGCGGCGCACCTGCGGGGGGGCCAGCAGTGGCGCGAACGTCGACCCGGCGCTGGCCGGCCTGGCGCGGGACGCCGGTCGTGACTGAGTCGCTGGTCGTGGCGAGTGAGGTGCAGGGCTGCCTGACCAAGATGGGCATCGTCCCGGGGCAGGGCGGCGAGCCGGCCCACTACACCCTGCGGGCCGGCGAGCAGCGTTTGGCGCTCAATGAGCGCCTGGGCCGGCCACTGACCCTTGCCTGGAGCGGCGCCATCGCCTGCACCCACTGTGGGCGTGCAACGAAGAAGAGCTTTGCCCAGGGCTACTGCTACCCCTGCTTCAAGCGGCTCGCCCAGTGTGATACCTGTATCGTCAAGCCGGAGACCTGTCACTTCTTTGCGGGTACCTGCCGGGAGCCGGAGTGGGCCGAGCGTCACTGCTTCCAGCCGCATATCGTCTATCTGGCCAATGCCTCGGGCCTCAAGGTAGGGATTACCCGTGGTACCCAGGTGCCCACCCGCTGGCTCGACCAGGGGGCGGTTCAGGCGCTGCCGATCATGGCGGTGGAGACTCGCCAGCAGTCCGGCTTCGTGGAGATGCTGTTCAAGGAGGAGGTCTCCGACCGCACCAACTGGCGGGCCATGCTCAAGGGAGAGACCGCCATGCTCGACCTGCCCGCCGAGCGGGACCGGTTGCTGGCGCGTCTCGAGAGGGGGCTCGCCAACCTGCGGGAACGCTTCGGCGCCGATGCCATCCGGGTCCTGAATGAGGCGCCGGTGACGCTTGATTATCCGGTGCTGGAGCACCCCACCAAGGTGGTCTCCCATAACCTCGACAAGACGCCTGAGGTGTCGGGCATCCTGCTCGGCCTCAAGGGGCAGTACCTGATACTCGACAGCGGGGTGATCAATCTGCGCAAGTACACCGGGTATGAGGTCAGGGTTAGCGTCTGATACGCGAAGAGGGTGACGCCACGGGGCGATGCGGATGCCTCGGCGGTTCCTGGCCTCTCCATGCCAACAGGCCCCTCGCGGGAGGGGCCTGTTGTACAGGACGTTGTTACCAAACAGCCTTCAGCCGGATTCGGCGGTCGTGGGGTAGGGGTTGTCCGGCATCAGGTTGCGCGGCAGCGCCAGACGGCGGCTATCCTCCTTGGGCCCATAGTGCTCGGCCAGGTAGTCGAGGATGACGTTCTCCATTTCCGGCTGGAACTCCCATAGTCCCTGGGTCTCCTGCATCCAGCGGATCAGTGACTCCCAGTGGCCACGTGTGCCGCTGTTCTGGGTCACCAGCTTGGCGGAGTGACAGACCGTGCAGTTGGCCTTGGTCATCTGCCACCCCTCGGCCTTGATCAATCCCGATTCCGGATCCGTTTCCTGGGCCGCCCCCATCACGGGAAGCGCCAGCAGGAGCGCTCCCAGCATCGGCTTGGCGAGTGCGTGTAAAGGTTTCATGGTATCTCCTAGGCCACCTGAACCGCGATGCGATGGCAGGCGTTGTTGAGATAGCCCTTCGGGTTCCAGCCGGGGACGACCATGGGTTGAGCGCGGCCCTCCTCGTCGGTGGCCTTGGCCCAGACCTCGTAGTAGCCGGGCTCGGGGAACTCCACGGATGTGGTCCAGCGCTGCCAGGCCAGGCGGTTGGGCGCCGCCTTGAGCTCGGCCTTCTGCCAGGTGGCACCGAAGTCGATGGAGACATGCACCTCCTTGACGGCCAGGTCGCCGGCCCAGGCGTGGCCGCGGACGGTCATGGTCTCGCCCAGGGCGTGGTCGACCCCAGACTTCGGGAAGGTCACCAGCGACTTCACCGGCATCGACTCGATGGTCACGAAGTCTTCCTCGGGCACCACGCTGCCCGGGGCCACCGGGTGCTTGGGTACGCTGTAGGAGGGGGGGCTCATCTTGGTGCCATCGTGCTTCTGGTCGCGGATCACGATGCGCGTGAGCCACTTTCCCGAGACCGAACCCGGCCAGCCGCCGCACACCACACGCAGGGGGTAGCCGTTGAGATAGGGGATATCCTCGCCGTTCATGGCCCAGGCGATCAGCGACTCATCCTCCAGGGCCTTGGACATGGGCACCCCACGGGAGATCGGGTCCTTGTCGGGGTTGCCGCTGGCGTGGATGTCGGCACCGTAGTAGCCGATGTAGACGGCATCGTCCTTGATCCCGCAGGCCTCCAGAACGTCCCGCAGGCGCACGCCGGTAAAGGTGGGGCAGGCCACCGCGCCGGTGGTCCACTGGTTGCCGCTGGCCGAGGGCACATACTCGCTGCGCCCATTGCCTCCGCACTCCACCTGCAGCTGGTAGGTGTGATGCTCGAACTTTTCCTTGAGATCGGCGATCGAGAAGCTCTGCGGGTTCTCGCAGGACTCACCCCCGATCTCGAGCTGCCAGGCATCGACGTCGATATTCTCCAGGGCAGGAGGAATGCCGTTGTTGCGCACGAACATGTGCTTGGCGGGGGTGATATCGTCGTCGAGCAGGTGGGGAGGGGTCTCGGCGTTGATCGGCCGGTCGTTGAGGATGGTCAGTCCCTCCTTGCCCTCGAGGGTGAAGGGTTCGTCGCTCTGGGCCAGTGCCGCGGGGATCAGGCCGCCGGGCATCTTGTCGGCAAAGGGGATGGACCCACCCACCGCCGCCGCCATGGCCAGCATGCTCGAGCGCTTGAGAAAGCCACGCCGGGATACCGGGTCGACCTCACGGTTCCATACCAGCTTGTCTGCCGCCTCGGGGTCCTCGGCGTATAGCTCATGGAGGCCACGGGTCCTGGTGTCGGGGGGTAACTTGGTCATGATTGTTGCTCCTGGCTGGTGCAGGCGCCGTGCTATGGCCGGCGCCATCTTGTCGTTGTCGTGCTCGAGGTCTCACGCACTCGGGGCCATGCTTCTGAAGCCGGACAAGGCTGCCACGAGTTGTCGCCCGGTGGAGGCGTCCTGCCACCACCGAAGGGATGTCGAACACGGGACAAGGATGGCGTATCGGCTAGCCATGATCCAGGCGCTAAGACCAAGGTCGACTTATGACCAAGGTCGATTTAGTTCTGGCGGGGGAGGATGCGCCGGTAGCGGTCGAGACACCTGTCCAGCCAGGCGCCGGAGAGGCGTTGCGGGGGTGTGGTCTCGGGTACCCGCAACTCGAGCAGTAACCAGCCGGTATCGGCGCCGGGCTCGACCAGGCGTGCCGACAGGGTTGTCGGCAAGCCCTCGGGGCGGCACCAGGCGAGTCCGAGGGCATCGCGGTCGAGCAGGTACTGAAAGCGTGCGGCGTCGCGCAGCACGGCGATCCCGCCCTCGGCAAGCCCGCGGGACAGACTCTCCAGGGTGCGGTAGGCGGGGGCACCGGCGGCCCGGCAGGCGTGCTGGCCGGCGACATGGCAGCGTTCGCGAGCCGCGGGAGATGCCGGCCAGCTACCGCCGGCCATTCGGCTGGTCGTGGCAGGGTAGGCGAGGGTGATGGTCACCGCCGGCGTGCCGTCGGCGAGGCGAGCATCGCTGCGGGTGAGCACGCCGTGGCGGAGCTCATGGCGCAGCCAGCGATAGTCGCTGGCCTGCTGGACGGTACCGCGGGCCTGGTCGGCGGTCTGGCTGGCCCCCTGCAGGGAGCGTAACAGGGAAAGGGTTCGCAGAATCACGGTCATGTCTCGTGGTTGACGCTGCCATCTTCCCGGGGGCGGCGACGGAAGACAAGGCCCGAACGAACACCGCCCGGCGCAAGGCCGGGCGGTGATGTCGAACGGGTGAGGCGCCGATCAGGCAGTCGCGGGCTGACCTACCAGCTCCTTGAGGGAGGCCTCGACGATATCCAGGCCCTCCTCGAGCAGTTCATCCTCGATGGTGATCGGCATCAGGAAGCGGATGGAGTTCCCCCAGAAGCCACAGGCGAGCAGGATCAGGCCCTTCTCCTTGGTCTTCTTGCAGAGGGCAGCGGCGAGTTCTGGTGCCGGCGTGCGTGAGGACTTGTCGGCCACCAGCTCGAATGCCGCCATGGAGCCGACGTTGCGCGGATTGTCCACCGCCTCGAACTCCTGTTGCCATTCGGCCATGCGCTTGGCCAGCTTGTCGCCGAGCGTGCGGCTGCGGGCCAGGATATCCTCTTCCTCGATGGCCTCGATCACCGCCAGGGCGGCGGCACAGGCCAGGGGGTTGCCGCTGTAGGTGCCGCCCAGGGAGTTGGGGCCCGAGGCATCCATCACCGAGCCGGTACCGACCACGGCCGACAGGGGCATGCCGTCTGCCAGGCTCTTGGCCATGGTCATGATGTCGGCCTCGATACCGCTGTGCTCCAGGGCGAACAGCTTGCCGGTGCGCGCGAAGCCGGACTGCACCTCGTCGACGATCAGCAGGATGCCGTGCTCGTCACAGATCTCGCGAAGCGCCTTGAGGAAGGAGGGAGAGGCAGCGTAGAAGCCCCCCTCACCCTGAATCGGCTCGATGACGATGGCCGCGGTGCGGTGTGGTGCGATATCGGTCTTGAAGACCGTCTTGAGGGCCTTCAGGGAGTCCTCTTCACTGATGCCATGGTAGGGCACCGGGAAGGGAGCGCGGAAGACATCGCCGGGCATGGGGCCAAAGTCATTCTTGTAAGGCAGCACCTTGCCGGTCATGGCCAGGGTCATGAAGCTCCGGCCGTGGAAGCTGCCGTCGAAGCAGATGATGCCGCTGCGCCCGGTGGCGGCACGCGCGACCTTGACGGCATTCTCCAGCGCTTCGGCGCCGGAGTTGACCAGCATGGTCTTGGCTTCACCGCGCACCGGCGTGAGCTGACACAGTTTCTCGGCCAGCTTCACATAGGGAGCGTAGGAGATGACGGTCTGGCAGGTGTGCATCAGCTGATCGAGCTGTGCCTTGACGGCCTCGACCACCTTGGGGTGGCGATGGCCGAGGTTGAGCACGCCGATGCCGCCGGCGAAGTCGATGATGCGATTGCCCTCGGCGTCCCAGAGCAGGGCGTTTTCGCCGCGGGCAGCGAACTGCTCGGAGGGGCTGGCAGCACCGCTGGCGACATAGCGCTGCTTGAGCTGATTGAGTTCTGCGTTGGTCATGTTGCCTCCTGAATAGTGGTTGGGCGAGCCGTCACAGGCCGCCGACACAGACGTATTTTAGTTCAGTGAACTCATCCAGGCCGTGGTGGGACCCTTCACGCCCCAGCCCTGACTCCTTGACACCGCCGAAGGGGGCCAGTTCGGTGGAGAGGATGCCCTCGTTCACCGCGACCATTCCATACTCCAGGCCTTCCATGACATGCCAGATGCGGCGATAGTCGCTGGCATAGAAGTAGGCCGCCAGGCCGAACTCGGTGGCGTTGGCCATGGCGATGGCCTGCTCATCACTTTCGAAGCGGAACACCGGTGCCAGGGGACCGAAGGTCTCTTCCCGGGCCACGGCCATCTCCTCGGTGGCATCGGCGATTACCGTGGGCTCGAAGAAGGTGCCACCCAGGGCGTGGGGCTTGCCGCCACACATCAGGCGACCACCCTTGTCCAGGGCGTCGGCGATGTGCGTCTCGACCTTCTTTACCGCGGCGGCGTTGATCAGCGGCCCCTGCACCACGCCCTCCTCGAGGCCGCTGCCGACGCGCAGCTCGGCGACCCGTGCGGCCAGTTTCTCTACGAAGGCGTCATAGACCCCGTCCTGGACCAGGAAGCGGTTGGTGCAGACACAGGTCTGCCCGGAGTTGCGGTACTTGGAGGCGATGGCGCCTTCGACGGCGGCATCCAGGTCGGCGTCATCGAAGACGATGAAGGGGGCATTGCCGCCCAGCTCCATGGAGGCCTTCTTGACCGTGCCGGCGCACTGGGTCAGCAGACGCTTGCCCACCGGGGTGGAACCGGTAAAGGAGATCTTGCGCACCCGAGAGTCGCTGGTCAGCACCTCACCGACCTCGGCCGGGCGGCTGGCGGTGACCACGTTGATCACCCCGGCGGGGAAGCCGGCCAGCTCGGCCAGGCGCACCACGGCCAGGGCGGTAAGCGGCGTCGCCTCGGCGGGCTTGATGACCACCGGACAGCCGGCGGCCAGGGCCGGGGCACACTTGCGGGTGATCATCGCCAGCGGGAAGTTCCAGGGCGTGATGGCGGCGACCACGCCAATGGGCTCGCGGAACACCAGGATACGCTTGTCGACACCGTGGCTGGGCAGGGTCTCGCCGGCCACGCGCTTGGCCTCCTCGGCATAGAACTCCACGAAGGAGGCGCCGTAGGCCACCTCGCCGCGGGCCTCGGCCAGGGGCTTGCCCTGCTCCAGTGTCATCAGCCGTGCCAGGACCTCCTGGTGGTCCATGATGGCGTCGTACCAGGCGCGCAGCAGATTGGCCCGCTCCTTGGCGGTGCGCTTCTTCCAGGCCGGCCAGGCTGCATCGGCGGCGGCCACGGCCTCACGGGTGGCGTCGGCGCCAAGGTCGGGCACCTCGGCCAGCACCTCGCCACTGGCCGGGTCGGTGACCGCGTAGGATGCTTCACCGTCGCGCCACTCGCCGGCGATAAAGGCCTTAGGAATCAGGATATCGGGCAGCTCTGCCATGGGTCCTCCAGAGGGGTATGTCGACTTATTTTACGCAGTGTGCATTATTTAAAACGCTTCGCCAAGCCTGTCGTGCCCCGGCATCGGGCACCGAGAGGACCGGGGAAGGGGAAAAATGGCACCAGCCATCGGCGTTGGAGACGCTTTCCGTTACACTATGGCGCCTAAAATCATGGCGCCTTAAATCATGGTGCCATGGACCTTATGGCGTCCAATGGCGGGCACGCCGTTTCACTCCGCCGCCGCGTGCGGCCCTTGCGACCCGATTTCGAGGTGAGCCTTGATCGATCTCCTGAACGCCTGGTGGGCCCAGCAGCTGGTGCTGTGTGACTGGGCCTTCGATCCCGACCCGTTCAGCGTGGCACCCGAGGACGCCCGTGCGCGCCTGTCGACCCTGGCGGTGCCGGATCGCGGCGAGCTCGGCTGGCGGCTGCTGGAGTCCCTGGACATCGGCGGTGCCGATGCCGACCCGGCAAGGCTGCTGGCGGCACTGGAACTGGCGGCACTGGCCGGTGCCGCGGGGTGGCTGGAGCGGAGTCAGGCGCGAGCCTGGGCGCACTGGTTGACCGGTGAGATCGTCGCCCACCATCGTGACCTGGATGCCTGGCTGGAGGCGCTGCGTCGAGCGCGCAGTGCCGATGGTTGGGTGCGTGGTGACGATGGTTTCGCGGAGGCCTGTGACGCCCTGGCGGCTCTCGAGCACGAGGGGGATGGCATCACTTGGGAGCGCCTCGGCGAGTGGCTGGCGGTACATGATCGTCCCGAGGTGCTCTGGCCGTGCGACGGTGGTGCCATGGCATGGCGGCTGCGCGCCGGCCTTGCCCCGGTGCTGACACTGCCTGCCGGTGAGCATGACTGGGCGGGCGTGGCCGAGTGGCTCGCCGAGGACTGGCAGGTGCACGGTCGGGACGACCTGATTCGGGTCCTGCTGTGGCTGGGTGCCCAGGGGGATCGACAGGGCTGGGACCTCGATGCCACGCGGCTGCTGGCTCTCGATCCCGATGCACGCCGTGCCTGGTGCGATGGGCTGGAGGCGGGGGAGCGACGCTATGGTCGAACCCTGCTGATGTTCCTGGAGCAGGGAGAGCCGCTGGAGTGGGCCGCCTGGGACTGGTTGCGACTGGTCGACCTGGCCTGGGCGGGGGCTTGTCTAGGCTGGCTGCAGGACGGGGAGGCGGAGGCCTTCGCCCTGCATGCCGCCGACCTGGTGCAGCATCGCTACAGCGACTGGTCGGCGCTGGCCAGGGGCTTCCAGCGTGGTCGCAGCCTGTTCGAGGGGCGCGATCTGCTGGGTGCCTTCGAGGCCGACTGGCGGCTTCTGCTGCAGTCGCCGTTGAGTCCCTGGCGAGTGCCCTTGCAGGGGCTGGTGGATGACACCCTGATGGCATCTGCCCGGGAGGCGATGCGTGGCTGGCGTGCCGATGCCCGGCACTGGGTGCTGGCGCTGGCCTCGGTGCGTGAACCGGAGCTTGCCGTGCGTCAGGGGGTGTCACTGCCCGTCACATCGGCGCGGCGTGCCGATGCGCGCAGCTACCTGGCCGAACATCTCGACCTCTACCCCGACGAGGGGGTCGAGGCGCTGGTGCGCTACTGGCTGCCGGCCGAGGCCCACCACCTGAATCAGCTCGCCGCCGATGCCTCCCACGGGGCACTGCCGCCTGCCGAGACCCCCTTCGGACGACCGGAGCCGGGTGCCCTTGCCCAGCGTAATGCCCTGCGCCAGGCCAGCCGACATGCTGCCACCGTTCATATGGCCGAGAAGTACGCCTTCTATCTGCAGATGGCCTTCGACAGTGAAGCCTTCGACGCCGAGGGCCTGGCGGCACTGGCCGAGGCGCTGCGAGGCTCGCTGTGTCGTTTCTATCCGGATGCCCGGCGCCTGCTGGAGGCCTGGATCTGCTGGGACTCGCTGCTGCCGGAGGAGGGGCAGCCGACACTCGCCCTGGAGATTCGCTGGCACCTGGAGGACCCCGGCAGCCTGTTCCACTGGCTCGACTGGCGGGTCGACGAGTGGCACGAGCCGGGCCCGCGCCCGAGGCTGTCGCAGTTTACCGCGCTGTCGCTGGTGGGACCGCTCAACAGCCCACCCTAGAGCCTGCCCCATCGTGAGAGCGAGCGTGAGGCGGTGGCCATTCGCGAGTGGGTCGATGGTCACTATGCGCTGCACTCCGCCGAGGAGCTGGTCGAGTTCCTGGACTTCCTGCTGGAGAGTGGCGATCGCCAGGAGTATCAGATCAACTATGCCCCATACACCCTCAACGCGGCACGCCTCGCCTCGGAGATCGCCACCCTGGAGAGTGGCGAGTGCAGCGAGGAGGAGCGTACCCATCTGCTGCGTCTGCAGCGGGTTCGCGATAACGAGGATGGCTGCAATGACACCGACCTGATCGCCTGGGATCTGGCCCAGGCGGTGGATCTGGCGGTCGCCGGCCGCCAGTTGGGGTGGCTGGAGGCGGCGGACTTCGGCCGGGTGCTGGAGCGTGCCCATGCTCTCGCGGCGTCTCACTACTCGGGTTGGGAGGCCTACGCCCGGGGATTCTATGCGGGCTTCTCGTTCTTCATGGGAGAGACGCCGGAACGGGAGAGCTTCCTGGCCGGCCTGCGCCAGGCGCTGGTGGCCTGGCTCAGCGCTGCCCCCCCGCTGGCGGGTCCCTGGGCCAGCCTGGAGTTCCCCGGTGCACGGCCACGCCACTGGGCGCCGATGCATATCGATACGCTGCCGGGAGACTCACGCCTGCTGCACTAAAGCGTGAAGCGTGACGCGGGACCGAGGTCGCCAGCTGGGCGTTGCTGGTTTATAGTCGTGGCATCGAATACAGGGCTCTACCTGTCGGGAGCCCCTTTATCACAGTGAGTCGCTGACAGGCTGCTATGGCAGTGCTACCGATACTGGCCGGTGGTACTGCCATAGTGTTGTTTTCCCCTACCGGCCCATGGAAGCCGGCGCAAGCGGCTCAGGGAAGAGGTTGTTATCCTATGGCTGTCACTCCCTATCGTGCCTTGCTGGTTGTCGTGTCATTGGCCGTGCTGACCGGCTGTGCCTCGACGTCTTCGCTGAACGCTTCTCGCGATGCTGGCGACCCCTATTTCGCCCGGGACCTGCCGGGACTGCCTGGCGGGTGGGATCCCATGATGTCACCGGTGGACAACCCGATCCTCGAGGCGCGCCGACTCGGCAATCCGCCTCCCGCCCTGGTTCGTCAGGCCCTGCTGGCTCAGCATGAGCGTTGGGAGGGCACGCCCTACCGCCTGGGTGGCTCCTCCCGGCATGGGGTCGACTGCTCGGCGCTGGTGCAGAATGTCTTCGCCGAGACCTTTCGGCTCTCCCTGCCGCGCACCACCGGTGAGCAGGCGCATGAGGGTCGCCCCGTCTCGCGTGACGAACTGGCCCCGGGGGATCTGGTGTTCTTCCGACCGCCTGGCATCTATCGTCACGTCGGCATCTATATTGGCGATGGCCGCTTCCTGCATGCTTCTTCGTCCCGGGGCGTGATGATCTCGAAGCTGAATAACAGCTACTGGCGTCGTTACTACTGGCAGGCACGGCGTGCCTTGGCGCCGAGCCATCTGGCCCAGCGACTGCTGTCCGACGTCGACGCCTGAGGGGCGGCGCCCGGCGTTCAGGAAACCTCATGATTCAGATACGCAGTGCCGCCTGGTGGCGTGCGACTCTGGCATTGAGCCTGGGCTCTCTGCTGGTCTTCATCAATCTCTATGCCCCTCAGCCACTGCTGCCTGACCTGCGCGAGGCTCATGGTGTCTCGACCATGGTGGTAGGGCTTGTGATGTCGGTGGCGACGCTGTCGCTGGCGGCCTCGCTGCTGGTCTTCGGCCCGCTATCGGATGCCATCGGCCGTGCCGGCATCATGCGGGTCACTCTGCTGGCGGCGGGAGGGCTCTCTCTGGCCCTGGCCCTGGCACCCAGCTTCGAGATCCTGCTGGTACTGCGTCTGTTGCAGGGCTTCGTGCTGGGCGGGCTGCCAGCGGTCGCCATCGCCTGGATGGGGGATGAGTTCGAGCCGGAGGCGATGCTGGCCGCCGTGGGGCTCTATATCGGCGCCAATACCCTGGGCGGCATCAGTGGTCGCGTGGTCGGGGGTGGCATGGCCGAGCTGGGAGGCAGCGCCGCCGCTTTCCTGGCGGTGGGGCTGATCACGTTGGTGGGGGTGGCGGTGTTCTGGAGGCTGTTGCCCCCGGCGCGGGGATTCACGCCGCGGCGCTTCGAATTGAGCGGTGCCCTCGCGGATCTTCGTGCCCATCTGGGCAATCCGCTCCTGCTTTCGGCCTATCTGCTGGGTGGACTCAACTTCCTGATCTTCATCAATCAGTACAGCTACATCACCTTCCGGATGGCCGCGCCCCCCTTCAATCTGGGGTCGACCCTGCTGGGACTGATATTTCTGACCTATCTGGGCGGCACCCTGGGCTCATCGCTCTCCGGACGGCTGGTGCGCCACCTCTCCCAGCCGGCCTGCATGATGGTGGGTATCGCCATCTTCATGGCGGGGACCCTGGTCACCCTGGCCGACAGCCTGCTGCTGATCCTGCTGGGGTTGACCCTCAATGCCTTTGGGTTCTTCGTCGCCCACTCCATGGCCTCCAGCTGGGTGGGGCGCCATGCCCGGCAGGCTCGGGGCAGCGCCTCGGCGCTCTATCTGGTGTTCTACTATACCGGGGCCAGCCTGGGGGTCTTCTGGCTGGAGCCGTTCTGGAACCTGTACGGCTGGAGGGGGGTGGTGCTGGGCTCCTGGCTGGTGCTAGGCGTGACGCTGACCATCGCCGGTTTCCTGTGGCGACGGCGACTGGATGGAGAGGCCGGCCTCTGACATGCCGTTCGCCAGGTAAATTCGCCATGAGCATGTAAATTCGCCATGAAAAAGGGGCAGCCGATCGGCTGCCCCTTGTGATGCGATAACGGTCGTGGATGAGCTTAGTGCTCGTGGCCGCCCTCGCCGTGCACGTGGCCGTGCTCGACTTCCTCTTCGCTGGCTTCACGCACCGAGGCGACCTCGACGTCGAAGTTCAGGGTCTGGCCGGCCAGAGGATGGTTGCCGTCGACGGTGACGGTGTCGCCGCTGACCTGGGTCACGGTGACCATCAGCGGACCGCCCTCGGTCTGGGCCTGGAACTGCATGCCGGGCTCGATGCTCTCGACACCCTGGAAGGCATCACGCGGTACTTCCTGCACCAGCTGCTCCTGCTTCTCGCCGTAGCCCTCTGCGGGTGTCACGGTGGCATTGAGCTTGTCGCCGGCGGCGCGGCCTTCGAGCTCCTTTTCGAGGCCCGGAATGATGTTGCCGGCGCCGTGGAGATAGGTCAGCGGCTCGCGGCCTTCCGAGCTGTCCAGCACTTCACCTGCGTCGTTGGTCAGGGTGTAGTGGAACGCGACAACGGAATTCTGCGCAATTTGCATTATTGAAGAACCTTTCGGTGAGTGCATGTCAGCGGCATGGTAACGCGACAGGCTCGATGCTGTCAGGGGCAATGGGGCATTTTCAGGATTGGCGGCTTCATCCTGAGTCGTGTTCACGCGTGTCGGGGCGCCCCTTGGATGCTTGCGTCACCACGGTGGCGAGGCTAACCTAGCGGCCACCCGAATCCCCCATGTAACTCAATCGATACCCGGAGACCTCCATGGCTCAAGTCGTGATCTGGTTGATTGCCTTTGCTGCGATCCTCTTTCTTTCCCTCAAGCGCTGGCCCTCGCTGAGCGCATCGCTCGACGGCATGCTGCCCCAGCCGATGAAGACCGGCGGTGACAACGGCGTGGTCTGGAGCCTGGCCCTGGCCGTGCTCGGTGCGACCGCCCTGGTGCGCCCCGTGGATGTTCTGATGACCGTCATCCTGCTGGTTCTGCTGGCAGTGATTGGCGTCAAGCTGGGCAGCTGGGCGATGAACAAGGTGGACTTCCACTAAGCGGCCGAGCCAGCCGGCTACACTGGCGACTCGCCAGCTTGCCGGTTGCCCCACGAGCTGGTTGCCCCACGAGAAAGGCCCGCGGTATTGATCCGCGGGCCTTTCTCGTCAGGAGATGTCGATCAGGTCAGAGCCACTGACCAAGAGTCATCAGTAGGGGGCGACGCTGACATTGCGTCCGCTGCCGATCAGACGCACGCGCTGGCCGACCTGAAAGGCCTGGTCGGCCTTCTGCACCACCACGATGTTCATGCCGTCGTCGCGACGAATCTCCATCTCCCAGGCGGTGACCCGGTTGGCAGACTCCTCGATCTTGCTGCCCGCTACGCTGCCGGCGATGGCGCCAGCCGCGGTGGCCAGGGTGCGACCGGAGCCGCCGCCGACCTGGTTGCCCAGCAGGCCACCGATCACGGCACCGCCGCCGGTGCCGAGGATGCCGCCTGCACGGCTGTCGGCCTGCACCTGGACCTGGCGCAGGGCCTGGATGGTGCCGAAGCGCACGGTCTGCTCGGCACCGACCTGATTGCTGCTGTAGACGTTGCCGCCCATGGAGGCGGTGTTGGCGCAACCGGTCAGCGTCAGCGCACCGATGGCAAGTACGGGGAGAAGACGTTTCATGGGAATCATGCTGGACCTCCTGGGGCATTGAGCGGGAATCCACCGTTCGAGACACCCCGTGGTGTAAGGGAACAGTGTTCTATTAGGCCGAAGTCTACCTCGCGTTGCCATACATGGCCAGTGCCGAGCAGGGCTATCGCAGATAGCCTGGCTGCTCGATAGCTCGGGGCTGATCTGGCGACAAGCCTATAAGGGGGCGCTATGAACCCCTCCATGGGCGCTACCGACGCCTTCCCTGGCGTAGGCCCCCCTCTTCGGCTTATCCCCAGAGCCCCTTGGTTCGGTAACTGCGATAGCCCTGCAGTGCCAATCGGGTGCTTGCTGTCAATTCTAGCCCGCCAGAGGATGTGTCGTGTAGTTCCCGGCTGGGGTGACGGCGGCTTGTGGCAGAGCGTCCGGACATGAAAAAGGGGAGGCGTATCGCCTCCCCTGGATTTTCTTCTGTATCAGCCGTTCAGCCGTTAAATTGGGCTAGAACTGGTTCATGGTGTTGTCCTTGCCACCGGCCTTGAGGGCCGCGTCGCCGTGGAAGAACTCCTTGTGGTCATCACCGATGTTGGAGCCTGCCATGTCCTGGTGCCTGACGGTGGCGATGCCCTCGCGGATCTCGCGGCGCTGCACGCCCTCCACGTAGGCCAGCATGCCCTCATCGCCGAAGTAGCCCTTGGCCAGGCTGTCGGTGGAGAGTGCCGCGGTGTGGTAGGTCGGCAGGGTGATGAGGTGGTGGAAGATCCCGGCGTCGCGAGAGGCATCGCGCTGGAAGTTGCGGGTCCACTCGTCGGCCAGCTTGGCGAGTTCGGTGTCGTCGTACTCCGGGCTCATCAGCTTGGCGCGGTCGTAGGCGGAGACGTCCTTGCCCTCTTCCTGCCACGCATCGAACACCTGCTGGCGGAAATTCAGTGTCCAGTTGAAGGACGGCGAGTTGTTATAGACCAGCTTGGCATCGGGCACCGCTTGGCGAATACGGTTCACCATGCCGGCAATTTGGCCGACATGGGGCTTCTCGGTCTCGATCCAGATCAGGTCGGCACCGTTCTGCAGGCTGGTGATGCAGTCCAGCACGACACGGTCTTCGCCGGTACCCGGCTTGAACTGGTAGAGGCCGGAGGCCAGGCGCTTGACCTTGACCAGCCTGCCATTCTGCTTGATGACGACATCGCCGTTGTTGATGTCCTCTGCCTTCTCGATAACGTCGCCATCGAGGAAGCTGTTGTACTGATCGCCCAGGTCGCCCGGTTCGTTGGTCACGGCGATCTTCTGGGTCAGGCCGGCGCCCAGGGAGTCGGTGCGCGCCACGATGACCCCGTCGTCGACGCCGAGCTCCAGGAAGGCATAGCGAACGGCGTTGATCTTGGCCAGGAAGTCCTCATGGGGCACGGTGACCTTGCCGTCCTGGTGGCCGCACTGCTTCTCGTCGGAGACCTGGTTCTCGATCTGGATACAGCAGGCGCCCGCCTCGATCATCTGCTTGGCCAGCAGGTAGGTGGCCTCGGCATTGCCGAAACCGGCGTCGATATCGGCGATGATCGGCACCACATGGGTCTCGTGGTTGTCGATCGCCTTTTCCAGCTCGTTCACCTTGGCGCTGTCACCGGCCTGCTTGGCCTCTTCAAGCGCCCGGAACAGGTGGTTGAGTTCCCAGGCATCGGCCTGGCGCAGGAAGGTGTAGAGCTCCTCGATCAGACCCGAAACCGAGGTCTTCTCGTGCATGGACTGGTCGGGCAGCGGGCCGAACTCGGAGCGCAGGGCGGCGACCATCCAGCCGGAGAGATAGAGATAGCGGCCCTTGGTGGTGCCGAAATGCTTCTTGATGGAGATCATCTTCTGCTGACCGATGAAGCCGTGCCAGCAGCCCAGCGACTGGGTGTACTTGGCGCTGTCGGCGTCGTAGGCCGCCATGTCGTCGCGCATGATCGTCGCGGTGTACCTGGCGATGTCCAGGCCGGTCTTGAAGCGGTTCTGGGCACGCATGCGGGCGGCGTTCTCGGGGCTGATATCCGCCCACTTGCCCTGCATGGCTTCACGAAGCTGGGACAGTGCCTTGATATCTTCCTGGTATGACATGGGGCCATCCTCTCTCAGGGGTGATCGCTGGGGATCGGTCGCTTGCCGATGTTCGATGATGCTGCACCTGCGAAGACATTGCAGAGTCATCGTTCGAAGGCAGTCTGTCTCTGCTGCCTTGGTCCAAGGCTGAGCAAACTGGAGCGAGTGCGAGGGGGCGGCGATGAAGTGCCCCGTCAACAAACGCTCGTTGATTCGCCTTGGTCAGCACTATGGCCCATGACGATGCGCTGCAACAATCGCCCCTTTGGGTAAGGAAGCGTTGTAACCCGACTACACGGCGCCCCCTTGCGGGGGCTTTCCTGTAGTGGTTTTTCGTGTGAAGAGGACGACTCAGCGGTCGCGGAGGGAGAGGCGCATGTTGCGGTGGGGGATGCCGGCGTCGAGAAACTCCGGTCCGTGGGCCTCGAAACCCAGCCGAGTGTAGAAGGCGAGGGCGTGGGTCTGGGCGGCCAGTTCCACGGCGGGCTGGCCTTGACGGCGTGCCGCCTCAATGGCGGCGCGCATCAGCGCGACGCCGACCCCCAGGCCACGGGCGTTCGCAAGCACCGCCACCCGGCCGATATGGGCATCGGGCAGCAGCCGGGCGGTGCCCACGGGCAGATCGTTCCACAAGGCCAGGAAGTGACGGCACTCCTCATCGCGGCCATCCCACTCCTCCTGCCGGGAGACGCCCTGCTCCTCAATAAAGACCACACGGCGAATCTCGGACGCCTCGGGCCCGAGCGTCTCCCAGCTTCCTTCGCGTACCTTCACGACTTCCCGTTGCGTCATGACATCTCCTGGCGAGCCATGGATGGCCTTGTGCCTTGTGGCTCCTTGAGCATTACTCCTCGAGCTCGCTTGCCCAGGCCAGGCTTCCGGCATCGAGGAGGGCGGCGAGGAGTATGGCGGCGCCTTCGTGAGCCAGGACCTCGGCATCCAGCGGCGCCTCCGAGGCGACCAGGCGGGCCAATGGAAGTTCACACTCGGCGCCGTCGCCGTCGGCGAACAGCGTGGCACGACCCTCGCCGAGGTCCCGCCAGGCCAGGCGTGATCCCGGGCTGCGCAGCAGCTCCTCGCCCTGCTGTAGTGCGGCGACAAGCTCGGCCGGGTCGGTGGGCTCCTCATTGGGCACCAGCTGATCGACATACTTCGGTTGGGTCATGACACGACCGAACCACTGGGCGATACGCGCGGGATCGTCCAGGGTGTCGAGGAGGAGATGGCGCATGCGCTCGATGGCGGCATCGTCGAGCTCGCCGGGATCATTGGGTGGCGTCATGCCGGCGTCGGAGTAGCGCAGCGAATCGGGGAGCTTGTCACCCAGGAAGTCGGCGAAGGAGGCCAGCGACTCGTCGGCCGAGGGGGCGCGGAAGCCCACCGAGAGGGTCAGGCAGTCGTCGGACTGGCTGACGCCATGGTGGGCCCAGCCCGGTGGCAGGTAGAGCATGTCGCCGGGCTCCAGCACCCAGTCATCGCCTGGTTCCACCGTGAAGTTCTCGAGAATGCGCAGATCGATGCCGGGGATGATGGAGGCATCGTCGGCGACCCGACCGCCCAGCTGCCAGCGGCGACGCCCCATGCCCTGAAGCAGGAAGACATCATACTGGTCGACGTGGGGGCCGACGCTACCGCCCGGCGGTGCGTAGCTGATCATGATGTCGTCGAGGCGCCAGCGGGGAAGGAAGGTGAAGCGCTCAAGCAGCTCCGCTACCTCGGGCACATAGTGGTCCACCGCCTGCACCAGCAGGCTCCAGTCGCGGTCGGGGAGAGCCGCGAAGGTCGCATCACTGAAGGGGCCATGAGTGACCCGCCAGGGGTGTGCCTGGCCCTGCTCGTCGCGGCCATGCTCCTCGACCAGACGGGCCTCGATGCCCTCCTCGCAGGCGAGCCCGGCCAGCTCGTCGGGCGAGAGCGGGCACTGAAAGTCGGGGAAGGCGCCGCGAATCAGCACCGGCTTCTGCTGCCAGTAGTCGCGCAGGAATTCGGCGCGGGTCAGATCGCCGAGCATGGTGAGCGGGGTCTCGGGGCTCATAGGCTTCTCGCCTGCTCGGCGGCATTGCCGATATAGGTGCCCGGGGTCAGCGCCTTGAGCTCGGCCTTCACGGGGGCGGGCAGCTCCAGTGTATCGATGAAGGCGGCGAAGCCGGCCTGGTCGATGCGCTTGCCGCGGGTCAGCTCCTTGAGCTTCTCGTAGGGCTTTTCGATGCCGTAGCGGCGCATCACCGTCTGGATCGGCTCGGCGAGCACCTCCCAGCTGGCATCGAGATCCTCGGCGAGGCGCGTCGGGTTGGCCTCGAGCTTGCCGATACCCTTGAGCGATGCCTCGTAGGCGATCAGGCCGTAGGCCAGGCCAACGCCAAGGTTCCTGAGTACCGTGGAGTCGGTGAGGTCGCGCTGCCAGCGCGAGATGGGCAGCTTCTGGGCCAGGTGGCCGAGAATCGCATTGGCGAGCCCGAGGTTACCTTCGGAGTTCTCGAAGTCGATGGGGTTGACCTTGTGGGGCATGGTCGAGGAGCCGATCTCGCCCTCGACGGTCTTCTGCTTGAAGTAGCCCAACGAGATATAGCCCCAGATGTCGCGATCGAAGTCGACAAGAATGGTGTTGAAGCGACACACCGCATCGAACAGCTCGGCGATGTAGTCGTGGGGTTCGATCTGGGTGGTGAAGGGGTTGAAGGTCAGCCCCAGGCCCTCGACGAAGGTGCGGGCGTTGGCCTGCCAGTCCACCTCGGGGTAGGTGGTCAGATGGGCGTTGTAGTTGCCCACCGCGCCGTTGATCTTGCCGAGGATCTCGACGCCTTCGATCTGCTTCAGCTGGCGGCGCAGGCGGTAGGCGACGTTGGCCATCTCCTTGCCCAGGGTGGTGGGGCTTGCCGTCTGGCCGTGGGTACGCGAGAGCATCGGCAGGTCGGCATGCTCATGCGCCAGGCGGGCGATCTGGTCGGCCACCTCGTGCATGGTCGGCAGCAGGGTCTCGAGGCCGTCGCTCAGCATCACCCCATGGGAGAGGTTGTTGATATCCTCGCTGGTACAGGCGAAGTGAACGAACTCGCTGACGGCGTGCAGCTCCGGCACCTCGGCGATACGCTCCTTCAGGAAGTACTCCACCGCCTTCACGTCGTGATTGGTGGTGCGCTCGATGGTCTTGATGCGCTCGGCATCCTCAACGGAGAAGTCGCGGATCAGCGCTTCGAGGAAGGCGGTGGCCTGGGCGGAGAGCGGCGGAACCTCGGTGATGCCGGGCTGTTCGGCCAGGCGCTGCAGCCAGCGGATCTCGACGATGACCCGAGCGCGGATCAGGCCGAACTCGCTGAAGTGTTCGCGCAGGCGCTCGGCCTTGGTGCCGTAACGGCCGTCGACGGGGGAGAGGGCGGTGAGAGCGGACAGGGGCAGCTGGGACTGGGCTTGCATGGGCATATTCCGATTCGTGAAGGCGTTGAGCATCGTAGGGGGTAGGCGGCTCAGGCGAGCCGGTCCAGGGATTTCTTCAGGGCGCCGCGCTGAACGATCAGCTTCCAGCGGCGGCCGCCCTGCTGGTGCCACAGCAGGGCGAAGCGGATGCCGGCCAGCAGGCAGGCGCGCACCCGCTCCGGCATCATGCGACTCTGCAGCAGCGAGGGGTCGCCCTGGACAACGATACGGGTCTTGAAGGTGGAGAGGGTCTCCTGGTAGGCCTCGCCGAGGCTGGCGATGACGTTCTCGTGGGTGTCGCCGAAGTGCTCGGCCTGGCCCTGGATACGGGTCAGCTTCTCGCCGAGGGCATCCATCATCGCCGTGTTCTGGCGCAGCTTGTTCATCAGCAGCAGCAGTGTGAAGCCATAGCGCAGAACCACCGGGTTGGCCTGCTTGCGGCCGACCACCCCTTCGAGCGCCTCGAGGCCACGACGCAGGTTGTTGGGGTGGCCGCCGTAGATCGCCTCGAAGCTGTCGGGGTTGGTGTCCAGGGTGGCGCGGATCAGGGTGTCCCAGGCGCGGGGGTCGACCTGACCGGTGCGTGCCAGCTCGTCGACCTGGCCGGCCGCCTGGAAGACCCCGGCCAGGGCCAGGGCCTGACGTGTCGTCGGGTCATTCGGAACGCGGTGGATCGGGGTGGAGGCGCTCATGAGGCCACCTCCGCGGCATTCCAGGCATCACGAATGACGCCACCACCGAGGCAGATCTCGCCATCGTAGAGGACCAGCGACTGCCCCGGCGTCACCGCGCGCTGGGGGTCATCGAATACCACCTCCACGCTGCCATCCTCCCGGCTCTGGAAGGTGCAGGGCACGTCGGCCTGACGATAGCGGGTCTTGGCGGTGAGCCGGCCCCTGGTTGCCGGTGCCACGCCGGCTACCCACTCCATGGGTTCGGTGGCCAGGGTGTCGGTGTAGAGCAGCGGATGATGCTTGCCCTGAACGGCTATCAGCACGTTGCGCTCAAGGTCCTTGGCGGCCACGTACCAGGGCGCGTCGGGGTGATTGGCCAGTCCGCCGATGCCAAGCCCCTGGCGCTGGCCGAGGGTGTAGTACATCAGGCCCATATGCTCGCCGATCACCTCGCCCTCCGGGGTCTCGATTACCCCAGGCTGCGCCGGCAGGTACTGCTGGAGGAAGTCGCGAAAGCGGCGTTCGCCGATAAAGCAGATGCCGGTCGAATCCTTCTTGCGTGCCGTGATCAGGTCGTGGCGCTCGGCGATGGCGCGCACCTCGGGCTTCGCAAGCTCACCCACCGGGAACAGGGTGCGGGCGATGGCGGCCTCGGGCACGGCGTGCAGGAAGTAGCTCTGATCCTTGTTGGGATCGAGCCCCTTGAGCAGCCGCGGCCGGTCGTCGCCGTCGAGATGACCGCGAACCTGCCCCTCACGAACATAGTGGCCGGTGGCGATCTTCTCGGCGCCCAGCATCTCGGCGTACTCCAGGAACACCTTGAACTTGATCTCGCGGTTGCAGAGGATGTCCGGATTGGGTGTCCGCCCGGCCTGGTACTCGGCCAGGAAGTGCTCGAAGACGTTGTCCCAGTACTCGGCGGCGAAGTTGGCGGTGTGCAGGAGGATGCCGAGTTTCTGGCACACGGCCTCGGCGTCCGCCAGGTCCTCCTTGGCGGTGCAGTATTCGGTACCGTCGTCCTCGTCCCAGTTCTTCATGAACAGGCCTTCGACCTGGTAGCCCTGCTCGAGCAGCAGCAGAGCCGATACGGAGGAGTCGACGCCGCCGGACATGCCGACGATCACCTTGTCTGGGGTGGCGGTCATGGGCGCCCTCGAAATCGGTGAGACATAAATGGGGCGAGATTATACCTGAATCGAGCGGGAAGCTCGAAGAGAGGCACTCGGCGCCAGGGATATCGCAGTCACCGAAAGCAAGGGGCGCTGGGGACAAGCCGAAGAGGAGGTCCGAGGACCAGGGACGGCCGAGGTAGCGTACAGGGAGGTATTTACAGCGCCTCCTCGTCGGTCCGGCGCCCCGGGGCTTGTCGCCAGATCAGCCCCGGCTACGGAGCTACCAAGCTAACTGCGATAGCCCTGACTCCGCGGGTCAGCGCTCGTGAATGACGTCCATCGGATAGAACTTGCCGGCCAGGGCGTCACGGATGCGCCGCAGTACCAGGGGGCTTCTGAGTCTTCCCTCGCGCTCCAGCGCCTCGATCTGCTCCAGGGTCAGCCAGTGCACGGCGAGGATGGCGGGGTCGGGCTCATGGCCCATGTATGCCAGTGCCATGCCCAGGAAGGCATGGCTGTGAAAGGTGAGGCCATCCGGGGTCTCGAGGATGTACATGCCCAGGTAGTCGCTGATGCCGACCCGCCAGGCGGTCTCTTCCTCCACCTCGCGCAGGGCGGCATCGCGAATGCGTTCACCGGGTTCCAGGTGGCCGGCGGGCTGGTTGAACAGCGTTTGAGGCCCGCCGCGATCCTCTTCCACCATCAGGAAGGCGCCGGCGCGTTCCACCACGCAGGCCACGGTCACATAGGGGTGCCAGCGGCTCATCGTCTGCCTCCTCGCTTGTCGCCGGGTCGCCGCCCGGGAGGTCCACCGCGTGGGTCGCGGGTTCGCCCATGGCGGTGTCGTTTTGCCGCTGCGGCTGGGGCATGTAACGTCTCGCGGCGCCACTCTCCCGGCGCCAGGTCATCGAGTCGCCAGGGACCGATGGCTACCCGAACCAGGCGCAGGGTGGGGTGGCCGACATGGGCCGTCATCCGGCGTACCTGCCGGTTGCGCCCCTCGTGGATGGTCAGTTCCAGCCAGGTCGTGACGGGGTGGCGCCTGGGGTCCAGCGGTGGATCGCGTTCGGCGAGTCCGCTCTCTGTCAGGCGACGAACCTTGGCGGGCAGCGTCATGCCGTCGCCGAGCTCGACGCCCTGGCGTAGCGCCTGCAGGGCCACATCACCGGGGTCACCCTCTACCTGCACGCGGTAGACCTTGGCCTGCTTGTGGCGTGGATGACTGATGCGGTGGATCAGCTCCCCATCGTCGCTGAGCAGCAGCAATCCCTCCGAATCGTGGTCGAGGCGGCCGGCGGGATAGATCCCGGGCACGTTGATCACGTCGGCCAGGGTGGCGCGACGCTCCCCCGACGGTGGAGCACGGTCGGTGAACTGCGAGAGCATGCGGTAGGGCTTGTGGAGCAGGTACAGGTTCATGGCAGCTCCTCTGAGGCCGAGTGCCTGATGCCGTGGTGACTGCTGCCATAACGCGACGGCTCCCCTCCACCGGAGGGCGGAAGGGAGCCGAAGCGTCATCCGCCCCATCCCTATAGGTTCGTACCGATAGATAGGATAGGGCGGCGAGTCACCGTGTGGCGGTGGCTCAGCCCTTGGCGACCATCGCCAGGGCCTCGTTCAGCGTCTTGCTGGGACGCATGACGGAGCGCGCCAGGTCGGCATCGGGGTGGTAGTAGCCCTTGATATCGACCGGCTGACCCTGCACACCGTTGAGCTCCTCGAGGATGGTCTCCTCGTTGGCCTTGAGGGTCTCGGCCAGGCGGCCGAAGAGCTCCTTGAGGCCGGCGTCCTGGTCCTGGGCGGCCAGGGCCTCGGCCCAGTACAGCGCCAGGTAGAAGTGGCTGCCGCGGTTGTCCAGTTCGCCCACCTTGCGCGAGGGTGACTTGTTGCTCTCGAGGAATTCACCGGTCGCCTTGTCCAGGGCATCGGCCAGCAGCGTCGCACGCTCGTTGCCGAACTGCTTGGCGAGGTGCTCCAGGGAGGCACACAGGGCAAGGAACTCGCCGAGGCTGTCCCAGCGCAGGTGGTTCTCCTCGAGGAGCTGCTGTACATGCTTCGGTGCGGAGCCGCCGGCGCCGGTCTCGAACAGGCCGCCACCCTCCATCAGAGGAACGATGGAGAGCATCTTGGCGCTGGTGCCGAGCTCGAGGATCGGGAAGAGGTCGGTCAGGTAGTCGCGCAGGATGTTGCCGGTCACCGAGATGGTGTCGAGGCCGCGAATGAGGCGCTCGAGGGTGTAGCGCATGGCGCGGACCTGGGACATGATCTGGATATCCAGACCCTCGGTGTCGTGCTCCGCGAGGTAGGTCCTGACCTTCTTGATCAGCTCGTTCTCGTGGGGACGATAGGGGTCGAGCCAGAAGACCGCCGGCATGCCGGAGTCACGGCAGCGCTCCACGGCGAGCTTGACCCAGTCACGGATCGGCGCATCCTTGACCTGGCACATGCGCCAGATGTCACCTTCTTCCACCTGCTGTGACAGCAGCACTTCGCCGGTCTCCAGGTCGGTGATGTTGGCGACGCCCGCCGCCGGGACCTCGAAGGTCTTGTCGTGGGAGCCATACTCCTCCGCCTTCTGGGCCATCAGGCCGACGTTGGGTACGGTGCCCATGGTGGCGGGGTCAAAGGCGCCATGCCACTTGCAGAAGTTGATCATCTCCTGGTAGATGCGGGCGAAGGTGGACTCAGGCATGACCGCCTTGACGTCCTTGAGGCGGCCGTCGGCGCCGTACATCTTGCCGCCGGCGCGGATCATGGCGGGCATCGAGGCATCGACGATCACGTCGCTGGGCGAGTGGAAGTTGGTGATGCCGCGTGCCGAGTCGACCATCGCAAGCTCGGGGCGCTCGTCGTGACAGGCGTGAAGGTCGCGGATGATCTCGTCGCGCTGGGCCTCGGGCAGGGTCTCGATCCTGTCGTAGAGGTTGGCCATGCCGTTGTTGACGTCGACGCCCAGCTTGTCGAACAGCTCACCGTGCTTCTCGAAGGCTTCCTTGTAGAACATCCGCACGCAGTGGCCGAACACGATGGGGTGCGAGACCTTCATCATGGTCGCCTTGACGTGCAGCGAGAACATCACGCCGGTCTTGCGCGCGTCCTCGATCTCCCGCTCGTAGAACGCGAGCAGCGCCTTCTTGCTCATGAACATGCTGTCGATGACCTCGCCCTCGAGCAGCGAGACGTGGGGCTTGAGCACGATGGTCTCGCCGCTCTCGGTGATCAGCTCCATCTTCACATCACGCGCACGGTCCAGCGTCATCGACTTCTCGCCATCGTAGAAGTCGCCTCCATGCATGTGCGAGACGTGGCTGCGCGAGGCCTGGCTCCACTCCCCCATATGGTGGGGGTACTTGCGGGCATACTCCTTGACCGCCTTGGGGGCACGACGGTCCGAGTTGCCCTCGCGCAGCACCGGGTTGACGGCACTGCCCATGACCCTGGCGTAGCGTGCCTTGATGTCCTGCTCTTCTTCGGTGCCGGGCTCGTCCGGGTAGTCCGGAAGGGCGTAGCCCTGGCTCTGCAGCTCCTTGATGGTGGCTCGGAGCTGGGGCATGGAGGCGCTGATGTTGGGCAGCTTGATGATGTTGGCTTCAGGAGTCTTGGCCAGGGCACCCAGTTCGGCCAGGTGATCCTCTACACGCTGGTCCTCTGCCAGGTAGTCGGGGAACTGGGAGAGAACGCGGGCGGCCAGGGAGATGTCGCGGGTTTCCACTTCGATGCCGGCGGCGTCCGTGTAGGCGTCGATGATCGGCAGCAGCGAGTGGGTCGCCAGCGCAGGCGCCTCGTCGGTGAACGTGTAGATAATCTTGGGCGTTTGGGACATAGGGCGTAGATCTCTCAGGTCACTGCGTTGGCGGGAAATGGGGGCATGCATTACAGGGCGCCCTCCAGTGAGGCCGGTACTCTATCATGATTGTCGACAAGTGTCCTGGCAGGCCCCAGGCCGTGCTTCGTCAACTCCCGGGGAGGGGGGGCTGACCGCACAGGCCCTATACGCCTTCCGGGAGGCTCGATGCTATACTGCGCTCTCCACTGAACCGACCAAGCGGGGAGTTCTCATGGAGTTTCAGAAGATTGTCTTGCCTGACGGTGGCCAGAAGATCACCGCCAATGCCGACAACAGCCTGAATGTACCGAACGAGCCGATCATCCCGTACATCGAGGGTGACGGCATCGGCGCCGACGTCACGCCGGCGATGATGATCGCCATCGATGCCGCCGTGCAGAAGGCCTACAGCGGTGAACGCAAGATTCACTGGATGGAGGTCTATGCCGGCGAGAAGGCCACCCGTGTCTATGATGCCGATACCTGGCTGCCGGAAGAGACGCTGGAAGCCGTCAAGGAGTATATCGTCTCCATCAAGGGGCCGCTGACGACTCCAGTGGGGGGCGGTATCCGCTCGTTGAACGTGGCGCTGCGCCAGAAGCTCGACCTCTACGTCTGTCAGCGACCGGTTCGCTGGTTCGAAGGGGTGCCGAGCCCGGTGAAGAAGCCGGGCGATGTCGACATGGTCATCTTCCGCGAGAATTCCGAGGACATCTACGCCGGCATCGAGTGGAAGGCCGGGTCGCCCGAGGCCGACAAGGTGATCAGGTTCCTGCGTGAGGAGATGGGGGTCACCAATATCCGTTTCCCGGAGGAGTGCGGCATCGGGGTCAAGCCGGTCTCTGTCGAAGGCACCAAGCGTCTGGTGCGTCAGGCCCTGCAGTACACCATCGACAATGATCGCGAGTCACTGACGCTGGTGCACAAGGGCAATATCATGAAATTCACCGAGGGCTCCTTCAAGGACTGGGGGTATGAGCTGGCCAGGGAGGAGTTCGGCGCCGAGCTGCTCGACGGCGGCCCCTGGATGACCATGAAGAACCCGAAGACCGGCAGGGATATCGTCATCAAGGACGTGATCGCCGATGCCATGCTGCAGCAGATCCTGCTGCGCCCTGCCGAGTACGATGTGATCGCGACCCTTAACCTCAACGGCGACTACCTCTCCGACGCCCTGGCGGCGGAGGTGGGCGGTATCGGCATCGCGCCGGGCGCCAACATCTCCGACACCACTGCCATGTTCGAGGCGACCCACGGCACCGCGCCGAAGTATGCCGGCCTGGACAAGGTCAACCCCGGATCGCTGATCCTCTCCGCGGAGATGATGTTGCGGCATATGGGCTGGGTCGAGGCCGCCGACCTGGTGCTCAAGGGCATGGAGAAGGCGATCGCCAGAGGTGAGGTGACCTATGATTTCCATCGTCTGATGGATGATGCCAAGCTTCTCAAGTGCTCCGAGTTCGGTCAGGCGGTCGCCGATAACATGTAAGGCGACCCTGCAAGGCTGGCCCCCGTCCGCCGCCTGGTGGGCGGGGGCTTTGCGTTGTGCCTGACGGCTCCAGGAGGCCGATGAACCCCGCCGGCGCGGCGACGTCCAATCGTCAGGACGTCCTGTCAGGTCCGGCACAGTCGAGACAAATGATGCCCCCTATGTTTGCGCAGATGTTGGCAGTAGGAGTGCACGGCGGCATGACCCGGCCGCCGGGTACCGACGAGGGTGGCGATCTGGCGGTGCAGACCGCCGATCCGCAACTGGCGACACCGCCGATGTACAAGGTGGTGTTGCACAACGATGATTTCACCCCCATGGAGTTCGTGGTGGAGGTACTGCAGTCGTTCTTCCATCTGGATAGTGAGAGCGCAGTGCAGGTGATGCTGACGGTCCATACTCAGGGCAAGGCCACCTGCGGCAT
Source organism: Halomonas sp. LES1 (assembly GCF_031846005.1). Taxonomy (NCBI): domain Bacteria; kingdom Pseudomonadati; phylum Pseudomonadota; class Gammaproteobacteria; order Oceanospirillales; family Halomonadaceae; genus Halomonas; species Halomonas sp. LES1. Next base: position 133,993 of record NZ_JAVRGC010000002.1, read on the forward strand.
CTTTACACGCGATATTGCCGAAACCAAAAGTCATCAAGTCAATCAATATGCTAGAGAGTGTCAGCATCCGCTGCTGTCGGATATAGAAGCGGCGGACTGACCACCCCGGACATGGTTGCGACGGGTGTGATACCGCCTGCCGTTGGTGAGCAAGCTTGCAACGGTGGCGATTGTGCCCGATGTTGATGATGCCGGACCGACAAAGATCCGACGCAATGCCCTGGGCGGCAAGAAGGGGACTGCCATGCTGAGCAAAGAACTTGAACTGACCCTGAACACGGCCTTCACCGTGGCGCGCTCGAAGCGCCACGAGTTCATGACCGTGGAGCACCTGCTGCTGGCGCTGCTCGACAACGCCTCGGCGGCCGACGTGCTGCGCGCCTGCGGGGCCAATCTCGACAAGCTGCGGTCCGACCTGCAGGACTTTATCAACTCCACGACGCCACTGATTCCCGAGGATCATGCCGACCGTGAGACCCAGCCGACGCTGGGCTTCCAGCGCGTGCTGCAGCGGGCGGTGTTCCACGTGCAATCCTCCGGCAAGAGCGAGGTGACCGGCGCCAACGTGCTGGTGGCGATCTTTTCCGAGCAGGAGAGCCAGGCGGTCTACTTCCTCAAGCAGCAGAATGTGGCGCGTGTCGACGCCGTCAATTATATCGCTCACGGCATCTCGAAGGTGTCCGGCCATGACCAGACCCCGTCGTCTTCCTCGCCGGAGTCCGAGGAGGCCGAGGAGGGTGGCGAGTCCGCTTCCAACCCATTGACCGACTATGCCACCAACCTCAATGAACAGGCCCGAATGGGCAAGATCGACCCGCTGATCGGTCGCGAGCACGAGCTGGAGAGGGTGGTCCAGATCCTTGCTCGGCGTCGCAAGAACAACCCGCTGCTGGTGGGGGAGGCGGGGGTAGGCAAGACCGCCATCGCCGAGGGGCTGGCCAAGCGAATCGTCGAGGAGGACGTGCCCGAGGTGATCGGTGACGCCGTGGTCTACTCCCTGGACATGGGAGCGCTGCTGGCTGGCACCAAGTATCGCGGCGATTTCGAGAAGCGCCTCAAGGCACTGCTCGCCGAGCTGCGCAAGCAGCCCAACGCCGTTCTCTTCATCGACGAGATTCACACCGTGATCGGTGCCGGTGCCGCCTCGGGCGGGGTGATGGATGCCTCCAACCTGCTCAAGCCGATGCTCTCCTCCGGTGAACTGCGATGCATCGGCTCCACCACCTTCCAGGAGTACCGTGGCATCTTCGAGAAGGATCGTGCCCTGGCCCGCCGCTTCCAGAAGGTGGATGTGCCGGCGCCCTCGGTGGAGGACACCATCCGCATCCTCAAGGGGCTGCGTTCGCGCTTCGAGGAGCATCACCAGCTCAAGTATACCGATGGTGCCCTGGAGAGTGCCGCGCGGCTGGCGGATCGCTATATCAATGACCGCCATCTGCCCGACAAGGCCATCGACGTGATCGACGAGGCGGGGGCTCATCAGCGCCTGCTGCCCCAGGAGGTGAGTGTCGACTGCATCGATACCGATCAGATCGAGGCGGTGGTGGCCTCCATTGCGCGGATTCCGCCGAAGAGTGTCTCCAGTTCCGACCGCAAGCTGCTGGCCAATATCGATCGTGACCTGAAGATGCTGGTGTTCGGCCAGGATGAGGCGATCGACAGCCTCGCCGCGGCGATCAAGCTGTCGCGGGCGGGTCTCAAGTCGCCCGACAAGCCGGTAGGCAGCTTCCTGTTCGCCGGGCCCACCGGCGTGGGCAAGACCGAGGTCGCTCGCCAGCTCTCGCATATCATGGGGATCGAGCTGGTGCGTTTCGACATGTCGGAGTACATGGAGCGCCACACCGTGTCACGGCTGATCGGCGCCCCGCCGGGCTATGTCGGTTACGACCAGGGTGGCTTGCTGACCGAGGCGATCACCAAGCAGCCGCACTGCGTGCTGCTGCTCGATGAGATCGAGAAGGCGCACCCCGAGGTCTTCAACCTTCTGCTCCAGGTGATGGACCATGGTCGGCTGACCGACAACAACGGCCGCGAGGCGGATTTCCGTCACGTTATCCTGATCATGACCTCCAACGCCGGGGTCGAGCAGGCTACCCGGCGCTCCATCGGCTTCCAGACCCAGGATCACTCGACCGACGCCATGGAGGTGATCCGCAAGACCTTCTCGCCGGAGTTCCGCAACCGTCTGGATGGCATCATCCAGTTCCACGCCCTGCCCACCTCAGTGGTGCGCAGTGTGGTCGACAAGTTCCTGGTGGAACTTCAGGCCCAGCTGGACGAGAAGCGTGTCCAGCTCGATGTGGACGAGGAGGCACGGGTGTGGCTGGCGGAGCGGGGCTACGACCCGGATATGGGGGCTCGTCCCATGGCACGCCTGATCCAGGAGAGGCTCAAGAAGCCACTGGCGGAGATGATCCTGTTTGGTGAGCTGTCCGAGCACGGTGGGCTGGTCCACGTCAGCGTGGAGCAGGGGGAGTTGCACCTCGATACCGAGTCGGAAATGGCCGACGCGCCATAGGCAGGATAGACAGGCGGGCTACAGCCCGCCGTTCGTCCACAACGCAGCGCCCTGTCGAGAGACGGGGCGTTGTCATGTCGGCGGCAGGGGAGGTCGAGTCGCTCGACCGCCGGTATCAGCGGGAGCGGTAGACGATGCGACCCTTGGTCAGGTCATAGGGAGTCAGCTCGACCTTGACCTTGTCGCCGGTGAGGATGCGGATGTAGTTCTTGCGCATCTTGCCGGAGATATGAGCGGTGACCACATGCCCGTTCTCGAGCTCGACGCGGAAGGTGGTGTTGGGAAGGGTATCGACGATCACGCCTTCCATCTCGATATGGTCTTCACGTGCCATATAGGCGATTCCTCGCTGTTGGTGGATCATGTCCCAGTGCCCCGGAGGGGCCATGGGAAAAGAATAGCGCGATATTGTGCCGCATGCCGGCCGGCAAGGCAAAGAAAGGGTCGTTAACCCTCAGCTGGGGATCAGCCGCTGCCAGCGACGCCCCTCCAGGCGTTCCAGCGGCTGGAAGGTTTGCTTGTAGGCCATCTTGCGGCACTCGCGAATCCAGTAACCCAGGTAGAGGTGGGGGAGTTCACGACGTCGGGCCAGTTCGACAAGGCACAGGACCGCATGGGTCCCCAGGGAGCGCCGCTCCAGCTCGGGGGCGGGGTCGAAGAAGGTATAGATCGCCGAGAGGCCATGCTCGAGCTGGTCGAAGGCCGCTACTGCTATCAGCCGCCCCGCCAGGCGGAACTCCAGCAGTCTGGCATAGGGCTGGTCGAGGGTCAGGAAGGTGCGATACTGCTCGTGGCTCGGCGGAAACATGTCGCCATCGGCATGACGCGTGCGGATGTAGTCGGCGTAGAGGGCATAGTGCTCGGGGTCGTAGATGGCCGGTCGCAGGTGGAGGCTCAGGTCATCATTGCGCCGCATCAGCCGCCGCTGGGTTCGGTTGGGCGCGAATTCCTCCACCGGAATGCGGACCGAGATGCAGGCGCTGCAGCCCTCGCAATGGGGGCGATAGAGGTGGCGCCCGCTGCGCCGGAAGCCGAGCAGTGCCAGTGCGTCGTATACGCCCTGGCCGGGGGACTCCTGTGGGTCCAGAAACAGCGTGGTTGCCTCGCGCCCCTCCAGATAGCTGCAGGCATGGGGCACGGTAAGGAAGAAACGCAGGTCCCGGGTCGGTTGTTGAGGGGTGTTGCTGCTCACGGCGGCTCTCCCAGGCGCTGGGCGGTCAGTCGGAATCGCTGGCAGGCCCGTCGAGTGCGGCGAAGGACCAGCAGGCGGGCATCCAGTGATCTGGCGAGGCAACATCGCTGTCGGGACTGCCCAGCCACTCTTCAAGATAGCCGATGAATGTTGCCCGAGCGATCTCACGGGCACCCAGTCTGGCCAGGTGGCGAGTATGCATCTGGCAGTCGATCAGTCGACCGCCGCCCGCGGACATCGCGTTGGCCAGCTTCACCAGGGCGACCTTGGAGGCGTCGGCCGTTCGCGAGAACATCGATTCGCCGAAGAACACCGGCCCCAGGCCGACACCATAGAGTCCGCCGACCAGGCTGTGGTCGCGCCACACTTCCACCGAATGAGCCGCGCCGATGGCGTGCAGGCGGGCATAGGCGGCACGCATCTCGTCGTCGATCCAGGTGCCTGGCAGCCCATCTCGAGGGGCTGCACAGGCCTCGATCACGGCGTCGAAGGCGTGGTTGGCGGTCACCGTGAAGCCGGCATTGCGTACCCGCTTGGCCAGGCTGCGAGATACCCGGATCTCGTCCGGAAACAGCACCATGCGCGGGTCCGGGCTCCACCAGAGGATAGGCTGATCGTCGCTATACCAGGGAAAGATGCCGTGTCGATAGGCGCACAGCAGCCACTCGGGAGCGAGGCTGCCGCCGGCTGCCAGCAGGCCGTCGGGATCGTCCAGCGCCTCGCTCACGGGGGGGAAGTGGACGGGAGAGGGGGGCAACCAGGGCAGCATGGGGTCGGCATCCTTGTGATCGAGTGGGCAGTGTGCCGCTCACGCCGGCACCGCTCAAGCCGGCACCTCGCGAGTTGAGCCCACTGTGATGCGGCGCCTTCGCTCGGTATGATTGGTGCCACGCATTCGCACGGCGCCAGGCGTGGCGCAAGGGGGATGATTCGTTGAGTGTCGAGAAGCAGACAGCGTCGCGGGTGGACCGCGCGACCAATGCCAGAGAATCGGCGAAGCGTTTCGGGGTGAAGCTGCAGGGGGTGGCGCGTGAGGGCGTGGTGATCGTGTTGCTGGCGGTCTGCGTGTTCCTGCTGCTGGCGCTGTTCAGCTATGAGGGCAGTGATCCCGGCTGGTCACGCAGCGGGCCCGAGGAGGGCGTCGTGAACTGGATGGGGCCGGTGGGTGCCTGGTTGTCCGACGTGCTCTACTCCCTGTTCGGCGTCAGCGCCCTGTGGTGGCCCGGCATGCTCGGTCTCGCCGCCTGGCGCCTGCTGCGCTCCCGGCAGGCACAGCTCGTCTGGGATGCCACCGCGCTGGCGGTTCGCGGCGGTGGATTGATCCTGCTGCTGCTGGGAACGACCACCCTGGGCGCTCTGCATTTCTATCGCCCGGAAGGTCCCTTGCCCTACTCCACGGGGGGGATCCTCGGCGAAGGGCTGGTGGGTGCGTTGCTGCCCATGGTGGGTGTCGGGGGCAGTGGCCTGCTGGCACTGGTGGCGCTGCTCTGCGGCTTTCCACTGTTCACTGGGCTCTCCTGGTTCAGCGTGATGGATGAGCTGGGGCGTGGGACCCTGCGCCTGTGGGCCTGGCTGGCAGAGCGGTTTGCCTTTACCCGCCAGGGCTCCTCTTCGCCAGGCAAGCCCGAGAAGGAGGTCGCGGCGAAGGACACGGCCGCTTCGGCATCCGATGCCAGTCCTGAGGTGGCGGATGGCAACGCCGAGCGAACGCGCTGGTGGCGCCGCTTGCTGCCGCTGTCGCCTGGTGGTCGAGCCGGTCCGGCCGTCGCCGCCACCTCGCGTCGTGAGCCCGGCTTGGGTGATGATGGCGGCACCGACATTCCCTGGGAGGTGCCCGAGCGGACACCATCGGCCAAGCAGCCCGGCGCCGCCTATACGGCACAGATCGCCACGCCCGCGAGGTCACGCGCCCCCGTGAGCCCTGCATCCGAGGCCCCTTCGCCTGAGCCTTCTTCATCAGGGCCCTCTTCATCTGAGCCCCTGAAATCCCGGCCCTCTTCTCCTGAACCCCATTCGTTCACCGCTTCCGAGGCGGCGAGTGTGGCGAGAAGCGTGCCGAAAACAGACGCCAGAAGTGAGCCGAAAGGCGTGCCGGAGAGCGTGCCCGAGCCCATGTTGCCCGAGGACGGGGAGCCGGCAAGGGCCTGGCAGGGGCCGGCCCTGAGGGCCAGTCGCACCGATGACACGACGCCTGGCGAGTCGGCTCCGGCAACCGAAGGGTCGACAGGAATGGGGCCGGAAAGCCATGATCCGAAAGGCCATGGTCAGAAGGTTCATGGCCCGGAAAACAGTCGACCGGCGGGCACGCCACACCGGCCCGTGCTAGAGAGCCATCAGCGGCGCGAGCCGGTGCTGAGCGGTGGTCATTTCGATGGCGACGGCACGGAGGATGATGAGCCGAGACTGACCTGGGACGAGCCGGCGGTAGCCGAAGAGCCTGGAGAGCGCGAGGACGCCAGGGCGCCTGTGGCGAGTGAGGGTGCCGCTGTCTCGCAGATGACCGAGATGTCGGCTGTGTCCCGGGGTGCAGCGGGTCCGCGCCAGGCAGCACAGCCACCCGAGCCAGAGCCGGCGAGCGGCGATGGTGAGCCGGAAGCGCCACGGGTAGCCACCGCGGAGCAGGCCAGGGATGCCGCCGAGGAGGAGGGCATGCGGCTGTGGACCGTGGAGCACCTGCAGAGCCAGCGCCCGGTGCTGGATGACCTGCCCGAGCCCGATGGTGATCTGCCCAGCCTGCGCCTGCTGACCCCCCCGGAGCCCCAGAAGCAGAACTATACCGTCGAGCAGCTGGAGGAAATGGCCGAACTCCTCGAGGTGAGGCTTCGCGAGTACGGGGTCAAGGCCGAGGTGGTGGAAACCTGGCCGGGGCCGGTAATCACGCGCTTCGAGATCAAGCCGGCCGCCGGAGTCAAGGTTTCCAAGATCAGCAATCTGGCCAAGGACCTGGCGCGCTCGCTGATGGTCAAGAGCGTGCGCGTGGTGGAGGTGATCCCCGGGCGGCCTACCGTCGGCATCGAGATCCCCAACCCCAATCGAGCGATGATTCGCCTGCGCGAGGTGATCGACTCCGATCGTTACCAGCAGGCCGACTCGGCGTTGACCCTGGCCCTGGGGCAGGATATCGGCGGCGGTCCGGTGGTGGCCAACCTGGGCAAGATGCCCCATCTGCTGGTGGCCGGTACCACCGGCTCGGGCAAGTCGGTGGGCGTCAACGCCATGTTGATCTCCATGCTGCTCAAGGCGACGCCCGAGGAGCTGCGCCTGATCATGGTCGACCCCAAGATGCTCGAGCTCTCGGTCTATGATGGCATTCCCCATCTGCTCGCCCCGGTGGTCACCGACATGAAGGAGGCCGCCAACGCCCTGCGCTGGTGCGTGGCCGAGATGGAGCGACGCTACAAGCTGATGGCCTCCATGGGGGTGCGCAATATCGCTGGCTTCAATGCCAAGCTCGACGAGGCGGAGCGGGCCGGTGCCCAGGTGGCGGACCCGCTGTGGGAGCCTCAGCCCTGGGAGATGCACGAGAGTCCACCGGTACTCGAGAAACTGCCCTATATCGTGGTGGTGATCGACGAGTTTGCCGACATGTTCATGATTGTCGGCAAGAAGGTCGAGGAGCTGATCGCACGGCTGGCCCAGAAGGCGCGCGCCGCCGGCATTCACCTGATACTCGCCACCCAGCGCCCCTCGGTGGATGTGGTCACCGGCCTGATCAAGGCCAACGTGCCGACGCGCATGGCCTTCCAGGTCTCCTCGCGGGTCGATTCGCGTACCATCCTCGACCAGGGGGGCGCCGAGAACCTGCTGGGCCATGGCGATATGCTCTATCTGCCGGCGGGCTCGGGCATGCCATCCCGTGTCCACGGCGCCTTCGTCGATGACGATGAGGTCCACCGGGTGGTGGAGGACTGGAAGCGTCGCGGCGAGCCCGTGTATATCGAAGAGATCCTCTCCGGTGGCGTCTCCGCCGACGCCCTGGCCGGCCTTGAGTCCGAAGGCGGCGACGGTGACGACGCCGAGCAGGATGCGCTCTACGACGAGGCGGTGGCCTTCGTCACCGATTCACGGCGCGCCTCCATCTCGGCGGTGCAGCGTCGCTTCAAGATCGGCTATAACCGTGCCGCTCGACTGGTGGAGGCGATGGAGATGGCCGGTGTGGTCTCCACCATGGGGACCAATGGTGCCCGAGAGGTGCTGGCGCCGCCGCCGGCGGGTGATTAATCAGTGTCTGCATATGGAGACGCTGGTATGACACCATGCAGCTACCGTGAAGGCGCCGCCGGGGAGGCAACCCGGCGGCATGCCTGCGGTCTCAATGACAGGAATTCACCGGCACCGTTCAGGGAGATGCCCATGACCGTCAAGAAGAGCCTCGCCACCCTCGTCGTTGGTCTCGCCATACCGCTATCGGCGCTGGCCAGCGAAGACGCCGAGCGTCTCAGTCGTATACTGGAGCCGATGCAGACCTATGCGGCCACCTTCGAGCAACAGATACTCGACGCCGGTGGTGAACGGCTCCAGGAGGCGCGCGGAAGCATGTGGCTGTCGCGACCCGGCAGGTTTCGCTGGGAGGTGGACGCTCCTTACCAGCAGCTGGTGGTCTCCGATGGGGACGACGTGGTGCTCTATGATCCCGACCTGGAGCAGGCCACCGTGCAGGCACTCGACCAGCGTGTGACCCACACCCCGGCGCTGCTGCTCTCCGGTAGCGCCGATGAGCTGGTCGAGAGCTTCAACGTCACGCGGAGCCAGCAGGGCAGCGCAGAGCGTTTCACCCTGCTGCCCAGGGATCCCGATACCCTGTTCGAGGAGCTGGAGATGACCTTCCGCGGCGAGCGTCTTGTCGGCCTGGAGATGACCGACAGCACGGGGCAGCGCACCGCCATTGCCTTTCGTGATGTGCGCATGAATCAGAGCATCGATGATGGCCGCTTCGCCTTCGAGATTCCCGACGGCACCGATGTGATTCGTGACACCCAGTAAAGCGCCGAGTTGAAAGCGCCACGCCGCCAAGTTGTCCGGTAGCGGATGACCATTATGCAGGCTCTGGATAAGCGCCCCGTCGGATCTCAGGTCCGGCGGGGCGCTGTTTTGGGCCAGGTTATTCTGCTTGGCGGCTAAGTATCGTCTTCGTCCACCTCGGCATCGAGCTGCTCCCGCCAGGCCATGATCTGCGCATAGCGCTTCTCCTGACCGTACTCGGTGGGCCGATAGAAGTGTTCGCGAGGCGTCGCATCCGGCCAGCAGTCGTGACTGCTGCCGGCGGGATAGCCGTGGGGTTCGTGGTGGGCATAGCGGTAGCCCTGTCCATGACCCAGGGACTCCATCAGCTTGGTGGGGGCGTTGCGCAGATAACTCGGCACCTCGAGCCGGGGCTGGCTGGCGGCAAAGGCCTTGGCCTGATGCCAGGCCCGGTCGATGGCGTTGCTCTTGGGGGCCACGGCGAGGTGGATGGCGGCATGGGCAATGGCCCGCTGCCCCTCGTAATCCCCCAGGCGCAGATAGGCGTCCCAGGCGGCCATGACCAGCGGCAGGGCGCGGGGGTCGGCGTTTCCCACATCCTCGGAGGCGATGGCGGTCAGCCGGCGGACCACATCAAGGGGGTCGCCGCCCCCCTGGATAAAGCGTGCCATGTAGAGCAGGGCGGCGTCCGGACGTGAGGAGCGCACCGACTTGTGGATCGCCGACAGCAGGTCGTAGAAGTGATCGCCCTGCTTGTCGAAGGCGCTTGCCTGGTGCCCCAGCACCGCTTCCAGTGCTTCCCGGCGAAGTATCTCGCTGCCCTCCGGGCCGGGCTCGGTAAAGTCGCAGGCGCTCTCCAGCAGCCCCAGGGCGCGGCGAGCGTCGCCCGCGGCGGAGCGGGCCAGCACCCTGAGTACATCGGGCTCGGGCCGGATTCGGCGTGCTCCCAGGCCCCTCTCCTCGTCGTCCAGGGCGCGCTGCAGCACCTCCACCAGCTCCTCTTCGGAGAGTGACGTCAGGACGTGTACCCGGGCCCGGGAGAGCAGGGCCGAGTTGACCTCGAAGGAGGGGTTTTCCGTCGTGGCGCCGATCAGCGTCAGCAGTCCCGACTCCACGTGAGGCAGCAGTGCATCCTGCTGGCTCTTGTTGAGACGGTGGATCTCGTCGAGGAACAGCAGGGTCGCCAGCCCCTGTGCCTGGCGAGCCTGGGCGCGCTCCACTACGGCCCGGATCTCCTTGACGCCAGCCATCACCGCGGAGAGGTGCTCCAGATCGGCACCCGACTCGACGGCCAGGATCTCCGCCAGGGTGGTCTTGCCGGTGCCTGGCGGCCCCCACAGGATCATCGAGCGCACAAGGCCACTCTCGGCCATGCGTCGCAGTGGCTTGCCGGGGCCCACCAGGGCCTGCTGGCCTACATAGTCGGCGAGGCCGCGCGGGCGCATGCGCCAGGCGAGGGGGGCGTCGTCGTCGCGGTCGCTTGCGAAGAGGTCCATGGCGTCTCCTTGCGTTGATGGGGAGGGGGCAGGTCGGCGTCACTCCTGCTAGAGTGGGGTTGCGTTGTGAGCGCCGTGGGGGCCTCGAGATGAACTCAGTCCCGAATGGCGTATCCAAGGGAGAGTGCCTTCTCCCATGCTTCCTTCAGGAGGGCCCGACATGCCAATGCTGCCCCAGTTGCGTCAGGATCATGCCAATATGGCGCGCATGTTGCACGTTCTGCAGCTCAAGCAGAAGACCCTGGCTGCCGGCGAGCGTCCCAACTTCCAGCTGGTGCGCGAGGTCGTAGACTATATCCTCGATTACCAGGAGGGCTTCACCCAGCCTCTCGAAAAGGTCTGTACCGAGCGACTCATGGAGCTGGTTCCTTCCAGTGTCGAGGTCACCGAGCGCCTGGCTCGGGACTACCGGGCGCTGCAATCGCGGCTCAAGCGACTTTCCAACGATATCGACATGATCCTGATGGATGCCGTGGTGCCCATGGAGCACTTCGCCGAGGATCTCAATGCCTACCTGAAGAGCCACCGTGCCTATCTGAGAGATGAGCGCGAGCTGCTGTTCCCGCTGATTCGGGAGAACTTCGATGATGCGGACCTCGAGGCCCTGGCGGCGGCGCTGCCCGAAGGCGCCCAGGCACAGGTCAAGCGCCTGGAGGAGGCCTATCCCGAGCTGTATGCCGAGCTGCGCGATGCTCCCGAGCCGGTGACCTGAATCTGGACTTCCCCTCGATAGGCCGGCCCTTGATAGGCCGGTGCTTCGGCTCATCCCCGCTGTGAGGTAGATGTGAGGTAGAATGGCCGGCATTTCAGCGGCCACACCCTTGCCATGCCCAGCCTGTTCCTGATATTCCCGCCATTACTTCGCTCCTGTTGTTTCCCTCCCGGGCCACGGGGGGACGGGTGATGGCGGGACCGATCCTGGTGTTCGACTCTGGCGTGGGCGGACTCTCGGTCGTGGCCGCGTTGCGTGCGCGGTTGCCCCACGCGGCCCTGGCCTACGCCTGTGACAACGCCATGCTGCCTTATGGGCGCCGTCAGGATGCCTGGCTCGTGGAGCGTATCCTGACGGTGTGCGAGGCGGCCGTGGCGGCCAGTCGCTGTGCGGCGCTGGTGGTGGCCTGCAATACCGCCAGCACCCTGGCGCTGGATGCCCTGCGCGAACGCCTGAGGGTGCCGGTGGTGGGTACGGTACCGGCCATCAAGCCGGCAGCCATGAGCAGCCGAAGTCGCCATATCGGGCTGTTGGCGACCAGTGCCACGGTAGCGCGCCCCTATACACTACGCCTGATCGAAACCTTCGCCGCTGACTGTCGCGTCAGGCGAGTCGCGGCCGACCCCCTGGTGCGCGAGGCGGAGCGGCGCCTGGCCGGAGAGTTGCCCGACAGCGCAGTGATCGCCTCGGCCCTGGCCCCCCTGTGGGAGGAGCCCGAGCTCGATACCGTGGTGCTGGGCTGCACCCACTTCCCACTGCTGCGCGATCTCCTGTCGGCCGCCGCACCGCGTGCGGTGACCTGGGTCGACTCCAGCGATGCCATCGCGCGGCGCACCGCCCAGGTGGCATCGGGCGTGGCACTCGGGGCTGGCCCGGGGCAGAGCTTTGCCAGTGCCCCCGATGCGCCGCTGGCCGGGGTCCTGTCGCGCTTCGGTTTCAGCGGCCCGCGGCCGCTCGCGCTGGGCTGATCATCCACGCCCAAAACGTCTATCCCTTTCACTCATTTACATTCCTACTTATCTGGAGGCTTCGTGGCCATTCCTGTCGTCGACCCCGACCGCTACGACCAGCAGCTCGAAGCGAAGCGCGAGCGTATCGTCCGAGACTTTTCCCGCTTCGCGCCGCCGGCACTCGAGGTCTACCCTTCGCCGCCGAGCCACTATCGTCAGCGCTGCGAGTTTCGCATCTGGCACGAGGGCGATGACCTCTTCTACGCCATGTTCGAAATTCAAGCGTCCGAGGAGGACACCGAGGACCCCAAGAAAAAGAAGAAGACGGTCATCCGCCTGGATGACTACCCGGTCGCCAGCCGGCAGATCAACGACCTCATGCCGCGCCTGCTCGATGCCATTCGCGACAACGACACGCTGCGCCGCCGGCTGTTTCAGGTCGAGTTCCTCACCACCCTCTCCGGCGAGGCGCTGGTGACCCTGATCTACCATCGCCAGCTGGACGACGCCTGGGAGGCCGAGGCGCGTAGCCTGCAGGAGCGCCTCGGGGTGATGATCATCGGTCGTGCCCGCAAGCAGCGCTGGGTGCTTGAGCGTGATCATGTCTGGGAGCGTCTCGAGGTGGAGGGGCGTGAGTTCGTCTATCAGCAGGTAGAGAACAGCTTTACCCAGCCCAATGCCCAGATCTGCCGCTCGATGCTGGCCTGGGCGCGGGACGTGACGCGGGGCAGCGAGTCTGCAGACCTGGTGGAGCTCTACTGCGGCAACGGCAACTTCACGGTAGCGCTGGCCAAGAACTTCCGGCGCGTGCTGGCCACTGAGATCTCGCGCACCTCGGTCGCCAGCGCCAGGCAGAACCTGGCCGCCAACGGCATCGACAACGTCACCGTGGGGCGCATGTCGGCCGAGGAGTTCGCCGCGGCCTTGAAGGGAGAGAAGGGGGGGCGCCGGGTCGCCGAGTGGGCGCTAGATGACTATGCCTTCAGCACCGTGCTGGTGGATCCGCCTCGCGCCGGTCTCGATGATGCCAGCTGCCGCCAGCTGAGCGGTTATTCGCGTATCGTCTATATTTCATGCAATCCGGAGACACTGGCGAGCAATCTGGAGTGCCTGACCGAGACCCATCGCATCACGCGCTTCGCGCTGTTCGACCAGTTTCCCTGGACCCACCACTGCGAGTGCGGTGTGCTGCTCGAGCGACGCGACTGACGAACTCGTGACACCTCAGCGTAATGCATTTTCGACATGCTCCATGAGCAGATCATCAAGTGACTAGGTCGCACTCGGGGTGTCGCGTAAGCTGACGACAGGGCCCCACCGGGGTCGTGTCGAACACTTCCCGGCCGCAGGAGCGGCCGTCGGTAGCCGAGGTGATGGATGCAGCACGTTGCGAATGACGAAGCCAGACAGGACCTGCTAAAGCAGCTTGATGAGCGCCTGAACGCCAAGCTGGATGCCGCCAAGGCGGAGGCCGTGGGGGCCTTCGCCAAATATTTCTATGCCGCGATTCCGCTGGATGACCTTGAGGACCGTCGGCTCGATGATATCTACGGCGCGACCCTCTCGATGTGGCACTTCCTGCTGCAGTTCGACCCGGCCGACCCCAAGGTACGGGTCTTCAATCCGGACTTCGAGGAGCATGGCTGGCAGTCGCCGCACACCTTCGTGGCGGTGCTGCACGAGGATATGCCCTTCCTGGTCGACTCGGTGCGCATCGAGCTCAATCGCCGTGGCATGACCGTGCACGCCATCCATAATGCCGTGCTGGCGACGGAGCGGGATCGCGGCCACCGCCTGGTGTCGGTAACCTCTCCCAAGGACAGCGCGGCCCCGGCCCAGCGCGAGTCGCTGATCGTTATCGAGATCGACCGCCACTCCGATAGCGAGGAGCTGCAGGAGATGCAGGCCAGCCTCGAGGAGGTGCTGGTCGATGTGCGCACCGCGGTGGCCGACTTCGATCCGATGCGTGCCAAGGTCGAGGAGGCGCTGTCGGAGCTGCGTACCTGCTGCCCGCCGCAGACGGATCCGGACGATCATGCCGAGGCGATCACCTTTCTGGAGTGGATGCTCGAGGACAACTTCACCTTCCTGGGCTATGACACCTACTCGGTGAAGGGGACGGCGGACAAGGAGACCTTCGAGAAGGAGAAGGGGAGCGAGCTCGGCGTCTTTCGTCTCGACCAGCCACGCTACCGGGAGCGTATCCGCACCGAGCTTGGCATCGAGAATGGCCACTACGTGCTGGTGCCGGAGCTGCTGACCTTCTCCAAGAGCGCCCACCACGCCAGGATTCATCGTCCCACCTATCCCGACTATATCTCCATCGATCGCTATGACGAGCAGGGGCGCCTGATCGGTGAGCATCGCTTCCTGGGGCTGTTCACGGCCAGCGTCTACAACGAGTCGCCGCGCAACGTGCCGATCCTGCGTCGCAAGCTCAAGGCGGTGATGGAGATCGCCGGCTTCAACCCCAAGGGGCACAACGGCAAGCAGCTGTTGCAGATCCTCGAGGTCTACCCCCGCGACGATCTCTTCCAGATCGATACCGAGGAGCTGGCGCAGACGGCGCTGGGGATCCTCAGCATTCGCGAGCGCCGTCGCGTCCGGTTGTTCGTGCGCGAGGACCTTCCCGGCCGCTTCTACTCCTGCCTGATCTTCGTCCCTCGGGATGTGTTCTCCACCGAGCTGCGTCTGCGCATTCAGGAGATGCTGTGCGAGGAGCTCGACGCCACCTTCGGCGATTTCAACACCTATCTCTCCGAGTCGGTGCTGGCACGCATCCAGTTTATCCTGCGCTTCAAGGGCGATCGTCCGGTCGAGTACGAGATCAAGCGTCTCGAGGCCAAGCTGGCCAAGCTGGCGCGCAACTGGCGTGATGATCTGCACAACGCCTGTATCGATGGTTTCGGCGAGGAGCAGGCCAATCGCCTGATGAGCCGATTCCGCGATGCCTTCCCGGCCAGCTATCGCGACGACTTCAGCGCGCGTACCGCCGTCTATGATCTGCACCATATCGGTGAGCTCGACGAGGGACAGCCACTGGCGCTGTCGCTTTACCGGCTGGTGGAGGAGGAGGGCAGCGGGGTCAATCTCAAGCTGTTCCATCGCGACGCCCCGATTCCGCTCTCCGATGTGCTGCCGATGATGGAGAACCTGGGCCTCAGGGTGCTCGGTGAGCGCCCCTACGAGATCGGCGCCCGGGATGCCAGCTACTGGATCCATGACTTCAACCTCGAGCATCACACCAGCACCGAGGTCAACCTCCAGGAGATGCGCGAACCCTTCTGTGAGGCCTTTCAGCGTATCTGGGCGGGAGAGACGGATAACGACGCCTTCAACCGCCTGATCATCGGCGCCAACCTCGACTGGCGTGAGGTGGCGATGCTGCGGGCCTATGCCCGCTACCTCAAGCAGATCCGCTTCGGGGTCTCTCAGGACTACATGGCCAATACCCTGGCCAGCTATCCGGAGATCACCCGCGAGCTGGTGACGCTGTTCGAGCTGCGCTTCGACCCCGCCGACCGTCCCGGCGAGGGCGAAGAGGAGGCCTGCGTGGAGCGCATTCAGCGGCTTCTCGACGATGTGGCCAGTCTCAATGATGACCAGCTGCTGCGTCGTTACATGGAGCTGATTCTGGCCACCCTGCGCACCAACTACTATCAGCGACGCGAGGATGGTGGCGTCAAGGACTATATCGCCGTCAAGCTTGAGCCCTCGAAGGTCACCGGCATGCCCAAGCCGCGTCCCGCCTTCGAAATCTTCGTCTGCTCGCCGCGGGTCGAGGGGGTACACCTGCGCGGTGGCAAGGTGGCGCGGGGCGGACTGCGCTGGTCGGACCGCCACGAGGACTTCCGCACCGAGGTGCTGGGGCTGGTCAAGGCCCAGCAGGTCAAGAACTCGGTGATCGTGCCGGTGGGCGCCAAGGGCGGGTTTGTCTGCAAGCGGCTGCCCGAGGGCGACCGCGAGGCCTTCCAGCGCGAAGGGGTCGAGTGCTACAAGACCTTTATCCGGGCGCTGCTCGATGTGACCGACAATCTCAAGGGCGGTGACGTCGTGCCACCGCGTGACGTAGTGCGTCATGACGCCGATGACGCCTACATGGTGGTGGCCGCCGACAAGGGAACCGCCACCTTCTCGGATATCGCCAACGAGATCTCCGCCGAGTATGACCACTGGCTGGGGGATGCCTTCGCCTCCGGCGGTGCCAATGGCTACGATCACAAGAAGATGGGGATCACCGCCAGAGGGGCCTGGGAGTCGGTCAAGCGCCACTTCCGAGGCCTGGGCGTGAATACCCAGGAGGACGAGTTCAGCGTGGTGGGCATCGGCGACATGGGCGGCGATGTCTTCGGCAACGGCATGCTGCTGTCGGACAGGATCCGGTTGGTGGGCGCCTTCAACCACCTGCATATCTTCGTCGACCCCGAGCCCGACGCGGCGGCCACCTTCGCCGAGCGCAAGCGCCTGTTCGAGATGCCGCGTTCCAGCTGGGCAGACTTCGATGCCTCGCTGATCTCCGAGGGGGGCGGGGTCTTCAAGCGCAGCGCCAAGTCGATCCCCATCTCCAGGCAGATGAAGTCACGGTTCGGCATCCGTGAGGAGAGGCTCTCCCCCAACGAGCTGATCAGCGCCATGCTCAAGTCCGAGGTGGATCTGATCTGGAACGGTGGTATCGGCACCTACGTCAAGGGTAGTGACGAGACCGATGCCCAGGTGGGCGACAAGGCGAACGATGGCCTGCGGATCGATGGCCGTGAGCTCAACTGCCGAGTCGTGGGCGAGGGCGGTAACCTCGGCATGACCCAGCGTGGTCGCATGGAGGCCGCCGCCCGGGGCGTGCGCATCAATACCGACTTCATCGACAACGCCGGCGGGGTCAACTGCTCCGACCACGAGGTCAATATCAAGATCCTGATCGATGAGGTGGTCAAGCGCGGCGACATGACCGAGAAGCAGCGCAATCAGCTGCTCGCCGACATGACCGGCGAGGTCAGTGAGCTGGTACTGCTCGGCAACTACCGCCAGACCCAGGCGCTCGACCTCGCCGAATTGCTTTCGAAGCAGGGCGTGGGCCCCTTCCGGCGCTTTATCAGCGAACTGGAGGCCACCGGACAGCTCGATCGTGAGCTGGAGTTCCTGCCCGCCGACGAGGAGCTTCAGGAGCGGGCCGCCAATCAGCAGGGCATGCTGCTGCCCGAGCTGGCGATGCTGATCTCCTATGCCAAGAGTGTGCTCAAGGATGACCTTATCGTCTCCGATCTTCCCGACGATCCGGTCATCGAGCGCTATGTCGAGCGCATCTTCCCGCGGGTACTGGTGGAGCGCTATCGCGACGAGATGTACGAGCACCGCCTCAAGCGCGAGATCGTTGCCACCCAGCTGGCCAACGACCTGGTCGACCACATGGGTGTCGTCTTCGTGCGTCGGCTGATCGACTCCACCGGGGCCGGCCGTGCCGAGATCGCCCGTGCCTACGTCATCGCGCGAGAAGTGTTCGGGCTGGACGAGACCTGGTCGCAGATCGAGGCGCTGGACAACCGGGTACCCAGCGGCGTGCAGTACGCCATGATGCTCGACCTGATGCGACTGATCCGTCGCGCGACGCGCTGGTTGCTGCGCAGTCGTACCGGCCTCGATACTCGCCAGTGCATCGACTTCTTCGCGCCGCGCCTGGTGGCGATCCGCGAGGGCATCGGTGAACGCCTCAGCGGCGAGGAGCGAGAGTCCTGGGAGGCGCGTCGAGACGAGCTGATGGAGGCCGGAGTGCCGGAATCCCTGGCGGCCAATGTGGCCGCCGCCGGCAGCCTCTATGCCGGGCTTGGCATCATCCAGGCCGCCCGCCAGACCGACGTGGCACCCGAGCAGGTGGCCGAGATCTTCTATGCAATCGGCAACCGTCTGCAACTCCCCTGGATGATCCGCCGGATCACCGAGCTGAAGGTGCGGGACAGCTGGCAGGCCCAGGCCCGCGAGACCTTCCGTGACGATATCGACCGCCAGCAGCTGGCGTTGACCGTCAGTGTGCTGCATATGGAGGAGGGAGCCGATGATCCCTCTGCCCGGGTCGAGCAGTGGCTCGAGCGGCACGATGCCATGCATGCGCGCTGGTGCCGCCTGCTCGAGCAGGTAGGCAGCGGCGGACAGGGCGGCTTCCCGCTGTTTGCCGTGGCGGTCCGCGAGCTGGTGGATCTGGCCGAGAGCAGCCGCGCGGCTTGAGCCATTCCACCCACCGCAACCAAGAGACCCCGCCTTCAGGCGGGGTCTCTCGTTATGGCGGGGCGAGCAGAGGCGGCAGGGCCTTAAGAAGAGAGTGAGTCTAGAGCAGGAAATAGGTGGCCAGGCCCAGAAAGGACATGAAGCCCACCACATCGGTCACCGTGGTCAGAATCACCGAGCCGGACAGCGCCGGGTCGATACCGACACGCTTGAGCAGCAGCGGGACGAGAATGCCGGCGATACCCGCCGCCAGCATGTTGATCGTCAGGGCGGCGGCGATGATCACGCTGATGGCGACACTCTTGAACCACAGCAGTGCCAGTACCGCCACGACCAGGGCCCAGAGCAAGCCGTTGAGGATGGCGATGCCGACCTCCTTGCGCAGCAGCCAGGCGCTGTTGGTAGTGCTGATCTGTCCCAGGGCCAGGCCGCGTATGGCCAGGGTCAGGGTCTGGCTGCCGGCGATGCCGCCCATGCTGGCGACGATCGGCATCAATACCGCCAGGGCGACGATCTGTTCCAGGGCATCCTCGAAGCGCCCGATCACCCAGGCGGCCAGGAAGGCGGTGAGCAGATTGATGCCCAGCCAGACGGCACGACGCTTGGCGCTGGGCAGCACGGGGGCGAACAGGTCCTCCTCCTCGTCGAGGCCGGCCATGTTCATCAGCGCCTGTTCGGAATCCTCGCGGATGACGTCGACGATATCGTCGATGACGATGCGGCCGAGCAGCAGGCTCGACTCATCCACCACGGGCGCCGAGGAGAGGTCGTGGGTCTGGAACAGGGTGGCCACGTCACGCGACTTCATATCGACCCGGATGCTGTCCACCTCATGGTCCATCAGGTCGGCCACCGCCATCTCGGGCGGATGGCTGATCAGGCGTGCCATCGGCAGGGTGCCCTGGAACAGGCCGTCACGGTCGACCACCATCAACAGGTGGGTGTTGTCGGGAATCGACTCCTTCCAGCGCAGGAAGCGGCACACCGTCTCCAGGCTGACATCGCTGCGCACCGCGATGGTGTCGGTGCGCATCAGCCGACCAGCGCTGTCCTCCTCGAAGGAGAGGGTCTCCTCCAGGCGTTCGCGCTGCAGGGCGTCCATGGAGCGCAGCATGTCCTCGGCCACCTGCTGGGGCAGATCCTCGAAGATCTCCGCCAGGTCCGTGGTGTCCATGCTGGTAGCAGCGGCCACGATCTCCTCGTGGTCCATATCATCGAGCAGGGTGCTGCGCACCTCATCATGGACGTGCAGCAGCACTTCGCCGTCGACCTCCCCCGGAACTCGTTTCCAGAGCTGGATACGGGCCACCGGCGGCAGCGACTCCAGCAGCAGGGCAATCTCGGCGGGCTCCAGATCGGCCAGCACGGCGTCGACGGCGTCGAGGCGGTTCTCCCCCAGGGCGCGATGGATCCGGGACAGGCGGTGTTCGAGGGTTTCGGTGGTGTCGGCCATGTCAGTCTCCCTGGCTCCTCGGCGGTGTGGCAGTGATGCCCCATCCCCCGGTATGTCTTGGCGGCCTACAGTAGATCACAAAATTGGTGCTGGCTGTCGGCTGTGACGTCGTTTCTGGCGGAAGGCACTGCTATACTCTCGCCCGCTCGCGACCACCACCCGCCGGAGACGCCATGTATTCCCTCGCTCGTTCGCTGCTCTTTCGCCTGGACGCCGAAACCGCCCATGGCGTGGCCTTGAAGGGGCTGGATCTGGCCGGTCGCCTGGGAGTGGCGGCACGCCTGGGGGGCGAGCGGGTGGAGGACCCGGTGGAGCTGATGGGGCTGCGCTTCCCCAACCGGGTCGGCCTGGCCGCCGGGCTCGACAAGAACGCGGATCATCTCGATGCCCTGGGCGCGCTGGGCTTCGGCTTCGTGGAGGTGGGGACCGTAACGCCCCGGCCACAGTCCGGCAATCCGCGGCCACGGCTGTTTCGCCTGCCGGAGGCGGGCGCCATCATCAATCGCATGGGGTTCAACAACGCGGGGGTCGACCATCTGGTGGCCAGGGTCCGGGCCAGTCGCTTCGACGGCGTGATCGGCATCAATATCGGCAAGAACCTGACGACCCCGGTCGAGCGGGCGGTAGATGACTACCTGGCATGCCTGGAGAAGGTGCACCCTCACGCCCACTACATCACCGTGAACATCTCCTCGCCCAACACCCCCGGGCTGCGTAACCTGCAGTTCGGTGACCACCTCGATGGTCTGCTGTCGGCGCTACGCGAGGCGGGTTCGCGTCTCGATCGCGACAGCGGGCGCCGGGTGCCCCTGGCGGTGAAGATCGCGCCGGACATGGATGCCGACGAGGTGGGGCTGGTCTCCCAGTGTCTGGCGGCGAATGAAATCGACGGGGTGATTGCCACCAATACCACCGTCTCGCGGGAGGCCGTCGAGGGGCTGGCCCATGCCGACGAACAGGGGGGGCTCTCGGGGCGGCCGGTATTCGAGTCCTCCAGTCGCGTTATCCGCGAGCTTCGCCGCCGTCTTCCCGAGATGCCGATCATCGGGGTGGGTGGCATCGACAGCGGCGAGGCGGCGGTGGCCAAGCGTGAGGCCGGCGCCGATCTGGTACAGCTCTATTCGGGGTTCATCTACCGCGGCCCGGCGCTGGTGGCGGAGTGCAGCCGAGCCTTGCGTGAAACGCGCTGAGAGAAAGGTGTGCTGGATAGAGGTGTGCTGGATAGAAGTATGCTGGATAGAGGTGCACGGAACGCAAAAAGCCCACGGCTCGCCGCGGGCTTGAGGAAGCGTGAATCTCGCTTGATTCAGGTTTCGGGTTCACACCACCATGGGGTTCTTGTGGATGCCGGAAATACCGGTCATGCCGTCCCATTGATCCCCACGACCTTCACGCCAACCGCTCATCCAGTATTCACGAAGATTGACGTCCTGACTGGGACAGTCATCACGGGAGCGTCCTGAGACACCTGCCTTGTAGCCATGCGTATAGGCACGCTGGAAGCGATCACGTTTCTGTCGTTTCATTGGACTACCTCTTGATAAGGTATCTAACTGGCTCGGGAGTGACTCGTGCCGAGCCGTAACAGGCCTCGAGCCCAGTAATGTGAAGGGGCGGACTCGATGACAGCAAACGCATGCGTGTTCTTCGTAGCTACTGCCCTATAGATAGCGCAACTCGCTCCGCGTTGTCGACCAACGATTTGTAACAACTCGTTCACCTGCCTGACATGGTGCACATTTACCCTTCTGCCTCCGCGGTGATTGCCGATGAATCCGACTCCATCCGACCCTTCCCTTGATCTACAGGTAACCTGCCCCCGTGGCCTCGAGGAACTGCTGAGCGAGGAGCTGGAAGCCCTCGGTGCCGTGCCCGTCAAGAGCACGGTGGGGGCGGTAAGTGCGCGAGCCGATCGGGTCACCGCCTATCGGGTCTGCCTGTGGTCACGCCTCGCCAACCGGGTGATCCTGTGTCTGGTTCGCGATGAGGGCATCGCCACGCCCGAGCAGCTTCGAGAGGCGATAGCTGCGATTCCCTGGGAGGCGCACCTGCCCCTCTCCGCCAGCCTGGCGGTGGACTTCCATGGTCGCAGCGAGGCGATCCGTCATACCCGCTTCGGCGCCCAGACGGTGAAGGATGGTGTGGTGGATCGCCTGCAGGCCCGAGGCCTCCCGCGTCCTTCGGTGGACCTCAAGCAGCCCGACCTGCGCTGCTACGCCAATCTGCATCGCGGTCGCCTGGTGGTGGGCATCGACCTCTCGGGCGTGAGTCTTCATCGTCGTGGCTATCGCCGCGATGTCGGTCATGCGCCGCTCAAGGAGAACCTGGCCGCGGCACTGCTGTTGCGTGCCGGCTGGCCCGAGCTGGCTCGCCAGGGCGCCCCGCTGGTGGACCCACTGTGTGGTGCCGGGACCCTGTTGATCGAGGCGGCCATGATGGCGGCCGATATGGCCCCCGGTCTGGCGCGTGACCGCTTCGGCTTTCACGGTTGGGCGGGCCATGACGAGGCGGGCTGGCGAGAACTCAGGCGCGAGGCCGAGGCGCGGGCGAGCATCGGCCGCAAGCGCTGTCGCTCGCGATTCTACGGCTTCGACCAGAGCCCGGCGGCGCTTGCCGCCGCCAAGGCCAATGCCATGCGTGCCGGCATCCCGGCGCTGATCGAGCTTCGCGGCGCGGGGCTCGGCGAGCTGGCGAGTCCCCAGGGCCTTGCGGAGGCGTCGCCGGGGCTATTGATCACCAACCCACCCTATGGCGAGCGCCTCGGCGAGCTGCCCGAGCTGGTGACCCTCTATGCCCGGCTGGGCGAGAGGGTGCGCGACGCCTTTCCTGGCTGGCAGCTGGCGGTTTTCACCGCTAACCCCGATCTCGGCCATCGCATCGGCCTGCGCGCCCACAAGCAGTACGCACTGCGCAATGGCCCCCTGGAGGCCAAGCTGCTGCTGATGGCGGTGCCCGAACGGCAGGATGGGCAGGCGGCGGCTACGCCGGCGCGCTCGCAAGGGGCGCAGATGTTCGCCAATCGGTTGGAGAAGAATCGCCGGCGCCTGAAGAAGTGGCTGAAGAAGAGCGGCGAGAGCTGCTACCGCCTCTATGATGCCGATATGCCCGAGTATGCGATGGCGGTGGACGTCTACGCCGACTGGGTGCATGTGCAGGAGTATGCCGCACCGAAGTCGGTGGATGTCGACCAGGCCCAGAAGCGGCTGTTCGAGGCATTGGCGGTGATCCCCGAGGTGCTCGAGGTGGCCCCCACGCGGGTGGTGGTCAAGCGGCGGCAGCGTCAGAGCGGGCGTGCCCAGTATGAGAAGCAGGCCGCCACCGGCGAGCGTTTCGAGGTTCGGGAAGGGCCGGCCAGGCTGTGGATCAACCTGCGCGACTACCTGGACACCGGTCTGTTCCTCGACCACCGCCCGGTTCGCCGGATGCTTGGCGAGATGGCGGCGGGCAGGCGCTTCCTCAACCTCTTCTGCTACACCGGGGCCGCCACCGTGCAGGCGGCGCTGGGCAACGGGGAGGCAGGCGGTGCCACGGAGAGCGTCAGTGTCGATCTCTCCAACACCTACCTGCAGTGGGCGCGGGACAACTTCGCCCTCAACCGCCTCGACCCGGGGCGGCATCGCGTGGTGCGCGAGGATTGCCTGCGCTG
Source organism: Halomonas sp. LES1 (assembly GCF_031846005.1). Classification (NCBI taxonomy): domain Bacteria; kingdom Pseudomonadati; phylum Pseudomonadota; class Gammaproteobacteria; order Oceanospirillales; family Halomonadaceae; genus Halomonas; species Halomonas sp. LES1. Next base: position 157,138 of record NZ_JAVRGC010000002.1, read on the forward strand.
GCTCGAGCGTGCCAATGCCGAGTTCGATCTGATCTTCATGGATCCGCCCACCTTTTCCAACTCCAAGAAGATGGAGGAGACCCTGGATATCCAGCGCGACCATGGCCGGCTGGTTCGCCTGGCCATGGCGCGCCTGGCGCCGGGTGGGACGCTGGTGTTCTCCAACAACCAGCGCCGCTTCAAGCTGGATGCCGATCTGGTCGAGCACTACGCGGTGAAGGAGATCTCGGGGCAGACCTTCGACCCCGACTTCGTGCGCAACCCCGATCTGCACCATGTCTTCCTGATCCGTCATCGAGGGGACGGGGAGGCTTCGGCATGATCCAGCTGACCCTCTATACGACGCTGGGGTGTCATCTCTGCCAGCAGCTGGAGGGGCTGCTGGCACAGTTATCTCGTGAGCCGGTGGGGCTCGAGCGAGTCGAGATCAGCGAGGATGATCTCCTGCTGGCTCGCTACGGGGTGCGCATTCCGGTGCTGGTGGATGCCGCAGGCAACGAGCTCGACCGCGGCTTCGAGCCGGAGCGCCTGGCGTCCTGGCTCGAGGCGCGCGGCTGGCTGGATGATGAGGCCTGGCAGGCGCTGCGTCGCCGGCTGAATGGTGAGGACGAGGCACCGGAAACGTGTGGTGCGATAGTGCGCGGTGGGCGGCGCTATCTGAGCTAAGCCGGCTTGAGCTTGAAGAGCGTCGCTTCGCTCCTGGAAGCGAGAAGCTCGAAGAAGGGGCTTGAGACCTTGGTGGGCCGACTCATGCTGCCTTCCAGCTTACGTCTCGAGTAGGGATAGCTGGCTCATCGCTTCTCGTCCCTCGGGGCTGTGATCCTCCACTTCCAGCACCTTGCGAAAGCCCCGTGATGCCTGGATGGTGGCCTCATCGGCCAGCCACATCAGGGTCTGCTCGCGGTCATCGGCCAGCTGGTGCTTCAGCCCGCCGAACTGGGTGCCGATCTGCCCCCAGGCGCGGCTGAAGATCCAGTCGCCAAACATGTCCTGGTGGATATGCACCAGGACATAGTCATGGTCGGTTTCCCAGCGAATGATCATCGAAGCTCCCGAGCTGCTCTGTGCCGGCCTGGACGGCGAGGTGATAAGGTAGGGCGTATTGTAATGCCTTGTCGGAGCTGGACAACGTCTTATGAAGATACTCGTCGATGCCAATGTGCCTGCCGCACAGACGTGCCTCGCGGCACTGGGTGAGGTGGTGCGCCTGCCGGGCCGCGAGATCGATGCCGCGTCCCTGCGGGATATCGATGCCCTGGTGGTTCGCTCCATCACGCGGGTCGACGAGTCGCTGCTCGCCGAGGCATCACGCTTGCGCTTCGTGGGCACCTGCACCATCGGGACCGATCATGTCGATACCCGGCTGCTGGCCGAGCGCGGCATCACCTTCGCCAGCGCCCCGGGCTGCAACGCCGAGGCGGTGGTCGACTACGTGCTGATCAGCCTGCTGACGCTTGCCGAGCGGCAGGGCTGGCGGCTTGCCGAGCGCCGGGTTGGCGTCGTCGGAGCCGGCAATGTAGGCGGGCGGCTGCTGGCGCGTCTCTCGGCCATGGGCGTTGACTGTCTGGCCTGCGACCCGCCCCGGGTCGAGGCGGAGCGTGCCGGGAGGGTGGGTGCCGAGGACGAGGCGTTGGCCGGCTTCGTGAGTCTGGATACCCTGATCGACGAATGCGACGTGTTCTGCCTGCACACCCCTCTGGTTCGTCAGGGTCCCCATGCCACCCACCATCTGCTGGATGCCGAGCGCATCGCCGCCCTGGCACCGGGGTCGTTGCTGCTCAACGCCGGGCGCGGTGATTGTGTCGATGGCCAGTCACTGCGCGCCCGCCTGAGCGGAAAGGGAGATATCAGCGCGATTCTCGATGTCTTCGAGAATGAACCGGGCGTCGACGCCTCGCTGGCCGACCTTGCCGAAGTCGCCACACCGCATATTGCCGGCTACAGCCTCGACGGCAAGCTGCGCGGCACCCACCAGGTCACTCGTGCGCTGTGTCGCGCCTTCGGCCTGCCGTGCCGGGTAACACTGGAGGAGCTGCTGCCGACGCCACCGCTGCGCTCCCTCACGCTTGGTGAAGGGCTCGAGAAGGAGGAGGCGCTGAGCCTTGCCATGCGCGCCGTCTACGACCCGCGCCGTGACCATGACTCCCTGAGGCGCGCTAGCCGCCGGCAGGGCATGGCCAGAGGCTTCGATGCCTGTCGCGCGAACTATCCCCTACGCCGGGAATTCGCCACCCTGGAGGTGGCCCTGGCCGAAGAGGATCGGCACCTGGCCACACTGCTGGCGGGGGCGGGGTTTCGTGTGGGGCGCCGGCTTGAGTGACAGGACGATTTTCGCCTCGTAACGCAGAGGGCCCGCCATTGGCGGGCCCTCTGGTTTTTTGCATTGGGGAAGCTTACTGACGGTAGGCGGCCTCCTTGAGGGCGCGGATGTGGCCGGTACAGAGAGCAGGGGGGCCTACCGCTGATCGATCCTACTGTCGGTAGGCGGCCTCCTTGAGGGCGCGGATGCGGCCGGTACAGAGAGCAGGGGGGGCTACCGCTGATCGATTCTACTGTCGGTAGGCGGCCTCCTTGAGGGCGCGGATGCGGTCATCCAGGGGGGGGTGGCTGGCGAACAGGCGCTCCACCAGCGAGCGGGTCTGCCCCTTGGTGATGGCCATGGCGCGCAGGGTATCGGGCATCTGGTCGGAGAGCTCGGTCTCCGCCTTGAGGCGGGCGAGGGCGTTGATCATCGCGCCGGAGCCGGCCAGCTTGGCACCGGCGGCGTCGGCGCGATACTCGCGGAAGCGCGAGAACCAGGCGACGATGGCCGAGGCGGCGATGCCGAAGACGATCTCGGCGACCATCACCACGGCGAAGTAGCCCATGAAGCCCAGGCCACCCTCGCCGTCGCTGCGGGCGCGCAGGAACTGGTCGACCAGCTGGGCGACCACCCGGGCGAAGAACATCACGAAGGTATTCACCACGCCCTGAATCAGCGCCAGGGTGACCATGTCGCCGTTGGCCACATGGCCGATCTCGTGGGCCAGCACCGCGCGCACCTCTTCCGGACGCATGCGGTTGAGCAGGCCGGCGGAGACCGCCACCAGGGCATCATCCTTGTTCCAGCCGGTGGCGAAGGCGTTGGACTGCTGGGCCGGGAAGATACCGACTTCCGGGGTCTTGATGCCGGCATCCCGGGCCAGCTCCGCCACGGTGTCCACCAGCCACTTCTCGGTGGCGTTGGAGGGTGTCTCGATCACCACGGTGCCGGTACTGCGCTTGGCCATCCACTTGGAGATGAACAGCGAGACCATCGAGCCGGCCATGCCGAAGATGAAGCAGAAGATCAGCAGGCTCTGGAAGTTGATGCCCTGGCCGCTGAGATAGCTGTCCACGCCCAGCAGGCGCAGGGTGACGCTGGCCACCAGCAGTACCGCCAGGTTGGTGGCCAGGAAGAGCAGGATTCGCATCATGTCGGTGGATCTCCATCGATCATCGAAAGGAAGCCGCCCGATGTGGGCGGCAGGAACAGGCTACTGCTTAGATACGACCGGGCGGTGCGGGTTTCAAGCCCCGGGTTCGCCCGGCCCGTGAGGGAGTTACTGGCGATAGCGCGACAGGAAGCGGGCGAAACGGTTCAGGGCATCGCCGAGCTGGTCGGCCCAGGGCAGGGTGACGATCCGCACATGGTCGGGGTCCGGCCAGTTGAAGGCGGTTCCCTGGACCAGCAGGATCTTCTCCTGCAGCAGCAGGTCGAGTACCAGCTGCTGATCGTCCTGGATGTTGTAGACCCTGGGGTCCAGGCGCGGGAAGGCGTAGAGCGCTCCCTTGGGCTTCACGCAGGAGACGCCGGGGATGGCGTTGAGCTTTTCAAAGGTGATATCGCGCTGGGCCCGCAGGCGGCCGCCGGGCAGGATCAGGTCGTTGATCGACTGGTAGCCACCGAGGGCGGTCTGGATGGCATGCTGGGCCGGCACATTGGCGCACAGGCGCATGGAGGCGAGCATGGTCAGCCCCTGGATGAAGTCGGCGGCACGCTGCTTGGCGATGTTGCCGGACAGGATCATCCAGCCCGAGCGGAAACCGGCACAGCGGTAGCTCTTGGAGAGGCCGTTCAGGGTGACGACCAGCTGGTCCTCGCCGGCCAGGGCGCCGGTGGAGACATGTTGCACGTCGTCGTAGAGGATCTTGTCGTAGATCTCGTCGGAGAACACCACCAGATCGTGCTGGCGGGCGATCTCGAGCAGTTCACGCAGCACCTCCGGGGGGTAGACCGCCCCGGTGGGGTTGTTGGGGTTGATGATCACGATCGCCCGGGTGTGAGCGGTGATCTTGGCGCGGATATCGTCGAGGTCCGGGGCCCAGTCCGCCTGCTCATCGCACAGGTAGTGCACGGCATGGCCGCCGGAGAGATTGGCGGCGGCGGTCCACAGCGGGTAGTCGGGCGCCGGTATCAGTACCTCGTCGCCGTCGTTGAGCAGTGCCTGGAGCGTCATCACGATGAGCTCGGAGACGCCGTTGCCGATATAGATATCCTCGATTCCCACGCCCGGGATTTCCCGGCGCTGGCACTCCTGCATGATCGCCTTGCGCGCCGAGTAGAGTCCCTTGGAGTCGCAATACCCCTGGGCCGTGGGCAGGTTGCGCATCACATCCTGGAGGATCTCCTCGGGGGCCTCGAAGCCGAATGGCGCGGGGTTGCCGATGTTGAGCTTGAGGATGCGCTGGCCTTCCTCTTCCAGGCGCTTGGCGTGGTCGAGTACCGGGCCGCGGATGTCATAGCAGACATTATGCAGCTTGTGGGATTTGCGAAGCGGAGGGGTGTCCATGTCGTTCGGTGTCCTGGTCGGCGAGGGCGATAGGATTAGAGGGTGTCTGGATCGGCGTCATCGTCGCCGTCCGGCTCCAGGGCGGGTTCGAGCGGGATATCATCCGGGGTCTCCAGGGTCAGGCGACCGAGCTTACCGTCGCGCAGCTCATGCAGCAGCACCTCGGCGCCACGGTGCAGGTCCACTTCACCGCCGGGACGCAGGCCACCGCGCTTGGCGGCGATCTCGGCCAGGATCGCATGACCGTCGAACCCGGCCACGGCGAGCAGGTCCACTCGTGCCGGACCGTCGGCCTCCACCCGGTCGGCATCGGGGTTGGCCTGGTAGCCGGGCAGCGCCTTGAGTCGGTAGCGTGCCGTGATGGCCTCGGGGTAGCGCCTGGCCAGTTCGGCGGCGGTGACCATGGCGACATCCACGTAGTCGATGGCAGTGTCACGGATGGCACCGCTGGCCGCCAGGCGGTAGGCGCTGGCCTGGTCCTCGATCTTGGGCCAGAGGACCCCGGGTGTGTCGATAAGGGCGACGCGCCCGTTGATGCGAACCTTCTGCTGGCGTTTGGTCACCGCGGGCTCATTGCCGGTCCTGGCGATGCTCTTGCCGGCCAGGCCATTGATCAGGGTCGACTTGCCGACATTGGGGATGCCCATCACCATCACGCGCACGTCTCGGTCGGCGCGAATCTGGCCGGCAAGCTCATGGCAGAGCCTGGGGATGCGCTTGAGCTCCTTGACCCTGGTGGTGGTCACGGCGAGCGCTCGCATATCGGGCTGGGCGTCGAAGTGGGCGGTCCACTCCCGGGTTCGCTCCGGGTCGGCCAGGTCGGCCCGGGAGAGGATCTTGAGCACCGGCTTGTGGCGCGTCAGCTCCGCCAGCATGGGGTTGGCGCTGGAGTAGGGCAGGCGGGCGTCGAGGACCTCGACCACCACGTCGATCTCCGGCAGCGCCTCGGTGATCTGGCGCCGCGCCTTGTGCATGTGTCCCGGGTACCAGCCGAGCATGGGCCTCTCCTGCCTGTAGAAATCGGCCGCCCATGTTAGCAGATACACGGCCCTGTCAGGGGACACCCGGGCCGATTGCGCGGCCTACTCGCCGGCGTGGAAGTCGAGCGCCACGGAGTTGATGCAGTAGCGCAGGCCGGTGGTGTCGCGCGGGCCGTCGGGGAAGACGTGCCCGAGATGGGCGCTGCAGCGCGCGCAGGTCACCTCGGTGCGACGCATGCCGTGGGAGGTGTCGACGTGCTCCTCCACGCAGGAAGGGGTCATGGGACGGTCGAAGCTCGGCCAACCACAGCCGGCGTCGAACTTGTGCTCGTTCTCGAACAGTGGCGCGTTGCAGCAGACACAGTGGTAGATGCCGTGCTCGTCGGTGACCCGGTAGTCGCCGCTGAAGGGAGGCTCGGTACCCTTCTCACGGGTGACGCGGTACTGTTCCGGGGTAAGCGTCTCGCGCCATTCGGCGTCGGGCTTGTCGGTCTTCAGGGGCATGGCGGCTCTCCTTTTCATCGGGCTGATGCCTCCATTGTGGCATGCACGCGGCCGGGCGGGGGAGTCCCCCCTCGACAAGGATTCACGTCCCCTCAACGCAGTCGCCCCCGGTGGTGTGCCGGGGGCGACTGGCGTCGAGCGTGGGCTTGGGCGGTGAAACGTTAGACGTTGAAACGGAAGTGGATCACGTCGCCATCCTTGACGATGTACTCCTTGCCCTCCAGTCGCCACTTGCCGGCGTCCTTGGCACCCTGCTCGCCACCCAGCGTGACGAAGTCCTCGTAGGCGACGACCTCGGCGCGGATGAAGCCCTTCTGGAAATCGGTGTGGATCACGCCGGCGGCCTCGGGGGCGGTGGCACCCACCTTCACGGTCCAGGCGCGCACCTCCTTCACTCCGGCGGTGAAGTAGGTCTGCAGACCGAGGAGGGCGTAGCCGGCACGGATGACGCGATCGAGACCGGGCTCTTCCATGCCCATCTCGTCGAGGAACATGGCGCGCTCCTCGTTGTCCAGCTCGGCGATCTCGGCCTCGAGCTGGTTGCACACCGGTACCACCACGGCCCCTTCCTCTGCCGCGATGTCGCGGACCACGTCCAGGTAGGGGTTGGACTCGAAGCCGTCCTCGTTGACGTTGGCGATGTACATGGTGGGCTTGAGGGTCAGGAAGCCGAAGCCCTTGAGCTGATGCTGCTCCTCCTCGTCCAGCCCGAAGCTTCTCAGCGGCATGCCCTCGGCCAGGTGGGGCTGGATGCGCTCGAGGATCGCCTTGGTGGCGATGGCCTCCTTGTCACCGCCCTTGGCCACGCGGACCAGGCGCTGGATGGCGCGCTCCACGGTGTCGAGGTCGGCCAGCGCCAGCTCCATGTTGATGATCTCGATATCGGCACGCGGGTCGACCTGGTTGGCGACATGGATCACGTTGTCGTTATCGAAGCAGCGCACCACATGGGCGATGGCCTGCGTCTCGCGGATATTGGCCAGGAACTTGTTGCCAAGACCCTCGCCCTTGGAGGCGCCGGCGACCAGACCGGCGATATCGACGAACTCCATCGTGGTCGGCAGCACCTTCTGCGGCTTGACGATCTCCGCCAGCTTGTCGAGTCGCGGGTCGGGCATCGGCACGATGCCCACGTTGGGCTCGATGGTGCAGAAGGGGAAGTTCTCGGCGTCGATGCCGGACTTGGTCAGCGCATTGAAGAGGGTCGACTTGCCGACATTCGGCAGGCCGACGATACCGCAGTTGAAACCCATGGGATCATCCTGGAAAGCGTGTACGCGAGTGAAAAGTAGCGAGTATTCTACTCGACCGAGCAGTAAGCCATAAGCGGTCAGCCGTAAGAAGGCCCATCCGGCCAGCAAAGGGGTGACTGACAGCGTGTACCCTCAGCCTATGGCTGGCCTGTCAGCCGGCGGCTGAAAAGCTGTGCAGCCGGTTCATGGCCTTGGTCCAGTGACCGTCGATGGCATCGGGCAGGGTGGCCAGGCTCTCGTCGATGGCGGCCTCGATGGCGATATGCTCGGCCTTTCCGGGGCGGCCCAGCACATAGTTCGTGACCTGGCGCGAGTCGCCGGGGTGGCCGATGCCGAGGCGCAGGCGGTGGAAGTCCCGCGTGTTGCCCAGGGCGCTGATGATATCGCGCAGGCCGTTATGGCCGCCATGGCCACCGCCGGTCTTGAGCCGGGCACTACCCGGCGGCAGGTCGAGCTCGTCGTGAACGACCAGCAGCTCATCGGGCGCCAGCTTGTAGAATTGACAGAGGGCCGCCACCGCACCGCCGCTGCGGTTCATGAAGGTGGTGGGGTTGAGCAGATGGAGATCACGCCCCTCGAACTGGACCCTGGCATGCAGGCCCAGGAACTTGCGGTCGGCGCGCAGCTCGCCGCCGGCGCGGCGCGCCAGGGCCTCCACCAGCCAGGCCCCGGCATTATGGCGGGTGGCCTCGTAGTCGGCGCCGGGATTGCCCAGCCCGATGATCGCTCTGACCTGACTCATGTGTCACCTCCAAAAAAAATCAAGCGCCGGGGCGCTTGATCATCAGCAGAGGGGCCGCGTCTGGCGCGGCCCCGGAGCGGGTAAGGATTACTCCTCGCCCTGCTCGCCTTCTTCGCCGCCTTCGGCATCTTCCGCGTCATCACCCGCGGAGCGCACCTTGGCCTTGACGATGCTCAGGATCGGACCGTCGTGGTCTTCGCCCAGCGCCAGTGCCGGGATGGTGACGCCGGCCGGCAGGCTCAGGTCGGAGAGGTGCTTGATGGCACCTACCTCGAGATCGCTGATATCGAACTCCAGGTAGTCGGGCAGGTCCTTGGGCAGACAGCTGATCTCGACGTCGGAAGCCAGCTGATGGAGCTCGCCGTCCTGGTCCTTGATGCCCACACAGGCTTCTTCACCGGCGAGGTGCAGCGGCACACGGGTGGTGAACTCCTGGTTGGCTGCCACACGCAGGAAGTCGGCGTGGGTGATCAGCGGCTTGAAGGGGTGACGCTGCAGGTCGCGTACCACGACCTGCTCGCTCTTGCCGTCGACGACCAGGTTGATGATGGAGGAGAAGAACACCTCCTCCTCGATCGCCTTGTAGAAGGCGGCCTTCTCGACGGAGATCGGCTGTGGCTCCTTCTCGCCACCATAGATGATGGCGGGAACCTGCTCGTTCGCACGACGCAGGCGGCGGCTCGCACCTTTCCCCAGGTCGTTACGAACGCTGGCATTAAGAATAAAATCGGACATGGAATTGCCTCTTGCTTGAAGTAGGAAAGCGCCAGGGACCGCGACCAGAGCCCTGACACTTCCGGGTGCCCCGAAGGGCGCTTTCCGGCGCCTGTCGTGCCGAGGTGGAGCTCCTTCAGTGGAGCTCTCTCAGTGGAACATGGCGCTGACGGATTCCTCGTTGCTCACCCGACGGATCGCCTCGGCGATCAGGCCGGCGACGCTCAGCTGGCGGATCCTGCCGCTGCGGCACGCCGTCTCGGAGAGCGGAATGGTATCGGCGACGACGACCTCGTCGAGCACCGAACCGACGATATTGTCCACCGCCGGTCCCGAGAGAATGGGGTGGGTAGCGTAGGCCACCACGCGCTCGGCGCCGTGATCCTTGAGCGCTTCGCCGGCCTTGCACAGGGTGCCGGCGGTATCGATCATGTCATCTACCACGACGCAGTTGCGTCCTTCGATCTCGCCGATGATGTGCATCACCTGGGCCTGGTTGGCCGCGGGGCGACGCTTGTCGATGATGGCAAGATCGGCATTGAGCTGCTTGGCGATGGCGCGGGCACGCACCACGCCGCCGACGTCAGGAGAGACCACCACCAGGTTCTCGTAGTTCTGACGCTCGATGTCATCGAGCAGGATCGGCGAGCCGTAGACGTTGTCGACCGGCACGTCGAAGAAGCCCTGGATCTGGTCGGCGTGGAGGTCCATGGTCATGACACGGTCGACGCCGGCCTTGACCATCATGTCGGCGACGATCTTGGCCGAGATCGGCACACGGGCGGAGCGCACGCGACGGTCCTGACGGGCATAGCCGAAGTAGGGCACCACAGCGGTGATCCGCGATGCAGAGGCCCGGCGCAGGGCATCTATCATCAGGATCAGCTCCATCAGGTTCTCATTGGTCGGCGCACAGGTGGACTGCAGAACGAACACGTCCTTGCCGCGCACGTTCTCGTTGATCTCAACCGCTATCTCGCCGTCGCTGAACTGGCCGACCGTGGCATTGCCCTGGCGGGTGTCCAGACTCTCGGCGATCTTGCGGGCGAGTTCGGGATTGGCATTCCCGGCGAAAACCATCAATTTTGACACGCGCAGCCACCTATGCAGTGTGTTGGGTCATCGGGGGGAAGGATCGTCTGTGATCAGCGATCCAGAACGTCATGCAGCGGAGAACGGTTCAAGCCGCGGGCCTTGAAGGCTTGCCAGCGGCCATCGATCTCACCCAGCAACCGGTCGGCTTCCTGTTCGTCTGCCAGACGGGCGAAGACGCAGGCACCGGTGCCGGTCAGCATGCTGGGGGCACGTCGAGCCAGCCAGTCCAATGCCGAGGATACCGCTGGATAGAGCGACCTGACTGTTGCCTCGCAGTCGTTGCGCCAACTGGACGCTCCCCCCTGCAGGGCGCGCGCCATGGTAATAGGGGGGGTGTGGCGTGTCAATTCGGGAGCCTTGAAGACTGCCGGTGTCGCCACCTCGATGCCGGGGTGAACCACCACGAACCAGGGCGTGTCGAGATCCACCGGGGTGAGGCGTTCGCCGACGCCTTCGGCCCAGGCGGCGTGGCCATACACGAAGACCGGCACATCGGCGCCCAGGGTCAGGCCCAGCTCGGCGAGACTGTCGAGCGACAGCCCCAGGCCCCAGAGGGCATCGAGGCCGAGCAGGGTGGTGGCGGCATCCGAGCTGCCACCGCCCAGGCCACCTCCCATGGGCAGCCGCTTCTCGAGATGAATGTCGGCGCCCAGGGTGCAGCCGCTCCGCTCCTGTAGCAGGCGTGCCGCGCGCACGATCAGGTTCTGATCATGGGGCACACCGGCAATGTCGGGCGTCAGATGGATCTCGCCATCTTGGCGCAGGGTGAACTGCAGGGTGTCATCGTGATCGAGGAACTGAAACAGCGTCTGCAGCTCGTGATAGCCGTCGGGGCGGCGGCCGGTGATATGCAGCATGCGGTTGAGCTTGGCGGGGGCGGGCAGGCGAAGGTTCGCGCCTTGGGCGCTGTGTTCAGGCATCGTCGATCACCGGGCGCCACTCGTTGATCACCAGGGTGACGCGCAGATCCCCATAGTGCATTACCAGCCGGCGTGGCAGCCACAGGTCGTCGGTATGGGTCCAGTCTCGATAGTCGATCTCCCAGCCGGCCTGTCGTAGTCGAGCCGGGAACCCCAGCTCGTCCTTCTCGAGTCGGTAGGGATGACCGTCACCCGGCAGGCCACGCACCCAGTCGGACAGGGCGCCGAGCGGCAGCGACCAGCCCAGCTGCTGCTCCATCAGCGCCTCGGGGGTTTCGGCCTCGAAGCGTCCCTCCGAGGTGGTCATCGAGAAGCGTCCCTCGCGCCCCTCCAGGGTGCTGCGGCCGCTGCCGAAGGGCCCGCTGATCAGCAGTCGGTAGTAATGGGGGTGCTGGCTCCAGTCGAGATTGGCGCTGGTGGAGTCCTCGGGGGTGCGCAGCCCGGCCTTGCCGGCCAGCCGCCAGGTGTCCAGTGATTCGAGGCGTTGCTGCTGGGACTGCCACTGCCCCGAGGTGCGCTGCCCTTCGGGGAGTGGTGTCTGACGTGCGCAGCCGGCGACCAAGGCCAGCAGCAGGGTGGCGATGACAAGCGGCGTGTAGTGACGTTGCATGGTGGTCTCGTGGTCAGTTGGGTGTGGCGGCGGGGGCCAGCTCGGGGATCCGGCGCAGCAGGTCGTCGATCAGTGGGTGCTCATCGAGGCGCTCGAGGGCGTCGCGGATCAGCGCTCGGGCCTCGTTGCGTCTCTCCAGGGTCCATAGCACCTCGGCCAGGTGGGCGGCGATCTCCTGGTCGGGCATGGCGCGATAGGCCCGCTCGAGCCAGGGCAGGGCGCCTTGCGGGTCCCCTTCGCGGTAGTGCACCCAACCCAGGCTATCGAGGATTGCCGGGCTGTCGGGGTCGAGGGCATGGGCTCGCTCGATCAGTTCGCGGGCCTCGTCGAGGCGTGTCCTGGGTCCCTGGTCGACGAGGGTGTAGCCCAGGGCATTGAGTGCCAAGGCGCTATCGGGGTTATGCTCGATGATGCGCCGGAGGTCACGCTCCATGCCGTCCAGGTCACCCGCTTCCCAGGCGCGCATGCCGCGCAGATAAAGCAGCTGCTCGTCGGCAGGCGCGCGTGTCAGTTCGCGGTCGAGCAGGGCATCGGCCGCGTCGCCGAGCCCCTCACGGACGAGCAGCTCCACCTCCAGGGCGACCAGGTCGCCATGGCTGTCGGCATGACGCAGCCGCTCGCTGCGCAGGAAGGCGCGGGCATCGCTCAGTCGGCCATTCTCCATCAGCATCTCGGCGGCACGCAGACGACTGAGCAGAAAGGCCTCCTCTGCCGGTACCTGGCGGTAATAAAGCAGGGCGTCGTCGATCTCGCCCTCGTCGCGGGAAATATCGCCCAGCAGCAGGAGCGCCTCGGCCGGGGGCTCGGGAAGCGCTGCCAGAGGCAGGAGCAGGCGACGCGCCGGCTCTCGGTGTCCCTCCTCCAGGTAGAGGCGCGCCAGGCCGATGCGCAGTGCGTTATCGCCGGTGTGTTTCTCGAGCAGGGCTTCGGTCTGCACCTCGGCGGCGGCGACATTGCCCAGACGCAGCTCGCTTTGCGCCAGCAGAAGGATGAAGCGCGCATCGTCGGGCGAGACCGCGAGGCCGCGGCGCGCGGCGGCACGGGCGGCGTGGGGGTCGTCCGCCTCCTGGGCCAGCCGGGCTCGGGTCAGCCACAGGGCCGGCAGCTCCGGCGCCCGGGCATCGAGGCGCGCCAGGCGTCTCCTGGCGGCGGTGGTCTCCCCGGCGGCCACTTCGAGCATCGCGGTGGCGAGTTCGGCATCATGGCGGCGGGCATCCTCGGGGGCCGTGTCCAGGTGGTCACGCAGCCTGGCCAGCAGGGGGGATGGGTCGGCATTGGTGGCCAGGGCGGCCTCCACGAGCGAAGAGATCTCACTGTCGCCGCCTTCTCGAATCACTGCCAGTCGCTGGCGCAGCGCTTCATCCCAGTCGCCGCGCTGCACGGCGAGGCCGGCCAGCAGCCGGGCCGGGGCGACGCTGTCGGGGGCCAGCCCCTGCCACTCCCTGGCGGCACGGTCGAGCAGCTCGCGCTCATTGCCGAAGCTTGCGGCCAGTGCCGCCCGCTCCGCCAGGCCGGCGCTGCGGTAACGCTGGCTGGCTGTGAGGTAGCCCTCGGCGGCACGCCGGTAGTCGCCGCGCTGGCCGGCCAGCTCCGCGGTAATCAGGCCGGCCAGGCCCTCGGCATCCAGGCCCTGCTCGATAGGCGGGGCACCGACCAGCGGGTCCTCCATCACCGGGGGCGCGCCATCGCCGAGCGGCCACGCCTGGCAGCCGGCCAGCAGCAGCGCCAGTACCGGCGTCGCCAGCGATAGAGGGGGCAGGGGGTAAAGGGCGCGGGCCATGAGTGTCTCGCTTGTGGTGCGGTGGTCTCAGCATAACGGCTCGGCCGGCGTGGGCAAAGGCACGGCCTGTCGTCGGAGCCGCCTTGTGCGGTGCTGTCATCTGGGATAGCCCCGATGGGCCGCCATCGGCTGTCGGATGTGGTAGAATCCATGCGCCTCGATTGCGAGGTCTTAATGGCCGCACACCCCACGTTCAAGATGCCCGACGCATGACGCTGCTTGCCCTTGGAATCAATCACCGTACCGCCACCGTCGAGGTGCGCGAACAGGTGGCCTTTGCCCCCGCAGAGCTCGATGCCGCGCTAGGTGAGCTGCGCGGCCTGCCCGAGGTCAAGGAGGCGGCTGTCCTCTCGACCTGCAATCGCACGGAACTCTACTGCGTGACGGAGTCCGAAGGCGAGGCAGCCGTTCTGGAGTGGCTGGGCCGCTTCCACGGCCTGCCGGTCGAGGATCTCACCCGGTGCGCCTACCATTATCTGGACAACGAGGCCGCCCGTCACCTGATGCGCGTAGCGGTAGGCCTGGACTCCATGGTGCTGGGCGAGCCGCAGATCCTCGGTCAGCTCAAGGACGCCTATCAGGCCAGCCGCCTGGGGAAAGGGCTCGGCAAGGAGCTGGAGTGCCTGTTCCAGCACACCTTCGCCGTGGCCAAGCAGGTGCGAACGGAAACCGGCATCGGCCGCAATCCGGTCTCGGTCGCCTATGCGGCGGTCAGCCTGGCGAGCAGAATCTTCGATGACTTCGGCCGTGCGCGAGCACTGCTGATCGGCGCCGGCGAGACCATCGAGCTGGTGGCCCGCCATCTGAAGGAGGCGGGTGTCAGCCAGCTGACCGTGGCCAACCGTACCCGCGAGCGTGGCGAACAGGTGGCCGCGCCCCTGGGTGGCCAGGCGATCACCCTGGACGCCATCCCCGATGCCTTGGCCGAGGCGGATATCGTCATCTCCTCCACCGCGGCCCCGCTGCCGATTCTCGGCAAGGGCATGGTGGAGCGGGCGCTGAAGAAGCGTCGTCACCGGCCGATCTTCATGGTCGATATCGCCGTTCCCCGGGATATCGAGCCCGAGGTGGGGCAGCTCGCCGACATCTTCCTCTATACGGTGGACGACCTTCAGGAGGTGATCGCCGAGAACCGCCGCCACCGCCAGGTCGCGGCCGACCAGGCGGAATCGCTGATCGAGCACGGCGTGGGCGCCTGGCAACACGACCGACGCATCCGCAGCGGGGGCGAGCTGATTCACGACTATCGCGCCCGGGGTGAGGCGCATCGCGACCACTCCCTGGAGCAGGCGCTGACGCGTCTGGCGCGTGGCGAGGACCCCGAGGCCGTGGTTCGGCGACTGGCCCATCAGCTGACCAACCGGCTGCTGCATGGCCCCACCGTGGCGCTGCGCGAGGCCGCCTCTGCCGAGCGCCACGATCTGCTCGAGGCGGCCAGCGCGCTGCTGCTCGAGGCGACCCCCGATACGACCACCCGATAGGATCGACGAATGAAAGCTTCCCTGCGCCAGCGTCTCGACGACTTCGGCGAGCGCTTCGAGGAGCTCGCCGCCCTGCTGGCGGCGCCCGAGGTGATCGGCGACCAGGCCCGTTTCCGCGACTACTCCCGTGAATACGCCGAGCTCGAGGCTCTGGTGGAGACATGGCGTGAGTATCGTGCCGTGGAGGGCAATATCGAGGAAGCCGAGCTGCTCGCCTCCGACAGCGACCCCGAGATGCGCGAACTCGCCGAGATGGAGCTGAGCGAGAGTCGCGAGAAGCGCGACGCCCTGGAGGGGGAGCTCAAGCGCCTGCTGGTGCCCAAGGACCCCGATGATGGCCGCGGTGTCTTCCTGGAGGTCAGGGCGGGCACCGGGGGTGACGAGGCCGCGCTGTTTGCCGGTGACCTGTTTCGCATGTACTCGCGCTACGCCGAAAAGCACGGCTGGAAGGTGGAGGTGGTCAGCGCCAACCACGGTGAACAGGGGGGCTACAAGGAGGTCATCGCGCGCATCAAGGGGGAGGGGGCCTATGCCCGGCTCAAGTTCGAATCCGGCGCCCACCGCGTGCAGCGCGTGCCGGCCACCGAGTCACAGGGGCGCATCCACACCTCGGCCTGTACCGTGGCGGTGATGCCCGAGGTGGATGCGGTGGGCGACATCGATCTCGACCCCAGCGACCTGCGGGTGGATACCTTCCGCTCCAGCGGCGCCGGCGGCCAGCACGTCAACACCACCGATTCGGCGATTCGCATCACCCACCTCCCGAGCGGTGTGGTGGTGGAGTGCCAGGAGGAGCGTAGCCAACACAAGAATCGCGCCAAGGCGATGTCGCTGCTGGCCGCCCGTCTCAAGCAGCACGCCCTGGATAGCCAGCGTCAGCAGCAGGCCGATACGCGGCGTAGCCTGGTCGGCTCCGGGGATCGCAGTGAGCGCATCCGCACCTACAACTTCCCCCAGGGGCGGGTCACCGATCACCGCATCAACCTGACCCTCTACAAGCTCTCCGAGGTGATCGGTGGTGAACATCTCGACGAGGTGATCGAGCCCCTGGTCCACGAATACCAGGCCGAACAGCTCGCCGCCCTGCAGCAGGAGGCTTGAAGTGCAGGGTGGAGAAGTGACCCTCGATGCCCTGCTGGCCCAGACCTCGGCCAGACTGAGCGCGGCCGGCTCCCCCACGGCGCGCCTCGATGCCGAGGTTCTGCTCTGCCATGTACTGGGCGTCGAGCGTACCTGGCTCTATACCTGGGGCGATCGTCGGGCCGATGTCGAGGCGGCGGCGCGTTTTCGAGCGCTGGTGGCACGTCGCGAGGCGGGGGAGCCGGTGGCCTATCTCACCGGCGAGCGGGAGTTCTGGGGCCTGCGCCTGGCGACCGACCCCAGCACGCTGATCCCACGACCCGACACCGAGACCCTGGTCGAGTCCGCCCTGTCGCTGGCGGAAGAGCCCGAGGGCAGGCTGCTCGACCTGGGCACCGGCAGCGGGGCCATCGCCCTGGCCTTTGCCTGCGAGCGTCCCGCCTGGCGAGTGCTGGGCCTGGATATCCGTCCCGAGGCGGTCGCCCTGGCGCAACACAACGCCGCACGACTGGCCCTTGCCAACGCCGAGTTCCGCGAGAGCGACTGGTTCGCCGTTCTGAAGGACGAGGAGAGCAGAACACGCTTCTCTCTTATCGTCTCCAATCCGCCCTACATCGCCGAGGATGATCCCCACCTGGCCATGGGGGATGTGCGCTTCGAGCCACGCTCGGCGCTGGTGGCCGATGGCGACGGGCTGGCGGACCTGCGCCACCTGGTGACGATGGCGAGGGAGCACCTGCTACCCGGCGGCTGGCTGCTGCTGGAGCATGGCTGGAGCCAGGCCGCGGCGGTGCGCGAGGCACTCGAGGCGGCAGGTTACTGCGAGGTAGCCAGCCGCCGGGATCTCGGCGGCCATGAGCGGGTCAGCCTGGGGCGACGACTGCCGTGATTGGCCGGCTGGCCGTGGAGGGTAGAGTCAGTCGAGGCGCTCTCGGCGAGTCAGACCAAGCGTTGATAGCCGTCGATGCTTTGCTGTGGTACACCTTTTGTAGATGATATTTCCGTTAGCTGCCGCGGAGCAGGGTGAATCCTGGTAGATTCTGCTGTTGCGGCGGCCTGTGCCCCTTCGACGGTGTCCCTCACTCCATGAAAGCCAAGACTCGTACCCTCGATCGCATCGACCTGAAGATCCTGCGCTGCCTGCAGGAAAACGCCCGCATCTCCTATGTCGACCTCGCCAGCCAGGTGGGGCTCTCCACCACGCCCTGCCTGGAGAGGGTCAAGCGGCTGGAACGCTCGGGGGTGATCCGTGGCTACCGCGCCGTGCTCGATCCCCGGGCCCTCAAGGCCAATCTGCTGGTGTTCGTCGAGATCAGCCTGGAGACCCAGTCGCCGGCGGTATTCGACGAGTTCCGTCGCGCCGTGGCGCGCCTGCCGCAGATCCAGGAGTGCCACCTGGTCTCGGGGCAGTTCGACTATATCCTCAAGTGTCGCATTCCCGAGATGTCCGCCTATCGCCAGCTGCTGGGTGACGTGGTGCTGACCCTGCCCGGGGTCAAGGAGTCCAAGAGCTATGTGGTGATGGAGGAGGTCAAGGAGAAGTTCTCCCTTCACATCCCCGATATCGAGGAGCTTGAACACAAGTGAGTCGCGCCATGAATGACCAGGAACTGCTGCGTTACAGCCGCCAGATCATGCTGGAATCCATCGACATCGAGGGCCAGGAGCGTCTGCTCGCCAGCCATGTTCTGATCGTCGGCGCCGGTGGGCTCGGTTCGCCGGTGGCCCTCTATCTGGCGGCTGCCGGGGTCGGGCGGTTGACCCTGGCCGATGCCGATGAAGTCGAGCTCTCCAACCTGCAGCGCCAGATCGCCCATGGCGAAGCGGACCTGGGGCGCAACAAGGCCGATTCTGCGCGCGAAGCGGCACAGGCGCTCAACCCGGGGTGTTGCATCGAGACGCTCACCGACCACCTGCAGGGGGAGAGCATGGCGGCGGCGGTGGCCAGCGTCGATGCGGTACTCGACTGTACCGATCGCTTCTCCAGCCGCTATGCGATCAACGCCGCCTGCCGCGCGGCCGGGGTGCCGCTGATCTCCGGCGCGGCGATCCGCTTCTCCGGCCAGCTGGCGGTATTCGATCCCCGCGACCCCGACAGCCCCTGCTATGCCTGTCTCTATCCGCCCGATGGTCAGGGCGATGAGGCGCTCTCCTGTGCCGAGAGTGGCGTGGTGGCACCGCTGGTGGGACTGGTCGGAAGCTTTCAGGCACTCGAGGCGATCAAGCTGCTGAGCGGCGCCGGCGCGACTCATCAGGGGCTCTCCACCTTCGATGGCCTGAGCGGTGAGTGGCGCCGCTTCGGAATCTCCCGCGACCCCGCCTGCGCCACCTGCGGCGATCGAGCGTCTGCCCCGTGATGGCGGCTTCCTGACGCCGGTGGGGACTCGTCGGGTTCGGGTCTGGTCTCCTGCTGGCGGGTGATCCGGGGCTGAGCTGGAACTGAGATTGAGCTGAGCTTGAGCTGAGATTGAGCTGAGATTGAGCTGAGCAGATGGCCCTCCATATGACGCTCCGAGGGCTTGTGGCGGGGCGGAGTGTTATTGAATACTTGACATCAACGCGTCGCCTGGTATCAAACTGACACCCAGTCAGCACTCTCATGACAACCTCATGACAACAACGACAATATCCCATCAGCGCCCAATCCCGGGGAGCCTGCATGACCGACCACGCCGCATCGCCGAGTTCCTGGTATCGAGATTCCATCGCCGTCGACCCTGGCCCCTGCCCACCCCTCGAGGGGGAGGTGCGTGCCGATGTCTGTGTGGTTGGTGGGGGGATCACCGGCTGCTCGGCGGCCCTGGAACTGGCCGAGCGGGGCTATTCGGTGGTGTTGCTGGAAGCCGGCGAGATCGGGCACGGCGCCTCGGGGCGCAGCGGCGGGCAGATCCTGCCGGGCCTGGGCACCGACATGGCCACGGTGGAGAGGGCGCTGGGGCAGGAGGCCGCCCGTGATATCTGGCGCCTGAGCCGCGAGGCGGTGGCGCTGACCGCCGAGCGTGTCGAGCGTCATGCCATTCCCTGTGATCTCCAGTGGGGCTATCTGCATGCGGCGGTCAAGGAGCGTCATGTGCGCGAGCTGGCCGAGCACCGCGACCGCATGGCCCGCGACTATGACTATCACGACCTGGAGATGCTCGAGGGCGAGGCGCTGCGCGAACGGGTGGTCACCGATGCCTATCCGGCCGCCCTGCATGAATCCGCGGCCGGCCATCTGCATCCGCTCAACTACACCCTGGGCCTGGCCCGCGCCGCACGCGACGCAGGGGTAAGCATTCACCAGCATAGCGCCGCCGTGGCGATCGAGCGCGGCCAGCCGGCCTGCGTACGCACCGCCACCGGCCGGGTCACCGCCGACTTCGTGGTGCTGGGGACCAATGCCTACCAGGCAGGCCTGGTGCCGGAGCTGTCGGGGCGGGTGATGCGCGCCGCCAACTACATGATCGCCACGGCCCCGCTCAGCGAGTCCCAGGCGGCCCGGGTGCTTCCCCGTAATGATGCCCTGTCGGATGCCAACTTCGTGCTCGACTACTATCGCCTCTCCGGCGATCGCCGGCTGATCTACGGCGGCGAGGTCAGCTATGACGGCCGCGAACCCAGGGGCATCCAGGCGCGCATGGATGCCAAGATCGCGCGGCTCTTCCCGGTGCTCGAGGGGATTCCCATCGAGTATCGCTGGGGGGGCGACGTGGCCATCACCTTGAATCGTGCACCGGACTTCGGCCGCCTGGGGGACAACCTCTACTACGCCCAGGGCTACTCAGGTCATGGCATGGCACTCGCGGGGCTGGCCGGGCGGCTGATGGCCGAGGCCATTGCCGGCCAGGCCGAGCGGCTCGATGCCTTCGCCGCCATGCCTCACCGGCGCTTTCCCGGCGGCTCCCTGCTGCGTACCCCTCTGCTGGTGCTGGCCACCACCTTCTACAAGCTTCGCGATCGGCTCTGATGGGGAGGTGCGATGCCAGCACAACCGACTCCGCACCAGCCGATTCCATAACAGCCGATTCCACAAGAACAGAGAGCAAGCCGATGACCGATACCCTGACCCTGGAGGCCGCCGACATCCCTTCAGCCGAGGTGGAGGAGCCGAGTCGCGAGGCCTCTTCCATCGAGATGCAGGGGCTGCACAAACGCTTCGGCCGCAACACCGTGGCGCTGGATGGTGTCGACCTGGTGATCGAGGCGGGGGAGTTCTTCACCCTGCTGGGCCCCTCGGGGTGCGGCAAGACCACCCTGCTGCGCATTCTCGCGGGCCTCGAGGAGGCCGATGACGGGCGCCTGGCCATCGGCGGCCGCGATGTTACCGAGGTGCCGCCCCATCAGCGCAGCGTCAATACCGTCTTTCAGTCCTATGCGCTCTTCCCGCATCTCTCCGTGCGGGAGAACCTGGCCTTCGGGCTCAAGATGCGCGGCATGCCCCCCGAGCAGCGCGAGGCACGGGTCGCCAGGATCGCCGAATTCATCCAGCTGGGTGACCTGGTGGAGCGGCGCGTCGACCAGCTCTCCGGCGGGCAGCGTCAGCGCATCGCCCTGGCCCGGGCACTGGTCAATGAGCCCGACGTGCTGCTGCTCGATGAGCCCCTGTCGGCGCTCGATGCCGGCCTGCGCAGCCAGCTGCAGGTGGAGCTGTTGCGGGTCCAGAAGCGCCTGGGCATGACCTTCGTGTTCGTGACCCATGACCAGGACGAGGCGATGGTGATGTCCGACCGCATCGCGGTGCTCAACGGCGGCGTGATCCAGCAGGTCGGACCACCCCGGGAGGTCTATGAGCATCCGGCCAATGCCTTCGTGGCGCGGTTCATGGGGCATGACAATCTCTACCCCATCGACGCCCGGGATGGTGACCGACTGACCACGCCCCTGGGCGTGCTCAGCGCCGAGGCGGCCGGGGAGGGCGATCTGCTGTTGATTCGTCCCGAGACCCTGGATCTGCTGCCTGGCGAGCAGCCCGGCGACAATCGTCTGCCGGCCACCGTGACCGAGCGGCTCTATCGCGGCAGCCACGCGGAGTACCGGCTGGAGGTGGGGGAGACCACGCTGCAGGCGACCCTGAACAACCGCGGTCGACGCCTGCCCGAGGTAGGCGACCGGGTCACCGTGTCGGTGGCGCCGGAAGACCTGGTCACCCTGAGTGAATAAGGAGCCACCCATGTCCTATGCCGGCGTGACCCCATCGGCCCGCAGCCGGGCCATGGTGCGCGAGAGTCGCCACCTGCTGTTTACCGTGGCACCGGGTGCCATCTGGATCGTCATCTTCCTGGTGCTTCCCAGCGCCTATCTGATGGGGGTGGCCTTCATGACGAACGGCCCCTACGGGCTGCCCGAGATGCCACTGTCGCTGGGGTCCTTCGAGCGCCTGGCCGGTTTCGGTTTTCTCGGCTGGAGCCCGGGTAACCTCTATACCCTGCTGCGCTCGCTCTGGCAGACCCTGGTGTCCACCGGCCTGGTGGTGCTGGTGGCCTACCCCATCGCCTATTACATCAGCACCTGCCGCGAGAGATGGCGACCGATCATGCTGCTGCTGGTGGTGGTGCCCAGCTGGACCAATCAGGTGATCCGTACCTTCGGCTGGATGAACCTGCTGGCACCGGGCACTCCGCTCTCCAGCCTCGCCGAAGGGCTGGGGTTGATCGCGCCCAACATGGGGCTCTATCCCTCCAACTTCGCCGTTACCCTGGGGCTGGTCTACAACTTCCTGCCGTTCATGGTGCTGCCGCTCTACGCCGCCTTCGAGAAGCTCGACACCGCCCAGGTGGAGGCCGCTCAGGATCTCTACGCCTCGCCGGTGCGTGCCTTCTGGCATGCGGTCTTCCCCCAGACCCTGCCGGGGCTGCTGGCCGGCGTCGTGCTGGTGGCGATCCCCGCCTTCGGCATGTACGTGATTCCCGAGCTGCTGGGAGGCGGCAAGGGCATGATGCTCGGCAACCTGGTGGCCAACCAGTTCTCGGGCGGGGCCAACTGGCCGCTCGGTGCGGCCGGCGCGATCCTGATGCTGATCGCCACCTTCATCGGGCTTTACGCCATGCGTCGCATCGGCAAGCGTCTGGGTGGCGGGGAAGAGGTGGTGATATGAGAAAGCGCACACTCAAGCGAAGCCTGACCGGCTTCTGGTGGTTCACCCTGGCCTTCCTCTATCTGCCGCTGGCCGTGGTCGCCCTGTTCTCCTTCAACGCCTCCAACAGTGCCGCGCGCTTCACGGGGTTTTCCTGGCGCTGGTACGAGCGGCTGCTGGGCAACGAGGAGATCCTCTCGGCCTTCGCCAACAGCATGGTGCTGGCGATCGTCTCCTCGACCGTCGCGCTGGTGGTCGGCTGTCTGATCGGCTACGGCATGTATCGCCACCGCCATCGCAAGCTGGGCTGGCTGATCGTGCTGATCTATCTACCCATCGTGCTGCCGGATATCGTCTTCGGCATCTCGGAGATGGCCTTCTTCGTGCAGGTCCACCGCCTGACCGGCTTCCTGCAGCCTGGCCTGGGCACCATGATCATCGCCCACGTCACCTTCCAGATTCCCTTCGTGGCGCTGATCGTCTATTCGCGCTTCGTGGGCCTGGATCCGACGCTGTTCGAGGCGGCCAAGGATCTCTACGCGACGCCTATCAAGCGCGTCATCCACTTCATGCTGCCGACCATCAAGCCGGCGCTGATCTCGGCCTTCTTCCTCTCCTTCACCCTCTCGGTGGATGACTTCGTCATCAGCTTCTTCACCGCGGGACCGGAGAGCGCGACCCTGCCGATCTACATCTGGGGCGCGATCAAGAAGGGAATCTCACCGGAGATCAATGCCATCGCCACCCTGATGATCGCGGCGGTCGCCATCGTCGCCGTCATCAGCCTGATCTTCAGCCGTCGCCGGCAGGCCTGAGCCGGCACTTGCCTTCACAGGGAAACCAGGAGAGTCATCATGACAATCAACAAGAGTGCACTCGCCCTATCCATCGGTGCCGCGCTGCTCGCCGGCAGCGCCCAGGCCCAGGAGAACAAGCTCTACCTGTTCAACTGGACCGAATACATGGACCCCGAGATCATCGAGGCCTTCGAGGCGAAACACGACGTCGAGGTGGTGCAGAACTACTTCAACTCGCTGCCGGAGATGCTCTCCAAGCTTCAGGCGGGTGGTGTCTCGCAGTACGACATCATCGTGCCTTCCAACTACTATGTGCCGAGGCTGATCAAGACCGGGCTGGTGCAGCCGCTGGACAAGTCGAAGATCCCCAACTTCGACAACCTGATGGAACAGTTCAAGGATCCGACCTTCGACCCGGGGGGCGAGTACAGCGCGGCCTATCAGTGGGGCACCACCGGGGTGGTCTACAACAGCGAGACCTTCCCGGATGCACCCAAGAGCTGGTCGCTGCTCTTCGACCCCGAGGTCAATCCCGACCATCCCTTCGCGCTGATGGGCGATGGCCAGGTCAATCTGGGGGGAGCCTGTGCCTATCTGGGGCATGGCTACGACTGCACCGACCCGGAGGGCTGGAAGGAGGCCGCGCGGCTGCTGATCGAGACCAAGAATCGAGAGACCTTCAGTGGCTTCAGCGACGGCACGCCACAGCTGCAGCAACTGGCCCGGGGGGTGACCCATGCCGGCCTCACCTACAACGGCGACTACCTCTACTTCAAGGAGGAGGACCCCGATACCTTCGCGTCGCTGGAGTTCATGATCCCTGATGAAGGTGCCGAGATGTGGGTCGACTCGATGATGATCACCGCCGAGGCCCCGAACCCTGACCTGGCGCATCAGTTCATCGACTTCATTCTCGACGCCGAAGTGGGTGCCCAGCTCTCCAACTTCAACTACTACGCCAGCCCCAACGCCGCGGCGGAGCCCTATCTGGATGAAGTGCTGACCCAGCCCCCGGTGCAGCCCAGCGAGGCGGATATGGAGCGCCTGCGCTTCACCCCGAGCCTCGAGGGCGAGTCGCTGCAGGTGTTCCAGCAGCTGTGGTCGGAAGTGCAGTCGCGCTGAGTGGACGGCCCCGGTATGCGGGGCCGCCTTTCCATAAGCAAGGACATTCCCCATGAGTAACCGACAGGAACAGCCGCTTCTCAACGACTGGTTCCAGAAACATGGCATCACCGAGGTCGAGTGCCTGGTCAGCGACCTGACCGGCATTCTCAAGGGCAAGATCATGCCCGCCGGCAAGTACCTCAACGGTGGACGCCCCCGTCTGCCCGATTCGATCTTTATCCAGACCGTTACCGGAGGCTATCCCGACGACGAGGATATTCGCTTCTGGAACCAGACCGAGCGGGACATGGAGCTGGTACCCGATCCCGGTGCCATCTACCTGGTGCCCTGGGCCGAGGATCCCACCGCGCAGATCATTCATGACTGCTTCTACCTGACCGGCGAGCCGGTGGATCTGGCGCCGCGCCATGTGCTCAAGCGGGTGCTGGGGCTCTACGCCGAGCGGGGCTGGAAACCGGTGATCGCGCCGGAGGTGGAGTTCTATCTGGTCAAGACCAACACCGACTCCGACTACCCGCTGGAGCCGCCCATCGGGCGCACCGGGCGACAGGAGAGCAGTCGCCAGTCGTTCTCCATCGACGCGGTCAACGAGTTCGATCCGCTGTTCGAGGAGATGTATGACTACTGTGACGCCATGAGCCTCGACCTGGACACCCTGATCCACGAGGAGGGAGCGGGGCAGATGGAGGTCAACTTCCAGCATGGGGACCCGCTGGCACTGGCCGACCAGGTGGTAATGTTCAAGCGCACCCTGCGAGAAACCGCGCTGCGTCACGGCATGTATGCCACCTTCATGGCCAAGCCGATGGCCAATGAGCCCGGCAGCTCCATGCATATCCACCAAAGCCTGCTGGATAGCGAACGCGGCCATAACCTGTTCGCCGCCGACGACGGCCAGCCCAGCCGGCTGTTCCACCACTTCATCGGTGGCCTGCAGAAGTACCTGCCGGCGGCGATGCCGCTGCTGGCGCCCAACGTCAACTCCTATCGTCGTCTGATGCGCACCGACAGCAGCGGCTCGGCGCCGATCAACGTGGAGTGGGGCATGGATAACCGCACCGTGGGGTTGCGGGTGCCGGTATCGACGCCCGAGTCGAGCCGCGTGGAGAACCGGCTGGCCGGTGCCGATGCCAACCCGTATCTGGTGATGGCGGCCTCGCTGGCCTGTGGCTATCTGGGCATGTTGAGCCAGCTCGAGCCGCGTCCGCCGATGACCGGTTCGGCCTGGTCAGGCGGCCACAAGCTGCCCGACGATATCGGGCCGGCACTGGATCTGCTGCAGGAGTGCCAGGCCCTCTCCGATATCCTCGGCGAGCGCTTCACGCACAGCTATCTGGCGGTGAAACGGGCCGAGCATCGCGCCTACTTCCAGGTCATCAGCTCCTGGGAGCGGGAGCACCTGCTGCTCAGGGTCTAGGCTAGTGGCCGAGGGCCTGCGCCCTCGGCGATTCGAAACAGGGAGATCGACGATGCTGACACCAAGACACTGGGCGCCGCTTGCGGGGCTGGGCCTGCTGGCCTTGAGCCTTGCCGCGGCGGCCGAGGATGGCAAGCTGCGGCTGTTCAACTGGTCGGACTACATGGACCCTGCGATCATCGAGGGTTTCGAGGCGGAGACCGGTCTCGAGGTGGTGCAGAACTACTACAACTCCAACGCCGAGCTGTTCTCCAAGCTGACTGCCGGCGGTGACGCCCAGTACGACCTGATCGTGCCCTCGGACTACTTCGTGCCGCGACTGATCGAGGCCGGCCTGATCCGACCGCTGACGGCCGAGGGGGAAGGGCTCGAGGGGCACGACAATATCCTCGGCGAGTTCCGCGGGCCGAGCTATGACCCCGAGGGGATCTACACCGTGCCCTACCTGTGGGGCGCCACCGGCATCGTCTACAACACCGAGACCTGGCCTTCGCCCGAGCCTGGTTGGGGGCTGCTCTACGACCCCCAGGTCAATGCCGACTATCCCTTCGCGCTGCTCAAGGGGGACGCCCAGTTCACCTTCGGCACCGCCTGCGCCTTCCAGGGAGCCGGCTTCGACTGTGTGGGCCAGGAGCCCTGGGTGGCGGCCGCCAGGCAGGTCATCGAGACCCGCAATCGCGACAACTTCGTGGGCTTCACGGATGCCACGGCGGCCATCGAGCAGGTGGCCAACGGGGTGATCCACGCCGGCGTGGCCTATAACGGCGACCTGGCCAACAAGCGTGCCGAGGCTCCCGAGACCTACGGCAAGCTGGGGTTCTTCATTCCCGAGGAGGGCTCCCAGCGTTGGGTCGATGTGCTGGCGATCCCGTCGTGGGCACCCAATGTCGAGGCCGCCCGGGCCTTTATCGAATATCTGCTGCGCCCCGAGGTGGCCGCGCGGCTGGCCAACTACAACTTCTACACCACGCCCAACGAGGCGGCGCTGGAGCTGGTCAATGATGCCCTGCGCGAACCGCCGGTGATGCCGGATCCGGCGGCCCGGGAGCGGCTCCACTTCACCCCCTCGGTGAGTGGCGAGGAGCTGGAGCTGCTGCAGGAGCTCTGGAACGAGGCGCGCAGCCGCTGAGATCACCGCCACCCAGTGGGAATGCCGCCGACGGAGTGCCCGTCGGCGGTTTTTTGGTGAGTATCATATGCCTTTCTGGTTGTTGTTCTGCCGTTTTGGCCGGTAATATCGCGACATAGCGTCAAGTAAAGTTTCCAATAAGGGGTCGCCATGTCCGCCTCGTTCGAATCCGGTCACGCCGCATCATGGTATGCCGATACCGCCAACCCGACGCCCGAACGCCCCGCCCTCGAGGGTGATATCGACTGTGATGTATGCGTGGTGGGAGCCGGCTTCACGGGAATCTCCGCCGCCCTGCATCTGGCGGAGCGTGGGCTGTCGGTGGTGGTGCTGGAGGCGGTCAGGGTCGGTTACGGTGCCTCGGGGCGAAATGGCGGCCAGATCGTCAACAGTTACAGCCGCGACATGGACGTGATCGAGGCCAGGTACGGCGCCGAGACCGCCCGGGCCCTGGGCGACATGGCCTTCGAGGGCAACCGCATCATCCGCGAACGCGTGGCCCGGTATGCCATCGACTGTGATCTGCGCGACGGCAACCTCTTCGCCGCCTGTAACGGTCGGCAGCTCAAGGGGCTGCGCGAGCATCAGGCGCTGTGGGAGCGCTACGGCTACCGGGAACTCGAGCTGCTGGAAGGGGAGGCGCTCAAGCGCGAAGTGGTCAGTGACCGCTATACCGGCGTGCTGGTCGATCATGGCGGTGGCCACCTGCATCCACTCAACCTGGTGCTGGGCCAGGCGGCCGCCGTGGAGTCCCTGGGTGGACGTATCTTCGAGCACTCGCCGGTCACGGGGCTGAAGCATGGTGACCCGGCGGTGGTGTCGACCGCCAGGGGGCGTGTGCGTGCCGAGCGGGTGGTCGTGGCCGGCAATGCCTATCTCAAGGGCGTGCTGCCGGAAATCGAGGGCAAGTCGATGCCCTGTGGTACCCAGATCATCACCACCGAACCCCTGGGCGAGGAGAGGGCGCGTGGTCTGCTGCCCAATGGCCTGGCGGTGGAGGACTGCAACTACCTGCTCGACTACTACCGCCTGACCCGGGACAACCGGCTGCTCTATGGGGGAGGGGTCAATTACGGCGGCAGCGACCCGGCAGATATCGAGAGTGTCATCCGGCCCAAGCTGCTCAAGACCTTCCCCGAGCTTGCCGACGCCGGGATCGACTATGCCTGGAGCGGTACCTTCCTGATGACCCTCAACCGGATGCCTCAGTTCGGGGTGATCAACGGCAATGTCTACTATGCCCAGGGCTACTCCGGCCACGGTGTTACCTGTACCCACCTGGCCGGCAAGCTGATCGCCGAAGTGATGCACGGTCAGGGGGAGCGCTTCGACGCCTTTGCCGGGCTGCCGCATCTGCCGTTCCCCGGTGGACGCCTGCTGCGGGTGCCGCTCTCCGCCCTGGGAGCCTGGTATTACCAGGCCCGTGACAAGCTCGGGCTATGAGCCTTGATGTTGTCACGAGGGGCGCCGGGACCGACAGGGGACAGAGCCCCCGGCGGAGATGGTTCACACAGGAGTCGTGCACTGCGACAGGCATCGAGATTTCGCGGGGGGCTGTCCTCGACAGGGATCGATAGGGTGAGAGGGGGTCAATACAGGCCAACGGTATTACCCTCGTCATCGATATCGATTCGGGTGGCAGCCGGTGAGGCGTTGAGCCCGGGCATGGTGCGGATATCGCCGGCCAGGGCGTAGACGAAGCCGGAGCCGGCCGAGAGGCGCACCTCGCGTACCGGCAGGCGCCAGCCGGTGGGGGCACCCAGCAGGCGTGCATCGTGAGTCAGCGACATATGCGTCTTGGCGATGCACACCGGCAGCGCGCCATATCCCCGCGCCTCCCAGCCCGCCAGACGCTCCTGTATGCCCGGGGCGAAGTCGACACCATCCGCGCCATAGAGCCGGGTGGCGATGCGCTCGATCTTGTCCGCCAGGGGCAGCTCATCGGGATAGAGGTAGTGAAAGGCGTCGGTGTCACCGGCCGCCCCCTGCGTCGCCTCGACCAGTGCCTCGGCCAGCGCCACGGCTCCCTCACCACCGTCGCGCACATGGGTGGAGAGTTCGGCGCGTACCCCCACCGAGGCACATAGCTCGCGAATGGCGGCCACCTCGCTCGGATGGTCCCCGGGGAAGGCGTTGATCGCCACGACCGGCGTCAGGCCGTGGGCCCGCACGTTGTCGATCTGCTTGAGCAGGTTGGCGCCTCCCGCCATGACCTCTTCCGGGGCCTCGGCCAGCAGCGAGGCCGGTAGCGGCTGGCCGGGAATCACCCGGTGCTTTCCGCAGTGGTACTTCATGGCGCGCACCGTGACCACCAGCACCGCGGCGTCGGGGGTGAGGCCCGAGGCACGACACTTGATATTGAAGAAGCGCTCCCCCCCCATGTCGGCGCCGAAGCCGGCCTCGGTAACCACGAAGTCGGCGGCGTGGAGGCCGATTTGGTCGGCGACGATGGAAGAATTGCCGTGGGCGATATTGCCGAAGGGGCCGGCGTGGATCAGCGCCGGCGCATGCTCCAGGGTCTGCAGCAGGTTGGGCTTGAGCGCCTCCTTGAGCAGCACCGTCATGGCGCCGGCGGCGCCGATCTGCTCGGCGGTGACCGGCTCGCCGTCGCGGTCGAGCCCCACGATCAATCGCCCCAGTCGTTTCCGCAGGTCGGCCAGCGAGTCGGCCAGCGCCAGCACCGCCATCACCTCCGAGGCGGCGGTGATCTCGAAGCCCCCCTGACGAGGCACGCCGTCGCCGCGCCCGCCGAGGCCCAGCACCAGGTGGCGAAGCGCGCGGTCGTTGAGGTCGATCACCCGCTGCCAGCAGATGTCCCGTGGGCTGAGCTCCGGGGCGAGGCGGTGATGCAGATGGCTGTCGACCATGGCCGCCAGCAGGTTGTGGGCCGCGGCGACGGCATGCAGGTCACCGGTGAGGTGCAGGTTGATGCGCTCCATGGGCAGCACCTGGCTGTGGCCACCGCCGGTGGCGCCACCCTTGAGGCCGAGAGTCGGCCCCATGGAGGGCTGGCGCAGGGCCACCGCCGCGCGATGGCCCAGGCGCTGGAGTCCCTGCACCAGGCCGATGGCGGTGGTGGTCTTGCCTTCGCCGGGGGGCGTCGGTGTCATCGAGGTGACGACCACATAGCGCCCGCGTGGAGACTCGGCCAGTGCCGTCATGGCCGTAAGGTCGATCTTGGCGATGCCGCGCCCGTAGGGCTCCACCGCCTCGCCGGGCAGACCCAGGCGGTGGGCGATCTCCTCGATGGGCCAGAGTCGTGCCGCCCTGGCGATGCTCAGGTTGTCGTTGGGTTGCGCGGGAATGGGGTCGCTCGCTTGGGTCGGCATGGCGGTTGCTCCTGAGAAAACGCCGGTCGTCGGGTTCAGTATCGCCCGCATCGTCCGCCTCTCTTGTCTGGCGACGTCGAGGGTCTATGGCACAGCGACACCCTGAGCGTGATTGTCCCCCACTTGCCTCAAGCAACGAGGATAGGCTATCTCTGATGTCCAAGAGTCATCGCCTGCCTTTCGGGAGCCAGTGAGTATGTCGACCACCGCCGTGGCAGGTTGCCACTACGATATAGGATTCCTGCTGCTGCCGGGCTTCTCGCAGCTGGCCTTCGCCTCGGCCCTGGAGCCGCTGCGGATGGCCAACCATCTGGCCGACCACCGGCTCTATACCTGGCACCTGGTGAGTCGTGATGGGGGTGAGGTGCATGCCAGCAACGGCCTGGCCACGCTGGTGGACCAGGCGCTGGAGCCGATGCCGGCCCTGGACCTGATGCTGGTGTGCAGTGGGGTGGGGGTGCAGGCGCATTGCGAACGCCCGGTACTCGCCTGGTTGCGCCGCCTGGCCGAGCGCGACACGCCGCTGGGGGCGCTGTGCACCGGTAGCTATGTGCTGGCGATGGCGGGGCTGCTCGACGGCTACCGCTGTACCCTGCACTGGGAGCATATCGGCAGCCTCCACGCGGCGCGGCGCTTTCCCGCCGTGACCTTCTCCTCGCAGCTCTTCGTCATGGATCGCGACCGCTTCACCTGCTCGGGAGGGATTGCCCCACTGGACATGATGCTCAACCTGATTGGTCGCCAGCAGGGCCTCGGCCTGGCCGAGGCGATTGCCGAGGAGTTCATTCATGAGCGCATTCGCGGGGTCGACGACCGTCAGCGTACCCCGCTGCGGGTGCGTCTGGGGCATAGTCATCCCAAGCTGGAGGAGGTCGCCACCCTGATGGAGGCCAACCTGCAGGAGCCGCTGGCACTGGATGAGCTGGCGCGTTATGCCGGCCTGTCGCGGCGCCAGCTGGAGCGGCTGTTTCAGCGCTATGTGGAGGTGCCCCCGCTGAAGTACTACCTGGCCCTGCGCCTGGCTCGAGCACGACTCCTGCTGCTGCAGACCCATATGCCGATCACCGAGGTGGCGCTGGCCTGTGGCTTCATTTCGCCGCCTCACTTCACCAAGTGCTATCACGACCACTTCGGCCACTCGCCCAGCGGCGAGCGCAAGCGGCGGGCGCTGCGCCAGGCCGAGCTGACGATATCTCACGAACGGACCCTGGAGGAGTAGGCCGCTCAGCTGCGTGGTCGCTCGCCCAGCGGGTCGTAGAGCGCCCGATAGCCCACCGCGGCCACGCGCATCGAGTAGTGCTCGCCGAAGTACTCCATCAGCAGTCGGCGGTCCTCTTCGGCATAGGCCCCGGGCAGATAGCCCATCGCGATATTGCACTCGAGAGAGGGGCCCCAGGCGATGCTGGTGGTATAGGAGCGCCGTCCCAGGGTGTCCACCGGCACCTCACCGCTCTCGGGGTCGAGCAGTGGTGCCTGGCCGACCGGGAAGCGCGGTATGCCACTGCTGTCGTGGTGATCCTCCATCACCAGGGTGCATAGGGTGGCCGGCTGATGCTCACGACCACGCTGCTCGAGGTGGGCACTCTTGCCGTGGAACTCGGCACTCTTCACCTTGGGGCGGGCCAGGCCCGCCTCCAGGAGGTTGTAGTCGGTGAGCAGGTCGACATTCTGAAGGCGCAGGCTCTTCTCCAGGCGACGGCTGTTGGCGTAGGTGTCGATCCCCACCGGCGTGACGCCGGCCTCGAACAGTCGGTCCCAGAGCGCCAGCCCGTAGCTGAAGGGGACGTATAGCTCCCAACCCTGCTCACCCACATAGGAGATTCGGAAGGCCCAGACCGGCAGGCCCTGGACACGTATCTCGCGGGCGGTGGCGAAGGGGAGGTGGGCATCGTCCAGGGCCTCAGGCACATCGGCGAGTGCCTGCAGGGTGCGGCGGGCGTTGGGGCCCCACAGGCCCAGGGTGGCCAGGCCGTCGGTGCGGTCCTCCAGGTGCCAGCGGGTCAGGCCCCATCCCTCGCCACGGCGGATGATCCACATCAGGTCGCGGTGGCCGGTATCGCCACCACAGATCACCCGCCAGCTGTCCGGCGCCAGGCGCACGATGGTGAGGTCGGAATGCACGCCGCCGGCGTCGTCGAGGAAGTGAGTGTAGACCCCCTTGCCGATGGGGGTGTCGCCACCGATGCGTGCCACCGATAGACGCTCCAGCAGTGCCTCGGCATCGTGGCCCGAGATATCGTAGATGGCGAAGTGGGAGAGATTGACCATGCCCACGTCATCGCTCATGGCGAGCTGCTCGGCATTGGCGACACGCCAGAAGTGGCGGGCATCCCATTCGGCGGGGCGCTCCGGCACCCGTTCCAGATAGGCGGCCAGACGCGTCTCGTTGGCGGCATAGCCGTGGGCGCGCTCCCAGCCGGCGGCCTCCATGAAGTAGCCCCCCAGCTCCTGCTCCCTCGACCAGAAGGGGCCGCGCCTGAGGTTGCGGCCGCTGGCGAAAGGCTCCCGGGGGTGCACCGGCGGGTCGTAGATCTTCTGGGCGATCTCCCGGCAGCGTCCATGGACGTGGTGCGGGGTCTTCTGCACCGGATAGAAGCGAGCGATATCGACGCTGCAGGGGTCCATGTCGGGCCGGCCCCGGGTGATCCAGTCGGCCAGCAGCTTGCCCATGCCAGGGGCGTCCTTGACCCATACCGCCTCGCAGAACCACAGGCCGCGGGTTTCCGGCGACTCGCCCACCAGCGAGCCACCGTCGGAGGTGACCGAGAGCAGGCCGTTGAAGGAGTGCTTCTCGTCCAGCCCCAGTTCGCCGAGCACCGGGGTGAGCGCCATGGCGCGCTCCAGCGCCTCAGCGACCTGGTCGATCTCCAGGTCGCGCATCGAGGGGGAGAGCCGGGCCCGGTGGCGATCGAGGATGGCGTGCGGCTCCACCAGGCGCGGTTCCCGCGGCTCATAGTGGCCCAGTTCGAGCTGTCCGCCCTCGGTGCTGGCCGGGTCACCGGTATCGCGCAGATAGGCGGAGTTGCCCTGGTCGCGCAGCAAGGGGTAGCCGATCTCCTTGCCGCTGCCGGCGAAGGTGTCGAAGGGACCGAAGAAGATCAGCGGGTGTTCCAGTGGCATCAGCGGCAGGGCGGCACCGCCCATGGCGGCGGGAATCGGTCCCCAGATACCGGCGGTAACGATCACCAGAGGCGTCGAGACATAGCCCTTCAGCGTCTCGACGCCGTGAACCCGTCCATCGCGGACATCGATATCCAGCGCCGGGGTCTCGGCGAAGGCGTGCAGATGGCCGCTGGCAACGGCCTTCTCGATCAGCTCGCCGGCAACGCGCTGGGAGCGTGGCACCACCAGCCCGGCGTCGGGATCCCAGAGGGCGCCGAGCACCAGGTCGCGCTCCAGCAGCGGGAAGCGTGCCACCGTCTCGTCGGCATCGATCATGCAGGCGCGGGTACCGAACGCCTTGCCCGAGGCGACCTTGCGCTAGAGCTCGGCCAGGCGCGCGTCGTCGCCGACCCTTGCGATCTCCAGCCCGCCGGACTTGTGGTAGTGGCCCATCGCTTCAAAGAAGCGCTGGCTGTAGGTGGTGGTATAGCAGCTCAGGCGGTCGTGGGAGGTCATGTAGCAGAAGTCGGAGGCGTGAGCGGTGGAGCCGACGTCCGAGGGCAGGGCGGCGGTCTCCAGACCCACCAGGTTGGTCCAGCCCAGCTCGATGAGGTGGTGGGCCACCGAGGCTCCGACGATGCCGCCCAGGCCGATGATCACCGCGTCTGCCTGCGAGGGTAGGGTTGCCATGGTCAACCTCCTGAGAGCACCTGAGTTTCTGCCAGCATAAGGCAGCCCCGGCAGGTCACGCTGTCCCGCGACGACGCCTCCTTGTCCGCTGGCGACAGGCCGTCGTCGGGGCTGTCGCCCACGGCTAAGAGTGGGCCGCCCATGGCGAGATGGGTGGCCCGAGTCGGGTCTAGTGTCGAAGGCATGGGACCGGCGCGGGGCCGGTACCTGTCACAGCGACCCATGAGGTGAGCGTCATGTCCCAGGTCATCGAAAGCGTCGAGCACGCCCGTGAAGCACCGGAGATTCTGCTCTATCCGCGTATTCGCAAGTCACCCTTCTTCTATGCGTCGCGGCGCCATGGGGTGCGCAAATATAGTGTCTACAACCACCACTATCATCCACGGCTCTATACCGACCCCGTGGACGAGTACTGGGCCCTGGTACAGGGTGTAACCCTGTGGGATGTCGGCGTCGAGCGCCAGATCGAGATATCGGGGCCCGATGCCTTCGCCTTCACCCAGCGGCTGGTCCCCCGTGACATGCGCCACTGCCAGGTCGGGCAGTGCAAGTATGTCTTCGTTACCGGCCCCGATGGTGGCATCCTCAACGACCCGGTGCTGCTGCGCATCGAGGAGAACCGCTTCTGGCTGTCGCTGGCCGATAGCGACATCCTGTTGTGGTGCCAGGGGCTAGCCGTCAACTCGGGACTCGATGTCACCCTGCGCGAGGTGGATGTGGCACCGGTGCAGGTTCAGGGGCCCAGGGCCAAGGCGGTGATGGTGGACCTGTTCGGCGAAGCCGTGCTGGCGATGCCCTACTATCACCTGATGGAGGCGGAGCTCGACGGCATGTCGGTGGTGATCTCGCGCACCGGCTACTCGGGCGAGGTCGGCTACGAGATCTATCTGCGCGCGGCCAGTCGCTTCGGCGAGGCCCTGTGGCAGCGCGTGTTCGAGGCCGGCCGTCCCCACGGCATGCAGGTGATCGGCCCCTGCCATATCCGTCGTATCGAGGGGGGGATCCTCGCCTTCGGCTGCGACATCTGGTACGACACCAACCCCTTCGAGGTGGGGATGGGATACGACTGGATGGTGGACCTGCGCGGGGATGATGACTTCATCGGTCGTGCCGCCCTGGAGCGCATCAAGGCCGAGGGAGTATCGCGCAAGCTGGTGGGGGTGGAGATCGACGGGCCCAGCGTGGGCTACTTCACCGATGGCAGCATGATCGACGTCTTCCCGGTATTCACTCCGGGCGGCGAGCGTATCGGTCAGGTCACCTCGGCCACCCGCTCGCCGCGCCAGGAGCGCAATATCGGCTATGCCATGGTACCCATCGAGCATGCCGAGCTGGGCACGGCACTGCGGATCGAGGCCAATACCGGACTGCAGGATGCCGTGGTCGTGGAGAAGCCCTTCCATGATCCGGCCAAGACCATTCCCAAGGAGTGAGAGCATATGACGTCGATCCGCTTCGAGCTGATGCCCCTCGTCGGCATGCAGGAAGCGGCGCTATCCCTGCCCGCAGGCGCCACGGTCACCGTGACCTGCTCACCACGCCACGGCCTCGAGCGGACCCTCGAGGCCACCGAGTGGCTGGTCGAGAGAGGGTTTCGTGTGGTACCGCACCTGGCGGCCCGGCGGGTGCGGGATAGTGCCCATCTGGAGTCGCTGCTGGGGCGCCTGGTGACCCTGGGTGTCGATGATGTCTTCGTGGTGGGTGGCGATGGAGAGAGTCCGCCGGGCGACTACCCCCACGGCCTCGCGCTGCTCGAGGCCATGGCGGGCCTGGCACAGCGACCGTTGCGGGTGGGGGTTCCCGTCTATCCCGAGGGGCATCACGCCATCGACGGAGATCTCCTGGAGCGTGACCTCGTCGCCAAGGCGTCTCTGGCCGACTATGCCGTGACCCAGCTCTGTTTCGAGGCCGAGCCGCTGCTGGCCTGGCGCAGGCGTCAGTCACGGCTGGGGCTCGCCCTGCCGGTCTATGCCGGCGTCCCGGGGCTGATGGAGCCCAGGCGGCTGCTGGCCATCGCCATGCGCCTGGGGCTGGGGCCCTCGATGCGGGCCCTGCGTCGCCAGTCGGGCTGGCTGAGACGGCTGCTGAGGCCCTCGGACTTTCGCCCCGACGCCCTGCTGGAGAGCGTGGAGCCGCTGCTGGATGATGGTGTCGACGGTTTCATCGGCCTGCATGTCTATACCTTCAATCGGGTCGAACCCACCCGGCGCTGGCTGGAGGCGCGTCTGCGCCTGATGTCCGGCCGGCCAGAGTCGGCGTCGTCGGGAGCCGGGCCCGTCACCTCGGCCGGCGAACCCCTGGCCTGAGGTGGAGATGTCACCATCTGGCGACGGGTGGGGAAGCTCTGTGGAAGTCGTCGTCGCTGCCGCCTCGATGCCACTCCTCGCCCTATACTGTGCCTGGTCGGGCAGCACCGGATTGCGCTGCCCCTCTCATCGCCACAAGCCATCAAGGTCACGCTCGTCTTAAGCCCGCAAGTGTTTCAGTGAGTGGTGTTCCGCTCTTATCAGGAGATGACAGATGAGCAAGACGTCGATCGTTGTCGGCGCGACGCTGGCCGTGCTGGGGGTTGGAGGACTGGCGTTCGGGGCCTGGCAGGTCCAGCAGCCGCGTGGGCCGGTATATGCCGAGATCCTGGCGGTAGAGCCCGTGACCCGAACCGTGGAGCGGCCAAGAGAGGTCTGCGAGGACGTTGAGCGGGTAGTGAGCGAGGAAGTCCCGGTCGAGGTGCCGGTTCAGGTTCCGGTGGAGGCGCCGACCCCGTCCGGTCCGGCGGCCAGCCGCGACCCTCACCGCATCGTCGGCAGTGCCGCCGGCGCTCTCGTCGGCGGACTGCTGGGCAACCAGGTCGGGGGTGGCAGCGGCAAGAAGATCGCCACCGTGGCGGGTGCCATCGGCGGCGCCCTGGCCGGACGCGAGGTTCAGGAGCGCGTCGAGGCGCGCCAGCATGCCCAGGCCGGTGGCCAGGTCCAGTACGAGACCCGCTATGAGACGCGTTACGAGACCCGCCAGCGGGTGGTTACCGAGGAGGAGTGCCGGACGGTCGTGGAGCAGCACGAGGAGTCGCAGGGCTATGAGGTCACCTACCGCCTCGATGGCGAGGAGCTCTCCCGGCGCCTGGAGACTCCTCCCCAGGCCGAGCGCCTGCCGGTGATCGATGGCGAGGTGCAGTGGCAGGCCGAGTCCGACGCCACGGCCGAGGCATCCACCGAGGTGTGAAATCCCGGTTCCGCCCGCTGCACGAAGGTTTCGCCCTCGACGGACCCCGTCTGCCCTTCCGTAATGACACCGCCCCCGAGCGAGAGGATCGGGGGCGGTGTGGTGTGGCCAGGTGCCAGGGGGCTGGCCCGAGGGATCAGGTCATCAGCATGCCTAGGGCGAGGAAGCCCAGGGTGGTCACCAGGGCCCCGATCAGGGCGTAGGGGATCTGCGTCAGCGCATGCTGCATCGGCTGACAGCCGCTGCCCTGGGAGGAGAGCACCGAGGAGTCGGAGAAGAAGCAGGCGTGGCTGCCAAAGCTCGAGGCGGAAAGCAGGGCACCGACCACCAGCGGCAACGGGGCACCCATGCTTTGCGCGATGGGGATCACGATGGGGATCGAGATCACGAACACCCCCCATGAGGAGCCGGTGGCGAAGACCACGATGGCCATGGAGAGGAAGACGATGGCCGGCAGCATGGCGACCGTCAGATAGGGGGTAAGGGAGTCGATCATGAAGGCCGTCATGCCGAGCTGGTCGTTGATCTCGCGAAGCACGAAGCCGACGGCGACGATGGCGAGCGGCAGCATCATGGTCCTGAAGCCGTCCATGATGGCATCCATCAGCGTGGCGAAGGTGGCCAGTCGCTGGACCAGGTAGAGCAGGATGGTGAACATGATGGCCACGATCACGCCCTTGAGAAGGTCGATCTCGAACCAGGCGCTGGCGCCGATCAGTACCGCCATCGGCAGCAGGAAGTTCATCACGCCGACCCATGGCCGCGTGATGGGCATATCATCCTCCCCGAGGGCGACCTCCGGGGCGTTGTCGGGGATCGGCTGGCCGTTTCTGGCGCGCTCCTCGGCGGCCTTCATCGGGCCGATATCGGGCATGATGCCGATGGCAACGAGCAGGACCAGCCCCATGGCCACCCAGCCATAGAGCATGAAGGGGATCGACTGGATATAGAGCCACATTCCCGGGCCATCGGTGGCGCCGTTGGTTTCGAGAAGCTCGGCGAAGTAGACCGCCCAGGTGGAGATCGGTACCAGAATACAGATGGGGGCCGCCGTCGAGTCGACGATGTAGGCCAGCTTTTCCCGGGAGACACCGAATCGGTCGGTGAGTCGCTTCATGGCGGCCGAGGTGGCCAGCGCATTGAGGTAGTCGTCGATGAAGATCAGTACGCCCAGCGTGGCGGTGCTGAGCAGCGACTGCCGCCGGGTCTTGACCAGTCGCGTCATGAAGTGACTGAAGCTCAGGGTGCAGCCCGACTTTTCCAGCATGGCAATGAAGCCACCCATCAGGCCGCACACCAGGATCAGCCAGGCGATGGTCTCATCCATCATGACCGCCATGGAGATGTCGGACAGCTCGCCGATGAAGTCGTCGGGTTGCAGCATGATAAGCCCCGAGAGGGCGCCGATGGCCAGCGCCTCCAGGGTGCGGTGGGTCGCGATGGCGACCACCAGCACGATCAACGACGGGACGAGGCTGATCCAGCCGAATGGCGTGCCGGGCTCATGGTTCAGGGTCAGGCCCCCGACCGTGAGCAGCAGGGCGGTGACCAGGGCGAAGGTCTTGCCGGTACCGCGACGGTCCGGCAGGGAAGGGGAGAAGGGGTGGCGCGCGGCCTGGTTGGAGCTCATGGGGTTACCTCCCGGTCGGCAATAGGGCGACGGGTCGACGTTGCTGTTGTGGTTGTCTCTCGTCGGAGCGGAAGAGAGTTAGACGTGACGCAGGTACCAGTCGATCTCCAGCTGGCTGACCTCCTGCATGGTCTGGCTGCGCTCGACACGCCGATTGGCCAGGAAGACCGTCAGGAAGTCCTGGCCCAGCGCCTCGCGCAGCGACTCGCTCTCCTCGAGAAGGTCCAGGGCCTGGCGCCAGCTGTTGGTCAGGCTGGGGGCGAACTGGTCGTAGGCGTTGCCGATCACCGCCGGGGGAGGCGTGAGCTCTCCGGCGATGCCATGCTCGATACCGGCGAGCAGGGCGGCCAGCAGCAGGTAGGGGTTGGCATCGGCACCCGCCACGCGGTGCTCCAGGCGCCGGGCGGCGTTGGGGCCGGAGGGAATGCGAACCGCCACCGAGCGATTGTCGAAGCCCCAGGTGGGGGTCATGGGCACATAGAGCCCCGGCTGGAAGCGTCGGAAGGAGTTCAGGTTCGGGGCGAACAGCGCCACGCTGGCCGGCATCTGCTCGAGTAGCCCGGCAACGGCATGCTTGAGGGTCGTGCTGCCCAGCACATCGCCATCGGCGGCGGCGAAGACGTTGTCGCCTGAGTCGTCGAGCAGGCTGATATGCACGTGGGTGCCGTTGCCCGCCTCCAGGCCATAGGGCTTGGCCATGAAGGTGGCCTCGAAACCGTGATTCTGTGCCACCCCCTTGATCAGACGCTTGAGCAGCACCGCGGCGTCGCAGGCGGCCAGCGCATCGGGGCCGTGCTTCAGGGTGATCTCGAACTGCCCCGGCGCACACTCCTTCAACATGGTGTCCAGCGGCAGCTGCTGCGCCTCGGCGGCAGCCTGTACGGCCTCCAGGAAGTCGGCATATTCGTCGAGCTCGTTCACCGAGTAGAGCTGACTCTGGCTGGCACGCTCACCGGTGACGGGGGAGCGTGGGGGCTGGATCATGCCCCCCTCGGCCCGATCACGGTCGACCAGATAGAACTCCATCTCCACGGCCACGACAGGGGTCAGCCGGCGAGCCTTCAGGCGCCTCAGCTGACGCTCCAGCACATGCCGCGGCTCGGCGAAGAAGCCGCTGCCGTCGGCTTCCTCCATGACCATCAGCAGCTGTGCCTGGCGCCCCTGACGACGCCAGGGCGTGGGCATCAGGGTACCCGGGAGGGGGCGGCAGACGCGGTCGGCGTCGCCGCTGTCCAGGCCCAGGCCGGTCTCCTCGACGGTGTTGCCGAGAATATCCAGAGCGAACACCGAGGCGGGCAGGTTGATGCCCTGGGTATAGGCCTTCTCGAGATTCTCCCGTGACACTCGCTTGCCGCGCAGCACGCCATTGAGGTCGCTGATCAGCAGGTCGATGCTGGTGATCTCGGGATGCTGCTCGAGAAAGGTGTTCGCTTCGTCGGCGTTGGGAGCGGTCATGTTGGCACCTGTTGTGTTGTCGTCGGGTTCATTTTTCAGACCGGCGACCGCTGTTGTCAAATTTTATATACCGTATAGATCAAGCCTTTAGTCGAATAAAACAATGGTGTTCTTTTTAAATATATTTAAAAACATGTAGTTAACTCGAATTTGCGCGCCTGGGTGTTGGGTGGTAGCTTGTTGATGAAAGAGCAACACTCATCCGGCTGGTGAGAATTCTCGACTCCACCTGAATAACACTCAACAAGCATGACGAATCAGAGGTCGCATGATGACGATGAAGAGACACCCCTATGCCGGCGATGGCAGCCATACCACGAGTTATTATGCTGCCTCTGCCAATCCCGCGCCGGAACGCCCCGAGCTGGTCGGTGACCAGCGGATCGATGTCTGTATCGTCGGTGCGGGTTACAGCGGCCTCTCGACCGGGCTGCATCTGGCGGAGAAGGGCTACAAGGTGGCCATCATCGAAGGCGCGCGAGTCGGCTGGGGGGCGTCGGGGCGCAATGGCGGCCAGATCGTCAATGGATTGAACGCCAGTCTGCAGACGATCAGGAAGCGCTACGGCCAGGATACGGCGACCTTCGTTGCCGGCCTGGTGCAGGAGGGGGGCGAGATCATCCGCGAGCGGGTACGCACCTATGACATCCGGTGCGACCTGAAGGAGAAGAACATCTTCACCGGCCTGACCGGCGCCCACATGAAAGAGCTGGAAGAGCGCATGAATCTGTGGGCCAGCTACGGTATCAGAAACCAGGAGATGCTGGACAAGGAACAGCTGCGCCAGCATGTGAACTCCGATCTCTATGCCGGAGGCCTGATCGATCATTCCGGCGGTCATATGCACCCGCTGAACCTGGCTCTGGGTGAGGCGGCGGCGTTCGAGCGTAACGGTGGGGTGATCTACGAGATGTCGCCGGTGGTCGAGGTGGATCACGCCTCGCCACAGCCGGTGGTCAGAACCGCCAAGGGCTCCATGACCTGCCAGACCCTGGTCCTGTGCGGGAATGCGTATCTGGGCAAGGTGGTGCCGACACTGACCTCGCGGGTAATGCCGGTCTCCACCCAGGTGATGGCGACGGAGCCGCTGGGCGAGGAGCGGGCTCACGACCTGCTGCCGACCGATGCATGCGTCGAGGATATCCGCTATATCCTCGACTACTACCGCCTGTCGGGCGACAAGCGGCTGCTGTTCGGTGGTGGCACGGTCTATGGCGGCTCGGACCCCAGCGATATCAAGGCCAAGCTTGAGCGCAACATGGACAAGGTGTTTCCGCAGCTCAAGGGGGTCAGGATCGACTACGCCTGGAGCGGCAACTTTGCCCTCTCGTTCAGCCGCGTGCCGCAGATGGGACGCATCGGCGATAACACCTACTTTGCCCATGGCTACAGCGGACATGGCGTCACCGGGTCGCATACCTTCGGACGTATCCTCTCCGAGGCGATCGACGGCGACCTGACCCGGTTCGATGTCTTCGAGAAGGTGCCATGGCTCCCGTTCCCGGGCGGGCGTCTGCTCCGCGTGCCCTATTCG
This sequence comes from Halomonas sp. LES1, assembly GCF_031846005.1. NCBI lineage: Bacteria > Pseudomonadati > Pseudomonadota > Gammaproteobacteria > Oceanospirillales > Halomonadaceae > Halomonas > Halomonas sp. LES1. Next base: position 198,587 of record NZ_JAVRGC010000002.1, read on the forward strand.
GTGATGGGGTCATGGTGGTACGGCCTGCGCGACAGGCTCGGTGTCTGATATCCCGGGAGCGCTTCCCGCGTGACCCTGCCGGCCAGCAACCCCCGATCGACGCCGAGTGTCGATGGGGGTCAACAACCCTGAGGAGAGTCTTATGCAAAACCGTCCCCTGGTGGCAGTGATCGCCTGTCGTCGTGAGGTCGAGGGTCATCCGGCCCATATGGTGACCGACAAGTATCTGACGGCACTGCGCACCTACGGGCTGGATCCGGTGGTGTTGCCGGTATGGGAAGACACCGACCCCGACCATGCCCGGCGACTGCTGTCCCACTTCGATGGCCTGCTGCTGACCGGCAGCCATACCAACGTGGAGCCCGCACGCTACGGCGCCGAGAGGGCGCCGGAGAATACCCGTGATGACAAGGACCGCGATGCCGCGGCCATGGCCTGGCTGCCGGCCAGCCTGGAGCGGGGCATGCCCCTGCTGTGTATCTGCCGCGGCTTTCAGGAACTCAATGTGGCCTTCGGAGGCACGCTTTATCAGGCGGTGCAGAATCAGCCAGGCAAGCTCGACCACCGTGAGCCCGAGGGCGATGCCGAGCAGCAGTATGCGCCGTCCCATGAGCTCTCCATCGAGCCGGGTGGGGTGCTGGCCGGCCTCTATCCCGAGCGCAGTGCCCGGGTCAATTCGCTTCATCAGCAGGGCATCGACCGGCTTGGCGATGGCCTGAGCGTCGAGGGCGTCGCGCCGGATGGTCTGATCGAAGCCATCTCCGTGCGTGACGCCAGGGCCTTCGCGCTGGGGGTCCAGTGGCACCCGGAGTGGCAGCCCACCAGTCATCCCCTGTACGACGCCATCTTCCAGGGCTTCGCCGCGGCCTGCGTCGACTCGCGCTAGTCGCTATGAGAAGCAGGCTGGCGTGATGTCGCAAGGCTGGCATGCACCAAGCTAACATGCGCCAAATCACAGAGCCCGCGGCCATGGCCGCGGGCTCTGTGGTTCCATTGGAGGTGCTAGGAGTATGGCGCCAGGGTTGTTATCGGGGCGCCTGGTCCGGGGTGTTGATGGCTGTCCGAGGGGTGACGGGCTGGCGCTCCGGACGCCTGCCGACGACCAGCAGGGTGCCCAGCAGCAGCAGGGCGCCGACCGCCAGCCCCAGCCACCAGCTGATGCCGTACCCGACCGTCAGGTTGCCGAAGATCAGCGCCACCGCCCCCACCAGCAGGGCATAGGGAAGCTGGGTGCGGACATGCTCGACCAGGTCGCAGCCACTGGCCATGGCGGAGAGCAGGGTGGTATCTGCCAGCGGCGAGCAGTGGTCTCCCCAGACCGCGCCGGCGAGCACCGACGCCACCGAGGCGTAGAGGATGGGCATGCCTTCCGCCGTGCCGTTCATGCCGTTCTGCTCAAGCACGGCCCAGGCCAGGGGCACGACCAGCGGCATCATGATGCCCATCACGCCCCAGGAGGAGCCGGTAGCGAAGGCCGTAAAGCCGGCCAGCACGAAGATCACCGCGGGCAGCCATGCCGGGCTGAGGCTCTCCCCGAGGGCCGCCACCAGGAAGTCGCTGGTCTGCAGGGAGGCGTTCACGTTGGCCAGTGCCCACGCCATCATCAGGATGGTGATCGGCAGCAGCATCGACTTGACGCCCTCGAACCAGTAGTGGCTGGTCTCGGTCATGGCCATCAGGCGCTGGGCCTGGGTCATGATGACGGCGACCACGCAGGAGGCCAGGGAGCCCCACATCATCGAGCTGAAGGAGTCGCCCTCGCCGAAGATGTCGCGCAGGGAGTGGGAGCCGGGCCCCAGGGCCTCGAGGCCGGTGGCATAGATGCCGCCGAGGGTAATGGCGGCAAGTACCAGCATCGGCACGATGGCGTTCATGGCCCGAATCGGGATATTGGGCTTGGTGTTGATCTCCGCCTCCTCGACGATCGCCTCGCGGTCGCTGAGGGTGGTGCGTCGGCCGCCCGCGTCGAGGGCCCGGCGCTCGGCGGTGAGCATCGGACCGAAGTCGCGACCCAGCCAGGTGGTCATGAAAACGAAGGCCAGGGCCAGGATCGGGTAGGCGTTGTAGGGAATGGCGTTGACGAATACCGAGTAGGCCGATTCGTTCCAGTCACTGATGTTGCTCATCGCCTCGCTGATCAACCCCACCTGAAAGCCGATCCAGGTGGTCACCAGCATGATGGCGGAGACCGGAGCCGCGGTGCTGTCGATGATATAGGCGAGCTTGGCCCGGGAGACCGCCATCTTGTCGGTGATCGCGCGCATGGTGTTGCCCACGATCAGCGCGTTGGCGTAGTCATCGAAGAAGATCGCGATCCCCAGCAGGAAGGTCGAGGTCTGCGCCTGGCGTCGTCCGCGTATGACCCGGGAGATGCGTTGGGCGATGCCCTGGGTACCGCCGTTGCGGGAGACGATGCCCACCATGCCGCCGATCAGCAGGCAGAACAGCACGATCGACATGTGCTCACTGTCGCTGGCGGCCTCCAGGACATGCACATTGACCGAGTCGCCGAAGGCGCTGGAGAGGGCGCCGAAATCCATGCCGTGCATGATCCAGCCGCCCAGCAGGATGCCGACGAAGAGTGCCAGGATCACCTGGCGAAACGCCAGCGCCAGGACGATCGCCACCAGGGCCGGCAGCAGCGACAGCCAGGCGGGAATTGCCGTCAGCGTCTCGCTGGCCAGCGTGCTCCCGGTGGCATCGGTCAGCTCGAGGCTGGCGGCGCTGTCGTTCAGGATGAGTCCCTCGACCAGCGCGCTGCCGCCATCGACACCGACCACCTCGAAGCTCTGGTCGTCGAGGCGCAGCGTGAGGGAACCTTCGGGGAGCTCTTCCAGGGTCAGATCGAAGGCGACGCCCTGCAGGATCGTGTCGGGCACACCGAGTGTTGCCGCCTGACTGGGCAGTGTGCCGAGACAGAGTGTCAGTAGTAGGGCCAGACGCATCGTCCAGCTGCTCAGGATCGTGGTCATGTTCGCTCCGGATACTTGTTGTTGATGGCGCCGAGAGAGTGTGCAGGGCGTCAATGAAAAATGACCTAGAGGGTTGGGGGCGTCAAGGTGTTTGTCATAACTTTAGTTGAATGTCGATTTTTTAATTTCACAATATTTCTATATGAATCATTAGTTTATCCAAGCATTGTTGCCATGTTCTGGAAAGGGGTTGGCAGATGCCGCAGGGGAGGGTATGTTGATTAAACAATAACATCTTCCACCACCGATTCCGGGAGGGCTTCGTCATGTCAGCCTCGAAGACTGGCCAGCTGCAGCGGCTCGACCGCGCGCATCATCTGCACCCGTTCACCGACTTCAAGTCTCTGGGGGAGGAGGGCAGCCGCATCATCGAGCGCGCCGAGGGCGTCTATATCATCGACTCCGAGGGCAATCGCATCCTCGACGGCATGGCGGGGCTGTGGTGTGTCAATCTCGGCTATGGTCGTGAGGAGCTGGTGGCGGCCGCCGCGGAGCAGATGCATCAGCTGCCCTACTACAACAGCTTCTTCAAGACCACGCACCCACCGGCGGTTCAGCTAGCGGAAAAGCTGGTCTCGCTGGCGCCCGAGCATATGAATCGTGTCTTCTTCACGGGCTCCGGCTCCGAGGCGAATGATACGGTGCTGCGCATGGTGCGCCGCTACTGGGCGCTCAAGGGCAAGCCGGGGAAGCAGTGGGTCATCGGTCGTGAGAATGGCTATCATGGCTCCACCGTGGCCGGCATGAGTCTCGGCGGCATGGCGCCCATGCATGAGCAGGGCGGTCCCTGCGTGCCGGGCATCAGCCATGTGCGACAGCCCTACTGGTTCGGCGAGGGGCGATCGCAGGGGCAGGACCCGGACGCCTTCGGTCTCGAGTGTGCCGCGGCCCTGGAGGCGAAGATCCTCGAGCTGGGCGAGGAGAACGTGGCGGCCTTTATCGCCGAGCCGGTGCAGGGGGCCGGGGGTGCCATCATTCCGCCGCAGAGCTACTGGCCGGCGGTGAAGGCGGTACTCGACAGGTACGACATCCTGCTGGTGGTCGACGAGGTCATCTGTGGCTTCGGCCGTCTGGGGGAGTGGTTCGGTAGCGTCCATTATGATCTCGAGCCCGATCTGATGCCGATCGCCAAGGGGCTCTCCTCGGGCTATCTGCCCATCGGAGGGGTGCTGGTCGGGGATCGCGTGGCCGATACCCTGATCGAAGAGGGGGGCGAGTTCTTCCACGGCTTCACCTACTCGGGACACCCCGCCTGTGCGGCGGTGGCGCTCAGGAATCTGGAATTGATGGAGGCCGAGGGCGTGGTCGAGCGGGTGCGTGACGACCTGGGGCCCTACCTGGCCGAACGCTGGGGAGAGCTGGGCGACCATCCGCTGGTCGGCGAGGCGCGCTCGCTTGGACTGGTGGGGGCCCTGGAGCTGGTGGACCCCGAGACCGGTGAGCGCTTCGACAAGGCGCTGGGGGCAGGCAACCTGTGCCGCGACCTCTCTTTCGCCTCGGGGCTGGTCATGCGCTCTGTGGGCGATACCATGATCATCTCGCCACCCCTGGTGATCAGCCGCGAAGAGATCGACGAGCTGGTCGACAGGGCGCGCGCCGCCCTGGACGCCACCCATCGGCGGCTGGCTGTCACCACACCCGACAAGATCAAGGAGAGCCTGACGTGAGTCATTCCGAGATGCCCAAGAACGAAATGCCCCAGACTCTGGCCGGATGGCGCCAGCGTGCCGCCGACCTGACCTTCGAGTCCCACGCCTTTATCAACGATGTGTTCGTCCCGGCGGCCAGTGGAGAGACCTTCGAGACGGTCAACCCGGCCACCGGCGAGGTGCTGGCGAAGGTGGCGAGCTGTGATGCCGCCGACGCGGACGTGGCCGTCAGCCATGCGCGTGCCGCCTTCGAGGGTGGCGCCTGGTCACGACTGGCCCCCGGCAAGCGCAAGCGGGTGCTGCTGCGCCTGGCCGACCTGATGGAGACCCACAAGGCGGAGCTGGCGCTGCTCGATACCCTCGATATGGGCAAGCCGATCCAGAGCGCCCTGGGTGACATGGCGGGCGCCATCGGCTGCTTCCGTTATCAGGCGGAGTGCATCGACAAGCTCTACGGCGAGGTGGCCCCCACCGGTGAGGAGGCCCTTGCCCTGGTGCTCAGGGAGCCGCTCGGCGTGGTGGCCTCCATCGTGCCCTGGAACTTCCCGCTGATGATGACCGCCTGGAAGGTGGCCCCGGCGCTGGCGGCAGGCAACAGCGTTATCCTCAAGCCCTCGGAGAAGTCGCCGCTGTCGGCCCTGCGCCTGGCCCAGCTGGCTCAGGAGGCGGGGATTCCGCGGGGTGTCTTCCAGGTGCTGCCGGGCTTCGGTCACACCGTGGGCAAGGCGCTGGCGCTCTCCATGGATGTCGACTGCCTGGCCTTCACCGGCTCGACCGGGGTAGGCAAGCAGTTGATGCAGTACGCCGGCGAGTCCAATCTCAAGCGGCTCTATCTGGAGTGCGGTGGCAAGAGCCCGAATATCGTCTTCGCCGACTGCAAGAACCTGGATCGAGTGGCCAAGCACGCCGCCGCGGCGATCTTCCACAACCAGGGCGAGGTCTGCATCGCCGGCTCGCGACTGCTGGTGGAGAACTCGATCCGCGAGACCTTTATCGACAAGGTGGTGGCCTGCGCCGAGACCATGCAGCCGGGCGACCCGCTGGACCCCGACAGCTTCATGGGCGCCATGGTCGACGAGGCCCAGTACCGTCGGGTGCTGGAGTTTATCCGCCAGGGCCAGGAGGAGGGTGCCCGCCTGCGTGCCGGAGGCCAGGCCCTGGACGGCCCCGGGCTCTTCATTACCCCCACGGTGTTCGATGGCGTGACCCCGGAGATGGCCATCGGGCGTGAGGAGATCTTCGGCCCGGTGCTCTCGGTATTCGGCTTCGACAGCGAGGAGGAGGCCGTGCGGCTAGCCAACGACAGCGTCTATGGCCTGGCCGCAGGCCTCTGGAGCCAGGATATCGACCGCATCATGCGCGTGACCCGGCGACTGGAGTCGGGCCAGGTGTTCGTCAACAACTGGGCCGGCGGCGACCAGACCGTGCCCTTCGGCGGGGTCAAGCAGTCGGGCAATGGCCGCGACAAGTCCCACCACTCGCTGCAGGAGTATTCGGAGCTCAAGAGCGTGTGGATGTCGCTCTCCAGCTGACGCGACGCCACGATGAAGTGACAAGCAGGAGGCCGGCACCCGGGTGTCGGCCTCTTTCCTTTTCGAGGCGGAGGCGCTGCGCACGCGGATCGACAAGCTCAAGCAGGAGTGAGCTCGGGCCCTAGAAGGCCCGAGCCGGGGTGGCGCAGCTGACCAGGCGGCAGGGTTCGTCGCCCGGGTTGCGAAAGCGGTGGGGCACGTTGGTCTCGTAGTAGTAGGCCTCGCCGGCCTTGAGCGTGCGGGTCTCTGCGCCGATGGTGATCTCGATCTCGCCCTCCAGTACCACGCCGGCCTCCTCACCCTGATGGGTGATCATCTCGCGGCCGGTATCGGCCCCGGGGGGGTAGGTCTCGACCATGAAGGAGAGCGCACGATCACGACGGTCGGCGCCCACCAGCTTGAACACCACGTCTCCTGAGCCCACATCGGCCAGCTCCTCGGCCGAATAGAAGACGCGTCGTCCCGACTCCAGCTCCAGGGTGAAGAAGTCGCCGACGCTCATGGGGATGGCGTCGAGGATCTTCTTCAGCGAGCTGACCGAGGGACTCACCTTGCCCTGTTCGATCAACGACAGGCTGGAGTGGGTCACGCCGCAGCGCTTGGCCAGCTCGCGCTGGGAGATGCCGCGCAGGGTGCGCAAGGCGCGCAGCCGTTCACCTACATCATCGGCCATGCCGGACCTCCTTGGCTTGCTGGAGCACCCCGGGCATCAGCACAGGGCATCCAGCTTTTCTTTGAGCAGCGCGTTGACCTGCTGTGGGTTGGCGGTGCCGCGAGAGGCCTTCATCACCTGCCCCACGAAGTAGCCGATCATCTTGCCGCGTTTCTCGGGTTCGGCGTCGCGGTACTGGGCCACCTGGGCGGGACTGTCGCCGATCACCTGGTCGATCATCGCCTCGATGGCGCCGCTGTCGGTGACCTGCTTGAGCCCCTTGGCCTCGATTACCTCATCGGCGCTCTCGCCCTGGCCATTCCAGAGCGCCTGGAATACCTGCTTGGCGGCCTTGCCGTTGATGGTGTCGTCCATCACCCGACTGATCAGTTCGCCGAGCCGAGCGGCGCTGACCGGGCTGTCGTGGATCGATAGCCCCTCCCGGTTGAGGGCGCCGGAGAGCTCACCCTGGACCCAGTTGGCGGCCTGCTTGGCATCGCCGCAGGTGTCCTTGACCACTTCGAAGTACTCGGCCATCTCGCGGCTCGCCGCGAGCACTCCGGCGTCGTAGGCGGTGAGCCCCAGCTCGCCCTGGAAGCGGGCGCGCTTCTCGTCGGGCAGTTCCGGCAGGCTTTCGCGCAGATGGTCGACGTAGGCCGCGTCTAGCACCACCGGCAGCAGGTCCGGGCAGGGGAAGTAACGGTAGTCGTTGGCCTCCTCCTTGGTGCGCATGCTGCGGGTCTCGTCGCGCTCGGGGTCGAACAGACGGGTCTCCTGGACCACCTCGCCGCCATCCTCGATCAGCTCGATCTGGCGCTCCACCTCGAACTCGATGGCGCGCTCCACGAAGCGGAAGGAGTTGACGTTCTTGATCTCGGCGCGGGTGCCGAACTCGGCCTGCCCCTTGGGACGCACCGAGACGTTGACGTCGCAGCGCATCGAACCTTCGGCCATATTGCCGTCGCTGATGCCCAGATAGGTCACGATGGAGTGGATCGCCTTGAGGTAGGCGGCGGCCTCCTTCGCCGAGCGCATGTCCGGCTCGGAGACGATCTCCAGCAGGGGCGTGCCGGCACGGTTGAGATCGATGCCGGTCATGCCATGGAAGTCCTCGTGAAGGGACTTGCCGGCATCCTCCTCGAGGTGGGCGTGGTGGACCCGGATGCGCTTGGTCGTGCCATCATCCAGGCCGATCTCGACCTCGCCGGGGCCCACGATGGGGTGATACATCTGGCTGGTCTGGTAGCCCTTGGGCAGGTCGGGGTAGAAGTAGTTCTTGCGGTCGAATACCGAGACCTCGGGGATCTCGGCGTGGATCGCCAGCCCGAACTGCACCGCCATGGCCACCGCCTGCTCGTTGAGTACCGGTAGCACGCCGGGCATGCCCAGATCCACCGCGCAGGCCTGGGTATTGGGGTCGGCGCCGAAGGCGGTGGAGGCGCCGGAGAAGATCTTGGACTGGGTGGCGAGCTGGACGTGAACTTCCAGACCGATCACGGTTTCCCATTGCATCAGGCGTTCTCCTCGGCAAGCTCGGGGCGACGCAGGTGCCAGTCGGTGGCCTGCTGGTAGCGGTGAGCGACATTGAGCAGGCGCTGCTCGGCGAAGTGGGTGCCGAGTATCTGCAGCCCCACCGGGCGCTTGCCCACGAAGCCGGCCGGCACGCTGATGCCGGGAATGCCGGCCAGGTTGACGGCGATGGTGTAGATATCCTGGAGGTACATGGAGACCGGGTCCTTCTGGGCGCCGAGATCGAAGGCCGGGGTGGGAGACGTTGGCCCCATCAGCACATCGACCTCCTCGAAGGCGTCGAGGAAATCCTGGCGTATCAGCCGGCGTACCTGCTGGGCCTTCTTGTAGTAGGCGTCGAAGAAGCCCTCGGAGAGGGTGTGGGTCCCGATCAGGATGCGCCGCTTGACCTCCTCGCCGAAGCCCTCGGCCCGCGACCGCTTGTAGAGGTCGATCAGATCAGAGGGGTTTTCGCAGCGATGGCCGAAGCGTACCCCATCGTAGCGCGACAGGTTGGACGAGGCCTCCGCCGGGGCGATCACGTAGTAGGCGGGGATGGCGTAGTGCGTGTGCGGGAGGCTGACCTCGCGAACCGTGGCGCCCAGTGATTCGTAGACCGCCACCGCCTCGCGCACGGCGGCTTCCACCGCGGGGTCGAGGCCGTCGCCGAAGTACTCTCTGGGCAGGCCGATCTTCAGGCCGGACAGCGGAGCGGCGAGGTCGGCGGTGTAGTCGGGCACACCGCGGGCCACGCAGGTCGAGTCTCTGGGGTCATGGCCGGCGATGGCATTCATCAGCAGCGCACAGTCCTCGGCGGTTCGCGCCATGGGGCCCGCCTGATCAAGGCTCGAGGCGTAGGCGATGATGCCCCAGCGCGAGATGCGCCCATAGGTGGGCTTCAGTCCGGTGATGCCACAGAAGGCGGCGGGCTGGCGGATCGAGCCGCCGGTATCGGTGCCCATGGCGGCAGGCGCCAGGCCCGCGGCTACCGCGGCGGCGCTGCCGCCGGAGGAGCCACCGGGTACGGCGGTGGTGTCCCAGGGGTTGTGCACCGCACCGAAGGCGCTGCTCTCGTTGGAGGAGCCCATGGCGAACTCGTCCAGGTTGGTCTTGCCGAGGCTTACCGTGCCGGCGGCCTTGAGCCTCTCCACCACGCAGGCGTCATAGGGAGCGACGAAGTTGGCCAGCATCTTCGAGCCGGCGGTGGTCAGTACCCCATCGCTGCAGAACAGGTCCTTGATCGCTACCGGCAGGCCGGTCAGCGGGCCGGCCTCGCCACGAGCGCGGGCGGCATCGGCGTGGTCCGCCGCTTCCAGCGCCGAGTCCGGCGTGACGGTGATAAAGCTGTTGAGGGCGCCATCGTGGCGCTCGATGCGGCCGAGCTGGTGTTCGGTCAGCTCGCGGCTGGTGAACTCGCCCGCCGTAAGGCTGGCGGCGAGTTCGGTCAGTGTCTTGTCATGCATGGGCCGGAGGCTCCGTAGGCAGTGGCTTACTCGACGACGCGGGGTACCAGATAGAGGCCATTTTCCACCGCCGGGGCACAGCGCTGGAAATGGTCGCGACGGTCGGTCTCGGTGACCTCGTCGGCGCGCAGCCGCTGGGTCGCATCCAGCGGGTGAGCCAGGGGCGCGATGCCCTCGGTGTCCAGCGCCTGGAGGTGGTCGACCATCTCGAGGATGCGGCCGAGGTCGTCCAGGTAGTGGGTGGCGTCTTCGTCGGAGAGGCCGAGCCGGGCAAGATGCGCGGCCCTGAGCACGTCAGCGTGTTCAAGCGCCATGAGTCGGATGTCCTCGATGAAAAAAATCAGGCCGCTGAAGGTACCATATTCGGCGTCGCGCGGGCAGGGTCTCGGTGCGGCCCTGCCCCGGGGTTTTGCTTGCTGCTGAGGGGGCGCGGTGATACCGTTTGCCTCCGCACAGGGCTCCCGGACTGCACTAGGTAACGACTTCCATGTTCAAACGCTTGAGGGGACTGTTCTCCAGCGATCTTTCGATCGACCTGGGAACGGCCAATACGCTGATTTACGTCCGCGGCCGAGGCATCGTGCTCGACGAGCCATCGGTCGTGGCCATTCGCCAGTCCGGCAACATGCGCAGCGTGGCCGCCGTGGGCTCCGACGCCAAGCGCATGCTGGGCCGCACCCCCGGTAACATCACGGCCATCCGGCCGATGAAGGATGGCGTCATCGCCGACTTCACCGTTACCGAGCAGATGCTGCAGCACTTCATCCGCAAGGTACATCAGAACACCTTCCTGACGCCCAGCCCCCGGGTACTGGTGTGCGTGCCCTGCATGTCGACCCAGGTGGAGCGTCGCGTCATCAAGGAGTCCGCGGAGGGCGCCGGGGCCCGCGAGGTGTTCCTGATCGAGGAGCCGATGGCGGCCGCCATCGGCGCCGGCCTGCCGGTGGAGGAGGCCCAGGGCTCCATGGTCGTGGATATCGGTGGTGGCACCAGCGAGATCGCCATCATCTCCCTGAATGGCGTCGTCTACTCCGAGTCGATCCGCGTCGGCGGCGACCGCTTCGACGAGGCGATCACCGGCTATGTGCGTCGCCACTACGGCAGCCTGATCGGCGAGGCCACCGCCGAGCGCATCAAGGAGGAGATCGGCTGTGCCTATCCGGGCGGCGAGCTTCGCGAGATCGATGTGCGCGGCCGCAATCTGGCCGAGGGCATTCCCCGCAGCTTCACCCTGAACTCCCACGAGATCCTGGATGCGCTTCAGGAGACCCTGGCCTCCATCGTCGCCGCGGTGAAGAATGCCCTGGAGCAGTCGCCCCCGGAACTCGCCTCGGACATCGCCGAGCGTGGACTGGTGCTGACCGGCGGCGGCGCGCTGCTGCGCGACCTCGACAAGCTGATCGCCGAAGAGACCGGGTTGCCGGTGATCGTGGCCGAGGATCCGCTGACCTGCGTGGCGCGGGGGGGCGGCAAGGCCCTCGAGATGATCGACAAGCACACCTTCGAGCTGCTGTCCAGCGACTGATCCGGGAGACGCGTCATCAAGCCGCTGTTCTCGCAGGGATCGCTACCCATCTATCGTCTGCTGATCTGCACGATCATGGCGCTTGCGCTGATGGTTGCCGATCTTCGCCTGACCCGCATGGAGGAGGTGCGTGCCCAGCTCAGCACGGCGGTGGCGCCGATCCAGTGGATCGTCAGCCTGCCCAGTAGCGTGCTGAGCTGGGGGACCCTGGCACTCTCCGATCAGCGTGATCTGGTCGACGAGAATCGGCGACTGCGTGAACAGCTCCTGACGCTATCCCACCGGGTGCAGCGCATGGCGGACCTGACCGCCGAGAACGTGCGCCTGCGCGAGCTGCTCCGCGCCGCTCGCCAGCATGACATGCCCTTCATGACCGCCGAGCTGCTGTCACTGGACCCTGATCCCTTCGCCCATCAGATGGTGCTGGATCGCGGTCGCCGCGATGGGGTCTATGTCGGACAGCCGGTGATGGATGCCGCCGGGCTGGTGGGGCAGGTGACCTCGGTGCTGGCCTACTCCAGTCGGGTGCTGATGGTGGCCGATGCCAGTCATGCGCTGCCGGTACGGGTCAATCGCAATGGGCTTCGCTATATCCTCCAGGGCGGCGGGCGCTATGATCGCCTCAGCGTTCGTCATGTGCCCGACACCGCCGATATCCGCAAGGGCGACCTGCTGGTTACCTCCGGCCTGGCCGGACGCTTCCCCCCGGGCTATCCGGTGGCGAGGGTGGATGGGGTGGTGCATGACCCGGGCGAACCCTTCGCCCGGGTGACCGCCACCCCGGTGGCGCAGCTGCAGCGCTCGCGCCACTTCCTGCTGCTCTTCCCGCCGAGTCGGCCGCGCTTCGATGACCCCGGCTGGGAGGGCGATATCGGCTTGAGCGCCATCCAGGCTGCCCGCGCGGTGAGCGATGAGGCCGATACGCGTCGGGCCACCGCCCGTGATGACCACGAGGAGGCACGCTGATGGCCGTTCCTTCCGCCGCCAACCTGGCGCTTCCCTGGATCTGGTTCTCCCTGCTGCTGGCGCTCTGCCTGCAGGTGATGCCGCTGGCCGAAGGCTGGCAGATCTGGCGGCCCGACTGGCTGGGTCTGATGCTGGTCTACTGGTGCATGAAGACACCCTCTCGGGTGGGCGTGCTTCACGCCTTCGTGCTGGGCATCCTGCTCGACCTGATCGAGGGGGCGGTGCTGGGCCAGAACGCCCTGCTGCTGTCGCTGCTGGCCTTCCTGTGTGCCCTGGTCTATCCGCGATTTCGCGCCTACTCGCTGCTCCAGCAGGCCCTGATGGTGCTGGTGCTGCTGGGGTTTATGCAGCTGGGCGAGCAGTGGCTGCGAACCCTGCTGGGCCCCTTCTCCATTCATCTCTCCTTCCTGACGCCGGCGTTGATCGGCGCGCTGCTCTGGCCCTGGTTCGCCACCCTGTTCAATGCATTGGGGCGGCGGCTGACCGGTGGCTGATCGGAGGTTATCCATGTCCGTCATCACTCCCCCTCTCCTCTGTCTGGCCTCGGCATCACCACGGCGCCGCGACCTGCTGGCCTCCATCGGTGTATCTCTGGAGGTATGTCCGGTGGATATCGACGAGACCCCGGTTCCGGGTGAGGGGGCCGAGGCCTATGTCACCCGCCTGGCCCGCGACAAGGCGCTGGCCGGCGCCGAGCGCTCTCGCCTGCCGACCCTTGGCTCCGATACCGCCGTGGTGCGTGACGGTGAGATACTCGGCAAGCCCGAGGGACCCGAGCACGCCGCCGCCATGCTGCGCTCCCTGGCCGGCCGCGAGCATCGGGTGCTCACGGCGGTGGCAGTGACCGGCCCCGCGGGCCTGCTCGAGCGCTGTGTCGCCACGCGGGTCGTGATGCGTGAGATCTCCGATGCCGAGATCGCCGCCTACTGGGCCACCGGGGAGCCCGCCGACAAGGCGGGTGGCTATGCCATCCAGGGGCGTGCAGCGGTGTTTATCGAGCATATTGCCGGCAGCCACTCCGCGGTGGTGGGGCTGCCGCTATACGAGACCGCCGAGCTTCTGCGCCGTCAGGGGGTGGCACTATGGGACGGGGTGCTCGGGTCGTGATGCGCTGATTGCTGCCGGCAGCCTCTCGCCGGCATTGCCTTGTCGAGTGGTGCTGCCATCGGCGATTGCCCTGTCATGATGAACGGATCAACGCCTTGGAGGCTTGACACTATGTCATAATGGCCGCAAGGCATTCTGGACAAGGATTTCCGCATGAGCGGCGAAGTACTGATCAATCTGACGCCGATGGAGACCCGCGTCGCCGTGGTGGAAAACGGCGTGCTGCAGGAGGCCTTCATCGAGCGCTCCTGCCGTCGCGGCATCGTCGGCAATATCTACAAGGGCCGGGTGGTCAGGGTCCTCCCCGGCATGCAGGCGGCATTCGTGGATATCGGCCTCGATCGAGCCGCCTTCATCCATGCCCATGAGGTGATGCCGGCCGGCACGCCGGCCGAGGAGCAGCTCTCCATCGGGCATCTGCTCCACGAGGGGCAGGCGCTGGTGGTGCAGGTGACCAAGGATCCGATCGGCTCCAAGGGGGCGCGCCTGACCACTCACCTCTCGGTACCCTCGCGTTATCTGGTCTACATGCCGGATGCGCCACACCATGGCGTTTCCCAGCGTATCGAAGACGAACGCGAGCGCGAGCGCCTGCGCAGCCTGATCGAGGAGGCCCAGGCCCAGCAGAGCCTGGAGGTGACCGGCGGCTTTATCGTGCGCACCGCCGCCGAGGGGGTGGGCGTCGAGGAGCTGGCCGCCGATATGCACTTCCTGCTGCGGCTATGTCGCAAGGTCAGCGAGCGCAAGGTCACCTCCTCGGCGCCCAGCGTGATCTACGATGACCTGCCGCTGTTCATGCGCATCCTGCGGGATGTGATGCGTGACGATATCGAGAAGGTGCGCATCGACTCCCGGGAGAACTACGTCAGGCTGGTGGAGTTCGCCGAGGAGTTCATGCCCGATGCGGTGGAGCGTATCGAGCACTATGCCGGCGAGCGACCGGTCTTCGACCTCTACAGCGTCGAGGACGAGCTCCACAAGGCGCTGGGGCGCAAGGTGCAGCTCAAGTCCGGTGGTTACCTGGTGATCGACCCCACCGAGGCGATGACCACCATCGATGTCAATACCGGCGGCTATGTGGGGCATCGCAACCTCGAGGAGACCATCTTCAAGACCAACCTCGAGGCGGCGACCGCCATCGCCCGCCAGCTCCGTCTACGCAACCTGGGCGGCATCATCATCATCGACTTCATCGACATGGAGGATCCCGAGCACCAGCGTCAGGTGCTGCGCATGCTCGAGAAGTCGCTGGAGCGGGATCACGCCAAGACCAAGTGTACCGGTGTCACCGAGCTTGGCCTCGTGCAGCTGACCCGCAAGCGCACCCGCGAAAGCCTGGAGCAGACCCTCTGTGAAGCCTGCCCGACCTGCGGCGGCCGCGGAACGCTCAAGACCCCGGAGACGGTCTGCTACGAGATCTTTCGCGAGATTCTGCGTGAGGAGCGGGCCTACAGCGCCGAGACCTACATGGTGCTGGCGTCCCAGGCGGTGGTGGACCGCCTGCTCGACGAGGAGTCCGCGGCGGTGGCCGATCTGGAAGAGTTCATCGGCAAGCCCATCCGCTTCCAGGTGGAGACCCACTACTCCCAGGAGCAGTACGACATCGTGCTGATGTGAGCCCATGTCCGTGACCCGCCTGGTGATGCGCTGGACCCTGACCCTGCTGGCCCTGGGGCTGGCAACAGTGGCGATGCTGACGCTGTTGGCGCGACTGGCACTGGGGCTGGCCGATGGCCAGCTGCCGCGGCTGGAGGCCCTGCTGTCGGCGCGCTTCGCGGCACAGGTGGAAATTACCTCCCTGGAGGGAGGGCTTGCACGCTTCGACCCTTACGTCACGCTCGATGGCTTGAAACTGCGTACCCGGGAGGGCGGCAGGCCGTTGCTGGAGGTACGGGAGGGGCAGTTGCGCCTGGACACCTGGCAGAGCCTGCGCGAGGGGATACCGGTGGTGGAGGGGGCTCGCCTCGAAGGCATGACCCTGCACCTCTATCAGACTCCAGAGGGGGGCTGGCACTGGCCCGACCCCGCCGAACTCCCTCCCGAACTTCAGCCCGAGGGGGAGTTTAATCTCGAGCGTCTCGATTTCTGGGTCGGGGTGCTGCTGCGCCAACGGGCCTGGGCCGAGGATGTGCGCGTGGTGTTGCATGGGCGTGAGCAGCGCGTCGCCTTCGAGGCGCCGCGGCTGCTGATGACTGGCGATGCCCGCCGCGCCCATCTCGAAGGCAGGTTGCGCCTGGTGAGCGACGCGGATATCGCCATGCAGGTCGCCCTGGAGGTGCTGCCGGGCGAGACCGGGTTTCGTGACTTCAGCGCCGCCCTGCAGGCCGAGATGCGTCTCGATAGCCTGGTCGCATTGGCCGCGGTGCTGGGGCGCAATCAGCCGCTGCGCCTCGATGAGGCGCGGGGCGAGGCCAGCCTGTGGGGACGCTGGCAGCGCGGCCGCCTGGCCGATGCCCGCCTGGCCCTGGATGTCGAGCGGCTGGCCGTCAGCCATCGCGACGCCGAGGGCGAGCGTCATCATCTGACGCTGGATAGCGTGACCGGGAGCGGCCAGTGGTTGAGGGGGGAGAGCGGCTGGCAGGCCTGGTTTCAGGGCGATGCGGAGAGCCCCGAAACGATTGAGCCGGACGAACTGGCGTCACGCTGGGGGCCTGCCTTGCCCTACCGTTGGCATCTGAGCGGCGATGGTGATGAGTGGTGGCTCAACACCAGCGCCTTCGACCTGGGGTCCCTGGCCGCCTGGCGCGATCGGGTGCCGCTGCCCGAGGCGCTGGCCCGGGCGGTGGACAGCCTCGATCCACGCGGCCGAGTGGCCGGTTTCGGGCTTGGCTTCCGGGAGGGGCAGTGGCAGGCGCGGGCGTCCCTGCATGGGGTCGAGGTATCGCCCTGGCAGGAGGCGCCGGGGGGCGGGCCGCTGGATATGTGGGTAGAGGCTCAGGGTGGCAATGGCCGGGTGCGCTTCAGCGGCAACGAGACGTCCACCCTTCACTTCCCCGAGATCTTCGCCGCCCCCATGGTACTCGATCACGCCTCCGGGGAGGTGCGCTGGGTCTACGATGGCCCCCGTAGCATGGTCAGCGGTCGTGATCTGCGGGTGGGATGGAACGGTGCCGAGGTCAGCGGTGGCTTCGGCCTCTCCGCCGGGCAGGGGAATCGGGGAGGCTTCGGCCTGACCCTGGCCCTCGAGGAGGTCGATGCCGTGGAGACACCGCTTGTCGAGTGGCTGCCGGTGGGCGTTCTCGATGACGAGCTGCGCGACTGGCTTGCCGATGGCGTGGCGGGGCGGGTTCCCGAGGGCTCGCTGCGCCTGCATGTGCCGCTCTCCGGAGACGGCGACGAAGATATCATGCCGAGCTTTGGCCTCGACCTCGCCATTCGCGACGGCCGTCTGCCCATCGCCCCGGGCTGGCCGATGCTGGAGGGTGTCGAGGGGCGGATGCGGCTCAACGACACCACCCTGGAGGCCGAGGTGAAGCATGCCGAGAGTCTCGGCGTGACAGCGAGCGACGGCCGGGTACGGCTGGTCGACGAACGCCTGGAGGTAGAAGGCGAACTGTATGCCAGCGCCTCCGCGTTGCGACGCTTCCTGTTGAACATGCCGGTAGAGGGCATGGAGATCATGGAGGAGTGGCAAGCCGAAGGGCATGCCGAGGGCGCCCTGCAACTCGAGCTGCCCCTGGAGCGCCCAGAGGCGCTGGACCTCTCGATCGAGACCCAGGCGAGTCTTGACCTTGTCGAATATCAGCCACTGGGCCTGCGTGCCAGGGAGCTGAGTGGCCCCTTGACATGGCGCCAGCAGGGCGCCGAGGGTGGTCTTACGGGGCGGCTCGAGGGGCGCCTGCTCGGCGGGCCATTGCGTGCCGATATCGATACCCTGAACGGCGGGGTCGAGTTTACTGGTACCGCCGAGGCGAGGCCGTTGCTCGAGCTGGGGGGCGCGTCCGCCCTTGCCGAGCGGCTGACCGGGCGTTTCGACTGGCGTGGTCGGCTGGGCGTCGGCGACGAGGCTTCCCTACTCCTGCAGAGCTCACTCCAAGGGCTGGCCGCCGATCTGCCGGCGCCGCTGGGCAAGCCGGCGGCACAGTCTCGCCCCCTTCGGCTCGACATGAATCTGACGCAGGGGCACCTGGAGGGGCGCCTGGGCGAGGCGCTTAAGCTGCGCTGGCGCTCGCTGCCGGGTGGTGAGCGTAGCCAGGGGCAGGTGTGGCTGGGCCGCCAATCCGCGCCTGCCTGGCCCTCGGGGTCGGGATGGTGGGTCGATGCCTACCTGCCGCGCCTCTCTCCCGCCGCGTGGAGCGAGGCGCTCTCGGGGGTGGCAGGCCGTCGTGGTACAGGGGGGGCAGGCATTGACCTGCGTGAGGTGCGTGTGGCCAGCGACTGTCTGCAGCATGAGGATCGCTGCCTCGGCTCCTTCTATACCACCGCGCGTCCGCAGCCTGGCGGCGGCTGGCACCTGGCCCTGGATGGCAGTCTGCTCGAGGGGCGGCTCGATTATCGGCCCCAGCTCGCCGAGCCACTGGACATCGGCCTGAGTCGCCTCTCGCTGGATGCGTTGATGCCCACCGGTCAGCGGGTCGGCTCGTTGCTCGACGAGATAGCCACGCCCCCGGAGCCTCAGCCGCTTCCCGGCTGGGTCGCCGACCTGCCCGGCGGGCGCCTGCGCATCGCCGATATCGAGCGCCAGGGCCGGCGTCTGGGGCCTCTGACCGCCCGCTGGCAGGCGACGCCCGAGCGACTCAGCATCGCTCCCCTGGGGCTTACCCTGGGGGAGATCAGTGCCCGTGGCGAGCTGGTCTGGGAGGCGGCGGGTCCCGAGGCCAGCCTGACCCGTGCGCGCCTGGAGCTGATCGGACGGGACCTGGGAACGGCGCTGGAACGCCTGGCTCAGGACCCGGTGATCCGTAGCGGCGAGACAAGCGTCAAGAGCCAGCTGGCCTGGCCGGGGACGCCCTGGCAGTTTGCCCTGGAGCGCTCCCGGGGCAGCGTCGAGACGGAGTTGCGTGATGGGCGCTTCGTCAAGCTGGAGTCGACCCCGGCGCGTCTGGTGGGGCTGCTCAATATCGATAACCTGGTGCGCCGTCTGCGGCTGGACTTCTCCGATATGACCGGGCGAGGAACGGCCTTCGACCGTGTCACTGGCGCGGCGACCCTGTATGGTGGCAGTCTCGAGACGCGGGGGCCGGTCCAGATCGTGGGCCCTGCCACTCGCTTCACTCTCGATGGCAGCGTCGCGTTGGCGCGCCGGGAACTCGACATGCGGTTGGGCGTCACACTGCCTGTCAGCCGCAACCTGCCACTGGCGGCGGTCATCGCCGGTGCTCCGGTGGTGGGGGGGGCCCTGTTTATTGCCGATCGCCTGTTTGGTGATGCCATCGACAGTGTTACCCGAATTCATTATCGCGTGCGCGGTCCCTGGACCGCGCCGCGGATTTCAGTGGAAAGCGCCGAATGACCCAAGCGAGACACGCATTGATTGATGAAGCCGCCGGCATCCTGCTGACGCCCGGTGGTCTCTCTCTGGATGACCTGGACACCGGCCTCGGCCACGCGATGGGGTCGGGTATCGACTACGCCGACCTCTACTTCCAGCGCAGCTGGCACGAGGGCTGGGTGCTGGAAGATGGCGAGGTCAAGGAGGCCAGCTACAACATCGACGGCGGGGTGGGCGTGCGCTCCCTGGCCGGCGAGAAGACCGGCTTCGCCTACTCCAATCAGATTACCGCCGATGCGCTTGGCGAGACCGGGCGTACCGCGGCGGGCATCGTGCGCAGCGGCAACCGTCTGCCATTGGGCACGCCGGTTGCCGTCGGTCCCCCGGCGCGCTATGCCGGGGTCGATCCGCTCGCCGGGCTCAGCGCCGAGGAGAAGGTCGCCATGCTCAAGGAGGCGGATCGCGTGGCCCGAGCCGCCGACCCGTCGGTCAGCCAGGTCAGTGCCTCGCTCTCGGGGGTCCATGAGGTGGTGCTGGTGCGTGCCAGCGATGGCACCCTGGCGGCCGACATCCGTCCCCTGGTGCGCTTCAACGTGAGCGTGATCGTGGTGCGCAATGGTCGGCGCGAGCGTGGTAGTGCCGGTGGCGGTGGCCGCTATCCCATGTCGCGCCTGCGCGACGAGGGTGTCGCCGAACGCTTCGCCCAGGAGGCGGTGCGTCAGGCGCTGGTCAACCTGGAGGCCGTCGATGCCCCGGCGGGCCAGTTGCCGGTGGTGCTGGCGCCTGGCTGGCCGGGCATCCTGCTCCATGAGGCGGTAGGTCACGGCCTGGAGGGAGACTTCAATCGCAAGGGAAGCTCAGCCTTCGCCGGCCGCATGGGCGAGCGCGTCGCCGCACCGGGCGTGACCGTGGTCGATGACGCCACCCTGGCCGACCGTCGCGGATCGATGAGCGTCGATGACGAGGGGACCCCGGGTCAGCGTACCCCGCTGATCGAGGATGGCATCCTCACCGGCTATATGCAGGACAAGTTGAACGCGCGGCTGATGGGCATGGCGCCCACCGGCAATGCCCGCCGCGAATCCTTTGCCCACCTGCCGATGCCGCGCATGACCAATACCGTGATGCTCGCCGGACAGGATGACCCCGGCGACATCCTCAAAAGCGTCAAGCGTGGCCTCTATGCGGTGAGCTTTGGCGGTGGCCAGGTGGATATCACCTCCGGCAAGTTCGTGTTCTCGGCGAGTGAAGCCTATCTGATCGAGGATGGCCGGATCACCGCCCCGGTGAAGGGGGCGACGCTGATCGGCAATGGCCCCGAGGCCATGGGGCGAGTCTCGATGATCGGCCATGATATGGCGCTGGATCCCGGTATCGGCGTGTGTGGCAAGGAGGGGCAGGGCGTGCCGGTGGGTGTCGGCCAGCCGACCCTCAAGCTGGACGAGCTGACCGTGGGTGGCACGGCATCCTGACTGAGTGAGGGGCGCCGGGGGCAGGCCGAAGAGGAGGGCCGAGGTAGCGCCCAGGGATGGGTCTACAGCGCCTCCTCGTCGGCCCGGCGCCTGCCGCCGGATCAGCCCCGGGTGGCGTTAAAGCCCGGCGGTATCGCGGATCAGCTTGAACAGCTTGCGTGAACTGGCCGGTGGCTTGTCCTGGGCGCGTTCGCGCTGGGCATTGCGGATCAGCTGGCGCAGGGCCTGGCGGTCGGCGTGGGGGTAGTCGGCCACGAAGGCCTCCACCGCGGCGTCGCCCTCGTCGACGAGTCGATCGCGCCACTTCTCGAGGCGATGAAAGGCGTGATCGCGGCGCAGCGTCTCCTGCTCGATCTCGTCGTGGACGGCACGGATCGCCGCGAGATCCTCGCGACGCATCAACTTGCCGATGTACTGCATGTGCCGCCGCCGCCCCTCGTGGGAGCGGATGCGTGAGGTCTCCTCCACGGCGGCGAGCATGTCGTCGGAGAGGGGAAAGCGCGCTCGCTCGCCGGGTGTCATGGCGATGATCTGTTCGCCCAGCGTCTGCAGCGCCTGCATCTCGCGCTTGAGCTGGGACTTGCTGGGGCGTTCGTCGTTGTCCGATTGCTGAAGGATCTGGTCGAGCAACTCGCGGGGAGATTCCTGGGACATGCCGCTTCCATCGGTTGGGGCTGGGTGTCCCGACAGTATACCAGTCCGTTTCACCGGGCTGAGAATGAACATCACAGGCGTGGCTCGCAGGCCCGCCGAAGGAGGATTAGAGATGACTCAGGCTTTCGATGCCGCCGCCCAGCAGACCCTGCTGGAGAGCCGTTCCCGACAGGCCGTGGAACTGGCCCGGAAGCTGGGGGCCGACGCCTGCGAAGTGGGCGCCAGCGTCGACCAGGGCGTCGGCGTCAGCGTTCGCGAAGGGGAGGTGGAAACCGTCGAGCTCTCGCGCGATCAGGGTATCGCGGTGACGGTCTATCTCGGCCAGCGCAAGGGCAGTGCCTCCTCCACCGATGCCGGCGAAGCCTCCATTCGTGCCGTGGTCGAGAAGGCCATCGCCATTGCTCGCTATACCGGCGAGGATCCCGCCGCCGGCCTGGCCGACGCCGCGCTGATGGCCACCCATCTGCCGGACCTCGATGTGCACCACCCCTGGGCCTTGACCACCGAGGAGGCGGTCGAGCTGGCGCTGGCCTGCGAGGCCGCCGGCCGCGGCAAGGCCGGAATCAAGAGCTCCGACGGCGCCTCGCTCTCCAGCGGCGAGGGGGTAAGGGTCTATGCCAACAGCCACGGCTTCCTGGGCAGCCAGTGCGGCAGTCGCCACTCGCTCTCCTGCATGCTGATCGCCGAAGACGATGCCGGCATGCAGCGTGACTACGACTTCACCAGCGCCCGGGACCCACGCGATCTGCTGGCACCGGAGCGGGTCGGCGAGAGCGCCGCCGAGCACACGCTGCGCCGCCTGGGGGCAAGGCGTCCGGCGACCGGGCGGATGCCGGTACTCTTCGACCCGAACCTGGCCGGCGGGCTGGTCGGCTCGCTGATGAGTGCCATCGCCGGCGGCGCGCTGTTCCGCCAGGCAACCTTCCTCTGCGACCGTCTCGGCGAGGAGCTCTTCCCAGCGTGGTTCAGCCTGCAGGAGAAGCCCATGGAGGTCGGTGCCATGGCGAGTTCCCCCTTCGACAACGATGGCGTCCAGACCCGTGACAACCTCTTTATCGACGGGGGGCGTCTGGCCAGCTACATGCTCTCGGCCTACAGTGCGCGTCGCCTCGGCATGCAGACCACCGCCAATGCCGGCGGGGCTCGCAACCTGCGGATCTCGGCGCCGCTGGCATCGCGCGATGAGCTGCTTGCCCGCATGGACCGGGGGGTGCTGGTCACCGAACTGATGGGGCAGGGGGTCAATGGCGTCACCGGGGACTATTCGCGGGGGGCGGCCGGCTTCTGGGTGGAGAATGGCAAGATTCAGTACCCGGTGGAGGAGTTCACCATTGCGGGAAACCTGGAAGCGATGTTCAGCGGGCTGGCTGGCGTGGGCAGCGATATCGATACCCGAGGTAGCATCCATACCGGCAGTTGGCTGATCGACGAGATGACGGTGGCCGGCGGCTGAGGCGGGCTTACGGCTTTTTACTCATCCTCGTCGAAGCGGGCGTCGAACAGGGCCTCGATGGCGTCGAGGGCCTGTTCGGCGTCCCTGCCCTCGGCACTGACGGTGAGCTCGGTGCCGCAGGGAGCGGCCAGCATCAGCAGCGACATGATGTTGTTGGCTTCCCCTTGCATCGGGCCGTTGGCCACCTGAACGTGGGCAGCGAAGGGCTGGCAGCACTGGACCAGCCTGGTGGCGGCGCGGGCATGGAGCCCGCGCTTGTTGGTAAGGGTCAACCTGCGTTGCGGCACGCTCAACTTCCTTGATGAGGTGGGGTCTCGGGGCCGGGCAAGGTGTCCTGAGTGCCCAGTTCGCGATGGCGCAAGCGTACCCGCGTCTGCTGCTGGGCGAGCTGCCTGGCCAGTCGCTCGGCGAGATAGACCGAACGGTGCTGGCCCCCCGTGCAGCCGATGGCCACGGTGAGATAGCTGCGATGGCTGGCCGCGTACCTCGGCAACCAGCGTGTCAGCCAGTCGTGGATATCGGTGAGCATCTCCTGCACCACCGGGTAGTCCTCGAGAAAGGCGACGATCTCGGCATCCTGGCCGTTGAAGGGCCTGAGGCGTGGGTCCCAGTAGGGGTTGGGAAGGCAGCGGGCATCGAACACCAGATCGGCGTCCAGGGGGACGCCGCGCTTGAAGCCGAAGGACTCCACCGTCAGGGTCAGCTGCTCGGGGCGATGGTGGGCTACCTGGTCGGCGATTCGGGCGCGTAGTTCATGAACCGTCAGTCGTGAGGTGTCGATCACCAGGTCGGCCAGGTCCCGAATCCCGGAGAGTGCCTGCTCCTCGGAGTCGATCGCCTCGGCGAGCGTCATCTCGCTCTCGCGAGTCAGCGGATGTCGGCGCCGGGTGGCGGAGTAGCGCTCGATCAGAATGCGCGCGTCGGTGTTCAGGTAGATCACCTGGCAGTCGATGCCGCGTTCACGCACTTCCTCGAGGAGGCTGGGAAAGCGCTTCAGGGCCTGGGGAAGGTTACGGGCATCGATGCTGACGGCGATCGAGGTGCGCTGGGACTCGGGGTTGCTCAGTTCGTCGACCAGCGAACCCAGCAGCATGGCCGGCAGGTTGTCGATGGCGTAGTAGCTGAGATCCTCCAGCGCCTGCAGGGCGATTGACTTGCCCGAGCCGGAGCGGCCGCTGATGATCACGAGTCGCATGGAGGTCTCCTGGTCGTTCTGGCTGAGGGGGCGCTACCGCTCAACCCTGTCGTCGAATGGCCTCGGTAAGGCTGTCATGGAGGTCGCGCTGACTCGAGCTGCGGCGCAGGCGCATGCGGGTATCGACGTCGTTCATGATGCCGGCCAGCTGGGCCAGCAGGGTCAGGTGGGCCGCATCGGCCTCCTCGGGAACCAGCAGCACGAACACCAGATCGACGGGTTCTCCATCGATGGCGTCGAAGTCCACCGGCTCGGACAGCTTGAGGAAGCCGGCGATGGGCGCCTTGCAGTGCGGGCTGCGGGCATGGGGTATGGCCACGCCGTTGCCGATGCCGGTACTGCCGAGACGCTCGCGGGCGATCAGCCTCGCGAAGACCTCCTGGCTGTCGAGGCTGGGTGTGTTCTGGGCAATGAAGGTGCTGAAGAACTCCAGCACCCGTTTCTTGCTGCCCCCGGGCACATCGAAGAGGGTGCGCTCCGGGGGAAGAATGGTTTCGAGTGAGGACATCGTGGGTTCAGCGGGCGCCGGCGCCCTGGGCGCGAGCCTGGGCCTTTTCCTTGTGCTTGACCAGCTGGCGATCCAGCTTGTCGGCGAGGGCATCGATGGCGGCGTACATGTCGACATCCTGGGCTTCTGCATGCAGCTCGGCACCGGCAACATGCATGGTGCAGGCGGCGGACTGACGCTCCTTCTCGACAGACAGTGTCACCTGCACATTGGTGATGTTGTCATAATGGCGTTCCACGCGAGTCAGCTTCTCGTTGACATAGTCACGCAGGGCATCGGTCAGTTCAACATGAAGGCCGGTGATATTCACTTGCATGACACGCTCCTTGCTCGATGGTTGTGATTCGATTGTAACCCTTTTTCCTGCCTTGCATACCCCCCGGCGGTCCCGGGGCGATTTCCCGCCATGTTCAAGGGGTTGAGCCAGTCGAGCAGGGGGGCATGGTTCCCTGCCAATCGCCCTCAGCGCAGGCGCTTGCGCTCGCTGGAGGAGGGGATGCCCATGGCTTCACGGTACTTGGCGATCGTTCGTCTGGCGACCTGGATGCCGGCCTCGTCGAGCAGCGTGACCAGGCGGCTATCGGATAGCGGCTTGCGCGGCGGCTCCTCCTGAATCAGCTTGCGGATGCGTGCGCGAATGGCAGTGCTGGAGTGGGTGTCGCCCTCGTTGCCGACTTGGCTGGAGAAGAAGAACTTGAGCTCGAAGACCCCGCGGGGGGTGTGGATGAACTTCTGGGTGGTGACCCGCGAGATGGTGGATTCATGCATCTCCACCGTCTGGGCGATATCGGCCAGGGTGAGTGGCTTCATGGCCTCTTCACCCTGCTCCAGGAAGTCGAACTGGCGCGCCATGATCTCGCGGCCCACTCGCAGCAGGGTATCGTTGCGGCTGGTCAGGCTCTTTATCAGCCAGCGCGCCTCCTGGAGGTGCTCCTTGAGGAAGGTGTTGTCGTCACTCTTGTCGGCGCGGCGGATCAGTGCCGCGTAATCGGGCTGGATGCGCAGCCGTGGGATCGCCTCGGGGTTGAGTTCGACGTGCCAGCCACGCTGGTCGTGGAAGGCGACGAGGTCGGGAATCACGTAGTCATCGGTGACGCTTGAGAAGGCGCTGCCAGGGCGGGGGTCCAGGCTGCGCACCAGGGCGATGGAGGCGTCGAGCGCCGTGTCGTCCAGCCCCAGGCGCCGCTTGAGCAGGCGGCGGTCATCGTTGCCGAGGGCCTCCAGGAACTGGCGGACCAGGCGCCGCGCCTGGGGCAGGTGCGGCGTATCGTCGGGCAGGGCGGCGAGCTGAAGCTGCAGGCATTCACTCAGGTCGCGGGCGAAGATCCCCGTGGGCTCGAACTGCTGCAGATGCCGCAGGACTCGCTCCATCTCCTGGCTGCGCAGGTCTGACAGCCCCTGCTGTTGCAGGCCGTCTCGAATCTCGTCGAGGGGGGCCGTGAGGTAGCCGGCATCGTTGACGGCGTCGATCAGGCTCTCGGCGATCTGGCGCTCCCGTGGGTCGAAATCGCTCATCGCCAGCTGCCAGGAGAGGTGGCCGTGCAGGCTCTGGCCTTCCGCCTGGCGCTCGAAATCGGGCCCCTCTCCGCCGCTGGGCGCCGCCAGGTCCTGATAGGTGTCCGACCAGTCGCTGTCGGTGGCGAGCTGCTCGGGAATTTCGCTTGCCCAGTCGTCCTGCACAGGCTCCTGAGTGGCCTGCTCACCGAAGTCATCGTCGAGCTCCAGCAGCGGGTTGCTCTCCACCGCCTGCTGGACCTCCTGGCGCAGGTCGAGAGTGGAGAGCTGCAGGAGGGCGATGGCCTGCTGCAGCTGGGGAGTCATGGTTAGCTGGGTGCCGACCCGTAATTGCAGTGATGCCTTCATGGCCATGGCAGGCGTCCTCCTGGCATGTCGGAAAGCCTTACCCTAGTGCCTGGCAGGGCATCGTGCAATACGATCTTAAGCAATAATCATGCCATTGGTGGGCGCTGTCGCGCTGGCCTGCCGCTGCCAGGGCTGTCGCCATCGCCATCACCAGGCGCGAGGGGCTTGCGTCAGAGGCGGAAGTCGGCACCGAGATAGACCTCACGCACCTTCTGGTTGGCAAGGATCGACTCGGCATCGCCCTCGGCGATGATCTGACCGTCGCCGACGATATAGGCGGTGTCGCAGATGTCGAGGGTCTCGCGGACATTGTGATCGGTGATCAGAACGCCGATGTCGCGAGCCTTCAGCTGACGAATGACGCCCTTGATCTCGCCCACCGAGATGGGGTCGACGCCGGCGAAGGGCTCATCGAGAAGAATGAAGGCGGGTTCGGTCGCCAGGGCCCTGGCGATCTCCACCCGGCGGCGTTCGCCGCCGGACAGGCTCATGCCCAGGTTGTCGCGGATATGGGTGACATGGAACTCCTCGAGCAGCTGCTCCAGGCGTGCTCGACGGCCGTTGCGGTCGAGGTCGCGGCGGGTCTCGAGGATCGCCATGATGTTGTCGGCCACCGACAGCTTGCGGAAGATCGAGGCCTCCTGAGGCAGGTAGCCGATGCCGGCCCGGGCCCTCTCGTGCATGGCGGCGTGGGAGAGGTCCTGCTCGTCGATGGTCACCGTACCTGCATCGGCGCGCACCAGCCCCACGATCATGTAGAAGGAGGTGGTCTTGCCGGCGCCGTTGGGGCCGAGGAGTCCGACGATGCTGCCTTGCCGGATCGACAGGCCGATATCCTGCACCACACGGCGACGCTTGTAGCTCTTGGCGAGGTGGCGGGCGTGAAGGGTCTTCATGGTTCCCCTTGCTGCTGTTCCGGCTGGAGGGTCATGCGAATGCGCTGATTGCCTTCGACCCCCTCGGCATCGGCGCGGGCCTGCACGACCCGGCGATCGAGGAAGTACTCCAGGTAACCGCCCTCGAAGGTGTCGCCCCCCTGATGGAGTTCGGCGCGGTCGATCAGCTCAACACGACGCTCGGCCACATGATAGACAATGGTGCGCCCCCACCCCTTGATGACGGGTTCGGCGGGGTTTGGCTGCTGCTCGAGATAGGCTCGATCGCCGATGGCGGTTGCCCGGGAGAGTTCGCCTGCCGCGTTACGGCGGATCTCCACGCGACTCCCGGTCAGGCGCATGCTGCCCTGGCGAATGTCCACGTTGCCGGTATACACGGCGGTGCCGGCGCGGTCGTCGAGATCGAGGCGGTCCGCCTCCACCAGAATGGGCGCGCTGGCATCCTGATTCTGAGGCTGGCTCTGCGCCAGGCTGGCTGGGGCGAGAGGCAGCAGCGTCAGCAGCAGGGCGCCGGTCAGCAGTGAGGGCAGGGGGCGCTTCATGACGAGGACTCCTCGAAGGTCTCGGGCGGATGGTGGCCGCGCACATTGTCGGTCAGGCGTGCCCGGTTGTCATGGATCCAGGCATCGAAGCGCTCGCCACGCATATGCTGCGGAGGCTGGCGCAGGATGGCAGGGGTGGTGCTCCAGGCATGCCCCGTGTCGGCATCATAGTGCAGGGTGTCGGTCGCCAGTGACCACTGCTCGGCGGGGGCGTGCAGCCGGGCCTCGCCCTCGAGCCGCAGCGGATTGCCCCCGGGCCCCAGCCGGCCGCTGTCGGCCTCGGCAAGCCAGAGTCGGCCGCCACGGTCATGGAGCCTGATATGGGGTGACTCAAGACGCGTCACATCATCCATGGGGGTGTGGGCCAGGCGGGGGGTCGTCACCTGCTGGTGCAGGCGCCCCTCGGCGTCGAAGCGGGTCAGGTGCGCATTCTCGAGATAGAAGTCGGGCTCCCCGGCGGCATCGCGCGGTATCTGCTGGATGATGTCGGGGCCACGTAGATCGAGCAGCGCCAGCCCGCCGCCCAGTGCCAGTAGCAGCAGGGTCAGTCCGGTACGAAAGCCGGGGCGCGGCAGTCGCATGATCCTAGCCGGCTCCGTGCAGGTAAGTGTCGATGACCGCATCCCAGTGGCCCTGGGTGCGCAGCAGGGTATCGGCGATCTCGCGGGCCGCCCCCTGGCCACCGCCGCGCTCGGTGACCCAGTCCGCATGCTTCTGGATATAGGTCGGTGCATTGGGCACGCTGATGCCGATGCCGGCCCGACGAATGGCGCCGACATCGGGCATGTCGTCACCGCAGTAGGCCACCTGCTCGAGCTCCAGCCCCAGACGCTTGGCGAGTTCCCGCAGGACCGGCAGCTTCTTCTCGACGCCCTGGAAGACGTGCTGGATACCCAGTGCCGCGGCGCGGTGACTGACCATGGTCGATTCGCGACCGGTGATCAGCGCCACCTGGAAGCCGGCACGCTTGAGCAGCTTCAGGCCGTGGCCATCCTGAACATTGAACGCCTTGATCTCGATGCCATCGGCCTGAAAGTAGAGCTGCCCGTCGGTGAGCACGCCATCGACGTCCAGCGCAAGCAGGCGAATCTGGCGCAGGCGGGCGATGAGCTGCGGGTCCTGGAGGGGAGAGGTATGGGGCATGAGGGCTCCGTATCGTTGGGGTCAGATCACACCGCTGGCCAGCAGGTCGTGCATATGCAGGGCGCCAACCGGGCGCCCCTCGTCATCGACCACGGCCAGGGCGGAGATGCGGTGGTCTTCCATCAGGCTGACTGCCTCGGCGGCCAGGGTCTCCGGCGTGGTTCGCTTGCCGGGGCAGGTCATCACGTCATCGACGCTCAGGCCGCTGAGGTCGCTGTGCAGGTCCAGGGTCCGCCGCAGATCGCCGTCGGTGTAGACCCCGGCGAGACGGCCGTCGGGTGCCACCACGCAGGTGAAGCCCAGCCCCTGGCGGGTGATCTCCAGCAGGGCGTCGCGCAGCGGGCTCCCCAGGGGGACCCGCGGCAACCGACTACCACTGTGCATCAGGTCGCTGACGCGCAGCAGCAGTCGCTTGCCGAGGCTGCCCCCGGGGTGTGATAGGGCGAAGTCCTCGGCGGTAAAGCCGCGAGACTCGAGCAGCGCCACGGCCAGGGCATCCCCCATGGCCAGAGCGGCGGTAGTGGAGGCGGTGGGCGCCAGGTCGAGGGGGCAGGCCTCGCGCTCGACCCCGGTATCGAGATGGGCGTCGGCGTGGCGGCCAAGGCTCGACGTGGGTCGCCCGGTCATGCTGATCAGCGGTACCTTCATGCGCTTGAGCAGCGGCAGCAGCGCGGTCACTTCGGCGGTTTCGCCGGAGTTCGAGAGGGCCAGCACCACGTCGCCGGGGGTGATCATCCCCAGATCGCCGTGGCTGGCCTCCCCGGGATGGACGAAGAAGGCCGGTGTGCCGGTGCTGGCAAGCGTGGCGGCGATCTTGCCGGCGATATGACCGGACTTGCCCATGCCGGTGACCACCACGCGCCCACGACAGGCCAGGATCAGCTCACAGGCGTGGTCGAAGGCCTCGTCGAGGCGTGCCGCCAGGGCGCCGATGGCTTGCTGCTCGAGGCGCAGGGTGCGTCGGGCGCTGTCGCGAAGGGCCGATCCGGCCCCAGGGGTTTCGGATGTCATGATGCCGATTGTTGCCTGTTGTGAGGGTTCACTCAAGAGCCGGCGCCCAGACTGGCCGTGCCGAGCCAGATCAGGTAACCGGCATAGGTCGCGGCCAGTGCCGCGCCGGGGAGCCGGCCGAGGTGGTTGCGGCGTTGCCAGAGCAGCAGTGCGCCCAGCGCCAGGGTCAGCACCAGCAGCACGGGGTAGTCACGCTCTCCGGCGGCGGGGTCGGCAGCGCCGGGCGCCAGCAGACCCGGGATCGGCAGTACCGCCAGCAGGTTGAAGAGATTGGAGCCGATCACATTGCCGATGGCGAGATCATGGTGACGCTTGAGCGCGCTGGCCACGCAGGCCGCAAGCTCGGGCAGGCTGGTGCCGATGGCGACGATGGTCAGGCCGATGACCAGCTCGCTGACCCCCAGGTCGCGGGCGATCTCGCTGGCGCCCCATACCAGCCCGCGGGAGCCGGCCACCATCACGGCAAGCGTTGCCACCAGCCATGGCAGGGCACGAATCAGCGGCATGTCGGGGATCTCGCCCGCCACCTCCTCCTCGGCATCCGGCGTATCGGCACGGAACAGCCACCACAAGCTGAACAGCAGCAGGGCAATCAGCAGTGCCGCATCCAGACGGCCGAGGTGGCCGTTGGCCAGGGCGTAGCCGGCCAGGCCGGTGGCGCCAAGCAGCAGGGGGAGTTCGCGGCGCACCACGGAGAAGCGTACCGGGATGGGCACGACCAGGGCGGTGACCCCCAGCACCAGGCCGATATTGGCAATGTTGGAGCCCAGGGCGTTGCCGGTGGCCAGGTCGGGAATGCCATCGAGGGAGGCCATCAGCGACACCACGATCTCCGGTGCCGAGGTGCCCAGGGCAACGATGGTCATGCCCACCAGCATGGTGCTCATGCCCGCGCGGCGGGCGGTGGCAGCCGCCGCGCCAACGAAGTGGTCGGCGCTCCACAGCAGGGCCACGAGGCCCAGCAGTATGGCGATCAGGGGGTACAGCATGGCAACTCGGCTCGCTCAGTCGGTAGCGGAAGGTCGCCATTAAACGTGCTGGCCAGGCGGGGTGCAACCCGCCACAGCGCATCGGGCTGGCGTCTGGCAGGATAGTTAGGATACGATGTTCGATAATTTTATCAGGATGGTTTGGCCGATGAGTGACACTCCCTTCGTGGTGGTGGAGGGGCTGCATTTCGCGCGTGGCGACAGGGAGATCTTCCGCGGCGTCGACATGACGATCCAGCGTGGTGGCGTTACCGCCATCATGGGCCCCAGTGGCAGTGGCAAGACCACCCTTCTCAAGCTGATCGGCGGCCAGCTCCTGCCGGATTCGGGGCGGGTGCTGATCGATGGCCAGGATGTCCATCGCCAGTCGCGGCGAGACCTCTTCACCATGCGTCGCCGCATGGGCATGCTGTTTCAGAGCGGTGCGCTGTTTTCCGACCTGAGCGTCTTCGAGAACGTGGCCTTCCCGCTGCGGGTACATACGGACCTGCCCGAGGCGATGGTGCGTGACCTGGTGCTGATGAAGCTCGAGGCGGTGGGGCTGCGGGGCGCTCGAGAGCTGATGCCGGCGGAGCTTTCCGGGGGCATGGCGCGCCGCGTGGCCCTGGCGCGGGCCATTGCCCTGGACCCCGAGCTGATCCTCTATGATGAGCCCTTCGTCGGCCAGGACCCGATCTCCATGGGGGTGCTGGTGCAGCTGATCAAGCGCCTCAATCAGGCGCTGGGGCTGACCTCGATCGTTGTCTCTCATGATATCAAGGAGACGCTGAGTATCGCCGACTATGTCTATGTGGTGGCCGATGGTCGGGTGATGGCCCAGGGTACGCCCGAGCACCTCGACGTGGATCGCGATCCGCGTGTCAGTCAGTTCGTGCATGGCGAGCCGGATGGGCCGGTGCCCTTCCACTACCCATCGCTGGACTTCGTCAGCGATATGCTAAGAACCGGAGATTCCCGATGATCCAGCGAATTCGTCGCCTGGGGCGCCGCGGCTGTGATCTGTTCGAGGCCCTCGGCCGTGCCGGCCTCTTCCTGTGTCAGTCCGCCGTGGGGGTGCCGAGCAGGGAGGGAGTCTATCTCTGGGTGCGCCAGATGCACTTCGTCGGTGTGCTCTCCCTGGCCATCGTCCTCGTCTCGGGGCTCTTCATCGGCATGGTGCTGTCGCTGCAGGGCTATACCATTCTGGTCGACTTCGGTGCCGAGGATGCGCTGGGTCAGATGGTGGCGCTCTCGCTGCTGAGGGAGCTGGCCCCGGTCGTGGCGGCCCTGCTGTTCGCCGGTCGGGCCGGGTCGGCACTCACCGCCGAGATCGGCCTGATGAAGGCTACCGAGCAGCTGACCAGCATGGAGATGATCGGTGTCGACCCGCTGCGTCGGGTGGTGGCGCCGCGCCTGTGGGCGGGCTTCGTGGCCCTGCCGCTGCTCACCGTGGGCTTCGGTGTGGTCGGCATCTATGGCGGCTACCTGGTCGGGGTCGACTGGCTGGGGGTCTTCGAGGGCTCCTACTGGTCCAATATGCAGGCCAGCGTCGACTTTATCGACGACGTGGGCAACGGCATCATCAAGAGCCTGGTGTTTGCCGTGGTGGTGACCTGGATCGCCGTGTTCCAGGGCTATGATCTGGTGCCGACGTCGGAAGGCATCTCGCGGGCCACGACACGTACCGTGGTCTACTCCTCGCTGGCCGTGCTCGGCCTTGATTTCGTACTGACCGCCATGATGTTCGGCGGGCTCGCCTGACTGGCAAGCGTCTGCCCTGTCGTATGGAGATTCTAGATGAAGCGCAGTAAAACCATGGAACTGGGGGTGGGGCTGTTCATGCTTGCCGGTATACTCGGCGTGCTCTTCCTTGGCCTGCGGGTCAGCGGCCTGGCGATGCAGGCCCCCAGCGACACCTTCCGACTGGAAGCCAACTTCGCCAATATCGGCGGTCTCAAGCCGCGGGCGCGCGTGACCATGGCGGGCGTGACCGTGGGGCGTGTGGCGGCCATCGAGCTCGATACCGACTGGTACGATGCCCGGGTGGTGCTGGAGATCGATGACGAACTGGAAGGCCACCTGTCGAAGGATACCACCGCGTCGATCCTGACCTCGGGGCTGCTCGGGGAGCAGTACGTGGGCCTTTCCGTGGGAGGGGATCCCGAGACGCTGTCCGACGGCGATGCCCTGCGTGATACCCAGTCGGCGCTGGTGCTCGAAGAACTCATCCAGCAGTTCGTGTCAAATATGGTCAGCGACTAGGGCGCCGATCCTCCGGCGCTGGTTGACTCCTCCCTAATGACCCCGATATGGAGACGTTGAACATGATTCGTATCCCTCTGACCCTGGCGGCACTGCTGCTGAGTGTGCTGTTCAGCCTGACGGTCCAGGCGGCCCCCGAGCGGCAGCCCGACGAGGTCATCCGCCACAGTGTCGAGACGCTGACCGGCAAGATCGAGGGCAGGCGTGACCACTTCGCCGAGAACATGGCCGAGCTCGAGGCGCTGGTCGACGAGAGTCTCGACGAGATCGCCGATTTTCGTTATATCGGCGCCAGCGTGATGGGGCGCTACTTCTCCAATGCCACGCCGGAGCAGCGTTCGCGATTCGTCGACACCTTTCGCCAGACCCTGATCGATACCTACGCCAAGGGGCTGGTCACCTTCGACTATCGGGAGCTGCGTGTGCTTGCCAGCCAGGGGCCGCGCCGCCATGAGGACCAGGCCAGCGTCGATATGGAAGTGGTGGCCAAGGATGGCACCGTCTATCCGGTCAGCTATTCACTGCGCCTCTCCGGTGGTGAGTGGCGGGTGGTCAACGTCATCGTCAATGGCATCAATCTGGGACTGACCTTCCGTAACCAGTTCGATCAGGCGATGCGTGACAACGCGCGCGACTACGATGCCGTCATCGATGGCTGGTCGCCCGATGTCGGCGTCGAGGAGCTGGAGCAGGGCGCGTGAGCAAGCTGCTGGCACGCAACGGTCTGGACCTCGAGGCCAGGGATAAGTGCCTGGTGGTCTGCGGGGTGGTGGGTTTCGAGCACGCCGCCGAACTCGCCGATGCGGGCAGCCGCTGGCTCGCCCGGCGCCAGGCAGGAGAGGCCGTCAGCTTCGATCTGCGCGGGGTCGCCGGCGTCAGCAGTGCGGCGCTCACGGTATTGCTGGAGTGGGCGCGCGCGGCACGCCGGGCCGGCCTGACTCTCGAGCGAGTGCGACTCTCCGCGGCGCTGTTGCGGCTCACCGATCTGGCCGGTCTCGAGCGCCTGCTGCCGGTGGAGTCGGTGCGCGGCTAGTCGCGGCCAACAGGGGCGATCGCCAAGAGCGGTGCTTTTCATTACCATGGGGCATCCATAATCCGCCGTCGACGATGGGATGATGTCATCGTGCGAGGTGTCTTTGATCGTTTCCGTACCATATTCAGTACGATAAGGAGTGCCTGACCATGCAACCCAGTGACGTCAAGGAGCTGCTCGAGTCACGTATCGATGACTGCGAGTTCCATATTCAGGGCGAGGGCTGCAACTTTCAGGTGGTGGCCGTGGGCGAGCGCTTTGCGGGGCTGTCGCCGGTCAAGCGCCAGCAGCTGATCTATGGCGCTCTCACCGAAGAGATCGCGTCCGGTGCGCTGCATGCCGTGAGCATCAAGACCTATACCCCGGCGCAGTGGCAAGGTGCGCCGGAGAACTCCGGCGCCTGAGACCCCGAGCCCCATGGACAAGTTGATCATTACCGGCAACGGGCCGGTCGACGGTGAGGTCTGGGCCAGTGGCGCGAAGAACGCCGCCCTGCCCATCCTCTGCGCCACCCTGCTGGCCGACGAGCCGGTGACCATCGGCAATCTGCCGCATCTGCAGGACATCACCACCACCCTGGAGCTGCTTGGGCACCTGGGTGTGGAGGCGGTGATGGGCGAGAAGATGACCATCCAGCTCGATGGCTCCCAGGTGGCGCACTGTGATGCGCCCTATGAGCTGGTCAAGAAGATGCGTGCCTCCATCCTGGTACTGGGGCCACTGTTGGCTCACTTTGGCCACGCCGACGTCTCCCTGCCGGGGGGCTGCGCCATCGGCTCGCGCCCGGTAGACCTGCATCTGAGAGGCCTCGAGGCCATGGGGGCGGAGATCCGCGTCGAGGGCGGCTATATTCGCGCCCGCGTCGAGGGCCGGTTGAAGGGGGCCACGGTCTTCTTCGATACCGTCACCGTCACCGGTACCGAGAATCTCCTGATGGCGGCCGCGCTGGCCGAGGGCACCACGGTGCTCGAGAATGCCGCCCGGGAGCCGGAGGTGGTCGACCTGGCCGAGCTGTTGATCAAGATGGGGGCCCGCATCCGGGGTCACGGCACTGACACCATCACCATCGAGGGCGTGCCGCGCCTGCATGGTGCCTACCATGATGTGATGCCCGACCGGATCGAGACCGGTACCTTCCTGGTGGCCGCGGCGCTGTCGCGTGGCCGCGTCAAGGTGCGTCGTACCCGCGCCGATATTCTCGAGGCGGTGCTGGCCAAGCTCGAGGAGGCGGGTGCCGAGATCACCACCGGTGATGACTGGATCGCCCTGGACATGCACGGCAAGCGCCCGCGACCGGTCAATATTCGCACCGCGCCGTATCCGGCCTTTCCGACCGACATGCAGGCCCAGTTCGTGGCCATGAACGCGGTGGCCGATGGCAGCTCCCGGGTGGTGGAGACCATCTTCGAGAACCGCTTCATGCATGTTCAGGAGCTCAATCGCATGGGGGCGCGGATCGCGCTGGAGGGCAATACCGCGGTGATCGAGGGGGTCGAGCGGCTCTCCGGCGCCCCGGTGATGGCCACCGACCTGCGTGCCTCGGCATCGCTGGTGATCGCGGCGATGATGGCCGAGGGGGAGACCCTGGTCGATCGCATCTACCATATCGATCGCGGCTACGAGTGTATCGAGGAGAAGCTGCAACTGCTGGGCGCACGCATCCGACGTGTACCCGGCTAGCCTGTACCCGGACCAAGGCAAGAGCATGAGCAAACAACTGATCGTGGCCCTCTCCAAGGGCCGTATCCTCGAAGAGACCCTGCCGCTGCTGGCCGATGCCGGCGTCGAGCCGGTGGAGGATCTGGGCAAGAGTCGCAAGCTGCTGTTCGACACCAACCTGCCCGACGTCAAGCTGGTGGTCATTCGAGCCACCGATGTGCCGACCTATGTGCAGCTGGGTGCCGCGGACCTGGGCATCGCGGGCAAGGACGTGCTGCTCGAGCATGGGGCGGCGGGTCTCTATGAGCCCCTCGACCTCGAGATTGCGCGGTGCAAGCTGATGACCGCCGGGATCACCGGCGCCGAGCCGGCCAGCGCCAGGCGTCGGGTAGCCACCAAGTTCGTCAATATCGCCCGGCGCTGGTATGCCGAGCAGGGCATCCAGGCCGAGGTCATCAAGCTCTATGGTGCCATGGAGCTGGCGCCACTGATGAATCTGGCCGATGAGATCGTCGATATCGTCGATACCGGCAATACCCTGCGCGCCAATGGCATGGAGCCCCGGGAGCTGATCGCACCGGTCACGACCCGGCTGGTGGTCAACAAGGCCTCCATGACCATGAAGCATGCCCGCATCAAGCCACTGCTCGAGCGCCTCAAGCAGGCGGTTGCGGCCCGCCGTGAAGACGTTGCTGGCTGAGCTGTCTGCCGACTGAGGTGCTTGCCGACAGACTCGACCAGCCCGATATCAACAGGCCCGATATCAACAGGCCCGATACCATAGAGATGCAGCCATGACCGAGACCCACGCCTCTTCCGGAATCTCCCGCCTCGCGACCGCCGACGCCGACTTCTCGACACGGCTCGACCACCTGCTCGCCTGGGAGGGGGTCTCCGATGGCGAGGTCCAGGCCCGGGTCGCGGAGATCCTTGCCGCGGTAAAGGAGCGCGGCGATGCGGCCCTGGTGGAGGCCAGCAATCGCTTCGACCGTCTTGCGGTCACGGATATGGTCGAGCTCACTCTCGATGCGCCGCGCCTGCGCCGGGCCTATGAGGGACTGCCGGGTGACCAGAGCGAGGCGCTGGCCCAGGCGGCGGAGCGCATCCGGCTCTACCATGAGCACCAGAAGCCCGAATCCTGGCACTACACCGAGGAGGACGGCACCGTGCTCGGCCAGCAGGTCATGCCACTGGATCGTGCCGGCATCTATGTGCCCGGCGGAAAGGCGGCCTACCCCTCCTCGGTATTGATGAACGCGATTCCTGCCCATGTGGCCGGTGTACGCGAGATCATCATGGTGGTGCCTACGCCGGACGGCGTGCTCAACGAGTTGGTGCTGGCCGCGGCGCACCTGGCCGGTGTCGATCGTGTCTTTACCGTGGGCGGCGCCCAGGCGGTTGCCGCGCTGGCCTACGGCACGGAGACGGTGCCGCGGGTCGACAAGATCGTCGGCCCGGGCAACATCTACGTGGCCACCGCCAAGCGAGCGGTATTCGGTCAGGTGGGCATCGACATGATCGCCGGCCCCTCGGAGATCCTGGTGGTCTCGGATGGCGGCACCGACCCCGAATGGCTGGCCATGGATCTCTTCTCCCAGGCCGAGCACGACGAGGATGCCCAGGCGATTCTGGTGAGCTGGGATGGCGAACATCTGGATGCCGTGGAGGCGGCCATCGACCGCCTGCTGCCGACCCTGGAGCGCCACGAGATCGTGCGTGAGTCTCTCTCACGGCGGGGGGCGTTGATTCGCTGCCGCGATCGTGCCGAGGCGGTGACCCTGATCAATCGCATTGCCCCCGAGCATCTCGAGCTCTCGGTCGCCAACCCCGAGGGGTGGCTGCCCGAGGTGCGCCATGCCGGTGCCATCTTCATGGGGCGCTATACCGCCGAGGCGCTGGGCGACTACTGCGCCGGGCCCAATCACGTGCTTCCCACCTCGGGGACGGCACGCTTCTCGTCGCCACTGGGCGTCTATGACTTCCAGAAACGCTCATCGATCATCCACTGCTCGGCCGAAGGCGCCTCGACCCTCGGCAGGGTCGCCTCGGTGCTGGCTCGCGGCGAATCGCTGACCGCGCATGCGCGCAGCGCCGAGTATCGCATCAGGACGTGAGCCGCTGGGTCGAGACACGCGAAGAGTCGAGACACGCGAAGGGCCCCGCCGCAAGGTGGGGCCCTTCGCGTTTTACATGCCGGGCTGGGGCTATTCGGGCTGCTGGAGCTCGGGGGGAGGGCGCTCACCCACCTCGACCGTCAGCGCCAGCTTCTCGCCGCCGCGCACCACGCTGAGCGGCAGGCTGTCGCCGGGCTCCACGGCGGCGATATCGGCCATCGTTTCCCGCGCGTCGAGGATCGCTCGGCCATCGATGGAGAGCAGCACATCACCGGGGCGCAGGCCGGCCTGGTCGGCGGGGCCGTCGGGTACGACCCCGGCGATGATCACGCCACGTGGTGCCTTGAGGCCGAAGGAGGCGGCCAGCTCCGGATTGAGCTCCTGGGCCTCGACCCCCAGCCAGCCTCGAATCACCCGCCCCTGGGTGACCAGCTCCTCGAGGATGTTGCGTGCCAGGTTGGCAGGGATCGCGAAGCCGATGCCCTGGGAGCCGCCGGAGCGTGAAAAGATGGCGGTATTGATGCCGACCATGGCGCCATCGGGGCTGATCAGTGCCCCCCCGGAGTTGCCCGGATTGATGGCGGCATCGGTCTGGATAAAGTCCTCATAGGCGTTCAGTCCCAGGTGGCTCCGCCCGGTGGCGCTGATGATGCCCATGGTGACCGTCTGGCCGACCCCGAAGGGGTTGCCGATGGCCAGGGCCACATCGCCGATGGCC
The DNA here is from genome assembly GCF_031846005.1 of Halomonas sp. LES1. NCBI lineage: Bacteria > Pseudomonadati > Pseudomonadota > Gammaproteobacteria > Oceanospirillales > Halomonadaceae > Halomonas > Halomonas sp. LES1. The sequence continues at coordinate 236,884 of NZ_JAVRGC010000002.1, forward strand.
ACCTCCGTGGAGTCGGCCAGTTCGATGACCGGCAGATCGTCAAGCTCGATACGCAGCACGGCAAGGTCGCTTTCCGGATCGGTGCCGATCACCTCGGCCAGTGTCTCGCGGCCGTCACGCAGCGCGACCTGGATCTGGTCGGCGCCACCGATGACGTGATGGTTGGTCAGCACGTAGCCCTGCTCGCTGACGATCACACCCGAGCCCAGGCTCGAGAGCATGCGCTGGCGGGCCGGCATGTCGTCGCCGAAGAACTGGCGGAAGAAGGGGTCCGACATCAGCGGGTGCTGGTCGCGCTCGACGACCCGGGAGGAGTAGATGTTGACCACGGCGGGGGCGGCGCGCTCGACCGCTGCGGCGTAGCTTGCCGGTCCCTGCTCGCGGGAGAGCGGTGGCGCCTGGCGCAGTTCCGGTGCCGGACGCTCGATGGGGGCGCGGGGCGCCGTTGCCTCGGGTGATACCGCCAGCGGCTCGCGGGGAGCAGGGGAGGGCGTAACCACCGGGGCCTCACTGCCATGGCGTCCCGACAGTTGCGGGAAGGCGTTGAGCAGTGCCACGGCAAGCAGGAGCCCGATCAGAACGGGAAGCAGGTAGGGCATAAGCGAGCGTAGGTGATGGCGCGGCGATCGGTAGGGCATGCGGGGCGCGGTCCTCGTCAGAGCGTTCGCCGAAGCGGGGCGGCGACGGTTACAATCGACGCATGGTAACACCTTCATTCCACAGCGTCCGGAGGAGACGATGGCTCATCGCGATGCCCTGGTAGCCGCCTGCGATAGCAGGCTGCAGGCCAGCCGCTTCAAAGACTACACCGTCAATGGCCTGCAGGTGGAGGGGCGAGGGGAGGTCGTGAAAGTGCTCAGTGGCGTCACCGCCAGCCAAGCGCTGCTCGACGAGGCGGTCGCCTGGGGAGCCGATCTGGTGCTGGTGCACCATGGCTACTTCTGGAAGAACGAGCCAGTGGCGGTTACCGGCATGAAGCGTCGGCGCCTGCAGACCCTGCTGACCCACGATATCAACCTGCTGGCCTATCACCTGCCGCTGGATGCTCACCCCGAGCTCGGTAACAACGCCGAACTGGGGCGGCGGCTGGGCTTTACGGCGGAAGGGTGCGCCGACGGCGCGATGGGGGAGGGGCTGCTGTGGCTGGGGACGCCTCCGGCGGGCATGAATGCCCAGGCACTCAGCGCTCATGTGGGCGAGCGCCTGGGGCGCGAGGCGCTGCTGGTGGAGGCGCCGCATGCCGGCGAGATTCGCCGCGTGGCCTGGTGTACCGGCGGGGCTCAGGACATGATCACGGCGGCCTGGGAGGCGGGGGCCGATGCCTTCATCTCCGGCGAGATCTCCGAGCGCACCACCCACCTGGCGCGGGAGCTGGGCATCCACTACCTCTGTGCGGGGCATCATGCGACCGAGCGAGATGGCGTTCGAGCACTGGGGGGGTGGTTGGCCGAGGAGTTCAGTCTCGAGCACCGCTTCGTGGATATCGACAACCCGGCGTAGCCTCGAAAGCGAACGCCCCGCTCATGAAGCGGGGCATCGCGTCGGTAGTGACATGACATGTAGTGGTAGGCGTCGATAGTGGCTGTAGTGGCAGGCGTCGGCCGGCTCAGTAACGGGGAGCGTCGAGCTTCTCGCCATCCTGGCTATCGGCCTCCTTGAGACCGAAGTCCTCGGAGAGGGTGCCACCGGAGCCGTCGGCGTAGTCACGCGGCGCTGGGGGAGAGTTGTCGCTTCCTTCATCGGCAGCGGTTGCGGCTTCACCCATGGTCAGGCCACGGGCCGGCCGAGAGCGTGCACCGAGGGTGTCGGCGTCCGTGGCGAGGCGCGCGGCCAGCGCCTCGCCATTCTGGCGTAGCGTCTCCGTCAGCCGGCCGACCTCGTCGAAGTGTTCGTCCATGCCGTCGCGCAGGGCCGAAAGCTCCCTGTCGCGTTCGGCCAGGCGCTGGCGCAGACGCTGCATGCCGTCGGCGCCGGAATTGAGCAGGTGGTATCCCAGTGCCCCCAGGCCGATGCCGGCCAGCAGGCAGGCAATGGCCAGAATCCAGTTGATGTTGCTCTCGTCCACGTCGGTCTCCCTGCGGCGGTGAACGATCCTGCGGCCGACGTTACGGCGAGCGGATCCGATGGTGGGGCGTGGGCCCCGACGCGCACTATTATAGGGTCGAGCCTAGGCGATGGGTCAACGCGCGCTGGCGCCAGCGATGCGTTTCGTTGTTCAGGCGCGTATAATATGCCTCCTGTCGAAGCCGAAACAGGCCGTTTTCGTCCCCATGCATGCTGCCAATCGAGACACTCGCCCGACACCCATGGCCCGCTATCGTGCTGATCTGGAACGCGACGACTTCCAGTATGATGCCGCCCAGGCTCAGGCCGTGGAGCATCTGCAGCGTCTCTATGATGATCTGTTGCGCTCGCCCCAGGCACCTTCCCGTGCCGCCCCATCGGGCGGTGGGCTGGCCTCGCGCGTGGCGGGGCTGTTCGGCAGGCGGGCGCGTAGTGAGCCCGTCGCGCCGGACCTGCCGGCGATTCGCGGCCTCTACTTCTGGGGAGGCGTGGGGCGTGGCAAGACCTATCTGGTGGATGCCTTCTACGAGTCCCTGCCTTTTCCCGAGAAGATGCGCACCCACTTCCACCGCTTCATGCAGCGGGTGCACAACGAGCTCGAGCACTACAAGGGCGAGAAGAACCCCCTGCGCCTGATTGCCGCCAAGTTCGCGGCCGAGGCCAGGGTGATCTGCTTCGATGAGTTCTTCGTCAAGGACATCACCGATGCGATGATCCTCGCCAATCTGCTCGAGGCGCTGTTCGAGCGTGGCGTGGTGCTGGTGGCAACGTCCAATATCGTGCCCGGCGAGCTCTACAGGGAGGGGCTGCAGCGTGCACGCTTCCTGCCCGCCATCGACCTGCTGGAGCGGCACTGCGAGGTGGTCAATGTCGACTCTGGCATCGACTATCGGCTGCGGGCGCTCGAGCGTGCCGAGATATTTCATTCGCCGCTCGATGATGCCGCCGAGGTCGAGCTTGCGCGCAGCTTTCGCGAGATTGCCGGCCAGGAGGGCGAGGCCGATGTGCCGCTGGAGGTCAATCATCGGGTGCTGCACGCACGCCGACTCCATGATGATGTGGTGTGGTTCGAGTTTCGCGCGCTCTGTGATGGGCCCCGCAGCCAGAACGATTACATCGAGCTGGCGCGGGAGTTTCACTCCGTGCTGGTCTCCAACGTGCCGCGCATGGATGGGAAGTCCGATGATCAGGCGCGGCGCTTCATCAATATGGTTGACGAGTTCTATGACCGCGGGGTCAAGCTGTTGATGTCCGCCGAGGTGCCTGCCGAGTCGCTCTATGGCGACGGCCGTCTAGAGTTCGAATTCAAGCGGACCCTCTCTCGCCTGCAGGAGATGCAGTCCCACGACTACCTGGCGCTAGCCCACAAGCCCTGACCCGGCCTTCGCCCGGAAGCTGGCATTGCATGGAAGGGGCGAGTTCATGTAGACTTCGCGCGCTCTGCTCGTTGGTCTCGCGCGTCGAGGCCAACCAAGAAGAATAGGGATGGTTCCATGCCGGTCATCCGGTGGCAGAACCCAATACACTTGATTGGTGAGATTTCATGAAGACGTTCACTGCCAAACCGCAGTCCGTCGAGCGCGACTGGTACGTCGTCGACGCCGCGGACAAGACGCTCGGCCGACTGGCCACCGAGATCGCTCGTCGCCTGCGCGGCAAGCACAAGCCGGAATACACCCCCCACGTGGATGGCGGCGACTATATCGTCGTGATCAACGCCGAGAAGGTGAAGGTGACCGGCAACAAGGCCAAGGCCAAGACCTATTATCGTCACACCGGCTACCCCGGTGGCCTGCGCTCCATGACCTTCGACAAGATGCTTGATCACGCTCCCGAGCGTATCATCGAGAGCGCCGTGAAGGGCATGCTGCCCAAGGGTCCCCTGGGTCGCGCCATGTACACCAAGCTCAAGGTCTACGCCGGTGCCGAACATCCGCACGCCGCCCAGCAGCCGCAAGAACTGAACATCTGAGGGAATCTTCGCCATGACACAGCAATACTACGGTACCGGGCGCCGCAAGACCTCTACCGCCCGCGTTTTCATGAAGCCGGGCACCGGCAAGATCACCGTCAACAGCCGTGAGCTGGACCAGTACTTCGGCCGCGTCACCGGCCGCATGGTCGTTCGCCAGCCCCTCGAGCTGACCGAGACCCTTGGACAGTTCGACGTCTACGTCACCGTCAAGGGCGGCGGTGGCTCCGCCCAGGCCGGCGCGATCCGTCACGGCATCACCCGTGCCCTGATGGCCTACAACGAAGACTTCCGTGCGCCGCTGCGTCAGGCGGGCTATGTGACCCGTGACGCGCGTGAGGTCGAGCGTAAGAAGATCGGTCTGCGCAAGGCGCGCCGTCGTCCGCAGTTCTCCAAGCGCTGATCACCAGCCGCCATGGAGCATGCGACGCCCGGGTTATCAACCCGGGCGTTTCTTGTTCTGCGTCAACGATTTGTGTGCATCAAGCCGTCCTGGTCAGGGTCCTTTTCCTTGTGTGCGGCGGCGCGATTTCTTAACATGTACCGCATTTGATGTCCGTGGTCGCGGGGATGATGCCCGTGATGGGTCAACGGGTAAGCTGATGGGAGAAACCTTGAAATGGCAGATAGCGGCGTGAACAAGGGTCGGCGCCGTTTCCTCGTGGGTGCTACCACCGTTGTAGGTGGGGTTGGTGCCGTCGGGGTTGCGGTCCCCTTTGTGGCTTCCTGGCAGCCGAGTGCCAGGGCGAGAGCGGCGGGTGCGCCGGTTCAGGCGGATATATTCAAGCTTGAGCCCGGTCAGCGCATGACCGTGGAGTGGCGTGGAAAGCCGGTGTGGATCGTCAATCGCACCCCGGAGATGATCGAGCGCATCGAGTCCGTCGACGGCTCGCGGCTTACCGATCCCACATCAGACGTGCCGCAGCAGCCGGCCTATATCGATGGCCCCCTGCGCTCCATCAAGCCCGAGATCGGGGTCCTGATCGGCATCTGTACACATCTGGGCTGCTCACCGTTGTTTCGACCCGAACCCGATGCGGACGATGTGGGTACCAGCGACTGGCCGGGTGGTTTCTTCTGCCCCTGCCATGGCTCGCGCTTCGATCTGGCGGGCCGTGTATTCCGCGGGGTGCCGGCGCCCACCAACCTGGAGGTGCCGCCTTACCGCTTCGAGTCCGACGAGATCATCATCGTCGGCGAAGATGAGGAGACTGCCTGATGGGTAACCCGAACAAGCCGATGGCGGAAAAGGGCTTGATGCGCTGGGTGGATGAGCGTTTCCCCGCGACGCAGATGTGGCAGGAGCACCTGTCCAAGTATTACGCCCCCAAGAACTTCAACTTCTGGTACTTCTTCGGCTCGCTGGCCCTGCTGGTGCTGGTCAATCAGATTCTGACCGGGATCTGGCTGACCATGAGCTACAACCCCTCCGCCGAGGGCGCCTTCGCCTCGGTCGAGTACATCATGCGCGATGTCGAGTGGGGGTGGTTGATCCGCTACCTGCACTCCACCGGCGCCACGGCCTTCTTCGTGGTGGTGTATCTGCACATGTTCCGCGGCCTGCTCTACGGCTCCTACAAGGCGCCCCGCGAGCTGGTGTGGATCTTTGGCATGGCGATCTATCTGGCGCTGATGGCCGAGGCCTTCATGGGGTATCTGCTGCCCTGGGGCCAGATGTCCTACTGGGGCGCCCAGGTGATCATCTCGCTGTTCTCCGCGATTCCGGTCATCGGCCCCGACCTGACCCAGTGGATTCGTGGTGACTTCCTGATCTCCGGCATCACGCTCAACCGTTTCTTTGCCCTCCACGTGGTGGCGCTGCCCATCGTGATCCTGGCGCTGGTGGTCCTGCATATCATCGCCCTGCACGAGGTTGGTTCCAACAACCCGGATGGCATCGACATCAAGAAGAAGAAGGACGAGACCGGCAAGCCGCTGGATGGCATTCCCTTCCACCCGTACTACACGGTGAAGGATATCGTCGGCGTGGCCGTCTTCCTGTTCGTCTTCGCGGTGGTGATCTTCTACTTCCCCGAAGGCGGTGGCTACTTCCTCGAGAAGCCCAACTTCGAGCCGGCCAACCCGCTGAAGACGCCGGACCATATCGCCCCGGTGTGGTACTTCACGCCCTTCTACGCGATTCTGCGCGCGATTACCTTCTCGCTGTTCGGGCTCGATGCCAAGTTCCTCGGCGTGATCTTCATGGGGGCGGCCATCGCGGTGCTCTTCGTGCTGCCGTGGCTGGACCGCAGTCCGGTGCGCTCCATGCGCTACAAGGGCTGGATGTCCAAGGGGATGCTGGTGCTGTTCGCGATCAGCTTTGTCATCCTGGGGGTCCTGGGCGTACTGCCGGCCACCGATGGCCGCACCGTGCTCGCTCAGGTGTGTACCGCCGTCTATTTCGCCTTCTTCCTGTTGATGCCGTTCTATACCCGGCTGGAGAAGACCAAACCCGTTCCGGAGAGGGTGACTGGCTAATGAAAAAGCAACTGTTCGCACTGCTCTTCGCGCTGGTGCCCCTCACGGCCATGGCCGCCGAAGGCGCGAGCGTCCCGTACTCCATGACGCCCGACCTCGATGACAAGGCGTCGTTGCAGCGAGGCATGCAGCTCTACACCAACTACTGCATGGGGTGTCACTCCCTGGAGCACCAGCGCTTTGCCCGTGCCGCCGATGACCTGGGGATGCCCCAGGACCTGGTCGAGGAGAACCTGATCTTCTCCTCGGATCTGGCCTTCAATGACCAGATGCATATCGCCATGAACAAGGACGATGCCGAGGCCTGGTTCGGGGCGCCGCCGCCCGACCTGACCCTCGAGTCACGGCTGCGCGGCACCGACTGGATCTACTCCTACCTGCTCTCGTTCTACAAGGACCCGAGCACCGGTACCGGGGTGAACAATGCCGTGTTCGACATGGTGGCCATGCCCAACGTGCTTGAGCCTCTGCAGGGCGTGCAGGAGATGGTGTGCTCCGAGACCGATCGTCCGGTGGAGGGGGCCGAGCTTGATCCGCTGACCGGCAAGTACCAGTCCTGTAATGTGCTGCAGGTGACTCAGCCGGGCGAGCTGGAGCCGGATGAGTTCGAGGAGGCGGTCTACGATCTGACCAACTTCCTGGCCTATGTGGGTGAGCCATCCAAGCTGCAGGCCCAGGCTCTGGCCCCGAAGGTGCTGATCTTTATCTTCATCTTCGGTGTCATCGCCTACCTGCTCAAGCGCGAGTACTGGCGCGATATCCACTGACCGCCGGGTTGCAGGCTGACGGGGGCGCATGGCCGACGGCCATGCGCCCCCGTGGCGTATGTGTCGCGTCAATCGCTTCCCCGCGGAGCGAGGCCCGCGTGTTATCATGGTTATTCGATTTGATGCGAGGATTGTTTCATGGGTGTAGTGGCCAAGCGGTCGTCGATGATCTTCTATTCCGGTGGCTCCGATCATTTCAGTCATCGGGTGCGTATCGTGCTCGCCGAGAAGGGTGTTGCGGTAGACATCGTGGAGGTCAACCCGGACCAGCCCCCCGAGGATCTCGCCGATCTCAACCCCTACAACAGCGTGCCGACCCTGCTGGATCGCGATCTCGTGCTGTACGAGTCCAAGGTGATGATGGAGTACCTGGACGAGCGCTTCCCACACCCTCCGCTGCTGCCGGTCTATCCGGTGGCGCGTGCCCAGAGTCGCCTCTGGATGCACCGCATCGAGCGCGAGTGGTGCCCGCTGGTGGAGCAGATCGAGCAGGGGAGCAAGAAGGAGGCGGACAAGGCGCGCAAGGAGCTGCGTGAGAGCCTCGTCGGTATCTCGCCCATCTTCGAGGATATGGCGTTCTTCATGAGCGAAGAGTTCACCCTGGTGGACTGCTGCCTGGCGCCGATCCTGTGGCGTCTGCCCGCCCTGGGCATCGAACTGCCCGAGAAACAGGTAGCCCCCCTGCTCGACTACATAGAGCGAGTCTTCGAGCGAGACGGCTTCAAGGCGTCACTGAGCGAGCGCGAGCGCGAGATTCGCAGCTGATACACTTTTCCCGGTCGCCTTCGGGCAGCCGGCCAACGCAGGAGGGAGAGGCGATGGACTCCAGTCGTCCCAGCCTATCCAGTCGCCCCTACCTGGCCAGAGCCCTCTTCGAGTGGCTGCTGGACCATGACCTCACGCCCCATATCGTGGTCGATGCCGAGCATCCCCAGGTGGAGGTGCCGCGACAGTTCGTACAGAATGGCCAGATCGTTCTCAACCTGTCGCCAAACGCCGTTCGTGAGCTCGCGATGGAGAATGACGCGATCAGTTTCGAGGCGCGCTTCGGTGGTCATCCCATGCGGGTGATGGTGCCGAGTGATGCCCTGGTGGCCATCTATGGTCGCGAGAATGGTGTCGGCATGGTCTTCGGCCATGAGCCGGTGATGCCCCAGCCGGCCGAGGCGACCGAGGACGAGCCGCCGACGCTGGCGGAGGTCGAGCGTGACACCGATACCTCGCAGGAGAAGGAGGCGTCGGAAGAGAAGGGTGAGGGCTCTCAGGGCGAGGGCTCTCGGCGGCCGCCCAAGGGCAAACCGTCGTTGCGAGTGATCAAGTAGTTCTCGTACCGGGGTGATGATGGTTCATGCGAGACGGCAGGCCCTGAGGCCTGCCGTCTTGCGCTTGCAGCGAACAGTCGAGCCGGTTCAGTCGAGCCGGTTCAGTCGAGATAGTCGAAGACCTTGACGATGCGCTGCATGCCACCCAGCTGCGAGACCGCCTGGACGATGCGCTCGGCCTCGGCGCGGGTCACGATGCCCATCAGATAGACGCTGGCATTCTCGGTGACTACCCGGATGCGGCTCGAGTCGATCGCCTGGTTCGCGGCCAGGTGGGTGCGGATGCGGGTGTTGAGCCAGGTGTCCGAAAGCCGCTGACTGGCGGGCAGGTTGCCGGCGATGCTCAGCTCGTTATGGACATTGCGAACATTGCGTACCCGGCTCGCCACCTCACCGGCCTTCTCCTTGAGTTCCTCGCTGGGCACCTGGCCGGTGAGCAGCACCAGCCCCGCATAGCTGTCGACATTGATTCGCGCGTCACCCAGGCGGGCGTCGGTATGGCCAAGGTTATGGGTGATCTTGGTCTCGATGCTCTGGTCTTCGATCTGGTCGCCGGTGGTACGCTTGCCGTAATTCTCCTCGATGGTGCCCTGATGGGTCACGCTGGTCACGGTGGTACAGCCGGCGAGGCCCAGAGAGGTGATCAGCAGCAGGGTGCCGAGCAGGGTGGGGCGTTTCATCATTCGCTTGCTCCAAAGAGTTGTTCGTCGATCAGGTCGCAGAGGCAGTGGATCACCAGCAGGTGGACCTCCTGAATCCGTGCGGTGGAGGTCGCCGGGACGCGGATCTCGCAGTCGTCCTGGCCGAGCAGCGAGGCCATGTTGCCACCATCGCGACCGGTGAGTGCCACCACCGTCATGTCACGGTCGTGGGCGGCCTGAATGGCCTGAATGACGTTGGCCGAGTTGCCGCTGGTGGAGATCGCCAGCAGAACGTCGCCAGGCTGGCCAAGGGCACGCACCTGCTTGGAGAACACCTCGTTGTAGCTGTAGTCGTTGGCGATGGAGGTCAGGGTCGAGGTGTCGGTGGTCAGGGCCAGGGCGGGGAGGCTGGGGCGCTCCCGCTCGAAGCGATTGAGCAGTTCCGACGAGAAGTGCTGACTGTCGCCGGCGCTACCGCCATTGCCGCAGGCCAGGACCTTGCCCTCGCTGACCAGACACTGGACCATCATCTGACTGGCGACCTCGATAAAGGGCGGCAGCACTTCGCTGGCATAGGTCTTGGTATCGATGCTGGCGTTGAAGTGATCGAGAATGCGCTGCTGGAAATCCATGCTGAGTCAGGTTCCTGTGGCGGGTTAGTAGGCGTCGAAGGCATTGACCACCCACTGTATGTCGAGTTCGGGTGGCAGGCCGGTGACGGCCACCACATCGAAGCGGCAGGGACATGATAGCCGGTTGTTCTGTAGATAAAAACGTGCCGCCCTTATCAGGCGGCGCTGCTTGGTGAGCGTGATGGTCTCGAGGGGGTGGCTATGGCGGCTATCGGCACGATGGCGCACCTCGACGAAGACCAGGGTTTCGCCATCACGCATCACCAGGTCCAGCTCGCCTCCCTTGGCGTGCTGGTTGGCGGCCACCGGCTGGAGGCCACGGTCGGTCAGCCAGGCCGCGACGAGGCGTTCGACCGCCTCGCCGCGGGCCCTGGCGTCACGGGGTCCGCTCATCGCCGAAAGCCCCTGGGCTCAATACCGGTTGCGGGACGCCATCGATGAAGCGTGCCCAGGGCAGCGTGCGCTGAATGCGTCCATCTTGCCCGGCGCGCAGGCTGCCGGTCGCTCCAAACAGTTCGCTGTTCGAGACCAGCTGGAACTGGGGGAGCCGGCGTGCCAGCTCGAAGGCGTCGACTCCCATGGCGTTCAGGCGGAACAGGTTGGGGTCCGCCTCCTCGCGCAGGCTGCGATAGCTTGCGGTGAAGGGTAGGGCGTCCTCGCCGCCCGCCGCGGCATCGGGGATCTGCCAGGGGATATCCAGGAACATGACGTCGTTCAGGTCGCCATCGAGGCGTGGATTGAGCTGCCCGCTGAACAGATGCGAGGTGGCGTAGACCGGCAGCTTGTTGGCGCCATAGTAGTCGAGGGTCGGGGGGACCTGGCGAGCGTAGTCGGGCAGTGCCAGCATGAACAGGAGATCGGGACGGCTTTCGGCGATGGTGCGACGAGTGCTCTCGGTGGCTGAGGCGCCGGGGTTGTAGCGAACCGCCTTGGTGACCTTGCCACCCTGAGCGCGCCACTCATCCCAGAAGGCCTCGCCGACCCGCTGACCCCAGTCGTTGTCCGGGACCAGCAGGGCCGCGCGACGGTGCCCGTCGTCCCAGGCGCGCCGAGCGACCTGCTTGGCCTCACCCTCGGCGGACAGGCCATACTGGAAGAGTCCTTCGGCGGCGTTAGTGGCACTCCTGCCGTAGTTGAGGGCCAGGGTGGGGAGTGGCACCCGGTTGCGGCGCTCAAGCTCGCTCACCCGATCCTTGTCGAGCGGGCCGATGACCACCTGGGCACCGCGATTCTGGGCCTCTCGATAGAGCGATTCGAGACTGCCGGAGGCGCTGTCGATAAAGCTGAGGCGGATATTGTCGTCAGAAAGGCGATGCCGGGTGCGGATGCCTTCGCCGATCGCCGTGGCGATACGCGACAGGGCGCCGGATTCGGGCAGCAGCACGGCAATATGCTGCACCTCCTGGCCGCGCAGCTCGCGCAGGGCGATGAGATCCGCCGGCAGGCGTCGTGCCGCCGGATGGCGCTGGTGACGGCTGCGCCACTCGTCCAGGCGAAGGAAGAGGCGGTCGATATTGCCATCGCCACTGCGTACCGTCTCGACCAGTTCCACCCAGCCGCGGGTCAAGGCGCCCTGGAGCTCGCCGAGCTGGGCCAGTCGCCGCTGCTCGACGCCACCCAGGGCTCGCCAGATGGGGTCGTTGAGTGCCTCGTCGTCGGACTCGGCCTGTACCAGCAGCAGGGCCCTGGCTGCGGCGAAGGGGTTGTCCCGCTCGAGCAGGGCCAGGCCACGCTGCTCGCGCAGGGCCAGCGTCTGGCTGCGGTTGAGGGCCAGGTCGTCGAGATCCTGGGTGGCCTGGATCACGGCCTCGGGGTCGCCCTCGCTCTCGCCGAGATCGGCCAGCAGGAGCGCCCAGCGCGCCAGAGGGTCGCCGGCAAGTTGCGATCGATCAATCTGACGGGCGACCTCGAGTGCCTGGGTGCGCTGGCCCTGGCGTGCTAGGATATCCGCCGCGTCCAGTCGAGTGCGGGCCGCCTCGGCCGGCTCCTGTTGTTGAGCCTGTTCGAGTAGCGTGGCGGGGTCGTCATCGAGGGCGCGTTCGACGATGCCCGGCTGGTAGGCGCAGCCGGCCAGCAGCAGCGCGAGAAGCGCAGTGGCCAGCAGGCCGCGTGTCACTTTGAGCATGAATCCTTCCTTTATCCATCCGTCGTATCGGGAGCCCGCCCAGGAGGCGACGTGTCAGAATCGAACTCAGCTGCATTGTACGTGGTCGCCACGCCAATTGGGAATTTGCAGGACCTGAGCCCGCGGGCCGCGGCCGTGTTGGCCGAGGTAACCATGGTGGCTGCCGAGGATACCCGCCACACCGCTCGTCTGTTGCGTCATCTGGGGGTGCGGGTACCCATGCTGTCGCTCCATGAACACAACGAGGCGGCACGCGTCGACCGGATCGACGCCCACCTGGCCGCGGGCGAGTCGATTGCCCTGGTTTCTGATGCCGGCACACCGCTGATTAGTGATCCCGGCTTCGTGTTGGTGCGCGAACTGCGTGCCCGGGGGCGGCGCATCGTGCCGATCCCGGGAGCCTGCGCGCTGGTGACGGCGCTCTCGGTTGCCGGCCTGCCCACCGACCGCTTCACCTTCCACGGCTTTCTGCCGGCCAAGAGCGGTGCCCGCCGTGCTCAGCTCGAGGAGCTGGCGGGGCGTACCGAGACGCTGGTGTTCTATGAGTCGCCTCATCGTATCCGCGATACCCTGGCGGATATCGGTGCGACCCTCGGTGAGCGCCATCTGGTCGTGGGCCGGGAGTTGACCAAGACCTTCGAGACCTTCCTGGAGGGAAGCGCCCTCGAGCTCGCCGCGCGCATGGAGGATGACCCGAACCAGGCGCGTGGCGAGTTTGTGGTGATGGTGGCCGGTGCGCCGCCCCGCGAGAAGGGAGTGGGTGGCGAAGTGGAGGGCGAGACGCTGCTGGCGGCGCTGCTGGCCGAGGGGGCTGGCGTCAAGCAGGCCGCGGGAGTGGCGTCCCGGCTTCTTGGTGGTGCCCGCAAGGCCTGGTATGCCCGCGCCCAGGCGTTGAAGGATGACGATTGAGCCTGGCCTGTCCTCTCCCCCAGCATTCGTTGGAAGGCGTCTTGGTGTCACTTTTGTTGAGGGGGTGCCGGGGCGCTGGTATCCTTGCCGCGGGAGTCGGCCAGACAGTCGCCGCCGGAGTGATCCGGGGGAGAAAAGTCCGGGCTCCATAGGGCAGAGTGCCAGGTAACGCCTGGGCGGCGTGAGCCGACGGAAAGTGCAGCAGAGAGCAGACCGCCTACGTCTCCTTCGGGAGGCCGGCAAGGGTGAAAGGGTGCGGTAAGAGCGCACCGCGCGCCTGGCAACAGTGCGTGGCACGGTAAACCCCACTCGGAGCAAGACCAAATAGGAACCCGCTGGCGTGGCCCGCGTCGGGTTCGGGTAGGTTGCTCGAGGGCCGTGGTGACGCGGCCCCTAGATGAATGGCTGTCCACGACAGAACCCGGCTTATCGGCCGGCTCCCCCCTGTTTCAAGAAGGTGACCATTTTCAGTCCGGCGACGGAGCCCTCCGTCGCTTTACCGTGGATCGAGAAGCGCATGCAGTCAGCCCCTGACACACCCCCGCGGGGATTTCGACACGCCAGCGTCCTGCTCGACGGAGCGGTCGATGCCCTGATCCACGATTCCGAAGGCGTCTATCTCGACGGCACCTTCGGTCGCGGTGGTCACTCGCGAGAGATCCTTGCACGCCTCGCCCCCCGGGGCAGACTGCTGGCCATCGATCGTGACCCCCAGGCGATTGCCGAAGCCGGCACCATCGATGATCCCCGCTTCACCATCGAGCGGGCCGAGTTCGCCCGTCTCGCCGAGGTGGCCCGTGGCCATGAGCTGCATGGCCGCCTGTCCGGCGTGCTGCTCGATATCGGCGTCTCGTCACCCCAGCTCGATGACCCCGAGCGCGGTTTCAGCTTCCTGCGTGATGGCCCCCTGGATATGCGCATGGACCCCACCCGGGGCGAGAGCGCGGCGGCGTTTATCGCACGGGTCGGCGAGGCCGAGCTCTCCCGGGTCTTCAAGGAGTACGGCGAGGAGCGTTACGCCCGGCGCCTGGCCAGGGCGATTCTCGAGCGTCGCGGCGAGCGACCCTTCGAGCGCACCGCCGACCTGGCCGAGGTGGTCAAGGCCGCGCACCCCGCCTGGGAGAAGCACAAGCACCCCGCGACGCGGGTCTTCCAGGCCCTGCGTATCCAGGTCAACGGTGAGCTCGACCAGCTCGATGCGGCCCTGGAGGCCGCCCTCGAGGCACTGGCGCCGGGCGGGCATCTGGTGGTCATCAGCTTCCACTCCCTGGAGGACCGCCGGGTCAAGCGCTTCATTCGCCATCATGTGCGTGGCGATACCCACCTGCCGCGGGGCATGCCGATTCGCGATGACCAGCTGGAGCGCCGTCTCGAAGCTCTGGGCAAGGCTCGGCGGCCCGGCGAGGCGGAGGTCAAGGAGAACCCCCGCGCGCGCAGTGCGGTGATGCGAGTGGCGCGCAAACGCTACTGAGGGAGTCGGCATGACACAGGGAAGGTCCATTACCGCTCGTCTCGCCTGGCCCTCGGCGCTGCGCTTGAATCTGCGTGCACTGCTGTTACTGGTGCTGCTGATCGCCTGCCTTGGGAGTGCCATGGCCGTCATCGCGGTCAGCCACCTGACCCGTGAGCAGTACGCCGCCCTGCAGCAACTCGAGCGTGAGCAGCAGCAGCTGCAGACCGAGTGGGGACAGCTTCTGCTCGAGGAGAGTGCCTGGTCGTCGCCGGCGCGCATCGAGCATCTCGCCGTGGAGCGTCTCGAGATGCGCCTGCCCGGGGTGGAAGAGGTGGAGGTGATCCAGCCATGAGCACCGAGGTACGCAGCGGTGTATCGCCGCGTCGCCCGCCGCCCGGTGCACCCATGGGCCGGCTGCGCTATGGGGTGATCCTGGGGCTGGTGCTGGTCGGGCTGGGGCTGTTGGTGGGGCGCGTGGCAGTCCTCCATGTGCTCGACCGGCCCTTTCTGCAGGGGCAGGGTGACGCACGCACGCTGCGTACCGACTCGCTTCCCGCCCACCGTGGCATGATTGCCGATCGCCACGGCGAGCCACTGGCCATCTCAACGCCGGTGGTCACCCTGTGGGCCAATCCCCAGGATGTGCCCGACGACCCGATTCAGCGCGTCCAGCTGGCATCGGCGCTGGGCGTGGACCTCGAGGCCCTCAACGAGCGTCTGGCACGCTATTCCGAGCGTGAGTTCATGTATCTGCGCCGCCAGATGACCCCCGAAGCGGCCCAGCGGGTTCTCGATCTGCGGGTGCCCGGTGTCTATCGTCAGGACGAATACAAGCGGTACTACCCGGCCGGCGAGGTGGCCGCCCAGCTGCTTGGCGTGACCAACGTCGACGACAAGGGGCAGGAGGGGCTGGAGCTCGCCTATCAGCCCTACCTGGCGGGAACGCCGGGGCTGCGCCGGGTGCTCAAGGATCGCCGCGGCCGCCTGGTGCGTGACCTCGAAGTGCTGCGCGAGGCCAAGCCCGGTGGCGAGCTGACGCTCGCCATCGACCAGCGCCTGCAGTACATGGCCTATCGCGAGCTCAAGGCCGCGGTGGCGGAAAACGACGCCGACGGTGGCGTGGTGGTGATGCTTGACGCCCGCACCGGCGAGGTGCTGGCCATGGCCAATCAACCCTCCTACAACCCCAACAATCGCGCCGGGCTCGACCCCCAGGGGCTGCGCAATCGCGCCCTTGTCGACCCCTATGAGCCCGGCTCGGTGGTCAAGCCCCTGGCGCTGGCGGCAATGCTCGATGCCGGTGGTCTGTCGCCCGACACGGTGGTGGATACCACCCCGGGGTGGATGCGCATCGACCGCTTTACCATTCGCGATATCCGTAACTACAAGGAACTCGACCTGGCGGGCATTCTGGAGAAGTCCTCCAATGTCGGCATGTCCAAGCTGGCGCTTCGCTACGATGAACCGGTCATCCCCCAGCTCTACCGTCGTCTGGGCTTCGGCCAGCCGCCGGGTACCGGCTTCCCCGGCGAGGCCACCGGCGAGGTACCGGCGCCGGTGCGCTGGTCGAGCAGCCAGTGGGCGGCACTCTCCTATGGCTATGGCCTCTCGGTCACGCCGCTTCAGCTGGCCAGTGCCTTCACCGCCATCGCCAACGAGGGGCGCCTGCTGCAGCCCTCGCTGCTGCGCCTGGATGAGCCGGTGGCGGGTGAGCAGGTCATCTCCCCCGTGGTGGCGCGCCGGGTACTGGAGATGATGGACAGGGTTGTCGAGCCGGATACCGGGGCACGCCGAGCCGAGGTGCCGGGGTATCGGGTCGCCGGCAAGACGGGCACCGTGCGCAAGACCGGCGCCGGCGGTTATCAGGAGAACGCCTATCGTGGCTTCTTCGTGGGCATCGCCCCGGTCAGCGATCCCCGTATCGTGACGGTGGTGATGATCGACCACCCACGCGGTGATTCCTACTACGGCGGCGCGGTGGCCGCACCGGTATTCTCACGTGTCGCCGGTAGTGCGCTGCGGCTGCTCGATGTGCCCCCCGACCGGCGTGACTTCGAGGAGGCCGAATAGCATGCCTCTCCTGCCAACCCCTGTCTGAAGCGAGTCCTGCCATGATGATCGCCATGTCCCACCTCGACGCTACCCTGGCGCGGCTCTGGCCCGGTTGCGGGCTGGACGGTGTCCCAGAGGGGGAGACCCGACTGCAGACCGACAGCCGGCGGGTGGCGGCGGGCGATGTGTTCGTTGCGGTACCCGGAGTGCTGGTGGATGGGCGCGACTATATCGACAGGGCGCTCGCCGACGGCGCGGTACGGGTGCTCTGCCACACCGGAGACGGCCGTGACTGCCCCGATGATGCCCGGGTGGTGGCGCTTGCCGGGCTGCGTGAGCGGCTGGGCGAGCTCGGTCGCCTGCTCTACGGCGTGCCCGACGACCTGGAGCTGATCGGTGTCACCGGTACCAATGGCAAGAGTTCGGTGACCCACTATCTGGCCGAGCTGAGCCAGGCGCTCGGTGTCGATGCCGCGGTGATCGGCACCCTGGGTCATGGGCGTCCCGGCGAGCTGGCGGATACTGGCCTTACGACGCCGGGGCCGCTGGCGCTCCAGGCCTCGCTCGCCGAGCTCGCCCGCCAGGGCGTGGCGCGGGTGGCGATGGAGGTCTCCTCCCATGCCCTGGAGCAGGGGCGTCTCGCGGCCTGCCGGGTGAGAGCCGCCGTGTTCACCAATCTGAGTCGCGATCATCTCGACTATCACGGCAGCATGACCGCCTATGCGGCTGCCAAGGCGAGGTTGTTTCGACGCCGGGAGCTCGAGCTCGCCGTGGTCAATGGCGACGACCCCCTGGCGCGCCTGATGCTGGCCGGGGTGGCCGATGGCGTGCGGGTGCTGGCGACCGGGCGTGATGAGGCGGTGACCCTGCGTGTGCTGGAGTGTACTCCCCACGCCACCGGGCAGCGGGCCCTGATCGCCACCCCCCGGGGGGAGCGAGAACTGGTGCTGCCGCTGGTGGGACGCTTCAACCTCGACAACGTGCTGCTGGCCATGGCCACGCTGCTGGGCCGGGGGCATGACCTCGAGGCGCTGATCGAGGCGGCGGCCAGCCTGGTGCCTGTGCCCGGACGCATGGAGGTGCTGACGCACCCCGGGGCGCCCACCGTGGTGATCGACTACGCGCATACCCCGGACGCCCTGGACAACGCGCTGGCGGCACTGCGTGACCATCTGCCCGGGCGAGGCGAACTCTGGTGCCTGTTCGGTTGCGGCGGCGACCGTGATGCCGGCAAGCGAGCGCCCATGGCCGCCGCCGCCGAGCGCCATGCCGATCGCCTGGTGGTGACCGATGACAACCCGCGCAGCGAGGACCCCGAAGCCATTCGCGACCAGGTGCTGGCAGGACTGAGCGAGGAAGCCAGACGCCAGGCCTGGGCCATCTCCGGACGCGGCGCGGCCATCCGGCAAACGCTCCGTGAGGCGGGACCCGATGATGTCGTGCTGGTCGCCGGCAAGGGGCACGAGACCTATCAGGAGATCGCCGGTGTTCGCCACCCCTTCGACGATCGGGAGGTGGCCGAGCAGGCGCTTCAGGCTCGCTGCACGGGAGGGTCCGCCTCATGACCCGCTGCGGGCTGACGAGCCTTGCCGAGGTGGCCGATGCGCTGGGTCTCGAGTGTGCGGAGGATGATCTGTCGATCGAGGCGATCGTCACCGATACGCGCCGGGTGTCGCCGGGTACGCTCTTCGTGGCCCTGCGCGGCGAACGCTTCGATGCCCATGACTTCGTGGCCGAGGCCCGCGAGGCGGGGGCCGTGGCCGCCGTGGTCGAGAGGGCGGTGGAGGATCCGCTGCCGCAACTGGTCGTGGCCGATACCCGTCTCGCCTTGGGGCTGCTGGGCCGGGCCAGGCGCCGGGCCTGGGGTGGGCCCGTGGCAGCGGTAACGGGCAATAGCGGCAAGACCACCGTCAAGGAGCTGCTGGTCGCCATCCTCGGCCGGCAGGGGGCGACGCATGCCACCCGAGGTAACCTCAACAACGATTTCGGTGTCCCCCTGACCCTGCTCGAGCTGACCCCGCACCACCAGCAGGCGGTGGTCGAGCTGGGGGCCAACCATCTGGGCGAGATCGCCTGGACGGTGGGCCTTGCCGAGCCGTGCGTGGCCCTGATCACCAATGTCACCGGCGCCCATGTCGGTGAGTTCGGCGGCATGGGGCAGATCGCCCAGGCCAAGGCCGAGATCCTGGCGGGGCTGGGTCCCGATGGCATCGCGGTACTCAATCGCGACGACGCCTACTTCGCTACCTGGCGTCGGCTCGCGGCCCCGCGGGAGGTGCTGGATTTCGGGCTGGGCGAGGGGGCCAGGGTCACGGCTCGCTCGCTGGTCGCCGACGCTCTCGGACGTTATGCTTTCACGCTTGTCGTCGATGGCTGCCGGCTTGGCGATGTCAGGCTGCGACTGATGGGGCGGCACAGCGTCGCCAATGCCCTGGCGGCGACGGCGACGGCCCTCGCCATGGGCGCCTCCACGAACGATGTGCTGGCAGGGCTCTCGGCGGCCGAGGCGATGCCGGGCCGCCAGGATGTGGTGGCCGGTATCCGCGAGACCCGAATCATCGATGATAGCTATAACGCCAACCCCGGCGCGGTGAAGGCCGCGCTCGAGCTCCTGGCTGCCTTGCCAGGACCACGCTGGTGCCTGCTGGGTGCCATGGGAGAGTTGGGAGAGGCGTCCGCGGCGCTGCATGCCGAGATCGGACGCCACGCACGGGAACTGGGGATCGATTTCCTGGGCACCCTGGGCGAGGCGGCACGCCATGCCTGTCATGCCTTCGGTAAAGGCGGGTGCCATTTCGACGATCGCGAGGCGCTGGTGCGCCACGCGCTGGATCATCTTCCCCCCGGCGCCAGCGTGCTGGTCAAGGGGTCGCGCAGTGCCGCCATGGAACAGGTGGTGGCGGCACTGCGCCAGGACACAACACGGTGAACGTGATACATGCTTCTCTATCTGGCTGAGTTTCTGGCGCACTACTTCAGCGCCTTCAATGTCTTCGAGTACCTCACACTGAGGATGATCCTGGCCACCATCACCGCCCTGGTGCTTTGTCTGTGGCTGGGGCCGGTCATGATCCGCCGCCTGGTCGAAGGACAGATCGGTCAGGCGGTGCGTGACGATGGGCCCCAGTCGCATCTCTCCAAGGCCGGCACCCCGACCATGGGGGGCGCCATGATCCTGATGGCCATTGCCGTGAGCACCCTGCTGTGGGGCGATCTGGCCAACCATTATGTATGGATCGTGCTGGCCGTGACGCTGGGCTTCGGCGCGATCGGCTGGGTCGACGACTACCGCAAGGTGGTGGAGAAGAATCCGCGTGGCCTGCCGGCACGCTGGAAGTATCTCTGGCAGTCGGTGATCGGCCTGGCCGCGGCGGTGCTGCTCTATGCCACCGCCGCCTCGCCGGTGGAAACCAGCCTGATCGTGCCGCTGTTCAAGGAGTTCGTGCTGCCGCTGGGCCTCTTCTATGTGGTGCTCGCCTACCTGGTGATCGTGGGCAGCTCCAATGCGGTCAATCTCACCGATGGCCTCGATGGCCTGGCGATCATGCCGACGGTGCTGGTGGCCATGGGGTTGGGAATCTTCGCCTATGCCAGCGGCAATGCGGTGTTTGCCGAGTATCTGCAGATTCCGGGGATACCCGGCGCGGGGGAGCTCGCGGTGTTCTGCGCCACCATCGCGGGGGCCGGCCTGGGCTTTCTGTGGTTCAACACCTACCCGGCCCAGGTGTTCATGGGCGATGTGGGGGCACTGGCCCTGGGGGCGGCTCTCGGCGTGGTCGCGGTGATCGTCCGTCAGGAGATCGTGCTGTTCATCATGGGCGGCATCTTCGTGATGGAGACCGTGTCGGTGATCCTGCAGGTGGCCTCCTACAAGCTTACCGGTCGTCGCATCTTCCGCATGGCGCCGCTCCACCACCACTATGAGCTCAAGGGCTGGCCCGAGCCCCGCGTCATCGTGCGCTTCTGGATCATCACCGTGGTACTGGTGCTGATCGGGCTGGCTACCCTCAAGGTGCGTTGATGGAGCGCGCAGCGATCACCTCCCGGGCCGCCGGGGGCCGTGTGCCGCCGGGTTCCACCCTGGTGGTGGGCTTGGGGCTCTCCGGGCGTGCGATCTGCCGGCATCTGACGCGTCGTGGCGTCCCCTTCATGGTGGCCGATACCCGCGAGGCGCCGCCCGGACTGGATGACTTCCGGGTCGCGCATCCCGGCGTTGCCGTGCATCTTGGTCCTCTACAGGATCTCGACCTGATGGAGGCCGAGGAGGTGGTGCTGAGCCCGGGAGTCGACCCACAGACGCCCGGCCTCGAGGCGCTCGCCGGGCGAGTCAATCCTGCCAGCGGCGAGCCGCGTCTGGTGGGCGAGATCGCCCTGTTCGTGCGTGAGGCGGCGGCACCCATCGCCGCCATCACCGGCTCCAATGCCAAGTCCACCGTGACGACCCTGGTGGGTGAGATGGCGCAAGAGTCCGGTGTGAAGGCGGCGGTGGGGGGCAATCTGGGGAGGCCGGCCCTCGACCTGCTGGATGAGGTGGGCGAGGCCGAGCTGTATGTGCTCGAGCTCTCCAGCTTCCAGCTCGAGACGACTCCGCGGCTGGGCGCCGAGTGCGCACTCTTCCTGAATCTTTCCGAGGACCACCTGGATCGCCACGGCGACATGTCCGGCTACCGGGCGGCCAAGCTGGCTATCTTTCGTGGTGCACGCCACGCCGTGGTCAATGCCGATGCCCCCCTGACCTGGCCCGAGGGCGAGCTCCCCGTCATCGACCGTTTTTCCGCCGCGCCGCCTCTGGATAACGAGTGGGGGGTGGCCAGCCACGCCGGGGCCGACTGGCTGATGCACGGCGAAAGACCGCTGATGCCGGTGGCGGCCATGCGCCTGGCGGGGCGCCATCATCAGGCCAATGCCCTGGCGGCGCTGGCCATGGGGCACCGGCTGGGCTTTCCGCTGTCTGCCATGCGCAGGGTGCTCGAACGCTTCCCGGGCCTGCCCCATCGCAGCGAGCTGGTGGCCGAGGTGGGGGGCGTACGCTGGATCAATGACTCCAAGGGGACCAATGTGGGGGCAACGCTGGCCGCGATCGCCGGTCTCGGCCCCACCCTCGAGGGGCGCCTGATCCTGCTGGCCGGTGGCGTGGGCAAGGGCGCCGACTTTACTCCCCTGGCCGAGCCGCTGGCCCGCTTCGGCCGCGAGGCGATCCTGTTCGGCCGCGATGCGGGGCGCCTCGAGGCGGCCCTCGCCGGGGCACTGCCGGTGACCCGGAGCGCTGACCTGTCGGCCGCCCTGGCGCGAGCGGCGGCGATCGCCGAGCCGGGAGACGCCGTGCTGCTCTCGCCGGCCTGTGCCAGCCTCGATCAGTTTGCCAATTACCAGGCGCGTGGCGATGCCTTTCGTGACTGGGTTCACCACCATCAGGCACAGGAGGGGGCATGAGCCGTCTGGCACGACTCCGAGAGGGCCTCTCGACCCGCGACCATCCCTTCGATGGCTGGCTGCTGGTGGCCGCGACTGCCCTGCTGCTGACCGGCTGGGTGATGGTGACGTCCGCCTCCACCGGGGTGGCGGCGAGCCTGACCGGCAATCCCTGGTACTTCAGTGCGCGTCACGGCTTCTTCGTCGCGGTGGCGGTGCTGGTAGCGACCGGCGTATTGCGCATCCCGATGGGGTGGTGGCGAGCCAACGGACCGCTGCTTCTGCTGGTGGGGGTAGTGCTGCTGGCGCTGGTCCTGCTGGTGGGGCGTGAGGTCAACGGCAGCAAGCGGTGGCTCTCGGTGCCCGGTATCCCCTTCAATATCCAGGCCTCCGAGATAGCCAAGCTGTGCCTGATCGTCTATCTGGCGGGCTATCTCGAGCGCTTCCTGCCGCAGGTCCGTCGCCACTGGGGGGCCTTCCTGCGTCCACTGGTGGTGCTTGGCCTGTATGGCGTCCTGCTGATCATGGAGCCCGACTACGGTGCGGTGGTGGTGATGACCGGCTGCGTGATGGGCATGCTGCTGATGGCCGGTGCCCCCTGGGGGCGGTTCCTCTTCCTGGCGCTGGTGGTGGCGGCGGGCGGCGCGCTGCTGGCCATCGCCGAGCCCTATCGCCTGGCTCGCCTGACCAGCTTCGTCGACCCCTGGGCCGACCAGTTCGCCAGTGGCTACCAGCTGACCCAGGCGCTCATCGCCTTCGGTCGTGGTGGGTGGCTGGGCGTGGGGCTCGGCAACAGCGTCCAGAAGCTCTTCTATCTGCCTGAAGCCCATACCGACTTCGTGTTCGCGGTGCTCGCCGAGGAGCTGGGCCTGCTGGGCGCCGTCTGCGTGATCGGCCTGTTCGCCCTGCTGGTGTGGCGTGCCATGGCGGTGGGGCGCCGCGCGGAGCTTGCCGGACGGGCATTTTCCGCCTACCTCAGCTACGGCATCGCCCTGGTGATCGGTGCCCAGGCCTTCATCAATATTGCGGTAAGCAGTGGCATGCTGCCCACCAAGGGGCTGACCCTGCCACTGCTCAGCTACGGCGGCTCCAGCCTGCTGGTCTGCACCTGCATGGTGGCGATGCTGCTGCGCGTCGATATCGAGACCCGGCGTGAACAGCGCCGCTGCTCCCCGGCGGCCCCGCGAACGGCGGCGAAGGGATCGCCATCACTGGTCAGACAAGGAGCCCAGCAATGAGTCACACCTCCCCGCGTCGAGTGCTGGTCATGGCCGGTGGTACCGGTGGCCATGTGATCCCCGCTCTCTCCCTGGCCCGTGGCCTGCAGGCGAGTGGCGTGGAGGTGGCCTGGCTCGGCAGCCCAAGGGGCATCGAGAACCGTCTTGTGCCCGAGGCGGGCATTCCCCTCCACCGGATCGCCGTGGCCGGCCTGCGCGGCAATGGCGCGGCCGGCTGGCTGCTGGCGCCATTCAACCTGACCCGCTCGGTATGGCAGGCGTGGCGAGTGATCCGTACCTTCGACCCCCAGCTGGTCGTGGGGCTGGGAGGGTTCGCCAGCGGGCCCGGAGGGCTCGCCGCCTGGCTGTCACGGCGGCCGCTGGTGATCCATGAGCAGAATGCCGTGGCCGGACTGACCAATCGTGCCCTGGCGCGATTGGCAAGGCGGGTCTACGCCGCCTTTCCCCAGGCCTTTCAGGGCCGTGGGGAGGTGATCGGCAATCCGGTGCGTGATGAGATCGCGCGCCTCGGCGAGGCGCCGCGTGGCGCCGCCGCGATGGCCGGTCGGCCGCTACGGCTGCTGGTGGTGGGTGGCTCCTTGGGGGCCCGGGCATTGAATGAGGCAGTGCCGGCGGCACTGGCGCGTCTGCCCGAGAATCGACGTCCCGCCGTGTGGCACCAGGCCGGGAGAGACAAGGATGTCGCCACCCGAGACACCTACGCGCAACAGGGCGTTTCGGCCGAGGTGACCGCCTTTATCGACGACATGGCTAGTGCCTATGCCTGGGCCGACCTGATCGTATGCCGAGCCGGCGCGCTGACCGTTGCGGAGCTTGCCGCCGCGGCCAAGCCGGCCCTGTTCGTGCCCTTTCCGCATGCCGTGGATGATCATCAGACCGCCAATGCCAGGGCACTGGTAGAGGAGGGGGCCGCCGAGCTGCTGCCCCAGATCAGACTTTCCGCAGCAACGCTGGCCGAGCGCCTGACGGTGCTGCTTGACCCCGATACCCTGGCCACCATGGCGTCGCGGGCTCGCGCCTGCGCCCATCTCGACGCCGTCGAGCGCCTGGTGGCCGGCTGCATGGAGACAGGTTTTGAGCGATAGCAGATCACATTCGATGGCCGGTCAGGCCGAATCCGATCGCCATGGCCGCGGGCTGGGCATGCGCCGCATCCGAAATATCCACTTCGTGGGCATCGGGGGCGCCGGTATGTGCGGCATCGCCGAGGTGCTCGCCAACCAGGGCTATATCGTCAGTGGCAGTGACCTGCGCGAGTCACCGGTGGTTGCCAGGTTGCGTGGCTGCGGGGTTCGCGTGGCCATCGGTCATGCCACCGAACATGTTGCCGGTGCCGATGTGGTGGTGGTCTCCACCGCCGTGGACGAGACCAATCCCGAGATACGCTGGGCGCAGGAGAATCGAGTACCGGTGGTCAGGCGTGCCGAGATGCTCGCCGAGTTGATGCGCTTCCGCCATGGCATCGCGGTGGCAGGCACCCACGGCAAGACCACGACCACCAGCCTGACCGCCACGCTGCTCGGCGAGGGGGGGCTCGATCCCACCTTCGTGATCGGGGGGCGGTTGACCAGTGCCGGAGCCAACGCGCGGCTGGGCGAGGGCGACTACCTGGTGGCCGAGGCGGATGAATCCGATGCCTCCTTCCTGCACCTTCAGCCGCTGGTATCCATCGTTACCAATATCGATGCCGATCACATGAGTACCTACGGCGGCGATTTCGAGCGGCTCAAGGGTACCTTCATCGAGTTTCTGCACAACCTTCCCTTCTACGGGCTGGCCATTCTGTGCATCGATGACGAGCATGTGCGGAGCCTGCTGGATCGCGTCAGTCGCCAGTTCGTCACCTATGGCTTCAACGAGGATGCCGACTACCGCATCGAGGGGTTCGTGCAGGCGCAGGGGGAGGTGCGTTTCATCGCTCGACGCCCCGGCGGGCTGGCGCCCCTCGAGGTGAAGCTGGCCATGCCTGGCCGTCACAACGCCCTGAATGCCCTGGCCGCCATCGCCGTGGCCAGTGATGCCGGGGTGGATGGCGCCGCCATCCTGCGAGGCCTGGCCGGTTTCCAGGGAGTGGGGCGCCGCTTCCAGGTCCATGGCCTCTTTCCGATACCCAGTAAAAAGGGTGAGCCGACCCCCGGGAAAGAGGGCGAGGTGATGCTGGTGGACGACTATGGCCACCATCCGCGTGAGGTGGAGATGGTGATTCAGGCGGTGCGTGCCGGCTGGCCCCAACGCCGCCTGGTGATGCTCTATCAGCCCCATCGCTACACTCGCACCCGCGATCTCTACGAGGATTTCGTGCGCGTGCTGGGCGGTGTCGACACCCTGTTACTGCTCGACGTCTACAGTGCCGGCGAGGCGGTGATTCCCGGTGCCGACGGACGCGCCCTGGCCGGCTCGATTCGTCAGCGCGGCATCGTCGATCCGATCTTCGTGCAGGACAAGGCGGAGCTGCCCGAGCTGCTGGGTCGCGTGCTGAGGCCGGGCGATATCCTGATTACTCAGGGCGCAGGTGATATCGGTGGAATCGCCCAGGCGCTGGCCGAGTCGGCCCTGGTACTCGACGAGGTGATGCTATGACGCTGGTGTCGGAACTGGGGTGTGTGGCGGTGCTGTTCGGTGGCGGCTCCGCCGAGCGTGAGGTGTCCCTGAAGAGTGGGCAGGCGGTGCTTTCGGCGCTGGTTCGAGCCGGTGTCGATGCCGTCGGCTATGATCCCGCCGACGGTGGTCTGGTGGGGCTCGAGGCACTGGCCCCGGATCGCGTGTTTATCGCCCTGCATGGGCGTGGCGGCGAGGATGGCACGCTGCAGGGGGCGCTCGAGCTGATGGGAATCCCCTACACCGGCAGCGGTGTGCTGGGGTCGGCTCTGGGCATGGACAAGCAGCGCACCAAGCAGGTGTGGCAGGCACTGGGCCTGCCGACCCCGGAGGCCGAGATGTTGGGCCCGGCTGCCGACTGGCAGGCCGTGGTCGGGCGCCTGGGGCTGCCGTTGATCGTCAAGCCGGTTCATGAGGGGTCGACGCTGGGGATCAGCGTGGTGGAGAGCGCCGAGGCACTGGCCGCTGCCTATCAGGAGGCAGCGCAGTTTGACGCGCGGGTAATGGCCGAGCGCTTCGTGCAGGGAGAGGAGTATACGGTGTCACTTCTCGGCGACGATGTGCTGCCGGCGATTCGCGTGGAGGCGGCCGGGGGCTTCTACGACTACGAGGCCAAGTACCTTTCCGACGAGACCCGCTACCACCTGCCCTGCGGGTTGCAGGAGGGCGAGGAGGCCGCGCTGGGTGAGCTGTGCCGTCGGGCCTTCGTCGCGGTAGGGGGCGAAGGCTGGGGGCGCGTCGATGTGATGCGCGATGACCGAGGAGATTTCTGGCTGATCGAGGTCAACACCTCCCCGGGCATGACTGACCACAGCCTGGTGCCCCAGGCGGCGGCTCATATCGGCATCGACTTCGAGGCACTGGTGCTACGTATCCTCGCCGCGACACTGGAGAGTCGCCCGGCATGAGTCAGCGGGGTGGCTGGCTGGGTGTGGTGCTGCTGCTGGTGCTGTTCGGCGCCGGTGGCAGGGCCTTGTGGCTATGGCTCGACAGGCCCCTCGAGCGGGTGTCGATCGGCGGCGATCTGGAGCATGTCAGTGCCGACTATCTGCGTGACAGGCTGTCGCCGCTGCTGCGTGGCCATACCTGGCTGTCGGTGGATGTTTCCGAGCTGCGCGAACAGGCACTGACGGTCGACTGGATCGCCGAGGCTCGGGTCAGCCGCGAGTGGCCCAATGCCCTGACGCTCGAGCTGGTGGAAGAGGTGCCGGTGGCGCGCTGGAATGATGACGCCCTGCTCAATCCGGAGGGGGAGCCCTTCGCCATTGGCTCGGTCTCCCCCCCCGGCGGCCTGCCCGATCTCGCCGGCCCGAAGGGCAGCGGGGCCGAGGTACTCGCTTACCATGAGCGTCTCGCCACGCGCTTCGCCGAAATGGGGCTCGAGCTGACCCAGCTGCGCCTGGAGCCGCGAGGCGCCTGGCGATTCCAGCTCGATGACAATGTCTGGGTGATGCTGGGTCGCGGCGATCGGGAGGGGCGGCTGGCGCGCCTGACCGCTGCGTGGCATCGGCAACTCGAACGGCAGGCGTCGCATATTCGCTACATCGATCTGCGATATCCGAACGGTGTCGCGGTGGCATGGCATGGTGAGGGCGATCCCCTCGGTCAGGATGACGCGGATGATGAGTGACCCCTTTTTCCGGTGAAACACCCATGACAATGGGCATGCGCCTGTTTCATTTACGGCAAAAGCGCCGTATCGTGAGAGGTCTACTTGGTCCCGGGGTGGAGGAAGGTGTTCGCTTTTTCCTATAATTGTCCCCAGGTTGAATTTCGTGTTTCAGGCCCATCGAGTGGGCCAGGTTCGAGGAGACTCCCCGACTCATGGCAGGTCCATCCAACGCGTCCAATATGGTAGTCGGGCTGGATATCGGAACGTCCAAGGTGGTGGCGATCGTGGGTCAGCCCACCGATGACGGCGGCATCGAGATCGCCGGTATCGGCTCGCATCCCTCTCGCGGCATGAAGAAGGGAGTGGTGATAAACATCGAATCCACGGTGCAATCCATCCAGCGTGCCGTGGAAGAGGCGGAGCTGATGGCCGGCTGCGACATCCATTCAGTCTATGTGGGCGTCGCCGGCAGCCACATTAGCTCCATGAACTCCGACGGTGTGGTGGCGATCAAGGAGCGTGAGGTCACCCCCTCGGATATCGATCGAGTGATCGACTCGGCCCGTGCACGAGCCATTTCCGAGGGGCAGCGGGTGCTGCACGTACTGCCACAGGAGTTCGCCATCGATGCCCAGGGGGGCATCCGCGAACCGCTGGGCATGTCCGGTGTGCGCCTCGAGGCCCGCGTCCATCTGGTCACCGCCGCCCTCAACGCCGTGCAGAATATCGAAAAGTGCGTGCGCCGCTGCGGCCTGGAGGTCGATGCCATCATTCTCGAGCAGCTTGCCTCCAGCATGGCGGTGCTCACCGAGGATGAGCGTGAACTCGGTGTGTGCATGGTCGACATCGGCGGTGGCACCACCGATATCGCCGTGTTTACCGAGGGTGCGATTCGCTACACCGCGGTGATTCCCATTGCCGGGGACCAAGTCACCAACGATATCGCCATGGCGCTGCGCACCCCGACCCAGCACGCCGAGGAGATCAAGGTCAAGTACGCCTGTGCCTTGACCCAGCTGGCTGCCAGCGACGAGATGATCAAGGTCCCCAGCGTCGGTGATCGCCCGGCGCGCGACCTCTCCCGTCAGGCCCTGGCCGAGGTGGTCGAACCACGTTACGAGGAGCTGTTCACCCTGATTCGTGATGAGCTGCGTCGCAGCGGCTACGAG
The DNA here is from genome assembly GCF_031846005.1 of Halomonas sp. LES1. Classification (NCBI taxonomy): domain Bacteria; kingdom Pseudomonadati; phylum Pseudomonadota; class Gammaproteobacteria; order Oceanospirillales; family Halomonadaceae; genus Halomonas; species Halomonas sp. LES1. The sequence continues at coordinate 265,328 of NZ_JAVRGC010000002.1, forward strand.
GACCTGGTGGCGGCCGGCGTGGTCTTGACCGGTGGCACCGCACGCATGGAGGGCGTGGTGGAGCTGGCCGAGGAGATCTTCCATATGCCGGTGCGCATCGCCTGCCCCCAGAATGTGCGTGGCCTGGCCGATGTGGTGCGCAATCCGATTTATTCGACCGGAGTCGGTTTGTTACATTACGCTCTACAAGAGACACGGCAAGGGCACGGTCGTGAGGCACAGGGCAGCATGATGTCCGCACAGCCCCGGCGCGAGGAGATCGCACGTCGCGGTGACAGGCAAGGTCCCTCGGCGCTGGCGAGGCTAAAGGGCTGGTTGAAAGGAAATTTCTGACAGGATCGCCGCCGGCGGTTCAGGAGACGGGGCAAATGTTCGAACTGGTAGATAGCGCACCCTCAAGCAGCGCGGTCATCAAGGTGATCGGCGTTGGCGGCGGCGGTGGCAATGCCGTCAATCATATGGTCGAGAGCAGCATCGAGGGCGTCGAGTTCATCTGCGCCAACACCGATGCCCAGGCCCTCAAGCGGGTGGCAGCCAAGACCGTGCTGCAGCTCGGCAACGAGATCACCAAGGGGTTGGGAGCGGGGGCCAACCCGGAGGTCGGACGCCAGGCGGCGATGGAAGATCGTGAACGCATCGCCGAGCTGCTCGAGGGCGCCGACATGGTGTTTATCACCGCCGGCATGGGCGGTGGTACGGGCACCGGTGGAGCGCCGGTGGTCGCCCAGGTCGCCAAGGAGCTGGGTATCCTCACCGTGGCGGTGGTGACGCGACCCTTCCCCTTCGAGGGTCCCAAGCGCATGCGCGCCGCCGAGGAGGGGATGCGCGAGCTCTCCGAGCATGTCGACTCCCTGATCACGATCCCCAACGAGAAGCTGCTGTCGGTGCTGGGCAAGAGTGCCAGCCTGCTGACTGCCTTCAGTGCCGCCAACGACGTGCTGCTGGGCGCGGTGCAGGGTATCGCCGAGCTGATCACCAGTCCGGGGATCATCAACGTTGACTTCGCCGACGTGCGCACCGTGATGTCCGAGATGGGCATGGCGATGATGGGTACCGGCGGCGCCACCGGCGAGAACCGAGCCCGTGAGGCCGCCGAGAAGGCCATTCGCAGCCCCCTGCTGGAGGATATCGACCTGCACGGTGCTCGCGGTATCCTGGTCAATATCACGGCGGGCCCCGATCTCTCCATCGGCGAGTTCAACGACGTGGGGGCCACCGTTCAGGAGTTTGCCTCACAGGATGCCACCATCGTGGTCGGCACCTCCATCGACATGGAGATGACCGATGAGCTGCGTGTCACCGTGGTGGCCGCCGGCCTCGATGGTCAGCAGCAGAAGGCGGTAAGCCGCGAGGGTGCCAAGCGTGCCGAAGCGGGGAGCGACTATCGCCGCAGCCAGCCGGGGATTGCTTCCCGTCAGGCCGCCGCGGCTGCGCCGCGGGCAGAGTCCGAGGAGGCCCCCAAGCCGCGAGCCGAGAAGCGCCGCTCCCAGGAGCTGGATGATTATCTCGATATTCCGGCGTTTCTGCGTCGCCAGGCCGATTGAAGAAGTCTATCGGACCCATGGTATCGCGCCGAACGAGCTTTCTTTGTTGAAACGCTCGTTTGGTGCTATAGTGAACGGTGTTTGATAATCCGATAACCGCCTGGCAACTGCCCATGATCAGACAACGCACCCTGAAGAACGTCATCCGCGCCACCGGCGTCGGCCTGCACTCCGGCAAGAAGGTCTACATGACCCTGCGGCCGGCGCCCGTGGATACCGGTATCGTCTTCGTGCGCACCGACCTGGACCCCGAGGTGCAGATTCCGGCACGCGCGGCGCTGGTGACCGATACCACCCTGTGCACCGCCCTGACCCATGACGGGGCCAAGGTCGCCACCGTGGAACACCTGATGTCGGCACTCGCCGGTCTCGGCATCGACAACGCCTATGTGGACCTCAGCGCCGCGGAAGTGCCGATCATGGACGGTAGTGCCGGCCCCTTCGTGTTCCTGATCCAGTCTGCCGGTATCAGCGAACAGAATGCCGCCAAGAAGTTCATCCGCATCAAGCGAGAACTGACGGTGAGTGATGGCGACAAGCAGGCGACCTTCCGTCCTCATAAGGGCTTCAAGGTTGGCTTCTCCATCGACTTCGATCACCCGGTGTTCGAGAGCCAGACCCAGACCGCGATGGTGGACTTCTCCACCACTTCCTTCGTCAAGGAGGTATCTCGGGCGCGGACCTTCGGTTTCATGCGGGACCTGGAGTACCTGCGCTCCAACAACCTCGCGCTGGGCGGCAGCCTGGACAACGCCATCGTCGTCGACGACTACCGGATCGTCAACGAAGGTGGTTTGCGTTACGACGATGAGTTCGTCAAGCACAAGGTGCTCGATGCCATCGGTGACCTCTACCAGCTGGGCTATAGCCTGATCGGCGAATTCCATGGTGTGAAGTCCGGGCACGCCTTGAACAACCAGCTATGTCGCGCCTTGCTGGATCAGCCCGATACCTATGAGATCGTCACCTTCGAGGAAGAGAGCGAAATCGCCCCGATCTCCTTCGCGGCTCCCGCGATGGCCTGACCGCACGGACTGAGTCCGTGAGCGGTAAGCCATAAGCTTTACGCTGTAAGAGAAACGCCCCCTTGGCCTGGCCCTTGGGGGCGTTTCGGTTGAGGCTGTTCGTGGCTTACGGCTTACGGCTTACGGCTTACGGCTTACGGCTTACGGCTTACGGCTTACGGCTTACGGCTTACGGCTTACGTCTCGCGCTCGGCATGAGAGGCCAGGCGCTCGAGGGCGTGTCGCAGCCTCGGGTCTTCGGTGTCGGCAGCGCAGCTGGAGATCTCGTCGGCGGCGCGGGCTGGCAGGTGACGCACCTGGCGCAGTGGTGCCCTGGGCGGACGTACCGGCCTGACCTTAAGGGTGAATCCGCACACCGCCTCGAAGCCCGGCAGCTGGTGCAGCAGCTCCAGGAGCCGCGGCTGCTCATAGCGAAGTCGCGTCAACCAGGCGGCCCCGTCGGCGATCAAGGTCAGTCGGCCGTCCCGAAAGCCCCCGACATGCAGGTGTTCACCCAGCTCCTCGGGGAGATGGGCACGCAGGTGCGACTGGGCGAGGTCGATCATTCTCGCCATTCGCATCAATGAGCCGAGCTCACCGCGTCCGCCCAGTAGCTGGGACATGGGCTGGGCGCGAAAGCGCTTAACCTTTATACTCATGGGCTTGACTCTCTCGTCCCGCATCAGGCGGGCCAGACGATACATGCAATGGGCCGGTAGCGCCCGTCAGACTAGCACGCCGGGAGCTCCTCGACAGCATGGCCGTGACCCTCAGCCACTCGCCTGCCGTATTCGCCAGGCCCGCTCCAGCGCGGCGCCACGCTCGCTGGTGGTTGGCGGGCCTGCTGGTGGGATGCCTGTTGCCCGCGGGCCTTGCCCAAGGGGATCTGGCCCGTCAGGCCGAGCGACTGGTGCAGGTATGTATTCTCGCGCCCGCCATGATACGTGCCAGCTCGCGGCTCAAGGCGCGTCGACGCAGGCGGGGGTGGTGGCCCCTGGTGCGGCAAGCCGCTCTTTCGCCGGTTGGCTCCCCGGCGGCCACTCCCGTGACAGTGGCCCAGACGACCGCTGACCACGATGTCCTGACCCGCCGCGGCCCTCCTTTCTGCGTGGACATGCTGAATTCTTGATGATGGCCGACCGCCCCGGCGGTTGGCGCCATGCCATACGCAGATGACGGACTCCTAATGATCAATTCCCTGTTACGCAAGGTCGTCGGCTCCAAGAACGACCGCGAAGTCAAGCGCATGAGCCGCCAGGTCGAGCGCGTCAATGTCCTCGAGAGCGAGCTCGGAGGGCTCGATGATGCGGCCTTGAAGGCGCGCACCGAGGCCTTCCGCGAGCGCCTCGCCGAAGGCGAGTCACTGGATGCCCTGCTGCCCGAGGCCTTCGCCACGGTGCGTGAGGCGGGCAAACGCGTCATGGGCATGCGCCACTTCGATGTCCAGATGATCGGCGGCATGACGCTGCATAGTGGACGCATCGCGGAGATGAAGACCGGTGAGGGCAAGACCCTGGTGGCGACCCTGGCGGTCTATCTCAATGCCCTGCCCGACAAGGGGGTGCATGTCGTTACCGTCAACGATTACCTGGCCCGACGTGACGCCCAGTGGATGCGTCCTCTCTATGAGTATCTCGGACTCAGCGTCGGTGTCATCTACGCCGGCCAGACCCCCGAAGAGAAGCGTGCCGCCTACGCCTGTGACATCACCTACGGCACCAACAACGAGTTCGGCTTCGACTATCTGCGGGACAACATGGCCTTCTCCCTGGAGGAGAAGGTGCAGCGCGGCCTGCACTACGCCATCGTCGACGAGGTGGACTCGATCCTGATCGACGAGGCGCGCACGCCGCTGATCATCTCGGGGGCGGTGGACGAGAACACCGAGCTCTACCGGGTGGTCGATCGACTGGCGGAGCACCTGGTTCAGGGGGAAGTGTCGGAAGACACCGATGCCCCGGTCGACGGGGACTTTATCCTAGACGAGAAGCACAAGCAGGTCGAGATCACCGAGAATGGCCACCACAAGGTCGAGGGCCTGATGCGCGAGCAGGGGCTGCTGGGTGAGGAGGACTCCCTCTATGCCGCCCAGAACCTCAATCTGCTGCAGCATATGCACTCGGCCCTGCGCGCCCGCCACCTCTACCATCGCGATGTCGACTATATCGTCAGCGAGGGTCAGGTGGTGATCGTCGACGAGCACACCGGGCGCACCATGCCCGGCCGGCGCTGGTCCGAGGGCCTGCACCAGGCGGTGGAGGCCAAGGAGGGGGTCACCGTCCAGCGCGAGAGCCAGACCCTCGCCTCCACCACCTTCCAGAACTACTTTCGTCTCTACGAGAAGCTGGCGGGCATGACAGGCACCGCCGATACCGAGGCCTTCGAGTTCCGTCAGATCTACGGCCTCGACGTGGTGGTGATTCCCACCAACAAGCCGCTGGTTCGCCGCGATCTCAACGATCTGGTCTATCTCACCGCCGAGGAGAAGTTCGAGGCGATCATCGAGGACGTCAAGGCCGAGACCGAGGCGGGCAGGCCGGTGCTGGTGGGTACCGCCTCCATCGAGACCTCGGAGTACCTGGCCAACCTGATGAAGCGGGCTGGCCTCGACTTCAATGTCCTCAACGCCAAGCAGCACCAGAGCGAAGCCGAGATCATCGCCCAGGCCGGACGCCCCGGTGCCATCACCATCGCCACCAATATGGCCGGTCGTGGCACCGATATCGTTCTCGGTGGCAACTGGGAGGCGGAGGCGGCCAAGCTCGAGAACCCCACAGCCGCGCAGGTCGAGCAGCTCAAGACCGAGTGGCAGCAGCGCCATGACGCCGTGCTGGCGGCCGGCGGGTTGCATGTGATCGGCTCCGAGCGCCACGAGTCGCGCCGCATCGATAACCAGCTACGCGGGCGCGCCGGCCGACAGGGCGACCCGGGCTCGACCCGCTTCTTCCTGTCACTGGAGGACAGCCTGATGCGCCTGTTCGGCTCCGACCGGGTGCAGCGCATGATGAAGGCCCTCGGTCTGGAGCACGGTGAGGCGATCGAGCACAAGATGGTCTCCAATGCGGTGGAGCGCGCCCAGAAGAAGGTCGAGGGTCGCAACTTCGATATCCGCAAGCAGCTGCTCGAGTATGACGACGTGGCCAACGATCAGCGCAGCGTGATCTACGAGCAACGCAACGAAGTGCTCGCCGCCGAGCAAGTCTCCGCCGCGGTAGCGGGTATTCGCGAGGAGGTGATGGACCTCGCGATCAGCGACTATGTGCCGCCCCAGAGTCTGCCCGAGCAGTGGGACCTGGCCGGGCTCCAGGAGTACCTCAAGTCCGAATTCAACCTGGATGTCCCCGTGGTGCAGTGGTCCGAGGAGGATGAGCGCTTCCATGAGGAACAGCTGCGCGAGCGCCTTCAGGCCCTGCACCGTGAGGCCTACGAGGAGAAGGTGGAGCAGGCCGGTAGCGAGCTGATGCGCCGCTTCGAGAAGCAGGTGATGCTGCAGGTGCTGGATACCCGCTGGAAGGAGCACCTGCAGTCCATGGATCACCTGCGCCGGGGGATCCACCTGCGCGGCTATGCGCAGAAGAATCCCAAGCAGGAGTACAAGCGTGAGGCCTTCGAGCTGTTCCAGAACCTTCTGGCCAATATCAAGGCGGACGTGACACGGATCCTGAGCCATGTGCAGGTGCGGCGCCCCGAGGAGGTCGAGGAGCTGGAGCGTCAGCGCCGCGAGGCACTGGAGCGCGAGAAGGCGACCGCGGCGAGCCGTCATGATTCGCCCGACGCCGCCACGGATGAGCAGGAGGCGGCGGCGCCGGCATCCGACGGGCGTCCGGTGCGCCGCGAAGGTCCCAAGGTGGGGCGCAACGATCCCTGCCCCTGTGGATCCGGCAAGAAGTACAAGCAGTGCTGCGGCAAGCTGAGCTGATAGCGGCCTCCGACCAACGCAACAGGAGAGAAGACGATGGCAGTGGGTGATGCGAGCTTTCCCGCGATGCCGGCAATTTCCGGCCTTCGGCTGGGAACCGCCATGGCGGGGATCAAGAAGGGCGGTCGTCGGGACCTGGTGGTGATCGAGGCCCCCGAGGGTGCCCGGGTGGCGGGTGCCTTCACCCGTAATGCCTTCTGTGCGGCGCCGGTGACGGTGGCCCGGGAGCACCTGGCTAGCGGTGAGGTGCCTCGCTATCTGCTGGTCAATACCGGCAACGCCAATGCCGGGACCGGTGAGCCGGGTCTGCGTGACGCCCGTGACTGCTGCGCCGCGCTGGCCCGGCTGACCGGGGTAAGTGCCCGGTGCGTGCTGCCCTTCTCTACCGGTGTGATCGGTGAGCCACTCCCCATGGAGAGGCTGCTTGCCGGCCTGCCGGGCGCACTCGACAGCCTCGGCGGCGACGCCGAGTCCTGGTACCGGGCCGGCGAAGGCATCCTGACGACCGACACTCGTCCCAAGGGAGCCAGTGTCACCCTCGATATCGAGGGTGACAGGGTGGTCATCAACGGAATTGCCAAGGGCTCGGGGATGATCCAGCCCAATATGGCGACCATGCTGGCCTTCGTGGCCACCGATGCGAGCCTCGATCAGTCGCTGCTCGACAGCCTGCTGCGCGAGGCCGTGGACCACTCGTTCAACTGCATCACCGTCGATGGCGATACCTCCACCAACGACGCCTGCGTGCTGATCAGCACCCAGCAAGGCCCGGTGATTGAAGGGGAGAGCGCGCTCGCCACCTTCCGCGCCGGCCTGCAACGAGTGATGATCGCGCTGGCTCAGGCGATCGTGCGTGACGGTGAGGGTGCCACCAAGTTCGTCACCCTCCAGGTCGACGGCGCCACCAGCCGGCAGGAGGCCCTCGATGTGGCCTTTACCGTGGCCAATTCGCCCCTGGTCAAGACCGCGCTGCATGCCTCCGATGCCAACTGGGGGCGCATCCTCGCGGCGGTAGGACGCGCCCCGGTCGCCGACTTCGATGTCTCGCGGGTGAGCATCGATCTGGGCGAGGTGCGGCTGGTGGAGGGCGGTGGGCGTGCCCCGAGCTATACCGAGGAGGCCGGTAGCGCGGTAATGGCGCGCGAGGAGATCCCGATCCGTATCGCCCTCGATCGCGGCGATGAGAGTGCCACGGTATGGAGCACCGATCTCTCCCACGACTATGTCAGCATCAACGCCGACTACCGCAGCTAGGCCGGAACACGGTCAGTGCCGTGAGATCCGGTCAGACACAGACCCCGCGCCGCCGTGCGCGGATACGTTGGAAGAGCGAATGAACGCAATGGTAAAGAGACGGGTGCATGTGGCGGCGGCGGCCATCATCAGCGCCGATGGCAGCGAGGTGCTCATAGCGCGCCGCCCCAGCAATGTCGATCATGGTGGCCTCTGGGAGTTTCCCGGCGGCAAGCTGGCGCCCTATGAGACGGGCCTGGGTGGGCTCAAGCGCGAGCTTCACGAGGAGCTGGGCATCGAGATCCGGCGAGCTCAACCCTTGATCCGCATCCACCACGAGTATCCCGACAAGCATATCCTGCTGGATGTCTGGCAGGTCCATGACTTCTCCGGTGAGCCCTTCGGTCGCGAGGGCCAGGCGGTGCGCTGGGTACCCATGGAGGAGCTGGTCAATTACCCCTTCCCGGCGGCCAATCTGCCGATCCTGCGCGCGGTCATGCTGCCCACCGAGTACCTTATCACCGGCGAGGAAGAGGATGAGACGCTGTTCGACGAGCGTCTCGAACGTGCCCTGGTGGAGGATGGAGTACGCCTTGTGCAGCTGCGCGCCAAGCAGCTCGACAGGACCGCCTATATGGCTCGCGCGGAATCGGCGCTGGCACGCTGCCGGCAGTACGGTGCGCGCCTGATGCTCAACGCCGACCCCGAGCTGCTCGAGGCGGTGGATGCCGACGGTATCCACCTGACCAGTGAACGCCTGATGCAGCTGGAGCGCCGCCCCATCGCCGAGGGCAAGTGGCTCTCTGCCTCCACCCATGATCGCGAACAGCTCGTTCAGGCGGGCAGGCTCGGTTGTGACTTCGTGACCCTCTCGCCGCTGCGCACCACGCCGTCGCATCCCGATGTGCCGCCGGTGGGCTGGCATGACTTTCAGGAGCTGGTGGAGCGTGCCACCATGCCCGTCTTCGCACTGGGTGGCATGACACGTCATGATGCCAACCATGCGCGCGCCGTCGGGGCTCAGGGGGTCGCGTCGATTCGCGACTTCTGGAAGTGATATCGTCTCGAGAGCCCTTGCCATCATGAACGACTCGCCCCGCCATCTGGCGGGGCGAGTCGTTTGAGGGAGTCGGTAACGCTCAGCGACCCGGGGCGGCGGGGCTGTTCGCCGCCTGGCGTTGCTCCTGCCAGGCGAAGTAGAGGAACAGGACGCCCATCACCAGGTAGCCGAGGGTGTAGTCCCCCGCCGCATTGATGGCAAGCTTCGGCGCGTGCATCAGCCCCACGAAGGAGAAGCCCGCGGCCACGGCGGCGAAGGCGGCGGCGCGGCGGAACTGGTGGTCGATCACCGACACGGTCATGGCGCCAAGGAGGATTGCCGTGAACATGGCGCCCTGGCCCAGAGGAACCACCCCACTGGAGATGCCGGACACGGTTTCCTCGGCGGCGCGGTTGAAGCGAGTCATCACGTAGTTGGCAAAGTAGGGCAGCATGGCCAGCGCCACCGCCGGATAGTAGCGGGTGTCGTTGGACTGGAAGGCGGTGGCGATCATGGACATGCCGACGAAGACCAGGATGGGGGCGACCACCGATACCGGAATGATGGCGGCGAGGGCGGCGATCAGGCCGAACATGGTGGCCAGGGCGTAGACGGCACCGTTGAGGAGGCTGTAGCCGCGGCCGGCGCCCATCCACTTGGCGCCCACCGTGGCGATATAGACGGTGGTGGGAAAGACGCCACCGAACAGGGCGCCGAGCATGGTGCCCACGCCATCCACCGCCTGACATTCGCGCACATCATACTTGTCGCCGGCGGCCTCCATGGCCTCGACGTTATTCATGGTCTCGATGGCGTTGTACAGGGTGATGGGCAGCACCACGGTGAGCACCGCCAGCATGCCAGTGAACAGGAGCCCCAGCCCCTCCAGCCAGGCCAGGTTGGGCAGTAGCGGATAGAAGCCCAGGTGGGTGAAGGCATCGCTGAAGCGCTCGCCACCCGCATCCCCGATCAGGTAGGCCATGGCGGTCCCCACCACGATGGCGAACAGCGAGGTGGGCAGTCGCAGGGGCATCGCCACCCTGGCCACCAGGCCGACGATGATGATCGCCAGCACCAGCAGGCCGATCACCGGCATCTCCAGGGTCTTGAACAGCATCTCGCCGGCGATGAAGGTGAGCGCCACGCCCGCCACGGCGCCCAGCATGGCGGCTCGGGGTAGATGGTACTGGACCCAGCGGCCGATCAGGCTGATGATCGCCTCGATCGCCCCGCTGATGAAGCAGGCGGCCACCGCCACCTTCCAGGCCAGTTCGGCATCGCCGGTGAGCTGCTTGGCGGGCAGCAGCACGCCGAACAGGAAGACGAACATTACCGGGGTGGAGATGCCGTAGGAGAGCGCGGTGACATCGGCACGGTTCTCCTTGCGTGCCAGGCGTGCCGCGCTCCAGGCGTAGTAGAAGTTGCCGACCATCACCGCCACGGCGGCACCGGGTAGTACCTGGCCGAAGACGATCGACGCCGGAAAGTCCATGCCGAGCATGGTGATGGCGATGATCACGAAGTTGGCGATATTGTTCTGGAACAGGGCGAAGAAGGCGTCGGTGTCCTCCTTCTTGTACCAGGGGTAATGGACCGAGTGATGCACGGAGGGAGCCGCCATGGGGAAGCCTCTGGGTTATCGGATTATTGGAACAGGGCCGAAGAGCAGTCTCGTCTGTATCTGACTGACTGGTCAAGTTCGGTCGTTCCACGGACGCCACGCGGCGCCCCGGGCCCCGGCGGCTATCGAGTCGATGGATATCGAAGGCGCGAAGTCTACCCGAAATGCAGACGCCCGGGCAGGGCCCGGGCGTCTGAACTGGCTGAGGTGGCGTCGATCAGTTGACCGCCGCGATCGCCTTGGCCAGGTAGGGCAGGTTCTCGTGGGAGAAACCGGCCACGTTGGCGCGGCCGGAGCGCACCATGTAGATGCCGAACTCGTCGCGCAGACGGTCGACCTGTTCCGGTGTCAGGCCGGTGTAACTGAACATGCCGCGCTGTTCGGCCACGCAGGCGTACTTCTCGTCCAGGCCGTAGGGCTTGAGGGCCTCGACGAAATCCCGGCGCAGGGTGTTGATGCGATCACGCATCTCGGTGAGCTCCTCGCGCCAGAGGGCGGCGAGCTCCGCGGAGTGCAGGATCTCGCTGACGATGGCGCCGCCGTGGGCCGGCGGGTTGGAGTAGTTCTCGCGGGCCACGATGGCGACCTGTGAGCGCACGTTCTCCATCTGCTCGGCGCTCCTGGCGACCATGATGAGGCAGCCGGTACGCTCGCAGTAGATGCCGAAGTTCTTGGAGCAGGAGCTGGTGATGATCACCTCATCGAGGTTCTCGGCCAGCAGGCGAACGCCGTAGGCATCCTCGTCCAGGCCCTCGCCGAAGCCCTGGTAGGCGAAGTCGACCAGCGGCAGCAGATTGCGCTCGCGAACGACTTCCAGCACTTGCTGCCACTGGGCCCGGGAGAGGTCGAAGCCGGTGGGGTTATGACAGCAGGCGTGCAGCAGCACCACGTCGCCCTCGGGGATCTGCTTGAGCGCGCCGAGCATGCCGTCGAAGTCCAGCCGGTTCTCGGCATCCACATAGGGGTACTTGTGCAGCGTCAGGCCGGCGGCCGGGAAGATGCCCAGGTGGTTCGGCCAGGTCGGGTCGCTGACCCAGACGTCCTTGCCGGGCAGCTGGTTGGCGATAAAGTCCGCCGCCAGCCGCAGGGCGCCGGTGCCGCCGGGCGACTGGGTCGCGCTGGCACGACCGGCCTCGAGCACCGGCGACCCCTCGCCCAGCACCATGGGCAGCACCGCCTGGCCGTACGCCGGCGCGCCGTGGGAGCCGATGTAGGTCTTGGTGGTCTCGTTCTTGAGCAGCAGGGCCTCGGCTTCCTTGACGGCGCGCATCACCGGGGTCGTGCCCTGGGCATCCTTGTAGACGCCGACGCCGAGATCGACCTTCTGAGGGTTGGTGTCCTTCTTGAAGGCTTCGATCAGACCGAGGATGGCATCCCCGGGAACCCGCTCAATGTGTTCGAACATTTATTTCGCTACCTCGTCGGTTCTGGCGGCAAGAATGAAGTCGTTGCGGTGCAGGCCCTTGATCTTGTGTGACCACCAGGTCACGGTGACCCGGCCCCATTCGGTCAGCAGGGCCGGGTGATGATCCGCCTGTTCGGCGAGCTCACCGACACGCTGGGTGAAGGCCAGCGCCTGCTGGAAATCGGAAAAGGTAAAGACCCGCTCGAGCTTCATGATGCCATCGCGCTCGACGATCTGCCACTCGGGCAGCTCGGCGGCGAGCCTCTCGACCTCCTCTTCCGTGACCCGTGGCGCGTCGCTGCGGCAGGCCTCGCAGGCCTGTTGGGAAAGCTGGCTCATGGTGTCTCCTCCAGATCGATGATGGTTCACTTCGCAAGGTCGTGCACCCGCGCCAGGCCGTCAAGCCGCGTGGTGCGCGGCCCAGTCGCGCACGTCGGCATAGGGGTAGCCCTCGAGGGCGCCGAATCCCGGTAGCTGCCTGGCCTTGATCCGGGTGAAGAGAGGGGTGGCGATGCCACATAGAAAGCGTGCCAGCAGGTCCGGCGTCATGGGGTGATCGTCTCCCTGATCGGCCAGGCGTTGCCGGAGCTCGCCGAGCAGCGCATCTGGCTGGCGGGTCGACAGCGGTTCACGCTCTGGCCCCCGGGGGAGACGCGCGGGTTGGCCGCGGCAGGCCGAACAGTGGCCGCAATGCTCGGGGGCCCGGTCATCGCCGAACCATTCGGCCAGGCGACGGCTCAGGCAGCGCTCGCTCTCGAAGAGTTCGAGCATGGCATGCAGACGGGCGATCTCGGCGGCCTCCTTGTCGCGAAAGTAGTCATGGAGCTCGTTGCTCAGCGCCTGGGGGTCTATATCGGGACTCAGTACCTCGAAGACCTCGGTGAGCTGGCGGCTCTGCAGCTCGAGCCAGCCCTTGTCGACGAAGTAGTCAAGCGCGGTGATGACCCGGCTGCGGGTGGTATCCAGGCCGCGCTCCCGGCCCAGCGCCTCCAGGCGGGTGAAGTCCAGGTCGTGCCAGGTGCGGGCCTTGTGCGAAGCATCGAGGATCGCCTGTACGAAGGCCTGGCGCTCGCCCTGGAAGCGGGCCACCAGGTTCTCGGGCTCGCACAGCAGCTTGAAACGGTAGTCGGCGAAATAGGCGTGTCGTGGACGAATGATGCCACGCAGTTCAAGCTGTACCAGCAGGGTCTTGAGCGGTAGCGGTCGTATATTGGCGTGCTGGGAGAGGGTGTTGAGCGTCAGCTCCCAGCGAGGCCCCGCACCTCGCAGCTCATCGATGACGCGGCGGATGCCGTGATGCTCCGGGGTGTCCCCGTAGACGAAGGTCTCCAGCACCCCCAGGGTGTCGTGGCCGGCCAGCATCAGGCAGCTGGAGGACCTGCCGTCGCGTCCGGCGCGGCCGATCTCCTGACTGTAGTTCTCGATCGACTTGGGCAGATCGAAGTGCACGACCGCACGGATATCGGCCTTGTCGATGCCCATGCCGAAGGCGATGGTGGCGACGATGCAGTCATTGTGGCCGGCCATGAAGTCGCGCTGGATCGCCTCGCGTTTCTCGGCATCCAACCCGGCGTGGTAGGCGGTGGCGCTGATGCCGGCCTTGCCCAGGTAGGCGGCCAGGCGCTCGGCGGTCTGTTGCAGGGTGACGTAGATGATGGTGGGGAAGGGCGAGCCGTCGCCACGTTGTTGCTGCATACGTTGTTGCTGCAGCCAGCTCGCCAGCGCCCGAGGGCGCGAATCCGCGGGGACCGGGGCCACCGTCAGGTCCAGGTTCTCGCGATAGAAGCCGGTTGCGGTGACGTCGCCTGCCGCGATGGCGAAGCGTTCGCACATGTCATCGATGACCCTGGGTGTGGCGGTGGCAGTGAGCAGCAGTGCCTGGGGAATCGCGAACTCCCGTTGGTAGTCGGGCAGCTTGAGGTAGTCGGGACGAAAGTTGTGGCCCCATTCGGAGATGCAGTGCGCCTCGTCGACCACCATCAACGATATCGGCACGCGGCGAATGAAGGCGCGGAAGCGTTCGTTCTTGAGGCGCTCCACCGAGATCATCAGGATGCGTATCTCGCCACGCTCGACCGCTGCCATCACCGCCGCGGCCTCATCGCGGCTCTGCCCGGAGTCGATGCTGGCAGCGGCAATGCCGTGGCGGTTCAGGAAGGCGAGCTGGTCCTGCATCAGCGCCAGCAGCGGCGAGATCACCAGGGTCAGGTGGGGCAGGTGCAGGGCGGGAAGCTGATAGCAGAGCGACTTTCCCGAGCCGGTGGGGAAGATGGCCGCCGCCGAGCGGCCGGCAATCACCGCCTCGATCACCGGCCGCTGGCCGAGGCGAAAGTCGGCGTAGCCGAAGAGGCGCCGCAGGGTGTCGTCGATCATGGTGAGTACAGCTTTACATGGATGAACGTCCAGTCTAGCCGCTGCGGGAGGAGAATGCGCCCCCGATTCAGGTCTCGGCCATGGCCTGATTGCGCCCCTTGTCCTTGGCCACGTAGAGCTGTCGGTCGGCGCGCTCGAGCAGTTGGCGGCGGTCTGCACCGACGCGATGCTCGGCGACTCCGATGCTGACCGTGACAGGGTGCGCCAGGTCGAAGTCATGCTTTGCGATGATGCGACACAGGCGCTCCGCCAGGGCCAGAGCCTGGTGGCGAGGCGTCAGGGGCAGCAGCAGGGCGAACTCCTCGCCCCCCAGGCGAGCCACCAGGTCCTCCTCCCGGAGGCTGTCGTGGCAGAGGCGTGCCACCCGGCGGAGCACCTCATCACCTTGCAGATGGCCGTAGGTATCGTTGACGCTCTTGAAGTGGTCGATATCCAGGATCATCAGCGACAGCGGCGTGGCATGACGATTGCTAAGGGAGACGGCCTCATCGAGGCGTGTCATCAGGCGGCGGCGATTGGCCAGTCCCGTCAGGTCGTCGGTATCGGAGAGGCGTCGCAGCCGTGCCTCCTCGGCGACCTGCTCGGAGATATCCATCATCATGCCGTGCCACAGCACGCCATCCTCGGACGGCGTCGGTCGGGCATGCAGGGCGATCCAGCGGAGTCCCCGCTGCTTGAGGCGCAGTCGAAACCGGGTGTTGAGCGGCGACTGCCAGCGCATGGAGCGCTCCAGTGCCGTCATCAGCCGTGGGTAGTCGTCATCCGACAGGCGCTCCAGTGCGGGGCGGGCATCCAGGGTGAGGCGTTCGGGGGCGATGCCGATCAGGCGGATGCCTGCCCCCGCCAGATAGGGAAAGTGCAGCTTTCCGGCGTGACTGCGGTGTAGCTGAAAGATAACACCGGGCAGTTGCTCGATCAGTGCCGTGTCGAACACCCTTCCGTCTGGCATGACTGCCGTTGACGTCATGCGGGGTCCTTTTCGTTTTCAGTGCCCTGCTGCGTACAGGAGCTAATATCGTTATAAGTGCCTACCGTCGAGACGCGGTCAGATCAAGCGGCCATTCTAGCGCAATCAAGCGCGTGTATTCGTCGGCGGGTGGTGGCTGGCGATGTAAGAGGTTGGCTACAAGTTCGGTTGTCTTGACCGACCTCGCCGCTGGCAGAATCACCTCGGGGCATCATAGCGTGCCGCGCGGTCCCGAGAGAAGGCGATCTGCCAGAGCTGCAGGTGGCGTGCCCGGAAGGCGCCGGCGCACACCGCGAGATAGTAGCGGAACATCCGTCGGGTACGCTCGTTATAGCGGTCGGCAATCTCGTGCCAGTGGTCGTCGACATTGGCCAGCCAGGCCATCAGGGTGCGGTCGTAGTCGGGGCCGAAGTTCTGCCAGTCCTCCATCAGCAGGTGTGGTTCGCTGGTACGGGCGATGTGCATCGCCGAGGGCAGCACGCCATTGGGAAAGATATATCTGTTGACCCAGGGGTCAGCACTGATCTCGGAGTGGTTGGAGCCGATGGTGTGCAGCAGGAAGAGACCCTCCGCCTCCAGCAGCCGTTCCACGGTGGCGAAGTAGGTGGGATAGTTGCGATGACCCACATGCTCGAACATGCCGATGGAGACGATGCGATCGAAACGTCCCGCCAGGTCACGATAGTCCATCAGCTCGATGCTCACCGGCAGCCCGGAGCAGCGCTCCTCGGCCAGTGCCGCCTGTTCCCGGGAGATGGTGATGCCGGTGACCTCGACGCCGTGGTGGCGTGCGGCATGTTCGGCGAAGCTGCCCCAGCCACAGCCGATATCGAGTACCCGCATGCCGGGAGACAGCTCGAGCTTTCGACAGGCAAGCTCGAGCTTGGCGCGCTGCGCCTCGTGCAGGGTGTCTGCCGTCTTCCAGTAGCCACAGGAGTAGCACATGGTGGGGTCGAGCATGCGTTCGAACAGATCGTTGCCCAGATCGTAGTGGGCCTCGCCGACGATATAGGCGCGCGCCTTGCTCTGCAGATTGAGGAACCCCGACTGGAGGCGGTACATGAGTCGCTCCGACGGGGTGTGGGCACGATCGCCGAGGCCGTGGCGAAGCAGTCGATAGGCCATCTCGTCGATGCGCTCGCACTCCCACCACCCATCCATATAGGCCTCACCGAGACCCAGGGTGCCCTGGTGCAGTACCCGGGAGAAGAAGTCCGGGTGATAGATCCGCAGGTCCTGAGGCGCGTCACCGTTGAGGCTGACGCCCGAGCCGTCGAGTAGCTGTTCGATGACTCGGCGGGCACGGGTATCGGGGAGGGCGGTGGGTCTGATTCGAGGGTCACTGGTCATGGCTGGCTCCGCATCCCATGGTCTCGCGTATAGAGCATAGTCGAGCCTGTCAGCGAGGTAAAAATCCGGCACAATACACGGCTTTGCCACTGCCTTGTGGCGTGGCGGCGACACCTCAAGCGATGGGCATGATATGACGACGACGCAACCCCGCATTCAGTGGCTGGGCCGCTGGGGCTTCGTGCTGGCGGCCACCGGT
Organism: Halomonas sp. LES1; assembly: GCF_031846005.1. Lineage (NCBI taxonomy): Bacteria > Pseudomonadati > Pseudomonadota > Gammaproteobacteria > Oceanospirillales > Halomonadaceae > Halomonas > Halomonas sp. LES1. The sequence continues at coordinate 281,982 of NZ_JAVRGC010000002.1, forward strand.
TCGGCGGTGGGCCTGGGCAATATCTGGAAATTCCCCTACATGACCGGCGAGTATGGTGGAGGTGCCTTCGTGCTGGTCTACCTGGCCTGCATCCTGGCGGTCGGGGTGCCCGTGATGATGGCCGAGATTGCCCTGGGACGCCGAGGGCGCGGCAGCCCGATCGATGCTGTGCGCCGGATGGCAGCCGAGTCGGGGCGGTCGGGGAGCTGGTCGCTGCTGGGCTGGATGGCGATGCTCTGCGGCTTCCTGATCCTCTGCTTCTATGTGGTCGTGGCCGGCTGGTCATTCGCCTATCTCTGGAAGATGCTCAGCGGTGGCCTGGCCGGTGGCAGCGTCGAGGACATGGTGGCCATCTTCGAGGCCAACAACGCCAGCCCCTGGAGCCTCGGCCTGTGGAGCACCCTGGTGACGGTGCTCACCATGGTCATCGTCGGCAAGGGGGTCCAGGGTGGCATCGAGAAGAGCGTCGGCTGGATGATGCCCGGCATGGTGGTGATGCTGCTGGTGCTGATCGTCTACGGCGTCTTCTCCGGCGGCTTTACGGATGCCCTGCGCTTCCTGTTTGTCTTCGACGCCGGCTCGCTCTCGAGCGAAGGGCTGCTGGCGGCGCTGGGCCATGCCTTCTTTACCCTGTCCCTGGCCTCCGGTGCCATTCTTACCTACGGCAGCTACCTGCCGGCGGAGGCTTCCATTGCACGCACCACGCTGACGGTGGCGGTGGCCGACACCCTGGTGGCGCTGATGGCGGGGCTGGCGATCTTTCCGGCGATCTTCGCCAATGGCATGGATCCCGGCGAGGGGCCCGGGCTGATCTTCATGAGTCTGCCCCTGGCCTTTCAGTCCATGCCGCTGGGCACCCTGTTCGGGGTGCTGTTCTTCGTTATGCTCTCCATGGCGGCCTTGACCTCGTCGATCTCCATGGTGGAGGCCACCGTTTCCTGGCTCTGCGACCGTCATGGGCTTTCGCGGCGAGCCGCGGCCTGGGGGGCGGGCAGCGTGCTCTGGGTCATCAGCACGCTGGCGATGCTGTCCTTCAATATTGGCGCGGACTGGACGCTGGCGGGCCGCCACCTCTTCGACTGGCTCGACTATCTGACGTCGCGCTGGCTGATGCCGCTGGGCGGCCTGGGCATGGCACTGCTGGCGGGCTTCGTTCTGCGTGCCGCGCCCATGCGTGATGAGTTGGGGCTGGCCTCTTCCTGGTATGCCCTGTGGCTGTTCATGGTGCGCTACGTCAGCCCGCTGGGCATCCTGGTAATCTTCGTCGATGCCCTGGGCATCGCTAGCGTGGAGTTCGCGGTTCACTGGCCCTGGCTGCTGGCCCTGCTGGTGATGCTCACCCTGGTGGGGGAGCTGGTCAGCCCTCGGCTCAGACGCTCGCTCCGCAACTGATGCTGGGCTCCCGGTCGCCTGCCCGCTCGCCCTCGGACCCGGGGGCGGGCTCTTCTCTTCGCGGTTATATGCTTGTGTCGAACGATAAGTAGAAAATGCCTGCCCCATAAATTACTTTGTGGAATAAAGTTCTGGTAATTTATGGGTGTCAAGGAATATGAAGCAAGAGCCGCCGCTATCCTCCGACCGGGCTCCCGGGCACGCCGGTCGTGTCAGTCTGGTGGGTGCCGGCCCCGGCGACCCGGAGTTGTTGACGATCAAGGCGCTTCGGCGCCTCGAGGCGGCCGAGGTGATCCTCCATGACCGCCTGGTGAGTGCCGAGGTGCTGGCCATGGCCAACCCCTTGGCACGGCGGTTGTATGTGGGCAAGGCACGCTCCGACCATAGTCTTCCCCAGGCCGGGATCAATCAGGCGCTGGTGGACTGGGCACACCAGGGCAAGCGAGTGGTGCGACTCAAGGGCGGCGACCCTTTCATCTTCGGGCGCGGCGGCGAGGAGCTCGAGAGTCTGGCGGCGGCTGGCATCGATTTCGAGGTGATACCCGGCATCACCGCGGCCTCGGGTTGTGCGGCCTATGCGGGTATTCCGCTGACCCACCGCGACCACGCCCAGTCGGTACGCTTCATCACCGGGCACCTGAAGAACGGCAGTGCCGAGCTGGACTGGCCGGCACTGGCGAGCCCCGGGCAGACCCTGGTGTTCTATATGGGGCTGCATAGCCTGCCCAAGATCTGTCATCAGCTGGTCGCCCACGGCCTGCCCGAGGAGACGCCGGTGGCCTTGATCGAGCAGGGCTCCACCGCCCGCCAGCGCGTGCACCGGGGGAGTCTTGCGGGGCTGCCCGAAGCCCTTGCCGCTGGTGGCCTGCAGCCACCAACCCTGATCATCGTCGGCGGCGTGGTGGCGCTGCATGATCGCCTTAGCTGGTTCGTGCCCTCGATGGCCGTTACCCCCGGCTGGGAGACCGCTCGGCGGCGCCCCTGATCGAGAGCCGTGCTCTCCTCGTTCTCTTCGTCATTGTTTGGATTTTTCATCATTGCCGAGGGCTCGCTGAAATTCGCGTTGCCAGCGAGCCAGCAGGGCCTGGCGCTTGAGCCGGTCGAGGCCGGCGAGCAGGCCGGGTCCCAGGTCGGGAGGGCGCAGGGCATCACCGAAACGCTCGCGCAACTGGGTGGCGGTTCCCGGGCCGCTCAGGGCGGGGTGGAGGGCGCCCAGGGTGGTGGCGTCTGCCAGGGTGCGCTGCCCCTCCAGACTCACCAGAAAGTCCATGAACAGGCTGGCGCTGGCCGGATTCGGGGCCTGGCGTGGAACGAAGGCCAGACGCTGGGTTACCAGTGTGTAGTCATCGGGGATGATCAGCGTGAGGTCGGGGTCATCCTCGACGACGGGGGCGGCGTAGCTGCCCAGGAGGTTGTAGCCGATCAGGAAGCGGCCATCCCGGAGTCCATCTAGCATCTGCGAGGTGGTCTCGACCAGCTGGGCGTCGACGTTGCCCAGGGCAGCCACGAGGTCCCAGTAGCGTGGCGAGAGTCGCGACTCCTCCATGGCGTAGGCATAGCCTGCGCCGCTGCTTGCCGGATCATAGGTGGCCACCCGGCCCGCCAGTGCCTCGGGATGTGTGGCCAGCAGCTCCAGCAGGTCGGCATGATTGCGCGGCGTGGCACCGATCTGCGCCAGTTCACGGTGCACGACCATGACGATGGGCTCGAAGGTGAAGGCGACCAGCTCGCGACGCCAGTGTGCCCACACCGGCCAGTCGTCGGGAATATGAGCTCGCAGAGGGCGGGCATGGCCGGCGTTGGCCAACGCGAACTGCCAGGGCATGGCCGAGGAGATCATCACATCGGCCTCACCAGGGTGTGCCAGGAAGCGTTCATGCAGGGCCAGGGTCGTCAGGTTTCGATAGGTGATATCGACCCCTGGGTGGCGTCGCTGGAAGGCTGCCAGCAGCGGTCGCGCCTGGGGCGGGTCGAGGGCGGCGTGAATCACCAGCGGTTGTCGCGCTATGGCGTCGTCGCTTGCGGTCAGGTGCAGGATCTGGGCGGCGAGAGCATGAAATGGCAGCAGGTAGAGCAGAGCAAGGAAGAAGCCTCGGGCGAGTAAATGACGGGTCACGATGCTGTCTCCGGAAATGTCAGTTCCACCCGCAGGCCGCGACCCGCTTCACCCTCGCTTAGCGAGAGTCTCGCGCCATGCTTGCGGGCGATCCCGTCGACGATGGCGAGTCCCAGCCCCGAGCCCTCACCGTCGTCGCGGCCACGATAGAAGGGGCGTAGTACCGCCAGTCGCTGCTCGGCCGAAATGCCCGGGCCGTCATCCTCGATGAAGAGCCGGGGAGGGTGGCTCAATACGCCGAGGGTGATACGGCGAGCGCCATAGCGGCGGGCATTGTCGATAAGATTGGTCATGGCTTCCTGGAGCTGCCAGTCGCTCGCCGCAACGAAAACCGGGGATGCCAGGCAGTCGGCACCCAGGTCGACACCCGCCTGGTGGCAGCTCACCCAGTGCGCGCGCACCGCCTGGCGTACGCAGTCGTTGAGGTCCACGGGGATGAGCTCGGGGCGCTGTTCGGGGTTGTCGAGACGGGTCAGCGAGAGTAGTTGCATGGCGAGCCGGGCGGTACGCTCGCTGGTGGTGTGAATCGTTTCCAGGGCCGCCCGCCACTGCTCGGGCTGCGTCTGGCGCAGGGCCAGCTCGGCCCGCGCCGAGATGCCGGCCAGGGGCGTGCGGAGCTGGTGAGAGGCGTCGCCGATGAAGCGCTCCTGGTTGGCGCGCACCCGCCGCATCCGCGCCAGCAGGTCATTGAGTGCCTCGCGCAGTTCGGCAAGCTCCCTGGGAAGTGCCAGGTCGAGCGGGGCCAGGGTTCGCGGGTCCCGCGTGCGGATGGCCTGGCGCAGGCGCGTCAGCGGCTTCAGCGCTCCGCGCACCGCCATCAGCAGGGTCGCTATCGCCAGCGCCCCCATGCCCAGGATGCCCGCCAGGTTGCCGCGCAGCAGCTCGAGGCGCAGGGCGTCACGTCCTTCGCGGGTGTGGGCAACCCTGACCTCGAAACGCTCCTTGCTGCGCCAGCCCTCGAGATGCGAGCGGCGAATGCCCTGGCGTAGACGCAGGCCCTGCCAGGCGATGTCACGATAGAGCAGGGGGCCTTCATCGGTGCCGTGGGTGTCGGCGATGGCAGGCAGCAGGGCATTGCCGGTAATGTGCCGGCCCTGCTGGTCGATCAGGCTGTAGAAGACACGCTCCTGGGCATCACCCGCGAGCATCTCTAGGGCCGCGGGGGGCAGGTCGAGCCAGAGACGCCCATCCTGCCACTGCACCTGCTCGGCGATGGCCAGGCTGGAGGCGTCGAGCAGGCGGTCATAGGCACGGTCGGCGGTGGCCCTGGCCTCCAGCCAGGCCTGCAGCAGCAGCAGGGCGCCCAATGTCAGCAGCGGCAGGGCCAGCCAGGCGAGCAGGCGTCCATACAGGCTGTGGGCGAGCGTCACGACCCGGTTTCCAGCAGGTAGCCCAGGCCGCGTACCGTTCTGAGGGAGAGCCGCTCGGTGGGGAGACGCTTGCGCAGGCGGTGTACATAGACCTCGATGGCGTTGTCACCCATCGGCTCGCCGCCGAAGGCCTCCTCGGCGAGTCGAGACTTCTCCACCGGTTCACCGGCGTGGCGCAGCAGGCAGGCCAGCAGCCGCTGCTCCCTCGGCGGCAGCGGAAAGGGCTCGCCGTCGAGGGTGAAACCGAGGGTGGTGGCGTCGAGCTCGAGCGGCCCCAGCGTCAGGCGAGTGGTGCGGGCATGGCGACGCAGCAGGGCCCGTACTCGAGCCTCCAGCTCATCCAGGGCAAAGGGTTTGCCCAGATAGTCATCGGCGCCCAGATCGAGGCCGCGGACACGATCGGCCACGGCGCCGCGAGCGGTCAATATCAGCACCGGCGTCTCCCGATCATGGCGGCGCAGTGCCTCCAGCACCTCGAGGCCTCCAGCGCCGGGCAGATTGAGGTCGAGCAGCACCAGATCGACGCCGTGGCCGGCGGTCGCCAGACACGCCAGCGCCGTATCGCCGTCGCTCAGGTGGTCGACCCGATGGCCCTCGCCACGCAGCAGCTCCAGCAGGGAGTCGGCCAGCAGGGCATCGTCCTCCACCAGCAGCAGCTTCATGACACCTCCTCGGCGTCGACTCCTCGCGGTCGACGCTCCAGGCTGGCGGCGGCCTTGACCAGGGCCTGGGAGGCCTGGTTGCTGTTTAGGCGCCCCTTCGGCCCCGAGAGGGCCAGCCAGCGCCGGGGGACGCCAGGCAGTTCGAGCAGTGGTTGGGTGACCATGATGCCGCCGGCGAAGGTGAGGCAGGGTGGCATGCCGGGGTCCAGGGGCCACCCCATGCCCGGATGCAGGTCATGACGCAGCGGAGTGGCGGGCAGGGAAGCGAGGCGGCACTCGACCGTCTCTCCGGTCTGCTCCAGCAGCGAGGCCGTCTCGCCGAGCTCCCTGGCCATCTCATCGAGGAGTGGCTGGACCCGGGCGGCGAGTCGTTGGGCGGGCGCCTGTCGGCGTGCCAGCCGCTCGGGGCTGTCGCCCAGTTGCCAGAGGCCATCGCTACCGCGCCGCACATAGTCGAAGCGGGCCAGCGAGCCGAGCAGCCGCAGCAGGGTGCTCTTGTAGAAGCCGGTGGCCTGGGCCAGTTCGGCGAGGCTCATGGCGGTGCGCTCTCCATCGAAGGCCTCCAGTACCGTCAAGGCGCGCTCGACGGCTTCCACGCGATCCTGGGCCATACTCGAGAATCTCCTTGGGGACGACACCGACATGTGAGGCGTTGCGGCACCGGCGGTGTCGTACTTTGGTCGCAATCCACCCGGGTGGTGTTGACGCCTCGGGTGGCGCCCACTAGCTTTCTACTCTGAAGAATGAAGTTCTGCCTTACGGAATTGTAAGCCAGATGACTGAACCCGGCAAGTGGCAGCACTCGGCAAGACGCCTGCTTTTGCTTTTACCCGACACAAGAAAGGGGACACCTTCATGTTGATCAAGACGTCGCTCAGCCTCGCCGCCGTCGCCGCACTGACCGTCGGCGCCGGAAGTGCCATGGCGTTCGAACCCGAGGGCAAGGTGGAGTGCATCGCGCCCGCGGATCCCGGTGGCGGCTGGGACTTCACCTGCCGCAGCGTCGGCAATGTCCTGCAGGACCTGGACCTGGTGCCCGGTAACGTTCAGACCCTGAACATGGCGGGGGCCGGCGATGGTGTGGCCTATGCCCATGTGGTGAGCAAGCGTGCCGGTGATGAGCAGCTGCTGGTGGCTGCCTCGACCGCCACCACGACCCGCCTGGCCCAGGGCCAGTTTCCGGGCATGGACGCCGACATGGTCAACTGGATCGGGGCGCTTGGCGCCGACTACGGCGTGATCGCGGTCGCCGCGGACTCCGAGTACCAGGACCTGCCGGCCCTGATGGAGGCGATCGACGAGGACCCCCGCAGCGTCAAGTTCGCCGGGGGCAGCGCCAAGGGCGGCTGGGACCATCTGAAGGTACTGATCGCTGCCGATGCCGCCGGTGTCGATGAGCTGCCGCGAATCCCCTACCTCTCCTACAACAATGGGGGAGAGGCGATGACCCAGGTGGTCGGCGGCCACGTGGATGCCTTTACCGGCGATATCTCCGAGGCCCAGGGTTTCATGGAGTCGGGGGATCTCAGGGTTCTCGCGGTGCTTTCCGAGGAGAGGCTGCCAGGAGAGTTCGATCAGATTCCGACCGCCATCGAGCAGGGTATCGAGGCCGTGGGCCCCAACTGGCGTGGCTTCTATATGCCCGCCGATATCTCCGACGCGTCCCGTGAGTACTGGCTCGAGGCCATGGATACCATCTATGAGAGCGACCAGTGGAAGGAGCTGATGGTCAGCAATGGCCTGATGCCGTTCCATATGACGGCCGAGGAGTTCGAGACCTTCGTCAAGGAGCAGATCGCCGATATCGAGCAGCTCTCCAGGGACATCGGGCTGATCCAGTGAGTACCATGAACGATCGTATCTTCGGCATTCTGCTGATCACCCTGGCCGTCGCGTACGGCTGGGGTGCCACTCAGCTTCCGGCGCCCTTCGGGGGCAGCGAGGCGGTGGGGCCCGAGACCTTCCCGCTGCTGCTCTCCGTGGTGCTGGTCCTCGCAAGCCTCTATCTCGTCGTGCGTCCCGATCCCGACAACGCCTGGCCCTGGAGTCGCACCGGCCTGGAGCTGGTGATTGCGGTGGTGGTGCTGGTGCTTTATGCGGCGCTGCTGCAGCCACTGGGCTTTATCCTCAGTACGACCCTGGCGGTGGGTACCCTGTGCTGGCGGATGGGTAGCGCCCCGCTGCGCGCCTTCATCACCGGGGCGATCTCCGGGGTGGGGGTGTTTCTGCTGTTCAACTTTGCCCTCGATCTGGCCTTGCCGCTGGGGCTGCTCTCTTTCCTGGAGGTGAGTTGATGGAGACCCTCGGCTATCTGATCGACGGCTTCGGCGTCGCCTTGGCGCCGCATAATCTGATGTTCGCACTGCTCGGCGCCTTCCTGGGGACGCTGATCGGTGCCCTGCCGGGCCTGGGGCCGGCCAACGGGGTCGCGATTCTGATCCCGCTGGCCTTCAGCCTGGGGCTGGCGCCCGAAACGGCACTGATCATGTTGACCGCGGTCTACGCCGGGGCCATGTATGGTGGACGGATCTCCTCGATCCTGCTCAATATCCCCGGCGACGAACCGGCGATGATGACCTGCCTGGATGGCTACCCCATGGCCCGTCAGGGCAAGGCCGCCGAGGCGCTGGCGATCTCTGCGGTGGCGTCGTTCATCGGTAGCCTGATCGCCACCATCGGCCTGATCCTGCTGGCGCCGTTGCTGGCGCGGTTTGCCTTGACCTTCGGCCCCGCGGAGTATTTCGCGCTGTTTCTGCTGGCGTTTGCCACCCTGGGGGGGATCACCGGCAAGAACCCCATGAAGACGGTGGTGGCGGCCTGTATCGGTCTGATGATCGCGACGGTGGGCATCGATAACACCGGCGTGCAGCGCTACACCTTCGGCGTGCTGGAGCTTTACGAGGGGGTGGACTTCATCATCGCCATCGTCGGCCTGTTTGCCATCTCCGAGCTGCTGTTCTTTATCGAGGAGAAGGCCGGCGGTGGCAAGGACAAGATGGTCGTCAACAAGCTGTCGCTGAAGTGGGCCGATATCCGCAATATCCTCCCGTCGAGCCTCAGGGGCGGTGTGCTGGGGTTTATCGCGGGGGTGCTCCCGGGGGCGGGGGCGTCGCTGGGCAGCTTTATCGGCTATACCCTAGAGAAGAGGGTGGTCGGCAGGAAGGGCTATTTCGGCCAGGGTGACCCGCGCGGCGTGGCCGGCCCCGAAGCCGGCAACAACGGGGCCTCCAGCGGGGCGCTGGTGCCCATGCTGACGCTGGGAGTGCCGGGAAGCGGTACCACGGCGGTACTGCTGGCACTGCTGATCTCGCTGAACATCACCCCCGGTCCCTTGATGTTCACCCAGAACGCCGACATCGTCTGGGGCGTGATCGCGGCGCTGCTGATCGGCAACTTCCTGCTGCTGCTGTTGAACATTCCGTTGGTGGGGATCTTCGTGAGGCTGCTCTCGGTGCCGCCGATGTTCCTGCTGCCGATCGTGACCATGGTCGCCTTCGTGGGCATCTACTCGATCAGCAACACCACCTTCGACCTCTACTTCATGGTGGCCTTCGGCGTGGCGGGGTATCTCTTCCGCAAGCTGGAGATCCCGCTGGTGCCGATCATCCTCGGTCTTCTGCTGGGCCCCGAGATGGAGAAGAACCTGCGTCACGCCATGGATATCTCCGATGGTGACTGGACCGTGCTGTGGGATAGTGGCCTGGCCATCGGGCTGTGGGTATTCGCCGGCCTGGGGCTGATCCTGCCCTATGTCGTTGGCCCGCTGCTGCGTCGACGCATGAAGGTCGCGTCGGCATCGTCCGGCAACCCCGAAGGGGACTGAGCCTTCCACGGGGTGGCGAAGCGGGGCGTCGACACGGTCGGCGCCCCACTCTGTCATTCGAGGGCCATGGCTCGCGCACTGCGCTTTTCGTTGTGCGCGGGTATGCTGGTCCGAGCATCAGCAGAGAGTGATTCATCGGTGAGGGCGGCAGATGGTCAGGACGAGGGCACGACGCATGGGGCTGTGGATTCTGGCGGTGCTGTTGCTGGCGTGGGGCGGCATGGGTGCCTGGCAGCGCGTTAAGCCACTCCCCGACGGGGTGGGTGTGGCCTTTCCCGAGCGGCCCGCCGAGCGGGTGCGCTTTCTGGCCGACCGTACCTGGTATGACGCCGAAGGCAGGCGCCATCTCGACCAGGCCATCTTCGACGAGGCGCTGGCGTTGATCGGGCAGGCGCGTCGGCTGGTGGTGGCAGACATGTTCCTGTTCAACGACTTTGCCGGGAGTGCCGCCGGCGAAGCGTTCCGCCCCCTCTCGGCCCAACTGACCCAGGCGCTGATCGATCAGAAGCGTGACTACCCCGAGCTCGATGCCGTGGTGATCACCGACCCGCTCAACACCCTCTACGGCGGCCTCGCGCTCGATCACTTCGAGCGCCTGCGTCAGGCAGGGGTGCGGGTGGTCGAGACCGACCTGACCCGACTGCGTGCCTCCAACCCGCTCTGGTCCGGCCTCTGGCACCTGGGGCCGCGTTGGCTCGGCAATCGTGCCGATGGCGGCTGGCTGCCCAATGTGCTGGGGCCGGGGCGCGTCACCCTGCGCAGCTATCTGGACCTGCTCAACTTCAATGCCAATCACCGCAAGACGCTGGTGGTGGATCGCGGAGAAAAGTGGGCCGGGCTGGTGACCTCGGCCAACCCCCATGATGCCAGCAGCCTGCACGGCAATGTGGCGCTGGCCTTCCAGGGGGCGGCAGCGCTGGACCTGCTGGCCAGCGAGCGGAGCGTGGCGGCCTGGTCGGGCATCACCCTGCCCGGCCCCGCGTCCGCCCCGGCATCCCCGTCGCCGTCGGAGGGGGCTCGAATGCAGCTGCTGACCGAGGGCGCGATTCGGGATGCCCTGCTGGACGCCATTTCGGCCAGTGACCCCGATGACCGCCTCGACGTGGCGGTGTTCTATCTGGCCCACCGTGGGGTGATCGAGGCACTGGAGCAGGCCAGGAACCGTGGCGTGCGGGTGAGGGTGCTGCTCGATCCCAATCGCGGCGCCTTCGGCATCGAGAAGGGAGGGATCCCCAATCGGCCGGTGGCCCTCGAGCTTCATCGGCAGGGGGTGGAGGTGCGCTGGTGCGTGACGCAGGGCGAGCAGTGTCACACCAAGTTACTGCTGCGTCGTCCGGCCGGCGGCGGTCAGGGCGAGCTGATTCTGGGCTCGGCAAACTTCACTCGACGCAACCTGGATAATCTCAACCTCGAGACCAGTGTGCGCCTGGTGGGGCCGGCCGATACGCCGGCTCTCCAGGAGGCCGGGGCCTTCTTCGATGAGCGCTGGAACAGTTCGCCCGGGCGTGTCACCAGCGAGCCGTTTGGCGCCTTTGACAAGGCGTCGCTCTGGCAGCGTCTGCGCTATCGCGTCATGGAGGCGACGGGGTTATCCACCTTCTAGCACCGGTGCCAGGCGTCGCCTCGCTGGTCATCAGTCCACATGGGTGACGGCCTGGCGACGAGCATCCAGGTGCCAGGGCAGGCCGAGACGGGCATTGCGCTCCAGCTCGGCGATCACCTGGGCACCCAGCAGCAGGATGATCGCGCCGACCTCCAGGCTCAGCAGCACCACGATCAGGGTGGCCAGGGAGCCGTAGACGGCGTTCACAAACGAGAGGTTGGCGAAGTAGTAGACCAGCAGCAGGCGAACCCCCTCCCATAGCAGGGCGGCCACGAAGCCCCCTATCAGGGCGCGACGCAGGGCGATCCTGACGACCGGGAGCACCTTGTAGATGGCGCTGAACAGCAGGAATACCCCGACGAAGCTGGTCAGGTTGAGCAGCGGCTCGGAGAGCCCGGCCAGGGGCAGACCGTGTCCCGTCAATGCCAGCATCAGGGCATTGAGACCGCTGAACAGGCTGACCACCAGGGTGAGTGCCAGCAGGCCCGCCCCCAGCACCACCATAAAGGCGTAGGGGAGCAGTACCGAGACCCAGACGCTCCTCCCCTGGTGCTGGGAGTCCGGGGTGTGGAAGATGATCGCCAGGGCATCCTCGAGCATGCGAAAGGCGAAGGAGCTGAACAGCAGCAGGATGGGAAAGCCCAGCAGGCCGATCACCTCGCGCGACTCGAGCAGGGCGCGCACGGCATCGAGCAGTACCTCGGCGTGGGCCGGTGCCAGGTGGCGGGCCTGGATCGAGAGCACCTCCAGCAGGTGCGCCCTGTCGACCACCTCGGCCAGCAGCACCACCAGCAGGGCAAACAGCGGCACGATGGAGAGCAGGATGTTGTAGCCTACCCCGCCGGCGAGCAGCATCCCGCGGTTGCGCAGAAAGGCACAGAGTACCCGCCACAGGAAACGTGTGACCCGCGGAAGCAGAGTGAGAGCAGGGGAGTGAGCAGGTGAGGGGGATGTCATCGGCATGGCGATCCGCGGGAAGTCCCTCATCATACGCCCGCTCGGCCATCTGTCGTCAACGCGACACTTCGGTGTCAACCAGGCGTCTCCGGCGGGGAGTGCGCATGGCGGCGTGTTACCGGAGGCCGCATAATGCGGTGGAACCTTTACTGGTGACTCCCCCCTTATTTCTCCGTTATTCACCTTCTTTCGACATTGAGACTCCATGGCAAAATTCGAAGAGATCGGCACCGCTTCCATTCCTGGTCAGGGCACCAGGCTGCGCCTGCTCAAGCGCAATGATGAGTTCTCCATTCGCATCGCAGGGGCTCCCGGTGAGCTGATGAATACCCGCCTGCACGGCTCCGAGGACGCCCTGGCCGAGCTGGCGTGTCGGCGGGTTGCCGAGCGTCCTGGTGCCCGGGTGCTGGTGGGCGGCCTTGGCATGGGCTTTACCCTGGCGGCGGCACTCGCCGCCCTGGGCGAGGATGCGGAGGTCGTGGTGGCCGAGCTGGTGCCCGGCGTGGTGGAGTGGAACCGAGGGTCGCTGGGTGCTGCCGCCGGCCATCCGCTGAACGATGCGAGAACGCGGGTCGTGGTGGGAGATGTCGGAGAGCTGCTGCGGGACGAGCCCGGCGGCTTCGATGCCATCCTGCTCGATGTCGACAACGGCCCCGAGGGGCTGACACGCCGGGAGAATGACTGGCTCTACTCGCCGAAGGGGCTGGCCGCCGCCCAGCGGGCGCTGCGTCCCGACGGGGTGCTGGCGGTGTGGTCGGCCGGCGAGGATCCGGCCTTCACCGAGCGCCTGCGCCGGGTCGGTCTGCTGGTCGAGACGGTCACGGTGCGTGCCCAGCGCCCGGGCAAGGGGGCCAGGCACTGCATCTGGCTGGCTTACTGAAATGCCGGCCAGGCGAGTCGAAGTGACGCTTCCTTGCCTGCCCCGGCAGCTTGCGAACAGGATCTTATTCCCAGGGAGAACCTCACGATGAATGAAACGGTTGGCGGGGAGCGACTCTCCAAGCGGCTGGCTCGTGAGCTGCCCTGCTCACGCCGCGAGGCCGAACTCTATATTGCCGGAGGTTGGGTGAGCGTCGACGGCCGGGTCGTCGAGGAGCCCCAGTTCAAGGTCGTCGACCAGGCGATCACGCTGCTGCCGGGAGCCATCCCCCGGGAGATTCCGCCGGCGACGCTGCTCTACCACCGTCCTGCCGACATGGACGCTAGCGAGGGAGAGGATCTGGCTAGATGCGTGATTCGCAAGGCCACCCACTGGTCGGAGGACCCTGCCGGAAAGGGGGTGTTGAAGGCGCATTTTCGTGGCCTGGTCACCTGCCTGCCGCTGGGGCCCGCGGAAACGGGCTTGCTGGTGTTCACCCAGGACCGTGGTGTTATCCGACGCCTCGAGGAGAAGCGCTCGCGGCTGGAGGAGGAGTGGCTGGTGGATGTGACCGGCAGCCTGGACGAGCATGGGCTGGCGGCGCTGAGGGAGGGCTCGACGCTAACCGGCCAGCGCCTGACGGCGTGCAAGGTCAGCTGGCAAAGCGAGAATCGGCTACGCTTCGCCGCCAAGGGGGTGACCCCGGGTCAGTTCGAGTCGATGTGCCGGGCCGTGGGGCTGGGCGTGGTGGCTAGCCGGCGCCTGCGCATCGGTGGCGTGTCACTGGGTGCGGTGCCGGCCGGGCGATGGCGCTACCTGCGTCGCGACGAGCGCTTCTAACGCCCGGCGACGGCACACGGCGGCCCTTTCCCCGGTCGGTGCCGCTCTGTATGCTGATTCTGAGAACTGGTCACAGCTTGACTTCGGCCATCGAGTGCCGAGCGGGTGTCGACCCTCAGGCTGAATCAATAATGAAAAGGATGCATCCATGTCGGAAACCAGTCAGACATCACCGTTCAAGGACAATCGCGTGCGTGGCCTCGCCGGGGTGGCAGCCGTCGGCATCGTCTGGGCGATCATCGCCCAGTCCAGTGCCGGCAGCCACAAGGAGGCGCGGGAGACGCTGGAGGCCGAGATGGCGGTGCTCGAGTCGCGCAACCAGGCATTGAGCACTCAGCTGGAGGAGCACAGACAGGCCGGCGAGGAGGTCGAGGCGCTGGAGGCCGAAATCGCCGAACTCGAGCAGCGTCGTCAGGCCCTGGAGGACGATGTCCAGGCGCGTGAAGCCGAGGCACAGGAGCGCCTGGAAGCCGTTCAGGCCGAGATCACCAGCGCCGAGAGCCGAATCGAGGAGCTGCAGGAGTCCCAGCAGGCCCTGGAGACCAGTATCGCGACCCTCGAAGAGGAGCAGGCGACGCTCGAGCAGGCCCTGAAGGAGCTGAAGCAGGAGCGCGATACCGTGGAGCAGGCGCGGCATGACGCCGAAGAGGCGCGTGAGTCCGCCGAGAGTGCCCGCCAGGAGGCCGAGGCCCAGCGCCAGGAGGCCGAGCAGGCGCGCCAGACCGCGGTGGAGGAGCGTCAGGCAGCCGAGGAGGCACGTCAGCAGGCGGAGTCCAGCCTGGATGGCCTGAAGGAAGAGATCGCCTCTCTGGAGGAGAGCAAGGCGACGCTCAAGGAGGAGGTCGAGTCCAGCAAGGCCGAGCTCGATGAGCTGCAGACTCGGCTGACGGAGCTTGGTGAAGAGCGTGATGCCCTGACTCAGGAGCTTGATTCACTGGGCAAGGAGCGTGATGCGGCCCAGCAGGCGGTCAAGGATGCCCAGCGTCAGCTCGAGGATACCCAGCTTGCCATCGACATCGGTCGTGATGAGCTTGCCGACGTGGAGAGCAAGGTCGAGAGTCGAGAGACGCAGCTTCAGGAGCTGGAGTCCCAGCTGGCCTCCTGGCGTCGCAAGCTCGAGTCGCTGGAGATGGGTAGCGAGGCGTCAAGCGCCGCGAGCGGCGAGGCGGCATCGCCCTCGGCCACCCAGAGTGAAACCGGCGAGGACACCGAGGCTGGAAGTGCCCAGCAGGGCAGTGAGGCGTCGAGCGAGCAGGGTGGTGATGAAGCGTCGGCCCAGGGCAAGGAGAGTGAAGCCGCCGACCCTGAGTCGGATGCCAAGGATGAAGTCGAGGCATCCACTCAGCAAGATTGAGAGGGGCCGACCTCGGCCAGGGATATGCGGTGGCGGGCCTTCAAGGCCCGCCATTCGTTTATGGCGGGTTCGGTCGTCTTGCCCCAGGGCGTATAATGGTACTTAGCCTGTCGGCCGCGAGCCGGCCCGATGAATCTAAAGAGAAGGAGCAGGACGTGATCGAAGGGGTCAAGCATATTGTCGCCGTGGCATCCGGCAAGGGCGGCGTCGGCAAGTCCACCGTCACCGTTAACCTGGCCCTGGCCATGGCGGCGGAAGGCTATCGCGTGGGCATCCTGGATGCCGATATCCACGGCCCCAGCCAGGCCCAGATGCTTGGCGTGGGAGAAGGCGTTCGGCCTCAGGGCGCCGGCGAGAATGCCATGCATCCGCTCCAGGCCCATGGCATTCAGGCCATGTCCATGGCCTTCATGGTCGATATCCGTGAGCCCATGGTGTGGCGCGGGCCGATGGTGGCGGGTGCCTTCCAGCAGCTCATGAATCAGACCGTCTGGGACGACCTGGACTACCTGTTTATCGACATGCCCCCGGGCACCGGCGATATTCAGCTGACCCTGGCCCAGAAGGTGCCGGTGGATGGCGCGGTGATCGTCACCACCCCCCAGGATATCGCGCTGCTGGACGCTCGCAAGGGCATCGAGATGTTCCGCAAGGTCAATGTGCCGGTGCTCGGGGTGGTGGAGAACATGTCGTTGCATACCTGCTCGAGCTGCGGTCATGCGGAGCCGATCTTCGGCGAGGGTGGCGGCGAGCGTATCGCCCAGGAGTACGAAACCCGTGTGCTGGGGCGTCTGCCACTCGCGCTCTCCATCCGCGAGCAAGTCGATGGTGGCCGGCCCACGGTGGTGGCCGAGCCGGAGGGCGAGGTGACCGGCACCTTCCGGGACATGGCGCGCCAGGTAGTTGCACAGCTGCAGGGGAAGAGCAGCGACGGGCCGAGCATCTCGTTCAGCGACTGAGCCTTGAACAAGCGGGGCGGCGTGACGCCCGTGCCCGGGGCCGTTATCATGGCGGCCCCGGGCACTGTCTGCCCCCGACTTTCACAGCCGCAGGATAGGTTTCGATGAGCATCAAGTCCGACAACTGGATTCGCCGCATGGCCGAGCAGGAGGGGATGATCGAACCCTTCGAGGCCGATCAGGTTCGCTATGTGAACGAGCGTCGGGTGATCTCCTACGGAACGTCCAGCTACGGGTACGACGTGCGTTGTGCCGACGAGTTCAAGGTGTTCACCAATATTCATTCGGCGGTCGTGGATCCCAAGGCCTTCGACGACAAGAGCTTCGTCGATGTGAAGGGGGACGTCTGCGTGATCCCGCCGAACTCCTTTGCCCTGGCGCGCACCGTGGAGTACTTCCGCATCCCGCGCAGTGTGCTGACCATCTGCCTGGGCAAGTCCACCTATGCCCGTTGTGGCATCATCGTCAACGTGACCCCGCTGGAGCCCGAGTGGGAGGGGCATGTCACCCTGGAGTTCTCCAATACCACCAACCTGCCGGCCAAGATCTATGCCAACGAGGGCGTGGCCCAGATGCTGTTCCTGGAGTCCGACGAGGTGTGTGCGACCTCCTACAAGGATCGTGGCGGAAAATATATGGGCCAGCGGGGTGTGACCCTGCCGCGTACCTGAGACCCGGGCTGCACCCGGGTGCTGTCAGCCACAAGCTTGAAGCCGTCAGAAAAAGCGAACCCCACCGCCGCAAGGCTGGTGAGGTTCGCTTTTGACTATCTGGCTTTCAGCTTACGGCTCCAGATCCTCGTCCAGCTCCTCGGCGGCATCGGCATGGGACATGCGCAGGCCCTGAGGCGGTAGCGGCGTGCCATCCAGCGTCGCCCCCTGGCCCGTGAACTGCAGGCGTCCCTCCAGGCACCACTTCACGGCGATGGGGTAGATCAGGTGCTCCCGGGCATGCACCTTCTCCTTCAGCGTTTCCTCGCTCTCCCCTTCGGCGAGCTCGACCACGGCCTGCATCAGGACCGGTCCGCCGTCGAGCTCCTCGGTAACGAAGTGCACGCTGCAGCCGTGCTGGGTGACGCCGTCGGCCAGTGCCCGGGCATGGGTATTGAGGCCCTGGTAGTCGGGCAGCAGCGACGGGTGGATATTGATCAGTCGTCCCATGAAGCGCTGCACGAAACGCGGGGTGAGAATACGCATGAAGCCGGCGAGGACGACCAGGACCGGCTCGTGGCGCTCGATCACCTTGATCAGGGCGCCATCGTAGGCGTCGCGGCTCTCGTACTCGCGGTGGGGCAGCACCACGGCATCGATACCCGCCTCCCGAGCACGAGTCAGCCCGTAGGCATCGGGCTCGTTGGAGACGACCGCGACGATCTCGCCACCCAGCTCGTCGTGGGTCTGGGCATCGATCAGCGCCTGAAGGTTGCTGCCGTTGCCGGAGATCAGCACCACCACCCGGCGGGTGTCAGCGGGTTCCGGGGTGAAGTCCTGCAAGGTGTCGCTCTCGTAACGCTCGCTCATCCTGCCAGGTTCTCCAGGATCACCTGTTCACCCTCGGCCTCGCCGGCGACGATCTCGCCGATACGGTAGACCGTCTCGCCCTGCGCCTGAAGGTGGGCACGCGCCTCGTCGGCCTTCTCGGCCGGCACCACGATGACCATGCCGATGCCGCAGTTCAGTACCCGGTACATCTCCTCCTCGGCCACATTGCCCTGCTCGCGCAGCCACTCGAAGATCGCCGGGCGCTCCCAGGCGGTGACATCGACCCGGGCGGCGAGCCCTTCGGGCAGTACCCGGGGCAGGTTCTCGGTGAGGCCACCGCCGGTGATATGGGAGAGGGCATGGACCGGAACGGCACTCTCCTTGATCAACGACAGCAGCGGCTTCACGTAGATGCGTGTCGGTGCCATCAGCGCATCGCCCAGCGACTCGCCGTCGAGCTCGGTATCCAGCGAGGCACCGGAGACCTCCAGGATCTTGCGAATCAGCGAATAGCCGTTGGAGTGGGGGCCGGATGAGGCCATGCCCAGCAGCACGTCGCCCTCGGCGACACGCTTGCCGTCGAGGATCTCGGACTTCTCCACGATGCCGACGCAGAAGCCGGCCAGGTCATAGTCGCTGCCGGTGTACATGCCAGGCATCTCGGCGGTCTCGCCGCCGACCAGCGCACAGCCGGCCTTCTCGCACCCGACGCCGATGCCTTCGACCACATCGGCGGCGATCTCCACATCGAGCTTGCCCGTGGCATAGTAGTCGAGGAACTGTAGCGGTTCGGCACCGGCCACGACCAGGTCGTTGACACACATCGCCACCAGATCGATGCCGATGGTGTCGTGGCGGCCCAGATCCATGGCCAGGCGCAGCTTGGTGCCAACGCCATCGGTGCCCGAGACCAGTACCGGCTCGCGGTAGCCCGCGGGCAGTTCACAGAGGGCGCCGAAGCCACCTAGTCCACCCATCACTTCCGGCCGGGTGGTACGCTTGGCGACCCCCTTGATGCGGTCGACCAATGCGTTGCCGGCGTCAATATCGACACCGGCGTCCTTGTAGCTGAGCGAGGGGCGTTTGGAGGAGTCGGTCATCGGGAGTCCTGTCGGGTAGTCGATGCAGCGAGAGTCGCCGCATGGTAGGCAAATCAGGGCCAGAATTGTAGCATCACCGCGAACGGCTGGCAGCCCGTCGGCGGTCGCGAAACAAGGAGGTAGCAATGCGCAGGCAGTGGTGGGTTGCAGCCGGGGTGGCAGCGCTGGCGTTGTGGTTCTTTATCAGTATCGAGCCGGTGTTGATGCCGTTCTTCGTCAGCATGGTGCTGGCCTATCTCGGTGATCCCCTGGCCGACCGCCTGGAGGCACTGGGACTCTCCCGTCGACTCTCCGTATCGCTGGTGTTCCTGCTGCTGATACTGGTCATCGTGGTCGCCCTGCTGCTGGTCGTGCCGGTGCTGGGGCGTCAGCTCGGCCAGCTGGTGGAGTCGCTGCCGGCGGTGCTCAGCTGGGTGCAGCAGACGATGGTGCCGAGGGTCCAGTCGTTGACCGGCCTGGACCTTACCACCGATATCGACGCCCTGCGTCAGGCGGTGGTGGATAACTGGAAGGAGACCGGCACCTTCGCGGCGACCCTGCTCTCCGGGGTATCGCGCTCGGGTCTGGCGCTGGCCGGCTGGATCGGCAATCTGGCGCTGATTCCTGTCGTCACCTTCTATCTGCTGCTCGACTGGGACGTCCTGGTGGCCAAGGTGCGTGACTGGCTGCCGAGGCGCTGGGAAGATACCGCGAAGCGCCTGGCCGGCCAGTGTGACGAGGTGCTGTCGTCGTTCCTGCGCGGCCAGCTGATCGTGATGCTGTGCCTGGGCATCATCTATGCCATCGGCCTCACGCTGCTGGGCGTGCGTTTCGGCCTGTTGATCGGCCTGTTGTCGGGGCTGGCCAGCATCGTGCCCTATCTGGGTGTCATCGTCGGCATCAGCGTGGCGGGGGTGGTGGCCTTCTTCCAGAGCGGTGAGTGGTGGATGCTGCTGGGCGTGGCCGCCGTGTTCGGTTTCGGCCAGGTGGTCGAGAGCGTGGTGCTGCAGCCCAAGCTGCTGGGCGACAAGATAGGTCTGCATCCGGTGGCGGTGATCTTCGCGGTACTGGCCGGTGGCAACCTGTTCGGCTTTACCGGAGTGCTGCTGGCGCTGCCGGCCGCGGCCGTGATCATGGTACTCTTGCGGGAACTCAATGCCCGTTACAAGAGTAGTGCCTTGTACGACGAGACCCACAATCATCGCCACGACAAGGAGTCACCATGAGCCGTGCGCCCGCGCAGCTGCCACTGGGCGTGGGGCTGCGTGACGATGCCACCTTCGCCAACTTTCACGCCGGTCCCAATGCCACCCTGGTGGGGCGCCTGGCCCAGCAGCTGGAACAGGAGGGGGAGCCCTTCCTCTACCTGTGGGGCGCGCCGGGCGTGGGGCGGAGCCATCTTCTTCAGGCGGCCTGCCACGGGGCCTCGGATCAGGATCGGCGTGCGCTGTATCTGCCGCTGGAGGAGCTTGGCCACTTCCCCCCGCTGATGCTCGAGGATATCGAGCGTCTGGATCTGGTGGCCATCGATGATCTGGAGCGGGTGGTGGGCCGGCCGCGCTGGGAGGAGGCGCTGTTTCACGCCTACAACCGCCTGCGTGATGCCGGAAAGCGACTGATAGTGGCCGCCGAGGCGCCACCACGCCAGCTACCCGTGAAGTTGCCCGACCTGGCCTCGCGCCTGATCTGGGGCGTGACCTTTCATGTCCAGGGGCTGGATGATGCGGGGCGCCTGGCTGCCCTCCAGCTACGCGCCCGGGTGCGTGGCATGCTGCTCACCGATGATGTGGCTCGCTATATCCTGCACCGCGGCCCACGCCGGCTCGACGAGCTGTTCCGCCTGCTGGAGGAGCTGGATCGGGCCTCGCTCTCCGCCCAGCGCAAGCTGACCATCCCCTTCGTCAAGCAGGCGCTGGGCTGGTAGAGCCACCGCGGTGTCAGCGTGAGAGTGACACCTCCCGCTGCTGGCCGTTACCCAGCGAGATCTGGCGGATCACCACCCTGGGCTTGCCACTCCGGGGATCGGGGCCGGCGCCCGAGACGTAGAACTCGCCGGCGGGCAGGCCGGCGAGCCGAAAATAGCCGTTGCCATCGGTACGCGTGGTGTGGGTGTACTCCCTCGCCCTGGGGTCGGCGGGCTCCACGGCGATGCCGGCCAGGGCCTTCTCGGCAGCCTCGGCCGAGTAGCTGGTGACCGGTGCCACCGAGACGCCGGCATCGGGGATGGGTTGCCCGCTCAGCGTCAGCCGACCGGATACGACTGCGCTGCCCTGCTTGTCGAGCCTGGCATACTCATCCTCCGGAAAGGCGACCTCCCTGGCGGCGCGTGGAGGCGTCGCTTCGCGTCGCTCCTGGCGAACCTCCCGGGGAGCGTCGCGCTGGGTTTCACCTCGCTCGATGACTTCGATGCGCTCTGTGGGGGCGGGGGGGACGACCTCGCAGCCAGCCAGCACCAGTGCCGCCAGAACGAGGGGGATATGGCGTTTCATGATGAGCTTCCTATCCGGTTTCATGTCGATGGGCGCCCCGTGCCTCGACCAAGGGTAGCGTAAAAGGGGCGCCGAAGGCAGGTCGTCACCAACGCAAACCGCCGCCTTGGTGGGGCGGCGGTTCAGGCTCTCGCGGAGCGCGGGGAGGGCAGCCCCTCCCTGGTGTCAGTGCTTACTGGCTGGCCTTGGTGCTGGCCGCCTGAGCCTGCTTGACACTCTCCTCGGTCAGCTTCTGGCTCTGCTGGACAAAGTCCTGCTGCAGGGAAGCGACCTTTTCGGCGTCACCCTTGAGGCGCTCGGCCAGGTCCTTGGCGACCTTCTGCTGGCCTTCCATGTAGGAGCGCAGGCCTTCGGCATCCTTCACGCTCATCAGGCTGCGAAGCTGGGCCAGGCCGGTATCGGTGTAGGCCTTGGTGGCGTCCAGCTGGGCGTGGGCCAGCTTCTCGCTGTAGTCCACCGCCAGGTTGGCATAGGCGCGTGCCGGGGCGAAGAAGATGGACTCGAACTGCTTGGTATCGAAGGCCTTGGTGTCGAAGTTGAAGGCGTTCATCATGGTGGAACCTCCTGGTTTCACTGTGCACATGGGAGCGATTTCTGCTCTGTTGCAATGCACAATAGCAGGGCGTCTTGTGCAGCGCAACATTGATATCGCCGATTATCTCGACAAGCGCAGGGAGAGGTGGGCCTTGCCGAATCCGCCCGGTGGCACCATGGTGGGAGGGAGTCATTCATTGCCCACATCAGGAGGCGAGAGATGAACGCGACACGTAGCGAACGTGACAGCATGGGAGCACTGGAGGTGCCGGCGGAGGCGCTCTATGGGGCCCAGACCCAGCGTGCGGTCAACAATTTCCCGGTCTCGGGTCAGGCGATGCCGGCCCCCTTCATCCATGCCATCGCCCGCATCAAGCTGGCCGCGGCACGGGTAAATGCCGAGCTGGGCCTGCTCGATGCCAAACGCGCGGAGGCGATCGTCACCGCCGCCGAGAAGGTGATTCGTGGTGAGCATGATGATCACTTCCCGGTGGACGTCTTCCAGACCGGCTCCGGTACCTCCAGCAACATGAACGTCAACGAGGTGCTGGCCAACCTTGCCAGCCGTGAGGGGGTGGAGGTGGGCCCCAATGACCATGTCAATATGGGGCAGTCCAGCAACGACGTGATTCCCACCGCCATTCATGTCGCGGCGGCGCTGGAGGTGACCAACCGGCTACGGCCCGCCCTGGTGCATTTGCGTGAGACCATCGATCATCGCGCCACTGAGCTTGACGGTGTGGTCAAGACCGGTCGCACCCATCTGATGGACGCCATGCCCTTGCGCATGAGCCAGGAGCTGGGTGGCTGGTCGAGCCAGCTGGGGCAGGCGATCGAGCGTTTCGACAGTGCCCTGGTCAGGCTCTGTCGGCTGGCGCAGGGGGGCACGGCGGTAGGAACGGGGATCAATGCCCATCCCGAATTTGCCACCCGTATGGCCGCGGAGCTCTCCGCCCAGACCGGTCTCGCCTTTACCCCCAATGACAGCTTCTTCGCCAGCCTGGGTTCCCAGGATGCGGCGGTGGAGCTCTCCGGCCAGCTCAGGGGCCTGGCCTGCGTGATCATGAAGATCGCCAATGACCTGCGCTGGATGAACTCCGGTCCACTGGCGGGCCTCGGCGAGATCGAGCTCGAGGCCCTGCAGCCGGGCAGCTCGATCATGCCGGGCAAGGTCAACCCGGTCATTCCGGAATCGGCGGCCCAGGCGGCCGCTCAGGTGATCGGGCTCGATACCGCGGTTACCGTTGCCGGGCAGAGCGGCAATTTCCAGCTCAATGTGATGCTGCCGCTGGTGGCTCACAACCTGCTGAGCTCGATCACCCTGATGAGCAACACCGCCTGGCTGCTCGGCAATCGGACCATCGCCACTTTCCAGGTGCGTGAAGACAAACTCGCCGAGCCGCTGTCACGCAACCCCATCCTGGTCACGGCGCTGAACTCGGTGATCGGCTACAACGCTGCGGCGGCCATCGCCAAGCAGGCCTATCAGGCCGGCAGGCCGATCATCGAGGTGGCTGAGGAGCAGACCGAACTCTCCCGCGAGGAGCTGGAGCGGCTGCTGGACCCGGCCGCGTTGACGCGAGGTGGCATTCCGCAATAGGCCCGGAGCTCGGCTACACCGAGAGCTGTAAGCTATGGTCTTTAAGCTGTAAGAAAAAAACCTGTCAAAAAGCCTGGTACCCACATACTGGCTTACGGCTTACGGCTTACGGCTTACGGCTTACTCTTGCTGCTCTTGCACCTTGCCCTCGCGAGCGGTTTTCCGAGCCTTGCGGTGCTCGGCCTGTTCGGCCTCGGGGGTGTCATGCTCATCGGCCCGGACAGGCCGGAAGCAGAGCGTGCTCAGGATCGGAAAGTGGTCCGAGCCGAAGCCGTCGAGTCGCTTCAGCTCGCGCAGGGTGAAGTGTTCACTGGTGAAAACGTGATCCAGCGGCCAGCGCAGCAGGGGATACCTGGCATGGAAGGTGCTGAACATGCCGCGACCACGGCGTGGGTCGAGCATGCCGCTGACCCGGCAGAACAGCCGGGTGGTGCGTGACCAGGCGACATCGTTGAGATCTCCGGCCACCAGTGTCGGTACCGGATCCGCGTGGATGGCCCTGCCGACCAGCATCAGTTCCGCGTCGCGCCACAGGGACTCCTTGCTCTCACCGGGGGCAGGCGGACGCGGATGCAGGGCATGGAAGCGGATTTCGTCGCCGCAGCGTAGCCGGACGCCGGTCAGAATCGATGGAATGTCGTCCTGAATCAGCCACTCGACCCGGGGTGAGATCAGGGGCAGGCGGGAGTAGAGGTGCATGCCATAGAGGTTGTCCAGCGGAATCCGCACGGCATGCGGCCACTCCTGGTTCAGGGCGTCATCCAGTTGCTCCTGCCACCAGCCATCCGACTCCAGCGTCAGCACGATATCGGGTCGGTGGTCGTGTATCTGGGTGATCAGACCCTGAGCATTGCGGTTGGGCGTGAGCACATTGGCGATCAGCAGCGTCAGGCAGCGATCATCGTTGCCCGGCTCGGCCGCCTTCACCTGTACCGGCCATAGTGGGGTCCACGGCAGCACATAGGCGAGCTGGATCGCCACGACCAGCAGGCTGGCGCCCAGGCCGACCCACGACCAGGGGCTGTCGGCGAATGCCCCGATGGGCAGCAGCAGCAGGGCGGCACTGGCCAGCTGCACGCGGGGGAATTCGGCGATGCGGATCCACCACCAGGTGACGCGCAGCCGGGCCGCCAGGGTAATGACGAGCAGCAGCAGGGCAAGCGCGGTGTAGAGAATGGAGATCATGGCGCTGGCTCTCTTGTAAGGTATGGCGCCAGCATACTCCGTCGCGTTTCCTGGCTCGACTGTTGCTGGCTCGACTGTTGCTGGCTCGACTGTTGCTGGCTCGACTGTTGCTGGCTCGGTCATTGCCGCTTCGCCTGGAGCACGCGGACTCGACTAGATGACGCGGCGGCGCAGCAGGGCGGTGATGGCCTCGCCGACCAGGACCAGCAGGATGATGGCGACCAGGATGGTAGCCACCGTCTGCCAGGCGAAGGTGTCGATGGAGCCCTGCAGGATCACGCCGATGCCGCCGGCTCCGACCAGCCCCAGCACCGTGGATTCCCGGATATTGATATCCCAACGCAGGATGACGATGGCGAAGAAGGCAGGAACCACCTGGGGAACGATGGCATAGACGATCACCTTCGCCTTCGAGGCGCCGGTGGCTTCCATGGCCTCCACCGGGCGGCGGTCGATCTCCTCGATGGCCTCACCCATCAGCTTGCCGATGAACCCCACCGAACGACACATGATGGCGAGTATTCCGGCCAGCACGCCGGGGCCGAAGATCGCCACGAACAGCAGTGCCCAGATGATGGTATTGACCGAGCGGCTCGCCACCAGGATAAAGCGGCCTAGCCACATGCAGGCACGATTGGGCGTGGTGTTCTGGGCGGCGATATAGGAGACCGGCAGGGCGATGAAGATGGTCAGCATGGTGGCAAGGGTAGCGATATGCACGGTCTCGACCATGGCATCGAGGATCTCGCCGAGTCGGCTCGGGTCCGGCGGCCACATGCGAGACCCCAGGCTCGAGATCTGGTTGGGCGCATCCCACACCCAGGGCCAGAAGATGTCGATATCGCGTACCGCCCAGACCACCAGCATCAGCGTCACCAGCATCGCGCCATAGCGGGCAAGCTGTTCCCGGGGGTTGTGGCGTCGCCAGATGCGAGCGGCCAGCAGGTCGTCGTTGTCTACCATATCCTCTTCCTTACCCAGCCGCTGACGCCCTCGCTGATGAGTATCACCGCGATGATCACCAGCAGGATGGCGAAGGCGAAGTCATAGTCGTAGCGCCCGAAGGCATTCATCAGGGTGCTGCCGATGCCCCCCGCTCCGACGATCCCGACCACCGCGGAGGCGCGCAGATTGCTGTCGAGCTGATACATCGAAAGCCCTACCTGGCGTGGCAGGATCTGGGGGAAGACGGCATAGTGGAGCGTTGCCAGGTAGCCGGCGCCGGTGGAGCGCATGGCCTCCACCTGGCCCCAGTCGATCTCCTCGATCTCCTCGGCGAGCAGCTTGCCGACGAAGCCGATGGAGTAGAGGGTCAGGGTCAGGATCCCTGCCAGGGGGCCGAAGCCGACGGCCGCCACGAACAGAATGGCGACGATCACCGGGTGGAAGCTGCGAGACACGATGATCACCGTGCGGCCCAGCAGGTAGATCGGCAGGGGGGCGATGTTGCGTGCCGCCATCACCGCAAAGGGGATCGACAGCAGGACCCCGAGCAGAGTGGCGAGAATGGCGATC
Source organism: Halomonas sp. LES1 (assembly GCF_031846005.1). Lineage (NCBI taxonomy): Bacteria > Pseudomonadati > Pseudomonadota > Gammaproteobacteria > Oceanospirillales > Halomonadaceae > Halomonas > Halomonas sp. LES1. The sequence continues at coordinate 307,800 of NZ_JAVRGC010000002.1, forward strand.
TGCAGGCTCTCCGTGAAGCCGGTCAGCAGCAGGTCGAAGCGGGAGAAGTTCGGCGGAAAGCCACCGCCGAAGATGCGCGCCGCCCGTGGCAGCCCTTCGCCGATGCGCTCCCAGTTGAAGGGCAGGGTGGCCAGTGCCCAGCTCAGATAGCCTGCCAGCAGGACCAGCAGGCCATAGCGCAACAGGGGGTTGGCGATAAAGGGCGGCTTGCGCCAGGCGCGGGCGTCGCTCTTCTCGCTGGGATCAGGTCGGGTCATGATCGCTCTCCCGCTCCTCCGAGCCCGTCTCGGGTGTCGTGGTCGCGTCTTCCGGCGACTCGATGCCGCCGTAGATGGCGTCCAGTGCCTCCTTGTCGAACTCGCCGGGCGTGCCATCGAAGATCATGGTGCCATGTCGCAGGCCGACGATACGGTCGGTGTAGCTCCTGGCCTGGGCCACGTTATGGATATTGATCAGTACCGGCAGCGATAGCTCGCTGGCCAGGCTCTGCAGCAGCACCATGATCTGCTCCGAGGTGCGTGGGTCCAGTGACGCCGTGGGCTCGTCGGCCAGCAGCACCTCCGGCTCCTGCATCAGGGCGCGCACCACCCCTACCCGCTGGCGCTCACCCCCGGAGAGTTCGTCGGCACGCTTGTTGGCATAGTGAGCGATCCCCACGCGTTCCAACAGCACGAAGGCGCGCTCGATATCCTCCGCCGGAAAGCGGCGTGTCACGGCCTGGAAGAGGCTGACGTAGCCCAGCCGGCCGGCCAGCACATTCTCCATCACGGTGAGGCGGTCGATCAGGTTGAAGCCCTGGAAGACCATGCCGATCTTGCGTCGCACGCGGCGCAGATCCCGCCGGCGAAGGTTGACGATCTCCGTGCCGTTGAGCGTGATCGATCCCGAGGTGGGCTCCACGAGTCGGTTGATGCAGCGCAGCAGGGTGCTCTTGCCGGCGCCGGAGGCCCCGACGATGGCGACGACACTATTGCCCTCCACGGCCAGGTCGAGCCCCTTGAGCACGGGCTCGTCCTGACCGTAGCGCTTGATCAGGTTGGTTATCTCCAGCATCGGCGGATCCAGGCAGGCGAAGGAGCGACGGAGTGACAGAGACGCCGGCCTTGGAGCCGGCCGGCGTCGTCTTGTCAGCGAGGATTACTCGAGGTTATCGGGGGTGTACTCGACCCCGTTGGCACTCTGGATGGTGCGGATCACCTTCCAGTGCTCCTGATAGTTGATGGGGATAAACTTCTCGACCCCCTCGAACTCCTCGCCCAGCTCGGTGCCGGCGAAGTCGAAGCTGAAGAAGGCCTCCTCGATCCTGTCGACCAGGTCCGGGTGCAGGTTATGGGCGTAGTTGTAGGAGGTGGTCGGGAAGCTGTCCGACTCATAGAGGATCTTGACGTCATCCGGGTCATACAGACCACGGGCGGCCATGCGCTCGACGACCTCCGAGGCGACCGGGGCGGCGTCGTAGTCCTGGGCCACCACGCCGAGCATGGACTGGTCGTGGCTTCCGGAGTAGACCACCTCATAGTCTTCGCCAGGGACGATGCCCATCTCGGGGAACAGGGCTCGCGGCGCCTGGTTGCCGGAGTTGGAGGTGGGCGAGGTATGGGCGACCCGCTTGCCCTTGAGATCCTCCAGCTCGTCGATGCCGGAGTCGACGTGGGTGTAGAGCTGAAGGGTGTAGCCGAAACGCCCGTCGTCGGAGCCCATCAGCGCGAAGGGCACGGCCCCCGCCAGGTTGACGGCGAAGGGGGTGGGGCCGGTGGAGAAACCGGCAATATGCAGGCGACCGCTGCGCATCGCCTCGACCTGAGCCGAGTTGGACTGCACGGCGAAGAAGCGCACATCGCGTCCGGTCACCTCCTCGAGGTGTTCGATGAATGGCTGCCAGATATCGGAATAGATCGCCGGATCTTCCACCGGGGTGTAGGCGAAGATCAGGGTGTCGGGGTCGGCCCACTCGGACTCGTCGGTCGGGCGGTCGGCGACCATGTCGCCGTTCTCGTCGCAGTAGATGGCATCCAGGGCGCCGCGTTCGCACTCCTCCTGAGCCTGGGCCTGGGTCGCGGCCAGCAGGGAGAGGGGCAGCAGCGAGGAGAGGGCCAGCGTGGCGAGCGGGAGCTTTCGAGACCGGAAAGGATGGTGGATCATGGTGTGCCTCGTGAGATTATTGTTGTGTGACGCGTTCGGAAATCGACATGTGAATGATTGATTCCGAATACCATCAACCCAATCTAGAGTTCGGGATGAAAGCATGTCAACCACTTTCCCTGCCGTGAAAGGTCAGTGGCAGAACCGTTACCTGCTGATGCGCCATGGCCACAGCCTGGCCAACCAGCAGGGAGTGATCATCAGCTCGCCGGAGCGCGGGCTGGCCGATTACGGCCTCTCCCGCCAGGGGCAGCAGCAGCTCGATCGTCTGCTGTCTAACTGGCACTGGGCGGTCCCCGACCGCATCCTGCATTCGGACTTCCGGCGTACCAGCGAGACGGCAGAGCGCATCGCAGGGCACTTCGGGCTCGAGCTCGACGCCGAGCCGCGCCTGCGGGAACGCCACTTCGGCAGCCTCGAGGGCGAACAGGATGACCGCTATGCCGAGGTCTGGGCCAGTGATGCCCGCGACCCGGGCCACCACCATGCGGGGGTAGAGAGCGTGGTCGAGGTGGCGGCACGGATGCGGGCGGTGATCGCCGAGCTGGAGCGGCGCCATAACGGGGAGAGCATCCTGCTGGTCAGCCACGGAGATCCGTTGCAGATCCTGCTGACCGCCCTGGAGGGACGTGAGCTGAGCCGGCATCGCGAGCGCGAGCCGCTCAGCCCGGCGAGCATCACCCTCTTGCCGTCGGCGCCTGCTGTTCCGGGTGGCGGCTGATCCGTCGGGCCAGGTAGTGATCCAGCTGCTGTTGCTGGTCGGCCGTCAGGCTCAGTCCGAGCTTGGTTCGCCGCCACAGGATGTCATCGAGGGAGCGCGCCCACTCCCGTTCGATAAGGTAGTCCACCTCGGCGGCCGTCAGTCCGGCGCCGAATGCCTCGCCGAGGGCGGCCTGGGAGTCCTTGCCGTCGAGAAAGGTGTGGCACAGGCTGCCATAGGTGCGTGCAAAGCGCCGCGCCTGGGCGGTATCCAGAAAGGGATGGCTCGTCAGCAGGCGTGCCTCGAAGCCGGCCTGGTCGCCGATATCCCCCCCGGGCAGTGGGGTGGCGGCGGTCCAGGTGGCGGCCATCCTTGGGAGATATGGGCTCAGGGCCGTCAGGGCCGCCTCGGCGAGCTTTCGGTAGGTGGTGATCTTGCCGCCGAATACCGAGAGCAATGGGGCGCCCTGGGTGTCCAGGTCGAGAGTGTAGTCTCGGGTCATGGCCGAAGGATCCGCCGACTCGTCGTCGCAGAGTGGGCGTACGCCGGAGAAGGTGCGGATTACGTCATCACGGGTGAGCCGGGCGGTGAAGTGAGCGTTGATCACCGAGAGCAGGTAGTCGACCTCCTCCTCGCTGGCTTCGACCTTGGCGGGGTCGCCCCGGTAGCGCCGGTCGGTGGTGCCGATCAGGCTGAACCCCTCATCATAGGGCAGCACGAAGACGATGCGTCCGTCGCTGTTCTGAAGGATAAACGCCCGCTCATCCTGGTTGAGGCGGGGCACCACCAGATGGCTGCCCTGGATCAGGCGCACCCCGTAGCGTGAAGTCCTTCTGGCCTGGCGACTTATCACCTCTTCCACCCATGGGCCGGCGGCGTTGACCAGGGTGCGGCAACGCCGGGTCAGGCGTCGGCCCGAGTCGCACTCTTCCAGCTCGATCTCCCATTGACCCTCCGCCTCCTTGATCCCGATACAGCGTGTGCCGACCATGATCTCGGCGCCGTTGTCGCGAGCCTGGATGGCATTCAGCACCACCAGACGGGCGTCATCCACCCAGCAGTCGGAGTATTCGAATCCGCGGGTGATCTCGGGGATCAGGCCCAGGTCTGGGGTAAGCGTGATGGCCCGTGAGCCAGGCAGTTTCTTGCGCTTGCCGAGATGATCGTAAAGGAACAGCCCGGCACGCAGCATCCAGGTCGGACGCAGGTGAGAGCGGTGCGGGAGGATGAAGCGCAGTGGCCAGATGATATGCGGGGCCTTGGCGAGCAGCACCTCACGCTCGCGCAGGGCCTCGCGCACCAGGCGAAACTCGTGATGCTCCAGATAGCGCAAGCCACCGTGGATCAGCTTGCTGCTGGCCGACGAGGTGGCGCCGGCGAGGTCCCCCTGCTCGCACAGGCCGACCGTCAGGCCACGGCCGGCGGCATCGTTGGCAATGCCGCTGCCGTTGATGCCGCCGCCGATCACGAAGAGGTCGAGCACCTCATCGGACGTATCGTTCATGGGGCTTCCTTCCGGAGTATCCGGCGTCGCATGATGTTTGAATTCGAAAATAGACGAAAGCAAAACGAACATCAAGGCGCGGTCTTGCCCCAAGTCCAGCAGGTCAGCGTGTGCACATCGGGCAAGGGGCGTCGGGCAAGGGGTGTCAGGCGAGAAAGCGGGAGTCAGGCGATATGCAGCGTCACATCATGCTGCTCGAGCAGGCGGCAGATGGCGTCGGGTGGCGTGCGGTCGGTAAACAGGGCGTCGAGCTGGGCCAGGTTGCCCTGGCGAACCACCGGGTTGCGCTGGAACTTGGAGTGGTCGGTGGCCAGAAAGACCTTGCGGGAGTTGCGGATGATGGCCTGAGCGACCCGCACCTCCTGATAGTCGAACTCCAGCAGTGAGCCATCCTCGTCGATGCCGCTGATGCCGATGATGCCGAAATCGACCTTGAACTGGTTGATAAAGTCGATGGTCGCCTCGCCGATGATGCCGCCATCGCGGGAGCGAACCTGCCCGCCGGCGATGATCACGTTGAAGTCCTCCTTGTGCTGGAGGATCGCCGCCACATTGAGGTTGTTGGTGATCACCTCCAGCCCCTGGTGAGCGAGCAGTGCCTCGGCGATCACCTCGTTGCTGGTGCCGATATTGATGAACAGTGAGGAGTGGTCGGGCACGTGGCGGGCGAGCAGGGCGGCGATACGCTGCTTGGCCTCGAGATTGAGGGTCTTGCGGGTCGAGTAGGCGGTATTGACGGTGCTCGACTCCAGGCCAGCCCCGCCATGGACGCGGCGGATGCGCCCCTCGGCGGAGAGGGTGTTGAGGTCGCGGCGGATGGTCTGGGGCGTGACCGCGAAGTGTTCGGTGAGCTGCTCGATGCTGGCATAGCCCTGGCGACGCACCAGCTCGATGATCGCGTCCTGGCGTTGCTGTTGATTCATGGGGTCTCCTCGGCTTCCCGGATTTTTCATCGCCTTCATCGCCACGGCCGTCGCCGGCGGTGTGTCGGGGCGTTGGCGTTTGAGCGCGGTGATCGACTGGAGTAGTCTGAATGATCATAAACGAACATTGCCGTCAGGGCTTCGCCCAGGCTTGCCGTTAACCCCGTCACAGGATGCTTGCCATGGCTTCATACCTTCTGGCCATCGACCAGGGCACTACCAGCTCCCGCGCGATCCTCTTCGGCCGCCATGGGGAGTGCGTGGCCTCGGCACAGCGTGAATTTCCCCAACACTTTCCCAACGATGGCTGGATCGAGCATGACCCCGAGGATATCTGGGAGAGCGTGCTCGCCACCTGTCGCGAGGTGCTGACCATGGCGGGTGTGGACCCCCGGGCGATCGACGGGGTCGGTATCACCAATCAGCGCGAGACGACCCTGGTATGGGATCGGAACACCGGGGAGCCGCTGTATAACGCCATCGTCTGGCAGGACCGTCGCACCGACGAGGCGTGCCAGGCCTTGCGCCGGGCGGGTCATCTGGATGATGTTCAGGCGCGGACCGGTTTGCTGATCGATCCCTACTTCTCGGCCACCAAGCTGGCCTGGCTGCTCGATGAGGTGCCTGATGCCCGGGCCCGGGCCGAGCGTGGCGAGCTGGCCTTCGGCACCGTCGATACCTTCCTGATCTGGCGCCTGACCGGTGGTCGAGTGCACGCCACCGATGCCACCAACGCCTCGCGTACGGCCCTGTTCAATATCCATGAACAGTGTTGGGACGAGGCGTTGCTGGCCCTGTTCGATATTCCGGCGAGCCTGCTGCCCGAGGTCAAGGACTCCAGCGACGACTTCGGTGTGCTGGAGCGCCAGTGGCTGGGGCATGAGCTGCCCATCGCCGGGGTGGCGGGCGACCAGCAGGCCGCCTTGGTCGGCCAGGCCTGCTTCTCGCCGGGCATGGGCAAGAGTACCTATGGCACCGGCTGCTTCATGATCGTCAACACCGGGGAGAGTCCCGAGGTCTCGCGTAACCGCCTGCTGACCACGGTGGCCTATCGGCTGAATGGCAAGCCCACCTACGCCATGGAGGGCAGCATCTTCGTGGCGGGGGCCACCGTGCAGTGGCTGCGAGACGGCCTGCGGCTGTTTGCCGATGCCGCCGAGACGGAAGCCCTGGCCTGCCAGACCCGCAGTGGACACAGCGTCTATCTGGTGCCGGCCTTTACCGGTCTCGGGGCACCGCACTGGGACCCCCGGGCGCGAGGTGCCATTCTTGGTCTGACCCGAGACACCGGGATTGCGGAGATCGTGGCCGCCGGGCTGCAGGCCGTCTGCTATCAGACTCGGGACCTGCAGGAGTGCATGGATGACGATATGGCGGCATCCCCGGGCATCCTGCGGGTCGATGGCGGCATGGTCGCCAACAACTGGGTGATGCAGTTTCTCGCCGATATGCTCGGTGTGCCGGTGGACCGACCGACGGTTCTGGAGACCACGGCACTCGGCGCCGCCTATCTCGCCGGCCTGCGCCTGGGGTGGTATCGCGACCTCGAGGAGATTGCCGGACTCTGGCGGTGTGAAAGGCGATTTTCGCCGCAGATGGACGAGGGGGAGCGTGAGCGCCTCTATGCCGGCTGGAAGGAGGCCGTCGAGCGGGTGCGCACCCAGTAGCCCCGTGCCGGGCCAAGATGCTGATTCCTCGGCCTTGGTGGGAATATTGGGCTTGCATTTTCGGAGCGGATGGGTAGAATACGCATCCGTTGCCACGCATGATGCCATGCAGCCGGCGAGATGCAGGACCATAGCTCAGTTGGTTAGAGCGCCACGTTGACATCGTGGAGGTCGGCGGTTCAAATCCGCCTGGTCCTACCAGGTCTCACCTCTGGCAGCATTCCTTAGGACCATAGCTCAGTTGGTTAGAGCGCCACGTTGACATCGTGGAGGTCGGCGGTTCAAATCCGCCTGGTCCTACCAGATTTCGAATCACCCCCGCAGCCTCGCTGCGGGGGTGATTTGCTTTGCAGGGGTGCTAGGTGAGGTCGGTGCGCTCGATAAAGGTGGCGACCAGGGCCTCGACGCCCTCCCGATCGACCGCGCTGAAGCGGGCTTGCCTTGGGCTGTCCAGATCGAGTACGCCCCACAGGTCATCGTTCACGATGACCGGCACGACCAGCTCGGACCGCGATGCCGCATCGCAGGCGATATGGTCGGCCACGGCGTGGACGTCATCCACCCGCTGAGTGGTGCGAGTGCGTGCCGCGGCACCGCACACCCCCTTGCTGAAGGGGATCGGGTGGCAGGCCGGCTTGCCCTGGAAGGGGCCCAGGGTAAGCAGTTCGGGCTCGCCCTGTAGATAGAAGCCGACCCAGTTGAGGTCGGGTACCTGCTCCATGATAAAGGCGCAGGTCTGGGCGCTGTTGGTCAGCCAGTCACGGGTATCCAGCAGCGCCGCCAGTTGGCGGTTCAGCAGCGAGTAGTCGGGTGTCATCTTGGCTCCTTGAAATGCAAGGGCCGGCCTTGCGGCCGGCCCTTGCTTGTTGCTTGTCAATTCCGATGTCATGAGTCGCTAAGGATGGATATGCGTGGCGTGTAAGGCGGCATATCCTCCTGCGCTCACTTCCAGCCGGGTACCGCCTGGGCGCCAAACAGCTCCTCGGCCTTGGCCTCGACCGCGTCGGTCTGATAGGCCTTGACCAGCTGCTGGATCGCCTCACGCTCCTCGTCACCACCACGCACGGCGATCAGGTTGACATAGGGGGACTCCGGGCCCTCCTTGATCAGGGCGTCATCCAGGGTCAGGCCGGCGGGCTGGGCGAAGGTGTTGTTGATAAAGGCCATGTCCACATCGGGCAGCACCCGCGGCAGCTGGGCGGCCTCGATCTCGCGGAACTCGAAGTCACGCGGATTGGCGGCGATATTCAGCGGGGTGGCCTCGAGGTTCTCGGGATCCGTCAGCTCCAGCAGCCCCAGATTATGCATCAGGATCAGGGAGCGGCCCTCGTTGGAAGGGTCGTTGGGCAGGGCGATGGTGGCGCCGTCCGGGAGCTCCTCGATGCTGTCGTACTTGTCGGAGTAGGCGCCGATGGGGTAGACGAAGGTGTAGCCGGCGATGGCGAAGTCGTAGCCACGATCCTCCACCATGGAGCGCATGTAGGGCTCGTGCTGGTAGGCGTTGGCATCGAGGCTGCCGTCGGCCAGAGCGGCATTGGGGGTGACATAGTCGGTGAACTCGATGATCTCCACCTCGAGGCCATACTCGCGCTGGGCGATCTCGGCGGCGACCTCCATCACCTGGGTCTCGGGGCCGGCGACGGTGCCGACCTTGATGGCGTGATCATCGGCGAGGGCGGCGCCGGCACTCAGGGCCAGGGCGGAGGCGAGGGCGGTAGTGAGCAATGTCTTGTGCATGAGGCGGAATCTCCAAGTCTCGAGTCGGTGGAAATGATGATAACGAAATAAGAATAAAGATTTAAATAGCTTTTGGCTATTTGTGATCGCTCTTTCGCACCAGATAATCCCCCAGGCTCTGAAAGCCCTGCACCATGACGACCAGGATCGCCACGGTAATCAGCATGATGGTGGGGTTGAAACGGTTGTAGCCGTAGCGGATACCCAGGTCGCCCAGGCCGCCGCCGCCGACGGCACCGGCCATGGCCGAGTAGCTCACCAGGGTCACGATGGTAACGGTAAGGGCGGTGAAGATGCCGCCCCTGGCCTCCGGCAGCAGTACCTTGTGGATGATCTGCCAGGGGGTGGCGCCCATCGACTGGGCGGCCTCGACCAGGCCCGGATTGATCTCGTTGAGCGCACCCTCCACCAGGCGTGCGATAAAGGGGATGGCGGCGATGGTCAGTGGCACCGCGGCGGCGTTGGTGCCGATGGAGGTGCCAACGAGCATGCGCGTGAAGGGGATGATCGCCACCATCAGAATGATAAAGGGGATGGAGCGGCCGATATTGGTGATGATGCCCAGTGCATTATTGAGCACCGGCTGGGCCAGCACCTGGCCAGGACGGGTGACATAGAGCAGCACTCCCAGCGGGATGCCCGCCAGAGCCGAGATCACACCCGAGATGCCCACCATATAGAGGGTGTCGAGTGTTGCCTTGAGAATCAGTTCAAGCATCGCGCTGGACATGGCCGAGCACCTCCACCTGCAGGTCGTGGGATTCGAGATAGTCGAGGGCCTCGCGGGTCTTGGCCGCGGGACCCATGAGTTCGGCGATCATCAGGCCCAGGGTGCGCTCCTGGATCGACTCCACCTTGGCCTGAAGGATGCTGACGTCGACGCCGCACTCCCTGGCCAGACGCGATACCAGCGGTGCGGCCACGGCATCGCCACGGAAGGCCAGTCGCACCACCGGATGAGTGTGCGGGCCCGGTGACTCCTCGAGGCGCTCGATGAGGGCGCGGGGAGGCTCCAGCTTGAGAAAGTCATTGAGGAACTCACGTCCTAGGCGCGTGTTCGGTGAGGTGAAGAAGTCGCCCACCTCGGCCTCTTCCACCAGCTCGCCGTCGGAGATCAGGCTGACGCGATGGCAGATCGATTTGACCACCTCCATCTCATGGGTAATCAGCAGGATGGTCAGGCCGAGCTGCTGGTTGATATCGCGCAGCAGGGCGAGGATCGAACCGGTGGTCTGGGGGTCGAGGGCCGAGGTCGCCTCGTCGCAAAGCAGTACCTTGGGGCGGCTGGCCAGCGCGCGAGCGATGGCCACACGCTGCTTCTGGCCGCCGGAGAGCTGGGCCGGGTACTGGCTGGCCTTGTCGGCGAGGCCGACCATCTCCAGCAGGGGGGTAACGCGGCTGCGGATCTCGGCCCGCGGCATGCCCATCAGCTCCAGGGGCAGGGCGACGTTGGCGAAGACCGTGCGATTGGTCAGCAGGTTGAAGTGCTGAAAGATCATGCCCATGCCGTGCCGCGCCTGGTTGAGCGCCTGGCGCGACAGGCCGGTGAGCTCCCGCCCATCGACGGTGACGGTGCCTGTGGTGGGGCGCTCGAGAAGGTTGACGCAGCGGATCAGCGTCGACTTGCCGGCCCCGGAGAGGCCGATCACACCATGGATCTGGCCCGCGGGCACGTGGAAGTCGACCTGCTTGAGTGCCTGGACGCTTCGGGCGACGCCATCACGGCGTCCCTTGAGCTGGTAGGTCTTGGAAACGTTGTGGAGTCGGATCATGGATGCCACCGCTGGGGGCGCCGAGGCGGGCGGTGCAGGATGGGGGCAAAAAAAAGGCCACCCTGGCGGGTGGCCATCAACGCTGGACACACCCTTTTAGCTGCACTTCACGGCTTGATCGAGTCATGCCGCGGGCGCCCGCAAGCCGGGTTCAAATCGGCGCCATTCAATGTAGCCGGCAAGGATAGGGGTCGGCCGGGGACCTGTCAATCCTGCCGCATGGCTTCCTGCTGGATGGCGCCTTGCGCCATAACATGCTTTGTCGATGACGTGTTTTCCAGTGGATATTGTGGAACTGCACGGCGATGGACGGGGAGGGGAAGAATTTCCTACACTCATGCCTCTTTCCGCCCCGGACCGGGGGCGCCAGCAGCCAAGGAGACGCCATGTTCACTGGCATCGTGCAGGGCACCGCCGAGGTGGTGGCCATCCAGGAGGCCGAGGCCTTCCGAACCCATGTCGTCCTGTTGCCGGAAGCGCTGCGCAGTGGGCTGGAGATCGGCGCCTCGGTGGCCCATAACGGGGTCTGCCTGACGGTAACCGCCATCGCCGAGGAGGGGGTGAGCTTCGATCTGATGCGCGAGACGCTGCGGGTCACTAATCTCGGCACCCTGGCGGTGGGGGATCGCGTCAATATCGAGCGGGCCGCGCGCTTCGGCGATGAGATCGGTGGCCACGCGATGTCGGGACATATCATGGCGCAGGCCGAGCTGGTCGAGCTCGATGAGGCGCCCAACAACCGTCGGCTATGGTTCGAGCTGCCGCATGCCCTGGGACGCTTCCTGTTCGACAAGGGCTATATCGGTGTGGATGGCGCGAGCCTCACCATCGGCGAGGTACGCCAGGCCACCGGCGGGCAGGGGCCACGCTTCTGCGTCGACCTGATTCCCGAGACCCTGCAGCGCACCACCCTGGGGGAGCGTGTGCCGGGTGACCGGGTCAATATCGAGATCGATCCCCAGACCCAGGCGATCGTCGAGACGGTCGAGCGGGTGCTGGCGACCAGGGCGACCCAGTAGCGACGTCGAGAGGGCGTTGGTGGATGGACTGGCGATTGGCCCATGAGTTGCTTATACAGAGTGCAGGATTGAAGACCGCCGAATAGGCGGTCGCCTCGCATCAACGGAGGGCTTTGGGTACCATGTGCCGCTTTTCCCGCCCCCCGGGGAACTCTCATACCGTCCACGCGCGCAGGAACGAGCCCCATGAAGAGCCTGATAGACAATCATTTCAAGCTAGCCGAGCACGGCACCAGCATCAAGACCGAGGTCATCGCGGGGATCACCACCTTCCTGACGATGGCCTACATCATCTTCGTCAACCCCAGCATCCTCTCCGAGGCTGGGATGGACTATGGTGCGGTCTTCGTGGCGACCTGCCTGGCCGCGGCACTGGGCTGTCTGGTGATGGGATTGTGGGCCAACTACCCCATCGCCCAGGCGCCGGGCATGGGGCTCAACGCCTTCTTTACCTACGGTGTGGTGCTCGGCATGGGCTACACCTGGGAGGCGGCCCTGGGGGCGGTGTTCTTCTCGGGGTTCATCTTCCTGCTGCTCAGCATCTTCCGGGTGCGTGAGTGGATCATCAACTCGATTCCGCTCTCGCTGCGTCTTGGCATCGCGGCCGGTATCGGCCTGTTCCTGGCGATGATCGCCATGAAGAATGCCGGCATAGTGGTCGCCAATCCGGCCACCTACGTGTCGGTGGGGGACCTCTCCGAGCCCTCGGCACTATATGCCTTGCTGGGCTTCTTCGTGATAACCGCGCTCTCCTACATGCGGGTCACCGGCGCGGTGATGATCGGCATCCTCGGTATCACCGTGCTCTCCATGCTGCTGGGGCATAACGAGTATGGTGGCCTGATGTCCATGCCGCCCTCCATCCTGCCCACCTTCATGGCGCTGGACCTGGCCGGGGCGCTGGATATCGCCATGCTGAGCGTGATCTTCGCCTTCCTGTTCGTCGACCTCTTCGACACCTCCGGCACCCTGATCGGCGTGGCCCACAAGGGGGGGCTGCTGGACAAGGAGGGCAAGCTGCCGCGCATCGGTCGTGCCATGATGGCCGACAGTACGGCCTCCATGGCCGGCTCCGTGCTGGGCACTTCCACCACCACCAGTTATGTGGAGTCCACCGCCGGTATCGTCTCGGGCGGACGCACCGGCCTCACCGCCGTGGTGGTGGCCGTGCTGTTCCTGATCAGCCTGTTCTTCGCCCCGCTGGCGGGTTCCATCCCGGCCTATGCCACCGCCGGCGCACTGCTCTATGTGGCGGTGCTGATGGCCAGCAGCCTGGCTCACGCCAACTGGGATGACCCCACGGATGCCGCGCCGGTGTTGATCGCTGCCCTGGCCATGCCGCTGACCTTCTCCATCGCGGAAGGGATTGCGCTGGGCTTCATCAGCTTCGTTGCCATCAAGACGCTGTCGGGCCGCTTCCGCGATCTCAACCCCGCGGTGATCGTGCTGGCCCTGCTGTTTGCCGCCAAGTTCCTGTTCCTCGACTGAACGAACACTCACTACCGAGAACCGTCATGAGCATCTACGGCGACTATATCAAGTCCGTCATTCGCACCGTTCCCGACTGGCCCAACCCAGGGGTGAACTTCCGCGATATCACCCCGCTGCTGCAGAACAGTGCGGCCTTTCGCAAGCTGATCGACAGTTTCGTGCATCGCTACCAGGAGATGGATATCGATGCCGTGGCGGCCATCGATGCACGCGGTTTCATCGTCGGTGCACCGCTGGCCTATGAGCTGGGATGCAGCTTCGTGCCGGTGCGCAAGAAGGGCAAGCTGCCGTTTCGTACCATCAGCGAGACCTATACCCTGGAGTACGGCGAGGCCGAGGTGGAGCTACACTCCGACGCCTTTCAGAGCGGTGATCGCATCCTGATCGTCGATGACCTGATCGCCACCGGCGGTACCATGCTGGCCGCGGCCAAGCTGATCAGCCGCAGCGGTGGCCAGGTGGTGGAGACCGCCACCATCGTCGATCTGCCTGATCTCGGTGGGTCGCAGCGCATCCGCGAGGCCAAGTACAGCGTCTTCGCCGTCTGCTCCTTCACCGAGGACGAGTAACGTCATGAGCACCAACCGCTACCACCAACACTTCACCGTCTCCTGGGATCAGCTGCACCGCGACGTGCGCGAGCTCTGCCGCCGCCTGGTGGAGCGCGACTTCAAGGGAGTCATCGCCATCACGCGCGGCGGCCTGATTCCCGCGGCGCTGATTGCCCGCGAACTCAATGTTCGCGTGATCGACACCGTCTGCATCAAGAGCTATGACCATATGGAACAGGGCGGACTCGATGTCCTGAAGGGGGTCGACCATGACGGCGACGGCTGGCTGCTGGTCGATGATCTGGTGGATACCGGCAAGACCGCACGCAAGGTGCGCGAGATGCTGCCGCGTGCGCACTTCGTGACCGTCTACGCCAAGCCCGAGGGCAAGCCCCTGGTCGACCAGTATCTGACCGAGGTGGCTCAGGAGTGCTGGATCCAGTTCCCATGGGATATGGGTGTGGCCTATGTCGAGCCGCTGGTCGATCAGGTCAAGCGCTGAGGCGAGGAGGGCCGGGGATGGCTGCACCGTTACCCGCCAGCTGGCGGCAGTGGCTCGAGGAGGAGTTTCAGGCGCCCTACATGCAGGCGCTGCGCGACTTCCTGGCCGCCGAGAAGGCGGCCAGGAAGGTGATCTACCCGCACTCCTCGGAGTGGTTTCGAGCCTTCGAGCTGACACCGCTGGAGAGGGTCAAGGTCGTGATCCTCGGCCAGGACCCCTATCACGGCCCCGGCCAGGCTCATGGACTGTGCTTCTCGGTGAAGCCTGGCGTGCGCACGCCACCCTCCCTTGTCAATATCTACAAGGAGCTCGAGGCAGACGTCGGTTTCATTCCCGTGTCGCACGGTAACCTTGAGCACTGGGCGCGCCAGGGCGTGCTGTTGCTCAACACCTCGTTGACGGTGGAGCAGGGCTGCGCCGGCTCGCATCGGGGACGCGGCTGGGAGGCCTTCACCGACCGTGCGATCGAGACGGTCAGTGCCCACGCCGAGCCCTCGGTATTCCTGCTGTGGGGCAGCCATGCCCGTCAGAAGAGAGCGCTGGTGGATCGCTCGCGCCATCTGGTGCTGGAGTCGCCACACCCTTCGCCGCTCTCGGCCTACCGCGGCTTCTTCGGCAACCATCACTTCTCCCGGGCCAATGCGTTTCTCGCCGAACACGGTCGTGAGCCCATCGACTGGCAGCTGCCCGAGCGCATCGATGAGAGTACGCCTTAACCTCAACGCAGGATGCGAGTAGAATGGCGCGCAATTTGTCGCCCGGGTCCATGCGACCAAGGTCGACGGGTTCCGCCACCCGCTACTCCCGCTGTACTACCTGAGAGGTTCCGCCCATGAGCGTCCATGCCATCCAGCACCCCCTGGTCCAGCACAAGCTGGGCCTGATGCGTGAAGCCGGCATCAGCACCAAGAGCTTTCGTGAACTGGCCGGCGAACTGGCCAAGCTGCTCACCTACGAGGCGACCCAGGATCTGGAGCTTCAGATCCAGGATATCGATGGCTGGAGTGGCGAGAAGATCCCGGTTCAACTGCTCAAGGGCAAGAAGGTCACCATCGTGCCGATCCTGCGCGCCGGGCTGGGCATGCTTGATGGTGTCACCGACCTGATTCCCAGTGCCCGGATCAGCGTGGTAGGCCTCTATCGGGATGAGGAGACCCTCGAGCCGGTGCCCTATTTCGCCAAGTTCGCCAAGGGGCTCGACGAGCGCATGGCCATCGTCATCGACCCCATGCTGGCCACCGGCGGCACCATGGTGGCAACGCTGGACATGCTGCGGGAGCGGGGCTGCAAGCATATGAAGGTGATCGTGCTGGTGGCCGCCCCCGAGGGCATCAAGCGGGTACAGGACGCCTACCCCGATATCGAGATCTATACCGCCGGGGTGGATGAGCGCCTCGACGAGAACGGCTATATCGTCCCGGGACTGGGCGATGCCGGTGACAAGATCTTCGGTACTCGTTGAACGACCTTACGCCTCTACCGAGTTACCCCTGATGCCGACCCCCGTTACCCGTCTGTGGTAGCGGGCGTCGTGTGTGTCGCTTCCCGCCTATTGCGCTTCGCTACGTTCTCGATGCTGCAAAGTTCTCGATGCTGCGAAATGTTCGTTTTCGATCATGTCGCGGAATCGACGGCCCCGCCTTTTCTCCTCTAAACGTCTATTGGACGAAAGTTTAGCGATTAAAAAAAGCATGCACTAACAGAGTGTTCTTCGCGCGTCCCGGCCTACCGGTGGGTCGGTGGCGTCATTTTCGGTTGGTGACATTTGTGTTTGAAACCGAATTTCGGCTACGTTGTATACAGCAGACACTGAAAACAATCGATAACAACGAACGGTCGAGATCTGTATGTCATTGATTTTAGAAAACATCGATCAGGTGATCGGTGGTGCCACTCATATCTCGGGCGTGAACTTGGAGCTCCAGCCGGGCTCGTTCAATGTCCTGTTGGGACGAACGCTGGCGGGAAAGACCACACTGATGCGGCTGATGGCCGGGCTGGATACGCCTGCCCGGGGTCGCATCCTGATGAACGGCGAAGACGTGACCGGGCGCTCTGTTCGCAAGCGTAACGTCTCGATGGTCTATCAGCAGTTCATCAACTACCCGACCCTCACCGTCTACGACAATATCGCTTCTCCCCTCAGGCTGGCCAGGGTCGCCACCGCCGAGATCGATCGGCGTGTGCGGGAAGTCGCCGAGATGTTGCATATCGAGCACCTTCTCGATCGCCTGCCTCTCGAGCTCTCCGGCGGTCAGCAGCAACGGACCGCCATGGGGCGGGCGCTGGCGAAGGATGCCGATGTGGTGCTCTTCGATGAGCCGCTGGTCAACCTCGATTACAAGCTCCGAGAGGAATTTCGCGACGAGCTGCGTGCGGTGTTCAGCGAGCGCAACTGTATCGCGGTATATGCCACGACAGAGCCCGGAGAGGCCCTGGCTCTGGGTGGCAATACCGCTGTCCTGCATGAAGGACGCCTGGTGCAGTATGGTCGTACAGAAGATGTCTATCATCGTCCACGTGACATCCTGGCCGCAGAGCTGTTTTCCGAGCCCCCGATCAATATCGTGAAGGGGGTAATCTCTGGCGGGGAGGTGACCTTCGACAAGACGCTGCATTTTCCCATTAATGATGATCTGCGCGGTCTTGCCCCGGGGGAGTACCGTTTTGGCGTGCGTGCTTCCCATATCTCTCTCCTGCCTCGGGCCGAGAGTGATATCGAGCTGAAGATGACAGTCGACCTGGCGGAGATCAGCGGGTCCGAGACGTTTCTTCATGTGCACAACGATCTGTATCACATGACGGCGCACCTCGAGGGGGTTCTCGAGTTTCGTGTCGATGCGCCCGTGACGCTCTATTTTCCTACCCACAAGATCTATGCATTCGATCATGAGGGTGCGGTGGTGCATATACCGAGCCACCTGGGAGGAGTCTGACATGGCCGAGATCACCTTGAAGTCCCTGGCACATACCTACCTTCCTGATCCTCGCTCGCCGGAGGACTACGCCATCCGCGAGATGGACCATGTTTGGCATCAGGGGGGCGCCTATGCCCTCCTGGGGCCTTCGGGCTGCGGAAAATCGACGCTTCTCAATATTATTTCGGGCTTGCTGGAGCCCTCCAGCGGCGAGGTTCTCTTCGACGGGGAGGTGGTCAATGACCTGCCTCCCGAGGCGCGCAATATCGCTCAGGTTTTCCAGTTTCCCGTGGTCTACGACACCATGACGGTCTACGACAACCTGGCCTTTCCACTGCGCAACGTGAAGACACCGGCACGGCGTATCCATGAGCGTGTCATGGAGGTCGCCGAGGTGCTGGAGCTTACGCCACAGCTCAAGCGCAGGGCCAGGAACCTTACCGCGGACGAAAAGCAGAAGGTCTCCATGGGCAGGGGGCTTGTGCGAGAAGATGTCTCCGCCATCCTCTTCGACGAGCCGCTCACCGTTATCGACCCACAGCTCAAGTGGAAGCTGCGTCGCAAGCTGAAGGAGATCCATCAGCGTTTCGAGATCACCATGGTCTACGTGACCCATGACCAGCTCGAGGCCTCTACCTTTGCCGACAAGATCGCCGTCATGTACGAGGGGCAGGTCGTGCAGTTTGGAACCCCAAGGGAGCTGTTCGAGAGGCCTAACCATACCTTCGTGGGTTACTTCATCGGCAGCCCTGGCATGAACTTTCTGGAGGTGGAGGCCAGGGGCGGGAACGTGATGGCCGGAAGCGTCGAGCTGGCGGTCGAGCAGGCCGTCCATGATGCGGTGGTCCATGCCACGTCCACCAACATCAGGCTTGGTATTCGCCCGGAGTTCATCGAGGTGCATGCCGAGCGGGTCGAGGGGGGGATGGAGGCGAGGGTGAATCACGTTCAGGACTTCGGGACCTATTCGATCGTCTACCTGACATTGGGCAGGATAGAGCTGAAGGCGCGTATCGAGGAGGATCAGGTTGCGCCGACCGGCCAGGCCTGGCTGCGTTTTCCCAATGAGCGACTCGGCCTTTACATCGATGAATACCGCGTGGAGGTCGGCCATGAATAAGGTTTACAGCAACCGCGCCTGGTGGCTGATTCTGCCGATGCTCCTGCTGGTGGCCTTTTCGGCCGTTATTCCCCTGATGACGGTGGTGAACTACTCGGTACAGGACGTCTTCGACGCCAATACGCGCTTCTTCACGGGCACCGAATGGTTCAGGGAGATGCTCAATGATCCGGCGCTGCAGGCCGCTGTGTTGCGTCAGTTCGCCTTCTCGCTGACCGTGCTGGCCATCGAGGTGCCACTGGGGATCGGCATCGCCCTGATAATGCCCAGGAAGGGGTGGCAGGCCTCGGCCGTGCTGATCCTGGTGACCATGCCACTACTGATTCCATGGAACGTGGTCGGCAGCATCTGGCAGATTTTCTCGCGGGGGGATATCGGCCTGCTGGGCTGGAGCCTGCGGGAGCTTGGCTATGGCTACAACATCACCTCGAGCCCGGTAGATGCCTGGGCGACCATCATCCTGATGGATGTCTGGCACTGGACGCCGCTGATCGCACTGCTTTGCTACAGCGGTCTGCGTTCTATCCCCGATGCCTACTACCAGGCGGCGCGTATCGACCGTGCCTCGAAATGGTCCGTGTTCCGCTACATTCAGCTGCCCAAGCTTACCAATGTGCTGGTGATAGGGGTGCTGCTGCGTTTCATGCACTCCTTCATGATCTATGCCGAACCCTTCGTGCTTACGGGGGGAGGCCCCGGCAGCTCCACGACCTTCCTGAGCCAGTCGTTGACGACCATGGCGATCGGACAGCAGGACCTGGGCCCGTCGGCGGCGTTCTCGCTGATCTATTTCCTGATCATCCTGCTGGTCACCTGGGTGTTCTATACGGCGATCATGAATATGCAAAAAGATGATAACAATAGGGAGGCATGATATGCGCGATTCAGTGCCCACCACCCCGGATGCGGTACGCCAGCAGGCAGCGGCCGCCAACAACCGTCGGCGTCGCAAGGCGCGTCCGGCCTCTCGCCAGTGGCGCCGTCGGGCACTGATGACCGCCTATATCATTTTTGTTCTGCTGCCTATCTACTGGCTACTCAATATGTCCTTTCAGTCCAATACCGAGATCCTGGGTGGACTGACCCTGTGGCCCGACAACTTCACCATCGAGCATTACGCCAAGATTCTGACCGAATCCAGCTGGTATATGGGCTACGTGAACTCGATCACCTATGTGTTGATGAACATGTTGATCAGCATTGCGGTCGCGCTTCCAGCCGCCTATGCCTTCAGCCGGTACCGGTTCATCGGCGACAAGCATCTCTTCTTCTGGCTGTTGACTAACCTGATGGCACCACCGGCAGTTTTCCTGTTGCCCTATTTCCAGCTCTACTACACGGTCGGGCTGTTCGATACCCATATTGCGGTGGCACTGGCCCATTGCCTGTTCAATATTCCATTGGCGGTATGGATTCTCGAGGGCTTCATGAGCGGGGTGCCCAAGGAGATCGACGAAACGGCCTTTATCGATGGCTATAGCTTTCCAGCGTTCTTCGTGAAGATCTTCATCCCCATGATCAGTTCGGGTATCGGCGTGACCCTGTTCTTCCTGTTCATGTTCTCCTGGGTCGAGCTGCTGCTGGCCAGTACGCTGACCTCCACCGGGGCTCAGCCCATTGCCTCGGTAATGACTCAGACCAAAGGGGCCTCGGGCATCGACTGGGGGGCTCTGGCGGCGGCCGGTGCGCTGACGATCGTGCCGGGCATCGTGGTGGTCTATTTCGTTCGCAACCATATTGCCAAGGGCTTCGCCCTGGGGCGGACCTGAGAGGGGCGAAACATGGAGTGGATGGTCTGGACCACGCCAACGACGATCTTCTTTACCGTGATTGCCGCCATGCTGGCGGGCATGACGGCCTGGGAGGTCATTTCTCCAACGGTGGAGCGGAAGGGGTTCCTGCCCATTTCGACCACACGTGGAGATCGGCTCTTCATCGGGCTGCTATCGGCGGCCTATATTCATCTGATGGTAGTGGGCTTCACCCCCTTCAGCATCTGGCTGGCTCTGGGAGCATCGGTGCTCTGGGTGTTGATCCTGATGCGCTGGGGCTGACAGAAACGCACGGAGCCGAGTGTCCAGGGACGGACGACGACAACCAAAGAGGTCAATATGACAGCGATAACAATGCGACTCTCTCTTCTGGCTGCCAGCATCACGCTGGCCAGTACGGCCTTGCATGCCGATGATCATGATGCACGCGCCATTGCCGAACGCCTTGTCGATGAGCATTTCCAGAACTCGACGCTATCCCGTGAGGAGCAGATCGAAGAGCTACTGTGGTTCGCCAGGGCGGCCGAACCCTTCCGTGACATGGAGATCAACACCGTCGCCGAGGGCCTGACGACCCATATCTACGAGCGGGATGTACTGGCCGAGGCATTCAGCGAATTGACGGGTATCGAGGTCACCCATAACATCATCGGTGAGGGTGATGTGGTCAATAACATGCAGACCCAGATGCAGTCAGGGCGAAATATCTACGATGCCTATGTGAATGACTCCGACGCTATCGGGACGCATATTCGTTACGGCACCACCATCAATATCTCCGATGCCATGCAGAATGAGTGGGCCGACTATACTCTGCCGACCCTGGACCTGGACGACTTTATCGGCCTGCAGTATGGCACTGGTCCAGACGGCAGCATCTACCAGCTACCCACGCAACAGTTCGCCAACCTCTACTGGTTCCGCCATGACTGGTTCCAGCGGGAGGACCTCCAGGCGCAGTTCCGTGACATCTATGGCTATGACCTGGGGGTGCCGACGAACTGGACCGCCTACGAGGATATCGCCGAGTTCTTTACCGAGCATGTCGGTGAGATCGACGGTACCAAGGTCTATGGGCATATGGATTATGGGCGCCGTGATCCATCGCTTGGCTGGCGCTTCCATGACTCCTGGCTCTCCATGGCGGGCATGGGCAGTCCCGGGGTGCCCTTCGGCAATCCCGTGGATGACTGGGGGATTCGCGTCAACGAGGAGAGCCAGCCGGTCGGCGCCAGCGTGTCACGTGGAGGCGCCACCAACTCGCCGGCATCGGTATTCGCCGTGACCAAGATGGTGGAGTGGCTCAAGAAGTACGCACCTCCCGAAGCCAGTGGCATGACCTTTGGTGAAGCGGGGCCGGTGCCTGCTCAAGGCAATGTCGCCCAGCAGATGTTCTGGTACACCGCCTTCACTGCCGATATGACGGACCCGGGGCTGCCGGTCACCGATGACGAGGGCAATCCCAAGTGGCGCATGGCACCGTCGCCCACCGGCCCCTACTGGGAGGAGGGCATGAAGGTAGGTTACCAGGATGTGGGCTCCTGGACGTTCTTTGACTCCACACCGGAGGAGCGTCGCACCGCGGCCTGGCTGTTCGCCCAGTTCACCGTCTCCAAGACGGTGTCGCTGGAGAAACTCATGGAGGGTCTCACGCCAATCCGCGAGTCGGATGTCTTCTCGCAACAGATGACCGAGATGGCGCCCAGACTCGGTGGTCTGGTGGAGTTCTACCGCAGCCCGAATGAGTCGAACTGGACGCCTTCTTCCACCAACGTGCCGGACTATCCGCGCATGGCTCCGTTGTGGTGGCAGAATCTGGCACCGGCCGTCAGCGGTGATATCGCGCCGCAGGAGGCGCTCGACAACCTGGCAGGTGACCTCGATGGCATCATGGCCCGCCTGGCGCGAGCCAAGGTCTTCACGACCTATGCTCCCAATCTCAACGACGAGCAGGACCCGCAGTACTGGCTCGACCAGCCAGGCTCCCCCAAGGCGAAGCTCGACAACGAGATGCCACAGGGTACGACGGTGCCTTACGACGAGATGATGGAGGCCTGGATGGCCGCGGGGTCTCGCGAGTGACCAGGGGAGGAGTCGCCTGACGCGTATTGCGCCTGCGCTGGCCTAGACTGAGGCACCCGGCACCCTGTCACTGCTTGTCGGTACCCACGACCTTTCAACCAGGAGCGAGCCCGGCTCGGCGTCTGCCGAGTCGGGCTCATTGCCTTTCTGAAGACAACGGCGAGCAACAGGCGACATGCCGGCTCGATATCCAGCTCTCGGTACGTGGCCTCGTCGGGTTCATGGTGGAGGGCCGTGATGCCAATGGGGGATGGCCGGAAATGGTCGTCCCCCAAGCGGGGACAGCCTGCTAGAATGCCGCGCGAGCTTACGCTAGCCACCCATTCCAGGAGCCTTGTCATGCTAAATTCCGCGGCCTCGCGACCCGCCACCTCCCTGCCACGCACGTTGCTGACCGGCGTGCAGATGCTGTTTGTCGCCTTTGGCGCCCTGGTGCTGGTGCCCCTGCTCACCGGCCTGGATCCCAGCGTGGCACTGTTCACCGCGGGTATCGGGACGCTGCTGTTCCACGGTGTGACAAGAGTGACGGTACCGGTCTTTCTGGCTTCGTCGTTCGCCTTTATCGCGCCGATCCAGGGCTCGATCGCCAACTTCGGGGTATCGGCGACCCTGGGCGGGCTGATGGCTGCCGGCTTCGTGTATGTGATCATCTCCCAGGCGGTACGCCTCAAGGGAACCGCCTGGCTGCATCGGCTGCTGCCAGCGGTGGTGGTGGGGCCGGTGATCATGGTGATCGGTCTGGCCCTGGCGCCGGTGGCGGTGAGCATGGCGACCGGCGAGACCAGCGACCATATCGACTATGGCCCGGCGCTGTTTCTCTCCATGGCCAGCCTGCTGGTGACCCTGGTGCTGGCGGTCTTCGGCCGCGGGATCGTGCGCCTGATACCGATCATGGGAGGCATCGTAACCGGCTACGGACTGGCGCTGCTCATGGGGCTGGTGGACTTCACGCCGGTGCATGAATCGGCCTGGCTGGCGATCCCCGAGTTTACCGCGCCGAGCTTCCACTGGGCGGCGATCCTGTTCATGATTCCGGTGGCGATCGCACCGGCGGTGGAGCATATCGGTGACATGGTCGCCATCGGGTCGGTGACCCGCAGGAACTACCTGGAGAAACCCGGTCTGCACCGTACCCTGCTGGGCGATGGCCTGGCCACCGTCGCGGCGGCGCTGTTTGGCGGCCCGCCCAATACCACCTATTCCGAGGTCACCGGAGCGGTGACCCTGACCCGGGCCTTCGACCCGCGCATCATGCTGGTGGCGGCCTGCACCGCCATCGCCCTGGCCTTCGTCGCCAAGCTGGGGGCGCTGCTGCAGACCATTCCGGGGCCTGTGATGGGGGGCATCATGACCCTGCTGTTCGGCTCCATCGCCGTGGTAGGCATGAATACCCTGGTGCGCGCGGGCCACTCGCTGACGGCGCCGCGCAACCTGGTGGTGATTTCGCTGATCCTGGTCTTCGGTATCGGCGGGATGCAGGTGGGGGGCGGTCAGTTCACCCTGCAGGGGGTGAGCCTGGCCGCCCTGGTCGGCATTGCCCTCAACTGGGTGCTGCCCCGGGCCGAGGAAGAGGAGTAGGAGCGCGATTTATCGCGCGATAAATCGCGCTCCTACGAGTCGGGTTGCTCTGGCATCCTCTGATATAGGCAGTTAGCGGCCTTCAGCCCCGATAGCGGCGAGTCAGGTCCCCATAGGCGCCGATGCAGCGGTCACGGCTTTAATCCCGGTAACGACGAGTGAGATCTCGATAGGCGTCAACGCGGCGGTCACGGCCAGCTAGAGAGTGGCCAGATACGCAGGCGTTCTTAATCCCGGTAGCGACGGGTGAGATCTCGATAGGCATCAACGCGGCGGTCACGGAGATACGGCCAGATACGCCTCACCTCCTCGCCGCGCCTCATGTCCAGGGTGACCATCAGGCGCTCGGCCTGGCAGCCGGCATGAGCCAGCAGTTCCCCCTGGGGGCCGGCGATAAAGCTGCCGCCCCAGAAGTCGATGCCACGACCGACGCCGGAGTGGTCGGGTTCGTGGTCGACGCGGTTGGCCACCATGACCGGCACGCCATTGGCGACGGCATGGCTGCGCTGGATCAGTGTCCAGGCATCCTTCTGCCGCTTCTTTTCGTCATCGTCATCGGCAGGGTCCCAGCCGATGGCGGTGGGGTAGAGCAGCAGCTCGGCTCCGGCCAGGGCCATCAGGCGCGCCGCTTCCGGATACCACTGATCCCAGCACACCAGCACACCGAGCCGGCCGATCGAGGTATCGATGGGCGCGAAGCCCTGTCCGTTCCCGTCGGCGTCTCCCGGAGTGAAGTAGAACTTCTCGTAGAAGCCCGGGTCGTCGGGGATGTGCATCTTGCGGTAGTGGCCGACGGCGCCGAGCTGGCGGTCATAGACCACGGCGGTATTGTGGTAGAGCCCGGCGGCGCGGCGCTCGAACAGCGAGCCGACCAGCACGATGTCGAGCTCGGCGGCGAGTGCCGCCAGTCGGCTGCCGGTAGGGCCGTCCAGGGGTTCGGCCAGATCGAACAGCTCGGTCTCTTCGTACTGGCAGAAGTAGTGGGTGGCATGCAGCTCCTGCAGCATCACCAGCTCGGCGCCGGCGGCGGCCAGCTCACGAATGCCGGCCTCGCTCTCGGCGAGGCTTCTGGCCTTGTCGGGCCAGCCGGGTTGCTGGACCAGGCCGACTTTCAGATGGCGGGACATGGCGATTTCTCCTCGTTACTTGTTTCTCGAGGCTTCCCCGGTGACAGTTTCCGAGGGGGCGCTGTGAATACTTCCCTGTACGCTACCGACGCCATCCCTGGCGTAGGACCCCCTCTTCAACCTATCCCCGGCGCCTCTCGCTTCAGATCTCTACGGTCGCCTGGATGTTTAGGCTGCCGCGGGGCAGCTGCATGGTCAGGCAGTGCAGGCTGCCGTGCTGACGGATCACGCTGCGACAGTCGATGGGCACGATATCGCGGCCCGGAAATGCCTCGGCCAGGGCGGCGAGGGCCCGGGTGTCGGCGGCGTCGGCGTAGGTAGGCACCAGCACGGCGCCGTTGAGGATCAGGAAGTTGGCATAGGTGGCCGGCAGCCGATGGCCATCCTCGGGGTCCCGGCAGGGGGCCGGCCAGGGCAGGGGCACCAGCCGGTAGGGCTGGCCGTCGGCGCGCCTGAGTGTCTCGAGCTCAGTCTCCATGGCCGCCAGCGCCGGGTAGTGTGGGTCCTGCTCGTCGTCGCAGCGTACATAGGCGATGGTGCCGGGGTCGCAGAAGCGTGCCAGGGTGTCGATGTGGCTATCGGTATCGTCGCCCTCCAGGTGGCCGTTGGACAGCCACAGGACCCGGGTGACACCGAAGTCCCTATGGAACCACGCCTCAATGCCGCCTCGGTCGAGACCGGGGTTGCGGTTGGGATTGAGCAGGCAGGCCTCGGTGGTCAGCAGGGTGCCTTCTCCATCGCTCTCGATGGCGCCTCCCTCCAGTACCAGCCCGCATTCGCTGATGGGGCAGGCGAAGGTGCCGGCCTCGGCAAGGCGACGGGTCAGGGTATTGTCCCGGACGGCGGGAAACTTGCCCCCCCAGCCGGTGAACGCATAGTCGTGCAGCACCAGCTGGCCATCGCGCTCCACCGCCAGGGGGCCATGGTCACGGGCCCAGGTGTCGTCCGCCTCGGCGACCACCAGCCTCAGGCGTTCGTCGGGAACACCGAGAAGGGCGAAGCGTCGCGCGAGGTGCCTGCGGGTCTGGGGGGAGGGTACGCTGATCAGCACCCGCTGGTAGCGCGCGATGGCGACCACCATCGCCTCCAGCGTGGCCTCGATACGCTCCAGCATCGAGGCCCAGTCGCTCTCGGGGCCAGGCCAGGTCAGTTGGATGGCATCCTGAGGATGCCATTCGGGGAGCAGGCGTGTCGCCATCGATCGTGTCCAGGTCAATTGGGGGCAGGACGCGAATGTAGGTGGCCTGGTCCCGCTATGCAAGAGCAGCAGAGCCGCCGTTGATATCCTTTTCGACGAGGGTGGTATCCTTAACTTACCAACCACTGCTCTCGGGTGGTCAAGGAGTGGCATGCGCGCCCATTTCTCGTTTTCAGTGATACTCCTGTCTGGCCTGATTCTCGCCGGCTGCTCCATGCTTCCCGGCGGTGACGGGGTGGCGGCTTCCACTAGTGAGTGGCTGGCCCGTGCGGGGGAGGCGGTCAGTGCACGGAGTCGGCGACTGGCAGAGTGGTTCGGGCGTGAAGAGGCTTCGGACGACGAGGCGATACGCTCTGCACTCCTCGAGGAGCGCCAGGCGCTGCTAGATCAGCCCTATATCGACCCGTTGACCCATTACCTGGAGGCTCATGCCGAGGATCCTCGGTATGCCGATGTGCTGACCGACCTCTCCCGGGAGCGTGATCGACGTTGTGCCGCGATCGCCGACAAGTATGCCGAGCGTCCCGCCAATCGTGAGAATCTGGCACTCTATCGGCGTGGTTATCTGTACTCCTGTCCTGCCCAGGTTAACGCCTTCTATGCACGTGTACGACAGGAGGAAGCGAATCGTCCCGTTGCCCGCTCCCGGCCCGAGAGGGCGCCGGAGCCCGAAACGGTCGATGCACCTCTGGCAGAGCGCGATGAGCAGGTCGAAGAGGCGCTGAGCCGGCGCAAGAGCAACGACTGCTACCTGCTTTTCACCATACGCAACCTGGGTGAAGCCCAGGAGGTCTGCCGCATGTCCGCCGAGGAGGGGGATACCCGCGCCCAGCGTCATATGGGTAGCATGGCCGAACTGGAGGGCCAGCTGGAGGAAGCGATGCGCTGGTATCGGCGTGCCGCCGATAGTGGCGATGCCCAGGCCCGCGAACGGCTCGAGGCGGTCGCGGCCGCGATACGCGACGCCGATGACGAGGATGCCCGATGAGGCGTCGGCGCGCTTTTCTTGGGCGCCGGCCCACGATCATGCTGCTGCTGGCGCTGTTGGTACTGCTGTTCTTTGGCGGCATGTGGCTGCTCTCTTCGCTTAACCTGCGCTATGCCGAGGGAGCCCTCACCAAGCTGCGTGAGCGGCAGGTCATGGAAACCTTCAATGCCAACCTCGACCGGATCGATGCCCATCATCGACGGATGGAGCAGAATGGCTGGGGGTTGTCCCGGGCCGCCGCGCTGCTGACCGGGATGGAGGCAGGAGAGGCCGAGGTCTCCGGCATCCTGAAGCAGACCCTGGAAGAGTTTACCGACGCCAGTGGGGCCACCCTGTGGCTTCCGCGGTTGTCACGGCCGGTCGCCATGTTTGCCCATCGTGATGGCGAACAGGTGCTCGTCGAGCCCCTGAAGCGGGACTGGTTGCAGGCGGAAGCGTTACAGCCTCGCCTCGATACCTGGCGTGAAGGCAGCCGACAGCCCCACTGGACCGGGGCCTACTTCAAGCCGCATATCAACGACGCGGTGGTCAGTGTCAGCGTGCCGGTGCGTGATGCCGCCGGGCGAGTGGTGGGCATGGCTGCCAATGACTGGATCGCCGACGATATCATCCGCATGGTCAGCGGCGTGAAGGTCACGCCGAATACCTTCGCCTTCCTGGTGGACAAGGAAAATCGAAGCCTCACCAGCCTCGCGGTTGCCGAGGATCTGCAGCGTGCCCAGCGACTGATCGACGAGGTATCGGCCCTGAAGCTGCATCGAGAGATTGGTGCCCTGTCGGCGGGAGAGGGCATGAAGCGTCTTGATCTCACCCTGGCGGGCCAGCGCTGGTCGCTCTATCACGACGCGACCCGTGCCGGGATGGTGTTCGGCATTGCGGTGCCCCAGGCGGAAATCGATGCCGTTCTGGCGCCCATGCGCGGGGTCAATCTCCGTCTGCTGGCCGGCATCGGGCTGGCTCTGCTGCTTCTGGCCGGAGTTATCCTGTTCCTGGTGGCGGGACTGCTGCGCCAGTTACGCACTCTCTATACCGATCCGCTGACCGGGCTACCCAACCGGGCACGCCTGCTGACCGATCTCAGGGGCGCGCGCAAGGGCTCACTGATGTTGGTCAATGTCGACGGCTTCAAGCAGATCAATGATCTGTTTGGCCATCAGTGTGGCGATCGCGTGATCCAGCGCCTGGGCGCGAGTCTTCAGGCGTTGCTGGAGTCGCACAACTGCCATGATTGCCAGCTGTATCGCATGCCGGGTGATGAGCATGCGGTCTGGCTACCCGGCACCATGACGGACAGCTCCCTGCGTAGCATGGTTGAGGCTCTGCACCAGGCGCTGAGCGGGCTGCGGGTCGATTGGCGAGGGCAGGAGCTCCCGGTGCAGTTATCCCTCGGGGTGGCCTCGACCTGGCGGCTCGAGGCGGGTCAGGACACCCTGTTGTCATCGGCCAGCATCGCCCTCAAGCAGGCGCGTGTCGAGTCACGCCCCTATGTCTTCTATGACCCGGCCGTACAGGTGCGGCGCAACTATGGGCGCAACCTGGCCTGGGCCAACCGGCTGGGAGAGGCACTGGATGAGGGCCGGGTCGTCTCCTATTTTCAGCCGATCATGGATGCGGTGAGCGGGCGTGTCGAAAAGTTCGAGTGTCTGGTGCGCATGCTGGACCGGAATGGCGAGGTGGTCGGCCCCGGTGCCTTCCTGGAGGTGGCCCGACGCAGTCGACTCTATCATCGCCTGACACTGACCATGGTCGATCGCTGCCTGGTCGCGCTGGACGAGACGCCCCATGAGTTCTCGCTGAACCTTTCCAGCGAGGATATCGTCGACCCGGAGATCAGCGAGGCACTATTGGCCCGGGTGGCCGAGAGTGGCGCCGGCGATCGACTCATCTTCGAGATCCTCGAATCCGAGGGGATCGACAACTACACCGCCGTGAGCGCCTTTATCGTTCGTGCCAAGGCACTGGGGGTGCGGGTCGCCATCGATGACTTCGGCAGCGGATATTCGAACTTTGAGCACCTGCTGCGCCTCGACGTGGACCTGCTCAAGATCGACGGTAGCCTGGTGCGACAGCTCGACATCGACAGCGATGCCGAGACCCTGATCCGGGGCATCGTAAGCTTTGCCCGCGAGATGGGCATCGTCACGGTAGCGGAGTTCGTTCATAACGCCGCAGTACTGGAGAGGGTGCGGGCATTGGGCGTGGACTTCGCCCAGGGGGCCTGCATCGGCATGCCCGAGCCTCACCCGGAGTTCGCGCCCCCATCGACGGAGCCCGTGCAAATCCTGTGAATTAGCTCCTGTCGGCGATGCAGGGGCTGCGCAAAAGCCTTACCATGAGCGCCCGCCGCCTTACAGCAGGCTCACCCGCCTTGCCATGGGGCCCTCGCCGACAAGGAATGCCATCATGCTGGATAGACTGCCCTTCCTGATCGGGTTGCGCTATGTGCGCGCCAAGCGCCGCAACCACTTTATCTCCTTTATCTCGCTGACCTCCATGCTGGGGCTGATGCTCGGCGTGGCCGTGCTGATCCTGGTGCTTTCGGTGATGAACGGCTTCGATCATGAGCTGCGCACGCGCATCCTGGGCATGGTGCCCCATACCAAGATCGAGTCGCGCACCGGCATGGTGGAGTGGGAGGCGCTGGCCGAGCGGCTGATGGAGCGCGAACGGGTCATCGGCGCCGCTCCCTACGTGGAGCAGCAGGGGATGTTCTCGGTGGGGGGGCGCAACGAAGGCGCCATGGTCAACGGTATCCACCCGGAGTGGGAGGACAGGGTATCGATCATCGGCGAGCACATGCGCCAGGGCAGCCTCGCCGACCTCGAGCCCGGCGAATGGAATATCGTGCTCGGCTCGATCCTGGCGAGGCGCCTGGGGGTCGGGGTCGGCGATCGCGTCACCCTGCTGGTGCCCGAGGCCTCGATCACCCCGGCCGGCGTCTTCCCGCGCCTCAAGCGCTTCACCGTCAGCGGTATCTTCAGCGTCGGGGCCGATCTCGACGCCGCCCTGGCCTATGCCCATATCGAGGACATGCAGACCCTGGCGCGACTGGGGGATGCCGTGGGCGGGCTGCGCCTGGAGCTCGATGACCTGTTCGCCGCCAGTGCCGAGACACGCGCGATCGTCAACGAGCTGGGGGCCGGCTACCGCGGCTACGACTGGACCTACTCCCACGGCAATCTCTTCCAGGCGATCCAGATGGAGAAGCGCATGATCGCGCTGCTGCTGACGGTGATCATCGCCGTGGCGGCCTTCAATATCGTCTCGACGCTGGTCATGGTGGTCACCGACAAGCACGCCGACATCGCCATCCTGCGCACCATCGGGGCCACGCCTCGGTCGATCATGGGCATCTTCGTGGTCCAGGGCCTGGCCATCGGCATCATCGGCATCCTGGTAGGGGTGGGGCTAGGCGTGCTGCTGGCGCTGACCATCTCCGACATCATCGACTGGGTCGAGACGGTGTTCGGGATCCAGTTCCTCGACGCCGGGGTCTACTTTATCAGCAACCTCCCTTCGCGACTCCACTGGGACGATGTGGGCAATATCGTCGCCTCGGCCCTGGTGCTGACCTTCTTCTCCACCCTCTATCCGGCATGGCGGGCCGCCCGCGTGCAGCCGGCGGAGGTGTTGCGCTATGAGTAACGCTTCGAGCCTCAATCAGGAGATTTCCATGCAACGTACCTTCGGGCAGACGATGCTGGAGTGTCACGACCTGACGCGTATCTACCGCGAGGGTCCCCAGGACATCACCGTGCTCGATGGTCTTTCCCTTACCGTCAATGCCGGTGAGCGGGTCGCCGTCGTCGGCAGTTCAGGGTCGGGCAAGACCACCCTGCTCAACCTGTTGGGGGGGCTGGACCGGCCGAGCCGCGGTGAGGTGCGCATCGCCGGAGCGTCGCTGTCGAGCCTCGGCGAGGCGGCACTCGGGCGTTTTCGCAATCAGCATATCGGCTTCGTCTACCAGTTCCACCATCTGCTGGCCGAGTTCACCGCCGTCGAGAATGCGGCCTTGCCCCTGATCGTGCGGGGCCAGCGCAAGAGGGTTGCCGAGGCCGCTGCCCTGCAACTGCTGGAGAAGGTCGGCATGGCATCACGCGCCGACCACAAGCCCGGTGAGCTCTCGGGCGGCGAGCGACAGCGGGTGGCGATAGCCCGGGCGCTGGTCACCGACCCCAGCCTGGTGCTGATGGATGAACCCACCGGCAATCTGGATCAGCACACCGCGGCCGGGATCCTGGCATTGATGGATGAGCTGGCCCGCACCGCCGCCTGTGCCTTTGTCATCGTCACCCACGACCCGGCCCTGGCGGCCCATCAGGACCGTGTCCTGCGCCTCGATGAAGGACGCCTGAGCGAGCAACCACGCGGGTAGGCGACTCCTCAGAGTCCAGCTTGTCCAGGGTCACGGCGGCCGCCTCTCGAGGCGGCCGCTTGTGTTGGGGTGCAGAAGGCGGTGACCCCGGGGACTGAGGGGTTTACACCGCTAGAGGGTGTCGTCACAGCCGGTCCTGCGCCGGCGCCGGTGGCGAGCCTTCCAGCTTCGCGAGACCTGCCAGCGCCACAGTAGCCGCACCGCCAGGTTGCCGGTGAGGGCCAGCACCACCGCCATGACCACCGACCCGACCGCCAGGGCGGGCAGGATATCGCCGAGACGCTCGGCGACCCAGTGGGGGGAGAGGCGCTCGGGGGCTTCCCGGCCGGGGGTGTTCATCAACCAGGCCCCGAGGCGGTAGTTGGCATAGAAGATCAGCGGCATGGTCAGCGGGTTGGTGACCCATACCAGCCCTACCGAGAGGGGCAGGTTGCAACGTGCCAGCTTGGCACCACCGGCGGCGATGGCCATCTGCAGGGGGATCGGCAGCATGGCGCTGAACAGGCCCACCGAGAAGGCGTTGGCCACGCTGCGACGGCTCAGCACCCAGAGAGCGGGGTCGCCGATCAGGGCGCTCATGAAGCGTAGCGAGCGCTGACGCCTCAGGGCGTCCGGGTGTGGCATATAGCGCTGTAGCAGGCGGCGCGGCATGGGCACTGGTTCGTGGCATCGTGACCTGGCCTATTATCCATACAAGACTGCGGGGCCGCACCTGTGGTCTTCCTCGTCATGGGGCCTCGGCCCCGATTGCCGGAGCCGGGCAATGCCAAGAGGATGGGCCCTTCCCCTGGCCCTTGCCGTGCTGTCGGGTATCGGGCTGGGGGCCAATCCGCCGCCGGGACTCGCCGAAGGGTTGGGCCTGGCGCTGCTGGTGGCGCTGGCCCTGCGCCGGCGAGGTGCGGTGGCGGGCGTGTTGATGCTCGTCTGGATGGCGAGCGCCGTGCTGATCGTGCAGGGCGGGCAGCTTCCCTCCGGGCTGGGCGGGGTCGACCTGATGCTGGAGGGTCGGCTCGAGTCGGTGGTCGAGCGGGGCAGGGTGACACGACTCGGCGTCAGCGTGGAGCGTTGCCAACCCCTTCACTCACACCGGCTGCCCTGTCGGCGCCTGAATCGGGTTCGTCTCAACGTCTATGCGCCGCCTCCCATGATGACCGGTGAACGCTGGCGGTTCACCGTCAGGCTGAGGCCGCCCGGTGGGCTCGCCAATCCCGGCGCCTTCGACTATCGCGCCTGGTTATGGCGTGAAGGCATCCAGGCCACCGGCTATGTTCGTCAGTCCCCGGCGCCGCAGCGACTCGCGGCGGCCTCTGGCGATCCGCGGCAGATGGCGCTGGCGCTGCTCGATCAACAGGAGCTTCCTTCCCGGGCGGGCCGCTGGCTGGCCGCGCTGACCCTGGGAGCCAGCGAGCGACTCTCCGATGGCGATTGGGCGCTGCTCAATGCCAGCGGCACCACCCACCTGATGGTGATCTCCGGGCTTCATGTGAGCCTGGTGGCGGGTGTCGTGCTGCTGCTGGGGCGAGGCGTGGCACGCCTGCTGTCACCGGGGCGCTGGCGCCTGGCGGTGTGGCCCTGGTGGCTGGCGGCGCTGGGGGCGAGCGGCTATGCACTGCTGGCCGGGCTCGAGCCGCCGGCGCTGCGAGCCCTGGTCATGGCCCTGGTGGGCCTCTGGGTGGCGAGCGGGCGCCATGCACCGGGACCCTGGCAGGGGTGGTGGCTGGCACTCGCCGTGGTGCTGCTGCTCGACCCACTCAGTGCCTGGCGACCGGGACTGTGGCTCTCCTTCGCGGCGGTGGCCATGCTGATTCTTCTCTGGCAGGGCAGGCCGCGCCCGCGGGGAGTGCGTGGCTGGTTGTGGGGGCTGGTGCGCACTCAGCTGATGCTGGCCCCGGCGATGGCGGGTGCCGTGCTGCTGGCCTTCGAGCGCCTGGCGCCGGCCGCGCCGCTGGTCAACCTCATCGCGGTGCCGCTGGTAAGCAGCCTGCTGGTTCCCCTGGGGCTTCTGGGCTGGCTGTTGGCGCCCCTGCCGGGCGTGATGGTTGCCTGCTGGTGGCTGTTTGCCCGGCTGACGGATGGCCTGGCCCGGCTGCTGGAAGCGATGGTCGCATGGCTGCCGCTCTGGTATCCCGAGCCAGGGCAGACATTGTCGGTGGCGCTGTCGCTGCTGGTGTTGGCCATGCTGTGGGGAGTGCCCGGCCTCGACAGGCGCCTGCGGATTGTCGCCACCCTGCTGCTGGGGCTGGTCCCGTTGCTCTGGCAAGCCCCACGCCTGCCGCCAGGGGAGGTGGAGGTCAGGGTCCATGATGTGGGTCAGGGGCTGCTGGTGGAGCTGCGAACCCGGGACTATCGGCTGCTCTATGATACCGGGCCACGTTTCGCGTCGGGGTTCACACCGCTGGAGACCCTGTGGCCAGGGGCGCAAGCCTTCGACATGGTGATCCTCAGCCATGACGACAACGACCATGCCGGCGGGGTGGCGACGCTCCATACGCTGCACGACGTCGAGCGCTACCTGGGGCCGCCGGCCGCGATGCCGGGGGAGTGGGTCGAGCCCTGTCTCGCCGGTCGTCAGTGGCGGCGTGATGACGTCGACTTTCGTCTGCTATGGCCGCCGGCCTCAGCCCAGGGCCTTCCGGACAATGAACGCTCCTGCGTGCTGGAGGTCACGGCGGGTGATCATCGCCTGCTGCTCAGCGGCGACCTGGGCAGGGAGCACGAGCGTCGCTTGCTCCACCAGGTAAGCGGCCCCGTGAGCGTGCTGCTGGCCGGCCATCATGGCAGCGCAACCAGTTCAGGAGCGGCGCTGGTCAAGGCGCTCGCGCCACGCCACCTGGTGTACAGCGTGGGGCGGCATAACCCCTTCGGCCATCCCGCTCCCGAGGTGGTCAGGCGCTTTCGGCGTGCCGGGGCCTGCCAGTGGAGTACCGGCCTTGACGGTGCCCTCACGTTTCGTCTCGGTGGGGGAGAGCTGGCGGGGCCGAATGCGGCACGCGCCGGCATCCGGCCCGGTGTCGATTGCGGGCCGCTTGCGTTAGAATCGCCGTAAAAGCGGTGGGATGACCGCGGCTACCGGAGAGGATGTGCGCATGGACATGATGGAGGCCCTGATCGCCGGGGGCTGGCTGATGCTGCCGCTGCTGGGTTGCTCGTTGCTGGCCACGGTCATCATCATCGAGCGTCTGTGGACCCTGCGCGCCGGGCGCATCGCCCCGCATGGGCTGGGCCAGGAGGTGTGCAGCCTGATTACCCGTGGCCAGGTCAACCTCTACTGGCTGGAGAGTCACTCACCCCTGGGCGGCGTGCTTGCCGCCGGCCTGCGCAACGCCGGACTCGGCCATGAGCAGGTCAGGTCGCGACTGACCGAGGCCGCCACCGCGGTGATTCACGATATGGAGCGTTTCCTCAACCCGCTGGGTACCATCGCGGCCATCGCTCCGTTGATCGGCCTGCTCGGTACCGTGGTCGGCATGATCGAGGTCTTTGCGGTGATCGTCGCGGGTGATGGGGCGAGTCGTACCGCCGATCTGGCCGGTGGCATCTCCCAGGCGCTGGTGACCACCGCCGCGGGCCTTACCGTGGCGATCCCCGCGCTGATGTTTCACCGCTACTTCCAGCGCCGGGTCGAGGACATCACCGTACGCATGGAGGAGCAGGCCGGCCAGGTGGTGGAGTTCCTGGCCCACCATGGCGGCGCCATCAGCCTGGCCGAAGGCCAGACCCCGACCCGCGATGCCGAGCGCGTGGAGGCCGATGGTCGCCTGGCGCCAGAGGTGAGGCACCCGTGAGGTTTCCGCGACGACGGCGTGACCCGGTGGAGGTGAACCTCACCCCACTGATCGATGTGGTGTTCCTGCTGCTCATCTTCTTCATGGTATCGACGACCTTCGAGACGCGCCAGGCGCTCGAGCTCACCCTGCCGGAGTCGCTCTCCGGCAGTGCCGCCGAGCCTTCGCCGTTGACGCTGGTGGTCACCGCCGAGGGGGACTATCGGCTGGGCGCGCGCGACCTGAACGCCGACTCCCTGGGGGCGGCCCTGGCCGACGAGGCGGATCAGGGACGCGAGCATGGCCTGGTGATAGAGGCGGATGCCCAGGCCCGCCATGCCGACGTGGTGCGAGCCCTCGACCAGGCTGGCCTGAACGGTATTCAGCGCGTACGTATCGCCACCACGGAGCGTGCAGCGCACAACACCTCACCCAGACCAGCGGAGACACCGTGACTTCTCAACACGCTTCCCAGCAGTCGAGCCTGTCACTCTATCGCCGTCTGCTGCGCTATGTGCGCCCCTACTGGCGCTCCTTTGCCCTGGCCATCTTCGGCTACGCCATCTATGCTGCCTCCAGTACCGCCCTGGCGGAGATGATGAAGCGCCTGATCGACGGGATTCAGGAGCCCGACGCCGCCTTTCGGCTGTTCCTGCCGCTGTTCGTGGTGGGGATGTTTGCCGCGCGTGGGCTGGGGACCTTCCTCGGCACCTACTTCATGAGCAATGTGGCACGCAACGTCGTGCATGTGTTGCGCTGCAATGTCTTCAATCACATGCTGCACCTGCCGGGGCGCTTCTTCGATAGCCACTCCAGCGGCCACCTGATCTCGCGGGTGACCTACCACGTCGAGCAGGTCACCGGCGCGGCCACCAAGGCGGTGACCATACTGCTTCGCGAGGGACTCTTCGTGATCGGCCTGGTCATCTACCTGCTGTGGACCAACTGGATGCTGACCCTGCTGTTTCTGGCAGTGACGCCCTTGATCGGCGGGGTGGTGAGCTATACCAGCAAGCGCTTCCGGCGCCTCTCGGGGCGTATCCAGGCCTCCATGGGCGAGGTGACCCATGTGGCGTCAGAGGCGCTCTCGGGCTACCGGGTGGTGCGTACCCATGGCGCCGAGGCCTATGAGAAGGCCCGCTTCGCCAAGGTGAGTGACTACAATCGCCAGCAGAGCCTCAAGGAGGCGCTGACCAAGGCGGTCAGCACCCCGGTGATCCAGCTGCTGGTGGCCCTGGCCCTGGCGGTGCTGGTGTGGCTGGCCATGTCGCCGGCGCTGATGGCCAACATGACCGCCGGCGAGTTCGTGGCCTTCATTACCGCCGCCTCGCTGATGGCCAAGCCGGTGAGACAGCTCACCGAGGTCAACAGCGAGATCCAGAAGGGCCTGGCCGCCTCGTCGGAGCTGTTCGGCCTGCTCGAGGAGCCGGCCGAGCCCGACGAGGGGACCCATGAGCCCGCAAGGCTTGCCGGTCGAGTCACGCTGGAGGGGGTATCCTTTCGCTACGCCGAGGGGCAGCCGGAGGTGCTGAAGGGCATCGATCTCGAGGTGGCCGAAGGCGAGATGGTGGCGATCGTCGGCCGCTCGGGCAGCGGCAAGTCGACTCTGGTGGGCCTGCTGCCACGCTTCTATCGCCCGAGTGTCGGGCGCGTGCTGATCGATGACGTTCCCCTGGATGCGTACCGCCTGGCGCCGCTGCGCCGCCAGATCGCGCTGGTCTCCCAGCAGGTGACACTGTTCAACTCAAGCATCGCCGCGAATATCGCCTATGGGGTGGAGAACCCCGATCCGGCGGCCATCGAGGCGGCGGCCCGCTCTGCCCATGCCCATGAATTTATCGAGCGCCTGCCCCAGGGGTATGCAACGGTCGTCGGTGACAACGGCGTGATGCTCTCCGGCGGGCAGCGTCAACGGCTGGCCATCGCCCGGGCGATCTTCAAGGATGCGCCGCTGCTGATCCTCGATGAGGCCACCTCGGCGCTGGATACCGAGTCCGAGCGTCATATCCAGGCGGCACTGGAAGAGGTCTGCAAGGGGCGCACGACGCTGGTGATCGCCCATCGTCTCTCCACCATCGAGCGCGCCGACCGTATCCTGGTCATGGAGCAGGGCGAGATCATCGAGCAGGGCAGTCATGCCGAACTGCTGGCGCGTGATGGCGCCTATGCTGCTCTGCACCGCCTGCAGTTCCAGGAGGCCGCCCCGATATGAGGATCTTGCAGGACGGCGCGATGGCGACCATTGTGGCGGCCCTGCACCGCCTGCAGTTTCAGGAGGCCGATCCGGCATGAGCCAGCTTGGCGAGCGCTGGCTCAGGGCCGCCTACCGTGGAGACGCCTGGCTGGCGGCACTGAGGCCACTGGAGATGCTCTATCGCTGGGGGG
Source organism: Halomonas sp. LES1 (assembly GCF_031846005.1). Lineage (NCBI taxonomy): Bacteria > Pseudomonadati > Pseudomonadota > Gammaproteobacteria > Oceanospirillales > Halomonadaceae > Halomonas > Halomonas sp. LES1. The sequence goes on from NZ_JAVRGC010000002.1 coordinate 345,115, forward strand.
TGCGTCGGCGTGCCGCCGCCTATGCCAGTGGTCGCAAGCCGGTCTGGCGGGCGCCGGTGCCGGTGGTCGTGGTGGGCAACCTGACCCTGGGTGGAACCGGCAAGTCGCCGCTGGTGGCCTGGCTGGTGGAGCACCTGAACGGGCATGGCTGGCGGCCGGGTATCCTGTCGCGGGGCTATGGCGGGCAAGGGGCTGAGTATCCGCAGCTGGTCGAAGCAACGACCCCCGCCGCCGTCTGCGGAGATGAGCCGCGCATGCTGGCCGACCAGACCGGGGTGCCGGTGGTCGTTGACCCCGAGCGTCCCCGCGGTGCCCGACGCCTGCTCGAGGCCGGCTGCGACATCCTGGTCAGCGATGATGGCCTGCAGCACCTGGCCCTGGGGCGTGATCTGGAGCTGGTGGTGGTGGATGGGGTGCGCGGCTTCGGCAACGGTCGCTGCCTGCCGGCGGGGCCGCTGCGCGAGCCGCTGTCGCGGCTGGAGAGCATCGATGCGATGCTGGTCAATGGCGACCCTCGGGTAGCGTTGCCCCTGGATGGCCGGCGCATGACGCTGGTGCCATCCGGCTGGCGCCGCCTCGCCGATGGCAGGCGCTACCCCATCGATGAGACGCCCTTTGCGGGGCCGGTCCATGCGGTGGCCGGCATCGGTCGGCCGGCGCGTTTCTTCGACACCCTCAGGGGGCTTGGCGTCGAGGTGATCCCGCACCCGTTCGGCGATCATCATCTCTTCCGCGCCGATGAACTCCATTTCGAGGATGGCCGCCCGCTGGCGATGACCGCCAAGGATGCCGTCAAGTGCCGTGACCTGGCGCCCGATGACAGCTGGGTGCTGGAGGTCGAGGCCTTGCCCGAACCAGGCTTCGTGGACTGGTTCGACGCCTGGCTGGCCGGTGCGGCTGCCATGCCGCCCCGGCAGCCGGGGCGCCACGAATTCGCGAGACGAGCCGATGTCGGCTCGCCACAACAGTGAAGGGGAAAACGATGGACAAGGAGCTGCTGGCTTTGCTGGTCTGCCCGATGTGCAAGGGTAAGCTCAAGTATCGTCGCGAGGAGGAGGAGCTGCACTGCCTCTATGATGGCCTGGCCTATCCGGTCCGCGACGGCATTCCGGTCATGCTGCCCGAGGAGGCGCGACAGCTCTCCGTCGACGAGAAGCTGCATGACTCTCCCGGACGCACGGGGGAGCGCTGATGGCCGAGGCCAGGAGCAAGGCTGACCGGGAGTTCATTGCGGTCATTCCGGCACGCTTTGCCTCGTCACGACTGCCCGGCAAGCCGCTGGCCGAGATCGCGGGCGAACCGATGGTCGTGCATGTCTGGCGGCGTGCCTGTGAGAGTAGTGCCAGCCGGGTCGTGGTGGCGACCGACGATCCGCGCATCGCCCAGGCCATGGCGCCGCTGGGTGCGGAGGTGGTGATGACGCGGGCGGACCACCCCTCAGGTACCGACCGGCTTGCCGAGGTGGCCGAGCAGCTGCGGCTCGATGGGGATGCCGTGCTGGTCAATGTTCAGGGCGATGAGCCGCTGATCCCGCCGGCATTGATCGACCAGGTCGCCGAACGGCTGTTCGATGATCCGGGTGCCTCGATCGCCACGCTGGCCGAGCCGATCACCGAGGCGGCGGTCCTGTTCAACCCCAATGTGGTGAAGGTGGTGCATGGCCAGGATGGTCGAGCGCTCTACTTCTCGCGCGCTCCCATCCCATGGGATCGAGAGTCCTGGGATAGGGAGTTTTGGGGTGGGAAATCCGAGGGGGGCGAGGCCATCGCGGGGGGGGCCGGGGCGCTAGAGGGTGACGCCTGGCTGCGCCATATTGGCCTCTATGCCTACCGGGCCGCCTTCCTCGCCGAGTATGGTAACTGGTTACCGTCGCCTCTGGAGCGTCTCGAGCAGCTGGAGCAGCTGCGAGCACTACATCATGGGCATGCCATCCAGGTGGCGCTGGCCCGTGAATCCCACCCTGCCGGTGTCGATACCGCAGAGGATCTAGCCCGGGTACGGGCATTGCTGGAGCAGGAAAAACCCCAAGGAGGAGTCTGATGCGCGTCCTGTTCGTTTGTCTGGGCAATATCTGTCGTTCGCCTACCGCCGAAGGGGTGTTTCGGCGCCAGCTAGAGGCTCAGGGCCTGGACCAGCGTGTCGACGTCGACTCCTGTGGCATCGCCTCCTGGCACGAGGGCAAGGCGCCGGACTCCCGGTCGCAAGAGGCGGCGGCAAGACGCGGCATCGACCTCTCCTCACTGCGTGCCCGGCAGCTGAAGGGCGACGATTTCCACGCCTTCGACTATCTGCTGGCCATGGACCATGACAATCTGCGAGCCATGCGTGAGCAGGCGCCCGAGGGACTCGAAGCTCATATGGGGCTCTTCCTCGAGTTTGCGGGTCATCCGAATGTTGCCGTCCCGGACCCCTACTACGGCGGCGAGGATGGCTTCGAGGAGGTGCTTGATCTGATCGAGCGCGCCGCCGATGGCTTGCTCGAAGACATCGTTGCGCGCCTGGAGTCACGCCCTTGATGTCGACCATCAGGAGGCAATGGGATCTTAGCCATGCCAATACGCTGGGGCTGCCCTGTATCGCCGAGCGCTTCGTGGCACCCGACAGCGTCGAGGCGCTCAGGGGCGCGCTGGCCGGGGCGCGTGAGCAGGGTTGGCCGGTGACGTTGCTGGGTGGGGGGAGCAATCTGATCCTGCCCGAGCACCTGCCGGGCCTGGTGGTGCAGCCTGCCATGGCCGACTGGTGGCAGGAGGAGGAGGGCGATGGGCGCGTGCGAATCCATGCCGAGGCCGGCGTCAACTGGCATCGGCTGGTGATGGCGCTGGCCGCTCGTGGCCTATGGGGCATCGAGAACCTGGCGTTGATTCCCGGTCACTGTGGCGCCGCACCGATCCAGAACATCGGTGCCTACGGGGTCGAGCTGGCCGATGTGCTCGAGGCCGTGGAAGTGCTTCATCTGGCGGATGGCAGCCTGACCTGGCTTTCCCCCGAGGCGTGCGAGTTTGGCTACCGTGAGAGCATCTTCAAGGGCGCGCTGGCAGGGCGGGTGGTGATCACGCGCCTGGTGATGCGCCTGTCGCGTCAGGCAGAGCCTCGCCTGGGCTATGGTGACCTGTCGAGCCGTGTCGGGGTAGCGCCCTCGCCTCAGGAAGTGGCCGAGGCGGTGTGTGCCATTCGCAGCGAAAAGCTGCCCGACCCCGCAGAGCTGTGCAATGCCGGCAGCTTCTTCAAGAATCCCCGGGTAGCGGCCGAGAAAGCCGAGCGCCTGCTGGGCGAATACCCCGAGATGCCACATTTTCCTCAGCCGGATGGCCGGGTCAAGCTGGCCGCCGGCTGGTTGATCGATCGCTGTGGTCTCAAGGGGTGGCGCGATGGCCATTTCGGCGTTCACCAGCGCCAGGCGCTGGTGCTGGTCCACTTCGGTGGTGGCAGCGCTCGAGAACTGCTCGACTTCGCGGCCCGGGTGGCGGGTAGCGTTCGCGAGCGGTTCGGTGTCGAGCTCCAGCGTGAGCCGCGTCTGGCCGGCTGAGCCTTCGTCTCAAGCCGAATAAACGACAGCGCCCGCAGCCAAAGGCTGCGGGCGCTGTTCGTCAGGCCTGGGGTTAGGCGGCTAGCCCTGCTTGCCCTCCTGAGACTTGGCCTCCTGCTCGCGACGCCGGATCTCGCGCGGGTCATTGTGGGCACGGCGACGACGGCGGCTGGGACGATCGGCTGCTGCACTCTCCTTGGCCTCGGCTGCGGGCTTCGCCTCGGCGGCAGGCTGCTTGGCTTCTAGCGGCTTGGCGTCGGCCTTGGCGGGCTCCTTCTTAGCCGGCTCAGTGTCGGCCTTGGCGTTCGGCTTCTCGGCAGGCTGGCTCTTGGCCGGCTGGCTGTCGCCCGTTGCCTTGGCGGCCGGCTGCTTGGGTACTACCGGCTCGGCCTCTGCCGGCTTGGTGTCGGCCTTGGCGGGCTGCGCCTCGGCAGGCTGGCTGTCGCTCGCTGCCTCGGCGGTCGGCTGCTTGGCTGCTACCGGCTCGGCTTCTGCCGGCTTGGGGTCGGCCTTGGCGCTTGGCGTCTCGGCAGGCTGGCTCTTGGCCGACTGGCTGTCGCCCGCTGCCTCGGTGGCCGGCTGCTCGGCTTCTGCCGGCTTGGCGTCGGCCTTGGCGGGCTGCGCCTCGGCAGGCTGGTTCTTGGCCGGCTGGCTGTCGCCCGTTGCCTCGGCGGCCGGCTGCTTGGCCTCTGCCGGCTTTGTGTTGGCCTTGGCGCTTGGCGTCTCGGCAGGCTGGCTCCTGGCCGGCTGGCTGTCGCCCGCTGCCTCGGCGGCCGGCTGCTCGGCTTCTGCCGGCTTGGCGTCGGCCTTGGCGTTCGGCTTCTCGGCAGGCTGGCTCTTGGCCGGCTGGCTGTCGCTCGCTGTCTCGGCGGCCGGCTGCTTGGCTTCTGCCGGCTTGGTGTCGGCCTTGGCGTTCGGCTTCTCGGCAGGCTTGCTCTCAGCGGGCTTGTTGTCGCTCGCTGCCTCGGCGGCCGGCTGCTTGGGTGCTACCGGCTCGGCTTCTACCGGCTTGGTGTCGGCCTTGTTGCTAGGCTTGCCCTGGGCGGTCGGCTGGGCCTCGGCTTCGGTGGTGGCCGGATTGGCTTCCTCGGCCTTGGCGGCCTCGGCCTGCAGGCGCTGTTGCTCCTCTAGCGCCTTGGGGCTGATGGCATGCTGACGGCTACGCTTGCGCGGATTGTTGCGGGTGCGCTTGGGCTTGCCATCATCCACCGGTGCCTGCGCGCCAGTCTCGGCCGACTGCTGCTTTTCGGCCGACTTCTGAGCCTCGCCTTGCTTACGAGCCTCGGCCGGCTTCTGGGCCGCACGCGGGTCGCGCTTTTCACCATTGTTCTGGCGGCGGTTGTCATCGCGTCCCTTGGCGCCATCCTGCTGGCGGCCCTTGGTGCTCTCCTGCTGACGGCGATCCTCCTGACGATTGCTCTCCTGGCGATTCCGGCCGCGGTTCCCGCGATTGTTGCGGTTGTCGGAGTTGTCGGAGTTGTCGCTGTCGCTCGCCTTGCGGTCGTTCCGGTCGCTCTCCTGACGTGATGCACCACGCCGCTCGTCGTTGCGCTGGCGACGCTGACGATTGTTGCGTCCGCTACGCTCTTCTTCGCGACTGTCAGTCTTGCGCTCGCCCTTGTCACTGCCCGAGGGGCGGGTGCCGCTGCTCGGCTTGCTGCTGGAGGCATCGCTCGATGGGACCTCGTCGCCCCCCAATAGCTTGCTCAAGCCCTTGACCAGGCGGCCGAACACGCCACCCTGGGGCTCCACGCTTACCGGTGGGGTGCTGCGAGCGGGAGCACTGGCCTTGCGGGAGACGGGAGCCTCCTTCTGTGCCGCCGGGGGCTCCTGCTGCAGTGAGGCGGGTGCCGGTTCGTGGTGTATCACGGTCTTGACGGCAGCTTCGGCACGCTGTGCCGGCTTGCCGAAGGAGGCCTCGGGCTCCTTGCCGACATCGGTCTCCAGGGAGAGCTCGAAGCTGGACTTCTTGCTGCCGTCCTCCTCGACATGGTCGTCGCGCAGGCGCTGGACGTCGTAGTGTGGCGTGTCCATGTCTGGGCTGGGCAGCAGGACAACGCGGACATCCTGGCGGCGTTCGATGTCGGCCAGCACCCTGCGCTTCTCGTTGAGCAGGTAGGTGGCCACCGGTACCGGCAGGATGGCGCGGATCTGGGCGCTACGCTCCTTCATCGCCTCCTCTTCGATGAGGCGCATGATGGAGAGCGAGATGGAGCGCACGTCACGAATCGTTCCCTGGCCCTTGCAGCGCGGACAGACCACGCCGCTGGTTTCTCCCAGCGAGGGGCGCAGACGCTGACGCGACATCTCCATCAGGCCGAAGCGCGAGATGCGGCCGATCTGTACCCGGGCACGATCGAGCTTGAGGGCATCGCGCATGCGATTCTCGACTTCACGCTGGTTGCGCGCAGGGCTCATATCGATGAAGTCGATCACCACCAGGCCACCGATATCACGCAGGCGAAGCTGGCGAGCGGTCTCGTCGGCCGCCTCCAGGTTGGTCTGCAGGGCGGTCTCCTCGATATCGCTGCCGCGAGTCGCCCGCGCGGAGTTGATGTCGATGGAGACCAGTGCCTCGGTATGGTCGATGACGATGGAGCCACCGGAGGGCAGCTTGACCTCGCACTCGTAGGCGGTCTCGATCTGTGACTCGATCTGGAAGCGCGAGAACAGCGGCACCTCGTCGACGTAGAGCTTGATCTTCTGCTGGTAGGAGGGCATCACCTGACGAATGAAGGCGAGGGCTTCCTCGTGCACCGCGGGGCTGTCGATCAGCACCTCGCCGATATCCTGGCGCAGGTAGTCGCGCATGGCGCGGATGATGACATTGGATTCACGGTAGATCAGGAAGGGAGCGGAGCGCTTGCTGGCCTCGGTGGTGATCGATTCCCACACCTGTACCAGGTAGTCCAGGTCCCACTGCAGCTCCTCGGGGCTACGGCCGATACCGGCGGTGCGCACGATCAGGCCCATGCGGTCCGGCACGCTGAGCTGGTTCATGGCCTCCTTGAGCTGGCTGCGCTCCTCGCCCTCGATACGGCGCGAGATCCCGCCGGCCTTGGGGTTGTTGGGCATCAGCACCAGGAAGCGTCCGGCCAGGGAGATGAAGGTGGTCAGGGCCGCGCCCTTGTTGCCACGCTCCTCCTTGTCGACCTGGACGATCACCTCCTGGCCTTCCTTCAGCACCTCCTTGATGCTGGGACGCCCGTCCGGGTCCTTGACGAAGTAGTCGCGGGAGACCTCCTTGAGGGGCAGGAAGCCGTGGCGGTCGGCGCCAAAGTCGACGAAGGCGGCTTCGAGGGAGGGTTCTATGCGGGTGATCTTGCCGCGATAGATGTTGGCTTTCTTCTGTTCTCGGGCGCCGGACTCGATATCCAGGTCGTAGAGGCGTTGTCCATCGACCAGCGCGACGCGCAGCTCTTCGGGCTGGGTCGCATTGATGAGCATCCGTTTCATGTTGACTCGCACTGATAAAGTGCCGGCGAGCGCGACGTGGCGAACCGCTGTGTGCTGCGTGCCTGTGCTCAGCGCATGTCGCGGATGCGCAGCTGCGTCCGACCGCGTCGCTCCCGATGGGGCAGCGCCGCGGCATGAGCCTGTTGAGTACGGGGCGGGGGCAGAACGTGTCTCGGTGGGTGTCACCCATCCGGCCCTGCGGTCACCGCCAACACCTGGCATTCATCGATTCGCCAACGCCGGCCTCCGGCACGCTGTTGAACGTGTCCCGTGGCCTGCCGCCGCTCCGTGACTGAGGACGCGGTGGGGGATACGGGCGTGGCGCGGTTATCGCGATATCACTTGTCTATTGCATTCTTGCAACCGGCGGCGAGACGCACTGGCGCCGTCGCGGCCTGATGTCTCGCTCCGGCCTGCGTGTCTGTCGGGCAGGCGCTGTGGGGCACGATTTTGCCCATTGGAGCGATTCCGCAATATAACAGCAAGCGCTATAAGCAGCAATTGGCGCGGCGGGGCGAACACTGCGTTAGAATGCGCCTTTCGCAGGTTCTGAGCAGTGGAGTCTCGGCATGGCCGAAGGGCGCGACGTACAGTGGGTTGAGGTAACGGAAGGGCAGGACGGCCAGCGGGTCGACAACTTCCTGATGACGCGTATCAAGGGAGCGCCGCGGGCACTGATCTATCGCATCGTGCGCAAGGGTGAGGTGCGCGTGAACAAGAAGCGCGTCAAGCCCGGCACCCGGCTGGCGACGGGGGACCTGGTGCGGATTCCGCCATTGAAGCTGACCCCCCGGGAGGCGGTGCGTGAGGTGAGTGACAACCTGCGCAACCTGCTGGCAGGCAGCGTGCTGGTGGAGGGGGGCGACTGGTTGGTGATCAACAAGCCGTCGGGATTGGCCGTTCACGGTGGCAGCGGCGTCAAGATCGGGTTGATCGAGGCGTTGCGTCAGGTGCGCGAGGATCTCGACTTCCTGGAGCTGGTGCATCGGCTGGATCGCGATACCTCGGGCTGTTTGCTGCTGGCCAAGTCGCGTCCGGCGTTGCTGGCGCTCAATGCCTCACTCAAGCAGCAGCAGATGGACAAGCGTTACCTGGCGCTGGTGGCGGGGCGCTGGCCCGTGCGCCGCGACTTCGTGGCGGCTCGCCTGGATCGTTACACCCTGGCCAACGGTGAGCGCCGGGTGCGTGTCGATGCCGAGGGCAAGGTGGCTCGCACGCGCTTCGCGGTGCGTGAGGCGCTGCCGAAGGTAACGTTGCTTGAGGCCGAGCCGGTTACCGGCCGCACCCACCAGATCCGTGTGCACGCGGCCCACGCCGGGCACCCGTTGCTGGGCGACGACAAGTATGGCGCCCGCGAGAGCCAGCAGCTCGCCGCCCGGCTGGGCCTCTCACGGCTCTTTCTGCACGCCGAGTCGCTGGCCTTTCCCGAGCCGACCAGCGGTCGCGAGGTGCGGATTCGCGCGCCGCTTCCCGATGATCTCGAGGCGGTGCTGGGCCACGCACGCCAGGGTAACTGAGGAGACGACATGCGCTATCGACTGGTGATCTTCGACTGGGATGGAACCCTGATGGACTCCGTGGCGCGAATCGTCGCCTGCATGCAGGCGGCGTCCCATGATGCAGGGTGGGGACATCTGGAAGAGGGTGCCATCCGCGATATCATCGGCCTGGGGCTTCCCGAGGCCATCGCCACCCTGTGCCCGGGGATCGATCCCGAGCGGGCCGAGCTGCTGCGCAGTCGTTATGCCTGGCACTTTGTGGAGGGCAATGACACGCCCATGAACTTTTTTCCCGATGTGAAGGGCGGGCTGTCCGAGCTGCATGTCCGGCCCGGTCAGCGCCTGGCGGTGGCCACCGGAAAGAGCCGGCGAGGGCTCGATCGTGTATTCCATGAGAGCAGCAGCGGGCACTGGTTTCATGCCAGCCGCACGGCCGACGAGACCCGCTCCAAGCCCCATCCGCTGATGCTCGAGCAGCTGCTGGCTGAGCTCGCCATACCGGTGACGGAGGCAGTGATGGTGGGAGACACCGAGTATGATCTCGAAATGGCGCGGGCCATCGGCATGGATCGTGTGGCGGTGACCTGGGGAGTGCATGCGCCCGTCAGGCTGGCGACGAGCCGGCCGGCCTTCACAGCGGAAACGGTGCCCCAGCTATTCGACTGGCTACAGGGAGGGTAGGCAATGACCGATAGGCGCAATGAGCACGATGCAGATCTCGACCCATGGACCCAGGGGCCGGAGCTAAGCCGCGACGAGGCGAGGGCGCGGCGCCAGGCGAGCGATCCGGATGCGGTGTCGCCCGGAGAGGATGCCGAGACCCTGCGTGAACGCCAGCGACTCGAACAGATGGCGATGATGGGACGCTGGATAGACGGTGTGCTGGTGGAGCAGCGCCGTTCGCGGCGCTGGAAGCTGTTCTTTCGCTTCCTGTTCGTGGCGCTGATCGCCTCCTCGCTGTCGGTGACCCTCTATGGCCTGCTGGCGGGTCCTGCCCCGGTCGGTGGGGCGGATGGCCCGCACCTGGGCGTAGTCAAGGTAGAGGGCGTGATCGAGGCCGATGGCACCGCCAGTGCGGAGCGTATCAATGCCGGGCTAAGACGCGCTTGGGAGTCGGAGACGAGCGCGGCGGTGGTGCTGCATATCAACAGCCCCGGTGGCAGCCCGGTGCAGTCCCAGCGGATCTTCGACGAGGTCATGCGACTGCGCAGCGAAGGCGATAAGCCGATCATCGCGGTGATCGAGGATATCGGGGCCAGTGGTGCCTACTATATCGCCGCGGGTGCCGATGAGATCATCGCTGCACCGGCGAGTCTGGTGGGCTCCATCGGGGTCATCTATTCCAGCTTCGGCTTTCAGGAGGCGATCGACCAGCTGGGCGTCGAGCGGCGCGTCTATACCGCCGGCGACAACAAGGCGTTCCTGGACCCCTTTTCCGAGGTGGCCCCACAGCAGCGCGAGTTCTGGCAGTCGGTGCTGGACAGCACCCACGAGCAGTTTATCGCGGCGGTGCGCGAGGGGCGTGGGGAGCGCCTCGGCGATGATGACGCCCTGTTCAGCGGGCTCGTCTGGAGTGGCGAGCAGGCGCTGGAGCTGGGGCTGGTGGACTCCCTGGGGAGCCTCGATACGCTGGCGCGGGAGCGCCTCCAGGAGCGCAGGCTGCATGATTACACGCCGCGACTGGACCCCTTCGAGCGGCTATCTCGCCAGTTTGGTCGTGTGGCCATGGAGTGGCTGGGGCTGCCCCGGGCCGACTCTCCGGTGCGCTATCAGCTCGCCCCCTGAAGTAGCTGTAAGCGATAAGCTTTACGCTGTAAGAAAAAACTGGCCGGGGTTTGCACGGAGTTGTAGAAGCCGGATTTATCCGGCGATTGCTTATCCGGCGATTGCTTATCCGGCGATTGCTTATCCGGCGATTGCTTATCCGGCGATTGCTTATCCAGCGATTGCCGCCGGCCGGTGCTCCAGTTCGCAGGATGCAGCGCGTTGTTGTGGGCGAGGGCTCTTCAATCGCGCGATAAATCGCGCTCCTACGGCTCGCCTAACGGATCCAGGCCCGCCTCGCGCAGCAGCGCGCAGAGGCGGATCAGCGGCAGCCCGATCAGGGTGTTGGGGTCGTCGCCCTCGAGTCGCTCGAACAGGGTGATGCCCAGGCCCTCCATGCGAAAGCTTCCGGCGCAATCCAGTGGCTGCTCCCGTTCGATATAGTGGGCGATCTCGTTGTCGGTCAGCGTGCGAAACACCACATCGTAGGTCTCGTGACAGACGCGATGGCGGCCGCTGCGGATATCCAGCAGCGCCAGGCCGGTGAGAAAGCGCACCCGGTTGCCCGAGAAGCGCGCCAGCTGCTGGCGGGCGGCGGTCGTGTCGGCTGGCTTGCCGAGGGCCTCGCCATCGAACTGCGCCACCTGGTCGGAGCCGATGATCAGGTGGTCGGGCCACTCGTCTGCGAGCTGTTGCGCCTTGCCGAGTGCCAGTCGGTGTACCAGGGCGCTGGGCGACTCGCCGGGGCGGGGTGTCTCGTCGATGTCGGGGCTCTGCCAGGCATAGGGAAGTTCCAGGCGGTCGAGAAGCTGGCGCCGCCAGCGTGACCCGGAGGCGAGAACGAGGCGTGGCATGTGGGGGCTCCAGGTTATTGATGGAGGCACAGGGTATCACGCGGCCCGGTGTGTGCGTCGGCGGCTTTGACAGGGGCAGAGGGAGTGCCTATCATTGCGCGCCTATGTTGACCACACGACTCCCTGGCAGGGTTGAGCCCTATAAGCTCGCCGCCCGTGCCGAGCATATGGAAGGGCTGATGGCCCTGGACGCCTTCACGCGATTGACCGAAGCGGTCGGTCCGCAGCAGGGTGATGTCGAGGTGTGGCTGGATTTCACCATCGATCCCCAGCGGCGCCACGAGATTCATGGCCGTCTGCGTGCGACGCTGCAGCTGCCCTGTCGGCGTTGTCTGCGTCCCATGGCTCAGGAGGTCGAGAGCGAGTTTCTGCTCGGCATGGTCTCCAGCGACGCCCTGGCCGCCGAGTTGCCCAGCACCCACGAGCCGGTACTGGTGGAAGACGAACAGCTGAACCTGCTGACGATGGTCGAGGATGAGTTGATCCTCAGCCTTCCTCAGGCGGTTTACCACGATGAGGCCGACTGTGCGGTCTCACGCGACCAGCTGACCAGCGGGGAGGATGTCGCGGCATCCCGCGAGCCCGCAGCCAGCCCCTTCGATGTGCTTCGGCATCTCAAGGGCAAAAAACACTGATTCATCATCGATTCACTCTGGAGTGACATCCCATGGCAGTTCAAAAGAACCGCAAGACACGTTCCAAGCGCGGCATGCGTCGCAGCCATGACGCCCTGAGCGCCCCGACCCTCTCCCAGGACAAGGAGACCGGTGCCACCCATCTGCGTCACCACGTCTCTCCGGACGGCTTCTACCGTGGCCGCAAGGTCGTCGACGCCTAAGTCGACGACGCGACCTGCGGTGATCCCCGGCCCCTGATCTCACTCATGCGAATCGCCATCGATGCGATGGGAGGAGATCTCGGGCCACGCGCGACTGTGCGTGGTGCCGCCGGGGCGGCCCTCCAAGATTCTCGTCTCACGCTGCAGCTGTTTGGTCCGCGGGCCTGCCTGGAGCGTGAGATTGCCAGCCTGCCGCGGCGTCTCGCCGCGGCGGGTTCGCGTATGGAGGTTGTCGACGTCCCGGACGAGATCGCTCCGGGGGTGCGTCCCTCCGACGCCCTGCGCCACGGTGGCGATAGCAGCATGGCGCTGATGCTCGACTGCCTGGCGTCGGGGCGCGCTTGCGCCGGCGTCAGCGGCGGCAATACCGGGGCCCTGATGGCCCTGGGGCGGCGTGCCATGGGCACCGTGGGCGGTATACCCCGCCCGGCAATCAGTACCGCGATCCCGACCCGTGAACAGGGGCGTTGCTATCTACTCGACCTGGGCGCCAATATCGAGGCCTCCAGCGAGCGCCTCGTGGATTTCGCGCGCATGGGCGAGGTCATGGCTCGCCATGTAGACGGCCTGTCGCGACCGCGGGTCGCCCTGCTCAATGTGGGAGCCGAGGGGATCAAGGGGAGTGCCAGCGTCCGCCAGGCGGATGCCCGGTTGCGTGAGCTGCCAGGGCTCAACTACTGCGGCTATGTCGAGGGGGATGGCATCTTCGCCGGCAGTGTCGACGTGGTGGTCTGTGATGGCTTCGTCGGCAATGCCGTGTTGAAGGCCAGTGAAGGGTTGGCGCGCATGCTGGTGGCCCGTGTGCAGGCCACCTTCGAGGCCCACTGGGGGAGTCGTCTGGTAGGGCTGCTCGCCAGGCCTGCCCTTCGACGCCTGCGTGGCGAGCTTGATCCGGTCCGGTACAACGGCGCCAGTCTGCTGGGACTGGCCGGTATCGTGGTGAAGAGCCATGGCGGTTCCGATGCCGATGGCTTTCGCTACGCCGTGCTGCGTGCCGTGCAGGAAGTGGAGCATGACCTGCCGCGACAGTTGGCGCGGGAGCTGGGCGAGGTTCGAATGGATTCAATTTCTCGCGTCGGCGCGACCGGCGGTGATGACAGGCAATAAAGGCAAAGGTGAACCAATATGACTCAACCGCTCGCCCTCGTGTTTCCCGGGCAGGGCTCCCAGCAGGTCGGCATGCTGCGGGAGCTGGCCGAGCGCTACAGCGTAGTGGGTGCGACCTTCGAGGAGGCCTCGGAGGCGCTCGGCTACGATCTCTGGAAGGTGGTCCAGGAGGGGCCCGCCGAAGCGCTCAATGCGACCGCCTGCACTCAGCCCGCGCTGCTGGCCGCCAGCGTGGCGATCTGGCGTGTCTGGCAGGAGCTCGAGGGGCCGCGACCAGGCGCCATGGCCGGGCACAGTCTCGGAGAGTACAGCGCCATGGTCTGTGCCGGGGTGATGCCCTTCGCCGAGGGGGTCAGGCTGGTCAAGCTGCGTGGTGAAGCCATGCAGGAGGCGGTGCCGGCGGGGCAGGGGGGCATGGCGGCCATCCTGGGTCTCGAGGATGCCGTGGTGGAGCAGGCCTGTGCCGAGGCGGCCCAGGGCGATGTGGTCTCGGCGGTGAACTACAATGCCCCGGGTCAGGTCGTGATTGCCGGCAGCAAGGCCGCCGTCGAGCGCGCCATCGCCGCCTGTCAGGCGGCGGGTGCCAAGCGTGCCATGCCGCTACCGGTCTCCGTGCCTTCGCACTGTGCCCTGATGGAGCCTGCCGCCGAGCGGCTGTCCGCGGCCATGGACGAGGTGACACTCAAGGCGCCGCGCTATACCGTGATCCAGAATGTCGACGCCCAGGCCCATGCCGATGTCGAAACGCTGCGCACCCGGCTGATCGAGCAGCTCTATCGTCCGGTACGCTGGACCTCCTGCGTCGAGGCCATCGGCGAGCGTGGCGCAGAGGTGTTCATCGAGTGCGGGCCGGGCAAGGTGCTGACCGGGCTGGGCAAGCGCATCGTTCGGGGCAGCAAGGGGCTGGCGGTCAACGACCCCGACAGCCTCGATGCGGCCCTGGAGCTGGCGCGCGGCGTGGCTGCCCGCAACGATTGATCTCTTTCCAAAGAATGAAGGCATACTTTTCATGACTAGCGAAACCAGAGTTGCCCTGGTCACCGGGGCCAGTCGCGGCATCGGTCGGGCCATCGCCCATGAGCTGGGTCGCCAGGGGCGCATCGTGATCGGCACCGCGACCAGCGATGCCGGCGCCGAGAGGATCGATGCCGACCTCAGGGTTCAGGGTATCCAGGGTGCCGGTCGACGCCTGGATGTCACCGATCAGACCAGCGTCGACGAGGTGGTCAAGGCGATCGGCGAGGAGTTCGGTGCCCCGACCATCCTGGTCAACAATGCCGGCATCACGCGTGACAACCTGTTGATGCGCATGAAGGAAGGGGAGTGGGATGACGTCGTCGATACCAACCTCAAGTCGCTCTATCGTGTCAGCAAGGCCTGCCTGCGTGGCATGACGCGGGCGCGCTTCGGTCGCATCGTCAGCATCAGTTCGGTGGTGGCGAGCATGGGCAATCTGGGTCAGACCAACTATGCTGCCGCGAAGGCGGGCATGGAAGGCTTCACCCGTGCGCTGGCCCGGGAGGTGGCGTCGCGCGCCATTACCGTCAATGCCGTGGCGCCCGGCTTTATCGCCACCGACATGACCGAGGCGCTGCCCGAGGAGCAGCACAAGGCGCTGCTCGGCCAGATTCCGCTTGCGCGCCTCGGCCAGCCCGAGGAGATCGCCGCGGCGGTAGGGTTCCTTACCGGCGAGACGGCCAGTTATATTACCGGCGAGATCGTGCATGTTAACGGTGGCATGAACATGCGTTGAGAGGTGCCGGGTCCGGTGGTTGCGCCGGCCCCGGGGGCTCTATACACTACCCCGCAGCTTCCGGCTTGCGGATCTGGAACCCCAAACGGCTGGTCTTCTGGACGGCCAATGTGAACGACTGGAGTACGTCATAATGAGCACCATCGAAGAGCGTGTTAAGAAGGTTGTGGCCGAGCGCCTGAACGTCAAGGAAGAGGACATCCAGAACAGCTCCTCCTTCACCGAGGACCTGGGCGCCGACTCCCTAGACACCGTCGAGCTGGTCATGGCGCTTGAGGAGGAGTTCGATACCGAAATTCCCGACGAAGAAGCCGAGAAGATCACCACCGTCCAGGAAGCCATCGACTACGTTAACGCCCACCAGTAAGCCTGGTGGCGGTCGATACCGCTTGCTGATGCTCGGGGCCGCCTTCGCCGGAACGGCCCCCAGGAAAGCCGCCCTCAGGGCGGCTTTTTCGCACCCGAACGACATGCGAATACCCTCTCGGGGCGGCATGTCGAAGGGAGAGCCGTTATAATGCGCCTGATATAGGCGGCCCGCAGAGGGTCGCGATCATCCTGGACGCCTGGAGGAACGCTGATGACACGTAGACGAGTAGTGGTGACGGGCCTGGGCCTGGTCACGCCGGTGGGAAATACCGTGGAAGAGAGCTGGCGCAATATCGTGGCCGGCAACAGCGGCATTGCCCCCATCGAGCACTTCGATGTCAGCGGCTTCAACACGCGCTTCGGCGGTTCGGTGAAGGACTTCGACATCAGTCCCTATCTGAACCCCAAGGATGCGCGCAAGATGGACCTGTTCATCCAGTACGGCATGGCGGCCGGGGCTCAGGCGATCCAGGATGCCGGCCTCGAGTGCAGCGACGAGAATGCTCACCGCATCGGCGTAGCCATCGGCTCGGGCATCGGCGGGCTGCCGATGATCGAGCACAATCACAATGCCCTGACCAAGAGTGGACCGCGGCGCATCTCGCCGTTCTTCGTGCCCGGTTCGATCATCAACATGATCTCCGGCAACCTGGCGATTCGCCACGGCTTCCGTGGCCCCAATATCGCGATCACCACCGCCTGCACCACCGGCACCCACAACATCGGCTACAGCGCGCGGACCATCGCCTACGGAGATGCCGACGTGATGGTGTGCGGCGGTGCCGAGATGGCCACCACTCCGCTGGGGCTGGGTGGCTTCTCGGCGGCGCGCGCGCTCTCCACCCGCAACGACGACCCCGAGGCGGCCAGTCGCCCCTGGGATCGCGATCGTGACGGCTTCGTGCTCTCCGACGGTGCCGGTGTGCTGGTGCTGGAGGAGTACGAGCACGCCAAGGCGCGCGGAGCCACCATCTATGCCGAGATGGCGGGTTTCGGCATGAGCGATGACGCCTACCACATGACCGCCCCCCCCGAGGACGGCAGCGGCGCTGCCCAGTCCATGGCGAATGCCGTGCATGACGCGGGGCTCGACCCGGCAGCGATCGACTATATCAACGCCCACGGCACCTCGACGCCCGCAGGGGATCTCGCCGAGAGCCGCGCCGTACAGCGTGTGATGGGGGAAGCGGCAAGGTCGGTGGCGGTCAGCTCCACCAAGTCGATGATCGGCCATCTGCTGGGTGCCGCGGGAGCCGTCGAGGCGGTGTTCTCGATTCTCGCGATTCGCGACCAGGTCGCGCCGCCCACCATCAACCTGGACAACCTCCAGGAGGGTTGCGAGCTCGACTATGTGCCGCATACGGCCCGCGAGATGAAGATCGACGTGGCGCTGTCGAACTCTTTCGGCTTCGGTGGTACCAACGGCACCCTGATCTTCACACGGGTCTGAGCATGGCGGCAGGCGAGTGAGGGAGCAGGCCGGCTGGCCGCTGGATGATCGCGGCGCCGCCTACGGCGACGGTCTCTTCGAGACCATCCTGCTCAGGGACGGGCGTCCGCTGTTGTGGGATGAACACCTGGCGCGGCTGGCCCGCGGCTGTCATGTGCTGGGTATCCCGATGCCTGCGGAGCATGATCTGGCGCTTCCGCTGGCGGAGGCGGGGAGTGGGCTCGAGGTGCTCAAGCTGACCCTTACCCGTGGCAGTGGCGGGCGAGGCTATCGCCCCCCGGCAGCCCCCGAGCCGCGCCTGCGCTGGCAGCTTGCCTCCTTTACCCCTGCCGAGTCGCGCTGGCGGAAGGGCGTCAGGATTCGCCACTGTCGGCTCCGCCTCGCCAGCCAGCCTGTGCTGGCGGGAATCAAGCACCTCAATCGCCTGGAAAATGTGCTGGCGCGCGCCGAGTGGGATGACGACGCCATCGCCGAAGGCGTGCTCAGCGACGATTCCGGGCATCTGATCGAGGCTACCGCCATGAACCTCTTCTGGCTCCGCGCCGGCCGCCTCGAGACGCCGTCACTCGCCCGCTGCGGAGTGGCGGGGACGCTGCGGGAGGCGCTGATATCCCGCGGCGAGATTCAAGAAGTCGAGGCGGGAGAAGAGGCGCTGGCCCAGGCTGATGCGGTCTGGCTGGGCAACTCCGTACAGGGGGTCTGGCCGGTGGTCCGCCTGGATGATGTGACGGGCCGGGTACGTCGTCGCTGGACGCTTGGAAGGCGGCATCGTAGCTTCCAGGCCGAGGCCCACGGCCTGCTGGGTTACGACTACCCCTCAACCTACTGAATCAAGAGGATACCGATGCGGCGAGTGCTGTTCATCCTGCTGCTGCTGGTCGTGATGGCCGTGGCGGCCCTGTTCGGCGGCTATCGCTACTGGCAGTCGCGTCTGGAGGCCCCCATCGCGATCAGCGAGTCGACGCTCTACGAGGTGCCGCGGGGTGCGGGCTACCATCAGGTGGTAAGCGAGCTGGTAGCCCGGGGCGTGATCGAGGATGCCTGGGCCTTTCGGGCACTGGCCCGCCTCGAACCCCAGAGCCTACCGCGGTTGCGACCCGGGGAGTTCAGGCTGGAGCCCGGCATGAGCGGTCGTGAGCTCCTCGAGCGTCTGGGTAGCGAGCAACTGGTGACCTACCCGTTGACCATCCCCGAAGGCTGGACCTTTCGCCAGATGCGTGACGCCCTGGAGGCGGCACCCAAGCTGGAGCATCGCACCGAGGGGCTCACCGACGATGAGGTCATGGCGCTGCTCGACCGCGAGGGGGAGCACCCGGAGGGGTGGTTCTTTCCCGATACCTACCTCTATCACAAGGGCATGAGTGACCTGGAGCTGCTCGAGCAGGCCCACTCACGCATGCGGGCCACCCTCGATGAGGTCTGGGCAGAGCGTGCCGATGACCTGCCCTTCGAGACACCCTACGAGGCGCTGATCATGGCCTCGCTGATCGAGCGTGAGACGGGGGCCCCCGAGGAGCGGCGCGAGATCGCGGGCGTGTTCAAGCGTCGCCTGGAGCGCGGCATGCGCCTGCAGACCGACCCCACGGTGATCTACGGCATGGGAGAGCGCTACGCGGGCAATATCACCCGTGCCGATCTGCGTGAGTCCACGCCCTACAACACCTACGTGATCGACGGCATGCCCCCCACCCCGATCGCGCTGCCGGGCAGGGAGGCCCTGGAGGCCGCGGTCGACCCGCTGCCTGGAGAGACGCTCTACTTCGTGGCCAAGGGCGACGGCACGCACCACTTCTCGCGCACGCTGCGCGAGCACAACAATGCGGTCAATCGCTATATCCGCAACCGCTGATTGGAGCAGGCATGGGTAACAAGCACCCCGAACGGCCAGCGAGGAACACCGGGGACACTCCGGAGAGGGGCCGCTTTATCACCCTGGAAGGCAGCGAGGGGGTCGGCAAGAGCACCAACCTCGCGCGGGTGGTGGCATGGCTGGAGGCGCGGGGCCTGGAGGTGGTCCAGACTCGTGAGCCGGGAGGAACACCGCGGGCCGAGGCCATACGGCGCCTGCTGCTCGACCCGGATGAACCCGAACCGCTGGATGATGACGCCGAGCTGCTGCTGGTATTTGCCGCTCGTGCCCAGCATCTGGCGCATGTGATACGCCCGGCCCTTGAGCGAGGAGCCTGGGTGGTATGCGACCGCTTCACCGACGCCACCTTCGCCTACCAGGGAGGAGGGCGTGGCCTCGACAGCACACGCATCGCCGAGCTCGAGGCCTTCGTTCAGCAGGGGCTCGCCCCCGACCTGACCCTGCTGCTCGACATGCCCATGGGGGCGGCTCAGCAGCGCCTGGAACAACGTGGCGAGCGGCGAGATCGCTTCGAGCAGGAGCGTGCCGAGTTCTTCGAGTCGGTGCGTCAGGCCTATCTGGTCCGTGCCGCCCAGGCCCCGGAACGCATCGCGATCATCGACGCCTCCCGCACGCGCGAGGCGGTGGGCGAGCAGATCGAGGCGGTGCTCGAGAAGAGGGTGGTGGCATGGCGGAGCTGAACCCGACGCCTGTCACGACCCTGGAGCCACTGCCCTGGCTGGGCGAGCGCTTCGCTGAGCTCGGTCGCCTGGCCGATAGTGGACGACTGCCCCATGCGCTGTTGATCTCGGGCCCCCGCGGGGTCGGCAAGCGCTCGCTGGTCGACGCCCTGGCCGCCCGCACGCTGTGTGCCAATCCCGGCAGGGTGGCCTGTGGCCACTGTCATGGGTGCCATATGCTGGCCTCGGGCTACCATCCCGATCTGATGAGTGTCGAGCTCGAGGAGGGCAAGCGCCAGATCCGCATCGATGCGATCCGCGAGATCAACCATTTCGTTGCCCAGACCGCCCAGCAGGGAGGCTATCGGGTCATTCTTGTCGCGCCGGCCGAGGCGCTCAACGTCGCCGCCGCCAATGCCCTGCTCAAGAGCCTCGAGGAGCCTGGGGCGCGGACCCTGTTCCTGCTGCTCTCGGATATCCCCTCCCGGCTGCTGCCGACCATTCGGTCGCGTTGTCAGCACTGGAGCCTGGCGATTCCCGAGCCGGCCGATTGCCTGCCCTGGCTTGCCGAGCGTCTCGGCGATAACGAAGAGGCGACATTCTGGCTGAGAGTGGCCGGCGGGCTACCCCTGCAGGCAGTGAGCCTGTCGACCCCCGAGGCACGGGCCCTGCGTCAGCAGCTGGTGGATACCTTCGAGGCCCTGGTAAGAGGAGGCGAGCCGGTGGCCGAGGCGGCTCGGCTTGACCGCCAATCCATCGATGCCATCCTGTGGTACGGTATCGCCTGGCTCGAGGACCTGATTCGCCTTGGGCTTTCCGGTGATGCCTCCGGACTGTGTAACCCGGACCTGCTGCCCCTCTATCGCCAGGCGGTCAAGAATGCCCGGGTGCGCGACTGGTTTCGCCTGCTGGATTACGCCCGCGAGGAGCGTCGGCTGCTGGCGGCGGGCGGTAACCCCAATCCACAGCTGGTGCTGGAAGCCTGGCTGGTGCGCTGGTCGGCACTGCTGCGCTCGTGACGTGTCCCCCGCAAGCACATCGAGGAGAGAACCATGGCCGCTCAGAAGGCGTTGTCGCTGAATATCCAGGATACCCAGACCCTGCTGTCGGCCTATATGCCGGTGCTCGAGCGGGGCGGCATCTTCGTTCCCACCCGTGAGCGCTACGAGCTGGGCCAGCAGATCTATCTGCTGCTGACGCTGCCCGGCGAAAGCGAACGGGTACCGGTCACCGGTCAGGTCGTCTGGGTCTCGCCGGAAGGTGTCAGCGGCCGGCGCATTCCCGGGGTCGGTATCCACTTCAGCGCCGCCGACCAGGTCGTGCGCGACCGTATCGAGAGCCTGCTTGCCGGTCATCTCGACAAGGGTACGCCGACCTATACGCTCTGACGCGATTGGCATCATCCACCCTATCGGCACCATCCACTCTATCGGTACTTCACTGCATGTTCGTTGATTCTCACTGCCATCTCGACCGCCTCGATCCCGCCACTCATGGTGGAGATCTCGCTGCGACGCTGGACGCCGCCCGAGCCCGCGGGGTGAAACAGTTCCTGGCCATCGGCGTTACCCTCGATGAGGTACCCGGCGTGGCCGCCATCGCCCGCGAACACGACGACGTGGTGATCTCCGCCGGGGTTCATCCGCTGCACCGGGTGGCCGAAGAGCCGACCATCGAGGCCATCAAGGAGACCGCCGACCGCTATGGTGCGGTGGCCATCGGCGAGTGTGGACTGGACTATCATTATCTGGAGAAGGCCCCCGATAAGGTGCCGTCGCGAGAGGTTCAGCGCGAGCGCTTCCGCCGCCAGCTGATCGCTGCCAGCGAGCTTGCGCTGCCGGTGATCATTCATACCCGCGAGGCGCGGGACGAGACGCTGGCGCTGATACGCGAGCATACCAACCCGGAGGTCGGAGGCGTGCTGCACTGCTTCACCGAGGATCTCGAGATGGCTCGGGAGGCGGTGCGCCACGGCTTCTATATCTCGCTCTCCGGGATCGTGACCTTCCACAGCGCCAAATCGCTGCGTGAGGTCGCCAGGCAGGTGCCGCTGGACCGGCTGTTGATCGAGACGGATAGCCCCTACCTGGCCCCGGTGCCCCATCGTGGCAAGCCCAATGAGCCGGCCTGGGTGGTGGAAGTGGCGGAATGCATCGCCGCCGAGCGCGGAATCAGCGTGGAGGAGGTCGCCATGCAGACCACCGCCAACTTCTACCAGCTGTTTCGTGCCGCAAGCCCGGAGGTCTCCGAGGAGATGCGCGGCATCCTGCAGGGCGCCGGCCTGGTCAAGTAGGAGCACCATGATGGATCTGGAACCGCTGGTGGCAAGGCTCGACCCCGAGGGGGATATCCCCCCGGTGGATGACTGGCATCCCGAGCGCGCGGGAGAGATGGACCTGGTGATCGCGGCCGATGGTCGCTGGATTCATGAGGGCACCGTCATGTCACGGCCGCGGCTGGTTCGTCTGCTCTCCACCATCCTGCGACGTGAAGCCGATGGTCGTCATGCACTGGTCACGCCGGTCGAGAAGCAGCTGATTCGGGTCGAGGATTGCCCCTTCCTGATCGTCGACGCCGAATATGGCGACGACGGTCTCTGGTGGCTGACCACCAATATGGGGGACCGGCTGACGCTGGATGCTCAGCACGTCTTTACCCTCAGCGAGACCCCCGCCGGCGAGTGTGTGCCCGAGGTGACAGTACGCTTCGGCCTGGCCGCCCGGCTGGGGCGCAATGTCTTCTACCGCCTGGTCGAAGAGGCGAGCCCCTTCACACTGGAGGATGGTCGCGAGGCACTGGGGCTGCGCAGTGGGGGCGCCTGGCATCCGCTGGGCCTGGTCGACGGCGAGGCGGCGTGCGGCTGACCGCGGAACAGCGTGCCGTGGTCGAACATGGCGCCGGGCACGCGCGTGTGGCCGCGGTCGCAGGCTCCGGCAAGACCACGACCATGGTGGCGAGGGTGCTCCGGCTTCTCGATCGGGGGGTTCCCCCTCAGCGTATTCTGGTGCTGATGTTCAACCGTTCGGCACGAGCGGACTTCCAGGCCCGCCTGGCGGCCATGGCCCCAGCAGGCCAGCGGCTGCCCGATGTGCGCACCTTCCACTCCCTTGGGCATCGATTGACTGGCAGCCTGACACGCTGGGGGGCACTGGTGCCCCGTCAGCTGCTGACCGCCGACTGGCAGCTCGAGCGCCTGCTGCGTCAGGCGACCCAGCTCGCCCTCGGCGATCAGGACAGCGAGGCGCGTGAGTCGGCGCTGGATGCCGAGCGTCTCGAGGCGCTGGCGCACTTCTGTGGCCTGGTGAAGGCCGAGATGGTGAGTGCCGCCGAGTTGCATGAGCGGCTGGATTACGGTGAGGAAACCCGATACTTTCCGGCCGCCTTCGAGCAGGTCGAGGCACTGCTGGAGCAGCATGGCCTGATGGGTTACGCCGATCTGCTGTATCGCCCCCTGAAAGCCCTGGAAGCCGATGCTGGCCTGCGCGGCCGTATCCAGGGATATCTCGACCACGTCATCATCGACGAGTATCAGGACATCAATGTCGCCCAGCAGCGTCTGTTGGCGCTGCTCGCCGGCGAGCATGCCGAGGTGATGGCGGTGGGGGATGCCAATCAGTGCATCTACGAGTGGCGTGGGGCACATCCGGAGACCATGCTCCAGCGTTTCACCGCCACCTTCGGTGTGGCGGTGGACTACCCGCTCTCCACCACCTTTCGCCATGGCCATGCCCTGGCGCTGGCCGCCAATCACGCCATCGACGCCAACCGTCGGCGCCCCGACCAGCAGTGCCTGGCGGCTCCCGGCAACCCGCATACCCGGATTGTGGCGGGCCAGGGGTGTCGTGGCCTGCTGGAGGGCCTGGTCGCGTGGCGGCGAGAGGGGAGAGCACTCGACGAAGCCTGTGTGCTGGTGCGTAGCTGGGCCCTGTCGGTGCCGCTGCAGCTCGCGCTGCTGCGCGAGGGGGTGGCGTTTCGTCTGGCGCGGGAGGACCGTTTCGTCTTTCGCCTGCCCCTGGTGCAGGCACTGGCCGGCTACCTGAGGCTGGCATGTACTCCCGAGCTGCTGCGCGACCCTGGCCACCTGGCTCTGCTGTTCGCCCAGCCGACACCCTTCGTGGCCCGTGAAAGGCTCGAGGCGCTGGCGCGTCGGCTGGCGGAGGATCCGCGCTGGCCCGCGCCTCAAGACCCGCTGCTGGCATCCCTGAAACCACATCAGAAACGCACCCTCAAGAAGCGTTGGGCGCTGCTCTGTGAGTTGCCGCGGTTGGCGACCCGTTCGCCGGCCGAGCTGCTCGACCATGTGGTGACCGAGGTCGATGCGGAGAGGGTCCTCAAGCGGGCCGCGGCGCGGCGCGACAAGGGCGAGGAGGATGTTCGCCTGCTTGACGTGCTCAAGGAGCAGGCCATAGAGCTTGGCAATGACACCGAGGCCTTTGTCGAGCTGCTCAGTCGGCCGGTGGAGAGCCGTGATGACGGGGTGTTGATCAACACCGTACACGGCGCCAAGGGGCTGGAGTGGCCCTTGGTGGTGCTTGCCGGCGTCAACGAGCAGGACTTTCCCCACTACACCCGCGACAACCCGCTATCCCCTCAGCGTCTCGAGGAGGAGCGCAGGCTCTTCTATGTGGCCATCACGCGTGCCCGAGAGCGGCTGCTGCTGCTCCATGACGGTGGCGATCATCGTCCCAGCCGGTTTCTCGCCGAGAGTGCCTGGCAGGAGTGCGATCGACTGGCCCAGCGACTCGAAGCGGATGACGCCAACGCTGCCGCCGACGCGGAGAAAGCGCCACTGGCGGTATCGCGCCCGGACCTGGTGAAGCGCTATCTGGAGGCCCTGGGGCGTGAGTTGTCGCTGGCGCCCGTCACGCCGGAGGCGACCGATCAGATGGTCCCATCACAGGCCTTCGGCGTTGGGCAGCGCCTGCGTCACGCCGTATTCGGCGAGGGCGAGATCGATCTGGTGGAGGGGGACCCCGACAACCCCGTGATCGAGGTGCGTTTCCGGCATGCCGGGCGACGACGCCTGATCGCTCGACGAGCGCCCATCGAACTGCTGCAAGGAGATCATGCATGAATCAGCCCCTGATCACTGCCGGGGAGTTGGAAGACGCCCTGGAGGGCACCCGGCCACCACGTCTGCTGGATTGTCGGGCGCGTCTCGGTGACCTCGATGCCGGCCATGGCCTGTGGTGGCAGGCGCATCTGCCGAATAGTCGGCACCTCGACCTGGATCGTGACCTGGCGGGTCCCCCGGGGGCAGGGGGACGGCATCCGTTGCCGGACCGGCAGCGATTCACCGAAGTGCTTCAGCGTCTAGGCGTGACGCCGGAGGTGCCGGTGGTGATCTATGACGATATGGGCGGCCAGCTGGCCGCCGCTCGCGCCTGGTGGATGCTCGCCTGCTGGGCCGGCCACCCCGAGGTGCAGGTACTGGACGGCGGCATCCAGGCCTGGTTGGCCCATGGTGGCGAGCTGCATGAGGGGGATGATGTGGCATCGAGCCCTTCCGGCTGGTGCCCGGATTATCGTGACGACACCTGGACGACGGCGGATGCGCTGCAGTCGAGCGGCGTGCTGAGAGTGGACGCTCGCAGCCGCGAACGATTCCGCGGTGACGTCGAGCCCATCGACCCGGTGGCGGGCCATATCCCGGGGGCGGTATGTCGCCCCAGTGCCGACAACCTGGAGGAGGGCGGGCGCTTCAAGAGCCCCGGACGTCTGGCCGAGGAGCTACCACAGGCCGACGAGGTGGTGGCCTACTGTGGTTCCGGGGTCACCGCGTGCCATAACATCCTCGCCTATGCGATAGCCGGCAAGCCGCTGCCCAGGCTCTACCCAGGCTCCTGGAGCGAATGGGTACAAGATCCGACCCGCCCGGTGGCAACCGGAGGTTGATCGCCGTTAATCGCCGTTAGCAGCCGATAGAAAGTAAAACGCCTCCGCGAGTCTGTCGCGGAGGCGTTTTCATGAAGCGGCGAGGCTTCTTACATATTCGGATAGTTCGGCCCGCCGCCGCCCTCGGGTGCCACCCAGGTGATGTTCTGGGCCGGGTCCTTGATGTCACAGGTCTTGCAGTGCACGCAGTTCTGGAAGTTGATCTGGAACATCGGCTTGCCGTCATCGCCCTCGATCACTTCGTAGACCCCGGCCGGACAGTAGCGCTGAGCCGGCTCGGCATACTCCGGCAGGTTCTCGCGGATCGGCAGCTCCGGGTCGGCCAGCTTCAGGTGACAGGGCTGGTCCTCCTCATGGTTGGTATTGGAGAGAAATACCGAGGAGGGCTTGTCGAAGGAGAGCTTGCCGTCGGGCTTCGGGTATTTGATCTTCTCGAACTCGCCGGCCGGCTTGAGTGCGGCATGGTCCGGGGTGGTGTCGTGAACATTGGGCAACTTGCCACCCAGCAGCTGGTTCACGAAGTTGTAGGCGCCGCCGCCGACGGTGCCGTACTTGTGGATCGCCGGGCCAAAGCTGGCGCTCTCCTTGAGCTCGGCATATGCCCAGCTCGCTTCCCACTTCTCGTTGAAGGCGCTCAGCTCCTGGCCACCCTCGTCGCCCTTGGCGACCGCCTCGAACACCGCCTCGGCGGCTACCAGGCCGGACTTCATGGCGGTGTGCAGCCCCTTGATCTTGGCGAAGTTCAGGGTGCCGGCATCGCAGCCGATCAGCAGGCCGCCGGGGAAGGTCATCTTCGGCAGGCAGTTCAGCCCACCCTTGGTGAGAGCCCGGGCACCGTAGGCGACGCGCTTGCCACCCTCGAGATGCTTGGCCAGCACCGGGTGGTGTTTCATGCGCTGGAATTCATCGAAGGGGGAGAGCCAGGGGTTCTGGTAGGAGAGATCCATGATCAGCCCCACCACCACCTGCTGGTTGTCGCCGTGATAGAGGAACCAGCCGCCGTGGGTGTGCTTGTCCAGTGGCCAGCCGGAGCCGTGCAGGATCAGGCCGGGTTCGTGCTGCTCGGCGGGCACGTCCCACAGCTCCTTGAGACCGATGCCGTAGTGCTGGGGGTCCTTGCCGGCGTCGAGGTCATACTCCTGGATCAGGCGCTTGCCCAGGTGACCGCGGGCGCCTTCGGCAAACAGCGTGTACTTGGCGCGCAGCTCCATGCCCGGCATATGGCCATCCTTGGGCGTGCCATCCGCGGCCACTCCCATGTCGCCGATCAGGATGCCCTTGACCACGCCCTCTTCGATGATGGTTTCCTGGGCGGCGAATCCCGGGAAGATCTCCACGCCCAGTGCTTCGGCCTGTTCGGCCAGCCAGCGGCACAGGTTGCCGGCGCTGATCACATAGCGGGTCAGGTCGCCACCGGTGTTATGCATGGACCGGGGCACCAGGGCATTGGGTAGCTTCTGGCTCTTCTCCGCGTCCTTGAGCAGGTAGAGCTCGTCGCGGCTGGCCGGGGTGGTCAGCGGGGCGCCGCGCTCCTCCCAGTCGGGGAACAGCTCCTGCAGCGCACGGGGCTCGAAGATGGCGCCGGAGAGGATATGGGCGCCGACCTCGGAGCCCTTCTCCACCACGCACACCGTCAGTTCCTGCTCCGCCTCGTTGGCCTGCTGCATCAGCCGGCACGCGGCGGCCAGCCCCGAAGGGCCGGCGCCCACGATAACGACATCGAACTCCATGGAATCGCGTTCGACTTGTTCTTCCATCTGCTCTCTCCTCACTGCCCGTGTCGACGTTGAGCGCCATTACACTAACATCGATAAGTTCCACTAACGTCGATAAGATTTAAAACGGTCGTTTGCTTCTAGCCTGCCCTCATGATAGGCATAATAGAACAACAAGGTCACCCCCTGCGATCATGCGACTTTGGCGCCATGTTGATCAGGTGCCTCGCCCAAGGGGCAATAATGGGATTGTTGCCCTGTGTATGGGTGTGGCACATTGAGAGAGTTTTTTCGATGCGGCACCTATCAAACGCTCGCATGAAATCGATAAGAGCATGCCACGCCGTTCCGAGCGGCCAGTGACAGGAAGGTGCTGACGGCAGTGTCGCACCATTGGATTCAAGACGGTTCAACACCGAGAACCAAGCGAGGAAATCATGAAAGTACTCGTCGCGGTCAAACGCGTCATCGACTACAACGTCAAGATCCGCGTCAAGCCGGATAACTCCGACGTCGACCTCACCAACGTCAAAATGGCCATGAACCCCTTCTGCGAGATCGCCGTGGAAGAGGCGGTTCGCCTGAAGGAGAAAGGCGTGGCCAGCGAGGTGGTCGCCGTCACCGTGGGGCCCAAGGCCGCCCAGGAGCAGCTGCGCACCGCCCTGGCGCTGGGCGCCGATCGGGCTATCCATGTCGAGAGCGACGAGCGTGTCGAGTCGCTGGGTGCCGCCAAGGCGCTGGCCAAGCTGGTCGAGGAAGAGCAGCCGGGCCTGGTCATCCTCGGCAAGCAGGCCATCGACACCGACAACAACCAGACCGGCCAGATGCTCGCCGCGCTGACCGGCCTGCCCCAGGGCACCTTCGCCTCCGAAGTGGTGATCAGCGGTGACGGGGCCGATGGAAAGCTGCAGGTAACCCGTGAGATCGACGGCGGCCTGCAGACCGTCGAGCTCAGCCTGCCGGCCATCGTCACCACCGACCTGCGCCTGAACGAGCCGCGCTACGCCAAGCTGCCCGATATCATGAAGGCCAAGAAGAAGCCGCTGGACGTCAAGCGCCCGACGGATCTCGGCGTCGAGGTGGCGACCCGGACCAAGCTGCTCAGGGTCGAGCCGCCGGCCGAGCGTCAGGGTGGCATCAAGGTGGGCTCCGTGGACGAGCTGGTCGACAAACTGAAGAACGAGGCGAAGGTGATTTCATGAGCATCCTGGTACTTGCCGAACATCATGACGGCGCCCTGGCCGGCGCCACCGCCCATGTGGTCGCGGCCGCCAAGGCCATCGGTGGTGATATCGACGTGCTGGTGGCAGGCGAAGGCGTCGCCGCCATCGCCGAGGCCGCCGCCAAGTTGGAGGGCGTCAACAGAGTTCGCGTGGCCGACAACGCCGCCTACGCCCACCAGCTGGCCGAGCCGGTGTCGGCGCTGATCAATGAGCTCGCCGGCGACTACAGCCACGTGCTGGCCGCCGCCTCCACCACCGGCAAGAACGTGCTGCCGCGGGTCGCCGCGCTCAGAGACGTGGCGCAGATCTCCGAGATCATCGCGGTGGAGTCGCCCGATACCTTCAAGCGTCCCATCTACGCCGGCAACGCCATCGCCACCGTGCAGAGCGAGGACGCCCTGAAGGTGATCACCGTGCGTACCACCGGTTTCGACGCGGTAAGCGAGGGCGGCAGCGCCGGCGTGGAAGCGGTCGACTTCGTCGCCGACAACAGCCAGTCCACCTTTATCAAGGAGGAGCTGGCCCAGTCCGATCGTCCGGAGCTAGGGGCGGCCAAGGTAGTCATCTCCGGTGGCCGCGGCATGGGCAACGGCGACAACTTCAAGTTGCTCGAGGGCATCGCCGACAAGCTGGGCGCCGCCGTGGGCGCCTCGCGCGCCGCCGTGGATGCCGGCTTCGTGCCCAATGACATGCAGGTGGGGCAGACCGGCAAGATCGTCGCGCCGGAGCTCTATATCGCCGTGGGCATCTCGGGTGCCATCCAGCACCTGGCGGGCATGAAGGACTCCAAGGTGATCGTGGCGATCAACAAGGACGAGGAGGCGCCGATCTTCCAGGTAGCCGACTATGGCCTGGTGGCTGACCTGTTCGAAGCCCTGCCGGAGCTCGAGCAGAAGCTCTGATAACGATCGTGATCTTCCAGGTCGCGCTCCCGATGAGCTGCGGCCTGGTGGCGGATCTGCTCGACGCCCTG
The DNA here is from genome assembly GCF_031846005.1 of Halomonas sp. LES1. NCBI lineage: Bacteria > Pseudomonadati > Pseudomonadota > Gammaproteobacteria > Oceanospirillales > Halomonadaceae > Halomonas > Halomonas sp. LES1. Next base: position 374,066 of record NZ_JAVRGC010000002.1, read on the forward strand.
CCGGAGCTCGAGCAGAAGCTCTGAGACTCTGCTTGTAGCGGCTCGGTAAAACGCCGGCTCCATTAGGAGTCGGCGTTTTGCTACTGGGGCTCCTGCTGGACGGCTTCACATCGTCTAGAGTAGGGTGAGTTGACGTACTGGAGCTGCTGCTCAAGAAAAATCTGGTCGAGGTGGTTGAAGTTACCGACCGATGGCCGCACCTCTAGTCATTGCAGGACAAGAATTGCAGTGTCTGCAAAGCCACCAAAAGGAGATGATCAACATGGCACATACCCTCCCTGACCTTCCGTATGCCTACGATGCGCTCGAGCCGCATATCGATGCGTTGACCATGGAGATCCACCATTCCCGTCACCATCAGACCTACGTCAACAACCTGAACGGTGCTCTCGAGGGCACCGGTCTGGAAGAAGTGTCGGTCGACGAGCTGCTTGCCGATCTGGACAAGGTGCCGGCCGAGAAGCGTCAGGCGGTCATCAACAACGGTGGCGGCCACTCGAACCACTCCATGTTCTGGCAGATGATGTCACCCAATGGTGGCGGTCAGCCCAAGGGCAAGGTAGGCGAGGCCATCGAGAGCGAGCTGGGTGGCTTCGAGGCGTTCAAGGAATCCTTTACCAAGGCTGCCCTGGGTCGCTTCGGCAGCGGCTGGGCATGGCTCAGCGTGACCCCCGCGAAGAAGCTGGTGGTGGAAAATTCCCTCAACCAGGACAGCCCGATCTCCAACGGCAACACGCCGGTGCTGGGGCTGGACGTGTGGGAGCATGCCTACTACCTGAAGTTCCAGAACAAGCGTCCGGACTATATCGCCGCGTTCTTCAACGTGGTGGATTGGGATGAAGTGGAGCGTCGCTACCAGGCTGCCACTGCCTGATCGACCCCTTTCCGGTCTGACAAATAGCGCCGCGGCCCCTGGGGTCGCGGCGCTGTTGTATGGGTACCTTGCCGGGCAGGAGTATCGCCCTGCCTCCCTATCACTCTCATCTCTCTATCTCCTTGAGCCCTTGTGGGCCTTGCTATGCCTCTCGCCCCTCACTCCTCGCCCTTTATTCCTTGCCACCCACTCCTCGTCATCCATTCCTTGCCACCCGAGGCGCTATCGAGCCTGTTAGTCACTTGTGTTTGATATCTCCATATAACACAACATATGGTATTTCAAGGGTGACAGTTTCTATATATGGTGTATCCTTGCCATCGCAATCACCATATATAGTTTCCTTCCTCAGGGAGTGTCGCCATGGAGATCAAGGTCTATACCCGTCCAGCCTGCCCGCAGTGCACGGCCACCTGCCGCACCCTGGAGCGCCGGGGAATCGATTACCGCCTGATCGACCTGGAGCAGAATCCGGAGGCTCGCGATCGCGTCATGGCACTGGGGCACCGCCAGCTGCCGGTCGTGGTAGCCGGCGATGAGCACTGGTCCGGTTTTCGCCCGGACCGACTCGGCGGCCTGACGCCGGCATGAGCGAGGCACCGTTGGAGGGTGTGCCGCCGGAACTGATCTATTTTTCGACACGCTCCGGCAACACCCATCGCTTTATTCAGAAACTGGAGCTGCCGGCCCGGCGCATTCCCCTTGAGCGGGGTGCCCAGGCTCTGTCGGCAACACGTCCCTTCGTGCTGGTGACGCCTACCTATGGCGGTGGTGGGACGAAGGGGGCGGTGCCGGCGCCGGTGATCCGTTTTCTCAACGATTCCGACAACCGGGCGCTGCTGAAGGGCGTGATCGCCGCTGGCAATACCTGTTTTGGCGCCGCCTATGGACTGGCAGGGCGCATCATCGCCGAGAAGTGCGGTGTTCCCCTGCTCTATCGATTCGAGTTGCTGGGCACGGACGATGACGTGACCCGGGTTCGCAAGGGAGTGAGAGAGTTTTGGACACGACAATCCTGACCCAGCCGCCTCGTCAGGCGGAGAGTGATGCGGGGCGCAAGCTGGATTACCACGCCCTGAACGCCATGCTCAACCTCTATGACGATGAGGGACGGCTGCAGCTGGCGCGCGACCGCGAAGCGGTACGCGAGTACTTTCTTCAGCACGTCAATCAGAACACGGTGTTCTTCCACTCGCTGAAGGAGAAGCTCGACTATCTGGTGGAGAACCAGTACTACGAGCCTCAGGTGTTGGCGCAGTACGATGCCGGCTTTATCAAGGCGCTTTTCGAGCAGGCCTATGCCTGGAAGTTTCGCTTCCCGAGTTTTCTCGGCGCCTTCAAGTACTACACCAGTTATACGCTGAAGACCTTCGACGGCCGCCGCTACCTGGAGCGCTTCGAGGATCGGGTCTGCATGGTAGCCCTGGCCCTGGCTCGTGGTGACGAGACGCTGGCCAGGTCGCTGGTGGACGAGATCATTGCCGGCCGCTTCCAGCCGGCCACCCCGACCTTCCTCAATGCCGGCAAGCGCCAACGTGGCGAGCTGGTATCCTGCTTTCTGCTGCGCATCGAGGACAACATGGAGTCCATCGGCCGGGCCATCAATTCGGCCCTGCAGCTCTCCAAGCGTGGGGGAGGGGTGGCGCTGCTGTTGAGCAATATCCGTGAGGCAGGCGCACCGATCAAGCATATCGAGAACCAGTCGTCGGGCATCATCCCGATCATGAAGCTGCTCGAGGATGCCTTCTCCTACGCCAACCAGCTCGGTGCACGCCAGGGGGCCGGGGCGGTCTATCTCAATGCCCACCATCCCGATATCCTGCGCTTTCTCGACACCAAGCGCGAGAATGCCGATGAGAAGATCCGCATCAAGACGCTGTCGTTGGGGGTGACGATCCCCGATATCACCTTCGAGCTGGCCAAGCGCAACGAGCCGATGTACCTCTTCTCGCCCTATGATGTGGAGCGGGTCTACGGCATGCCCTTCGGTGACATTGCCGTGACCGAGAAGTACCGCGAGATGGTCGACGACTCACGGATTCGCAAGACCAAGATCAATGCCCGGGCCTTCTTCCAGACCCTGGCCGAGGTGCAGTTCGAATCCGGCTACCCCTATGTGATGTTCGAGGATAACGTCAACCGCGCCAACCCCATCGCCGGGCGCATCAATATGAGCAACCTCTGCTCGGAGATCCTGCAGGTCAATACGCCCAGCGAGTTCAACGATGACCTCGGCTACCGTCGGGTGGGGGAGGATATCTCCTGCAACCTGGGGTCGTTGAATATCGCCCGGGTGATGGATTCAGGCGATATCGGCGGCAGTGTCGAGGTCGCGGTGCGCGGCCTCACCGCGGTGGCCGAGATGACCGAGATCACCTCGGTGCCCTCGATCGCCAACGGCAACGCCCTGTCCCGGGCGATTGGCCTGGGGCAGATGAACCTGCACGGCTTTCTGGCCCGCGAGCATGTCCATTATGGCACGCCGGAGGCGTTGGACTTTACCAGTGTCTACTTCGCCTGTGTGGCCTATCACGCCCTGCGTGCGTCCAACCGCCTGGCCATTGAGCGCGGTGAAAGCTTCGCCGGTTTCGCGGCGTCGGACTACGCCAGCGGAGTCTTCTTCGACAAGTACACCGAGCGCGACTGGCTGCCGCAGACCGAGCGCGGCCAGGCACTCTTCGCGGATGCCGGCATCGCGCTGCCGACACGCGAAGACTGGGCGGCGCTCAAGGCGTCGGTCATGGCCCAAGGGCTCTATAACCGCAATCTTCAGGCGGTGCCGCCCACCGGCTCGATCTCCTACATCAATCATGCCACCTCCAGCATTCACCCGGTGGCCTCGCCCATCGAGATTCGCAAGGAGGGCAAGCTCGGTCGCGTCTACTACCCGGCACCCTATCTCGATGATGACAACCTGGCCTACTACCGGGACGCCTACGAGATCGGCCCCGAGGCGATCATCGATACCTACGCCGCCGCCTCCGAGCACGTTGATCAGGGGTTGTCGCTGACGCTGTTTTTCCCCGATACCGCGACGACCCGGGATATCAACCGGGCTCAGATCACAGCCTGGCGGAAGGGCATCAAGACCCTCTATTACGTGCGCCTGCGCCAGAGTGCCCTGGAGGGCACCGAGGTTGAGGGCTGTGTCTCCTGCACACTCTAAGGGATTGCTTAACATGACGATGACTGCCAAACGACTCACCCGAGTGGATGCCATCAACTGGAATCGCCTGCAGGACGACAAGGACCTGGAGGTATGGAACCGTCTGACCAGCAACTTCTGGCTGCCGGAGAAGGTGCCGCTCTCCAACGACATTCCCTCGTGGAACACCCTGACGGAGGCCGAGCGACGGCTTACCATCCGCGTCTTCACCGGCCTGACCCTGCTCGATACCATCCAGAGCAGCGTGGGCGCACCGATGCTGATGCCAGACTCCCGTACCCCCCACGAGGAGGCGGTCTACGCCAATATCACCTTTATGGAGGCGGTGCATGCGCGCTCCTACAGCTCGATCTTCTCCACGCTCTGCACCACCCAGGAGGTAGACGATGCCTTCCGCTGGAGCGAGGAGAATCCGGCGCTGCAGCGCAAGGCGGAACTGGTGCTGGAGCGCTACTGGGCCGAGGACCCGCTGATGCGCAAGGTGGCCAGTGTCTTCCTGGAGTCGTTCCTGTTCTACTCGGGCTTCTACCTGCCGATGTACTGGTCCAGCCATGCCAAGCTGACCAATACCGCCGACCTGATTCGCCTCATCATTCGCGACGAGGCGGTGCACGGCTATTACATCGGTTACAAGTTCCAGCAGGCCATGGCCGAGGCGACGCCGGAGCGCCAGGAAGAGGTCAAGGCCTACGCCTATGAGCTGATGCTGGCGCTCTATGAGAACGAGGTGGCCTATACCGAGCTGCTCTACGATGAGGTCGGGCTCACCGAGGACGTCAAGAAGTTCCTCCACTACAACGCCAACAAGGCGCTGATGAACCTGGGCTTCGATGGGCTCTTTCCCCAGGAGGTGTGCGACGTCGACCCGACCATTCTCGCCGCACTCTCTCCCGGCGCCGACGAGAACCACGACTTCTTCTCCGGTTCGGGCTCCTCGTATGTCGTCGGCCGCACCGAGGCCACCGAAGACGAGGATTGGGCCTTCTAGCGCGACTGCCTCGCTCTTCCTGGGTTGGAGGGGTGGGGCTATCTCCCGCGGCTGGCCGGATAACGGTGTGCCTCGGATGGCTTTCGAGAGCGTGACTTACCCGGCATTGAGCCAGTAGCGCAGCCGCTGCATCGGACCCGGCTGTGAGGGGGCCTGGCGCCCCTCCAGCCTGGCAATGGTCTCCTGCAGCGGCTTTCGGATGGCCTGCAGGTGGTGCTGACAGAGGCGCTTGCCGAGGGCACCTGGGCACTGCGCCATCAGCAGCCCGGCGTGATAGACCGCCGTGCCCAGTGATTCGGCCACGTCGGGAGCCCCCTGGGCATCGCGACGGCAGCGCTCCAGTTCGCTGGTGAGCAGGGTGAGGGTACGGGAATCCAGCCAGCAAGGCGTATCATCACCCTGCGTCTGTGCACTTACCCGCTCCAGGAGTTCCCGAAAGGAGACCTCCAAAAAGATGCAGTGGTAGCGGAGCTGAGGGGAGGGTGGCATGACTGATCCTTGTGATATTAATTCTCAATATCATTCTTATTCGGGAGTCGTCTCTTGTCAATGCCAAAGCCAGGGCTGTGGTTAGCTCGGGTTGACATGCAAGTTAATGCCACCCAAACCAGTCGCCAGTAGCGATTACCAGTTGTATTTCATAGTGAGGAAAGAGATGCCGAAGGGTCTGCATAAAGAGATGCAGACCTATTCTGCCGTTAGCTTGATGACCCGCCAGACCCTGCTATCGGAGGGGCCTTCATCGAGGTCGGCGCAGGTATCGACGCGTCTGATCGCGGTGGCCTCGCAGACGATGTTCAGATGGCCGTGGTCTTCCTCCAGCTTCCAATGCCATCGCTGATGTCGCCGATGCTCGCTGCCGCTCTCTTCCAGCAGCGTCAACCGGGGCATGTGCCGCGGCAAAGTCAGATGGGAGAGCGCCGCGAGTTGGGCGCACTGCTGCGCGGGTGTCAGCCGGGAGTCGCCGCGGTAGCCGGGGAGGAAGCGTTGGCCTCGCGCTTCGGCCTGGAGCAAGGGTAGTGCCTGCTCCGGCGTGATGCGGCCATACTTGCGTACCGGCGAGAGCAGGATGATGCTGGCAGCGAAACGGCAGCCGCCGAGGTGGCTGCTCTCCCACACATCGAAGGGCAGCCGGTGTGCCGCGACCTCCCGGGCCAGCCGCTGGTAGGTCTGGTACCCATACTTGGCGCAGCACTTATCCTTCTTGCCGTGGGTGCAGCACAGCAGCAGGTGATGCTCGACCGGCGCCTCTTCCCAGGTCGTCAGTGGCTCTCCCGATTGCCAGGCGGCCAGGAAGGCCTCCAGTGCGTTGCGCGGTACCATGAAACTACGGCGTTCGGGCATCAGGAACACTCGATGGACATCGCCATCCTGTTCACGACGGTGGATCAGGTTGATCCGCCGCCCCTCGGCGGCGATGGCATCGAGCGTCCGTACCAGGCTGTCCGGCATGTCGCTGGCATGACGCAGGTTGCGGGTCCACTTGGCGCGTGGCCAGCTGATCAGCAGGTTACGCTCGGCATGGGCGGCGCTGCCGGCCAGCGGATCAAGCTGCTTGCGGCTGAGGTCCGTGCAGAAGACATGACTCATGAGACACAGCACCGGTCGGCGGTGGGGGAGACGGGCCGAGCGGGTGGCAGCGCTCCCTGCCGGGTGTATGGCACGCAGATCGGGCTGCCGGTCTCGGGCTCCACGAGCACCCGGGCGTCGAGATCGAAGACCCGCTTGAGATGGGCGACCGTGAACACCTCTCGCGGCGTGCCACTGGCGACGATGCCTCCGTCGCGCATCATCACCAGCCGATCCGCATAGGCCGCGGCCAGGTTCAGGTCATGCAGCACCAGCAGCAGGGTGCGGCCCTGCTCATGGGCCAAGCGAGACAGCAGTTCCAGCAGGTCCACCTGGACCTTGAGATCGAGAAAGGTGGTGGGCTCGTCGAGCAGGATCAGGTCCGTTTCCTGGGCCAGCACCATGGCGATCCAGCAGCGTTGCCGCTGCCCGCCGGAGAGGGTATCGACGCTGCGCTCGGCGAGGGCCGCGACATCGGCATAGGCCATCGCCTCGCGCACGGCTCGGGCGTCCCGCTCGGCATCCTGCCGCCACAGCCGCTGGTGGGGAAAGCGCCCCATGCCGACCAGCTGCCTGACCGTCAGCCCCTCCGGGGCGGTAGGGCCTTGGGGCAGGATGCCCAGGCGCCGAGCCACCTCCCGGGTGCTGCGGCGGTGGATATCCTGTCCATCCAGGCAGACTCGCCCGGCGCTGGGTGCCAGGGTGCGCGCCAGCGTCTTCAGCAGCGTCGACTTGCCGCTGCCGTTGGGGCCGAGCAGCACCGTCAATTGGCCCTCGGCCACCGACAGGTCGACGCCGTCCAGGACGCGGCGAGACTCGTACCCGGCGTGCAGGGCTTCGCCCGTCAGTCGCGGTGGTTTGGCAAGTGTTGGCGGCATGGGAGGGACTCGCGGATGTCATGGCTGGGCCAGGGTAACGTAAAGCAAAGAATTCTCATTTTCAATGCCGGGCGTTTCGGAGATTTAACCACGGCGGTAGCGGGTGCGGTGCAGTAGATAGACGAAGAAGGGCGCGCCCACCCCCGAGACGAAGATACCGGCGGGCAGGTCCTTGGGCAGGAAGGCCACCCGGCCGAGCAGGTCGGCGTAGAGCACGATCAGGGCTCCCACCAGGGCGGCGGCGGGCACCAGCCGGGCGAAGCCCCGCCCCACCAGGCGGGACGCGATATGCGGCGCGACCAGGCCCACGAAGCTGAGCCCCCCGGCGAAGGCCACGGCTGCGCCGGCCAGGGCCACGCTGCAGGCCATCAGCACCAGACGGCTGCGCAACAGGTTCACACCCAGCCCCTGGGCCACCGCGTCGCCCAGCGCCATGGCATCCATGTGCCGCGCCTGGGCCAGGCCTAGCGGAATGGCCACCAGCAGCCAGGGCAGCATGCCCAGCACGTCCTGCCACTGGGCGGCGTAGAGGCTGCCGGTCAGCCATACATAGGCGGTCATGGCGGCGGCATCGTCGCTGATCACGATCAGCAGGGTAGTCAGGGCCCCCATGGCGGCGGAGAGGCCGATGCCGACCAGCACCAGGCGCGAAGGGGAGACGCTGCCCTTCCAGGCCAGCAGGAACACCAGCAGGGCGGCCAGCAGCGCACCGAGCTGCGCGGCGGCCGGCAGCCAGTTGGTGCTCAATGTGGTGCCGAACAACGCCAGGAAGGTCACGGCGGCCAGTGCAGCGCCGCTGGTGATGCCGATCACGTCCGGCGAGGCCAGCGGGTTGCGTACCATGCCCTGGAGGATGGCGCCGGCCACGGCCAGGGCCGCCCCCACCAGCACGGCCAGCAGGAGGCGCGGCAGGCGCAGTTCCCAGGCGATAAAGGCGATATCGCTGTCCTGGGGCGCGGCCAGGGCGTGCAGTATCTCCCCGAACGAGGTGGGGAAGCTGCCGAGGCCAAGCGACAGGCCCATGCTGGCCAGCAGCACCAACCAAAGCAGCCCCAGCAGGCTCGCATAGCGCGCCCGGCCGGCATCGGCGGTGGCTGCGCTCGCGGGGTCCAGGCGTTGGCTCAGGGAAGGGGTATGGGTCATGGTCAGGCCGATTTCCTGCGCGCCAGGTGAATGAAGAAGGGGGTGCCGATCAGCGCGGTCATCACCCCCACCGGCACATCCTGAGGGGCCATCAGGAAGCGCGAAGCCACATCGGCCAGCAGCAACAGGCTGGCGCCCAGCAGGGCGCAGGCCGGCAGCAGCCAGCGATGGTCGACGCCGAAGATCCCCCGGGCCATGTGGGGCACGATCAGTCCGACGAAGCCGATCATGCCGGCCAGCGCCACCGAGCTGCCGGCCAGCAGGATCACCGCCAGGCCCAGCAGCAGCTTGATGGTGCCGGCACGCATGCCCAGCCCCTTGACCATGTCGTCGCCCAGCAGCAGGGCATTGGCGTGGCGCACCAGCAGGGCACACAGTAGCAGGGCGCCGCCGAACAGCGGCAGCAGCGGCACCACCAGGGACAGCTCGCGGCCGGCGACGGAACCGGCCAGCCAGTACAGCACGCTCTCGAAGCTCTGGCGGTCGATGATCAGCAGGCCCTGGCTGAAGGAGACGAACATGGCGGTGACGGCCACCCCGGCCAGCACCACTCGCAGCGGCGACAGCTCCCCGTGACGGCCGCGGCTCAGCAGCACCACCAAGCAGGCCGCCACAAGGGCCCCCAACAGCGCCGCCCAGACCACCTCGCCCGGGGCGTGGAGGGGCAGCAGCGAGACCGCGATCACCACGAAGAACATGGCCCCGGCGTTGATGCCCAGGATGCTCGGCGAGGCCAGGGGATTGCGGGTCAGGGTCTGCATCAGGGCGCCGGCGATGGCCAGGCTGGCGCCGACCAGGGCGGCGATCACCGCCCGGGGCAGGCGCTCGGTGGCAATGATGATATGCGCGACCCGGCCGGGGTCGTACTGGATAAGCGCCTCGACGAAGGTCGGCGGGGCGATCTCGGTGGTGCCCAGCATGACGCTGGCCGCGAAGGCCGTGACGAGCAGGGTCATCCCCAGCAGCAGCCCCGCGGCCCGTGTCAGGCGGTGATTCAGCATGGGGCGGATTCCTCGTCCTGCGCGGTGGTATCCCGGCCGCAGTCAGCGGCGGCTGCCGCGGTCAGCGCCGGTGTCGAGCGCTCGTCGGGATTATCCAGCCCATAGTGAGCGTAGAGGTCATCGAGCATGGCATTGGCGGCCAGGATGCCGCCGCCCATGATCCAGTTCACCGCATCCACCTCGAAGACCCGCTCGCTCTCGACGGCGTCCAGCCGCTGCCAGAGGGGGTGGGAGCGCCAGTGTCGGTAGTTCCTCGCGATGGCGGGGTCATCAGGCTCCAGCAGCACGAAGATCACGTCGGCGTTCAGGACAGGAATGTTCTCCTCGCTGGTCAGCTTCATGCCCCAGCCCTGGTCCTGCACGGCGTCCGGCTGTTCGAAGCCCAGTTCATCGAGGATCGAGCCGGCGAACCCGGTGGAGTAGAGACGCACATGGTCGCTCTTGAAGCGGACCACGGCGGCCTTCTGAGGCCAGGCGTCGCCTAGTTGGTCGGCGATCTGGCGGCGAAAGTCCGCCACGCGCGCGTCCCAATCCTGCATCAAGGCGTGGGCGCGGGCCTCGCGGCCGGTGGCCTCGGCCAGCAGCGCCAGGCTGGCCTTGAAGTCGAAGACGGTGCCGGTGGCGACCGTCGGCGCGACCTGCTCCAGCAGCGGCTTGACCCGCTCGTGGCGAAAGCGCGTGGCCACGATCAGATCGGGATCCAGCCAGGCGACCTTCTCCAGGTTGGGCTGGGTCTCCAGGCCAACGTGCTCGATGCCTTTGAGCGCGTCGCGCAGGTAGCGGTACATGGGCTTCTCCAGCCAGGAATCGACGACGCCCACCGGGGTGATGCCCAGCGCCACCGCGCTGTCCGTCGCCCCCTGGTAGAGGGTGACGACGCGCTGCGGAGGGGCGGGAATTGTCGTGTCGCCGAACGCATGGGCGACGCGGCGCCCGTCGCCGGCATCGGCGGCTCCCAGCGGCAGAAGGGCCGCCAGCAGCGCCGCCAGCCAGCGGCGCGGTTGTCTGTCGCGGGCGATCATGGTGGCTTGCCGACGGGGCCGGCGAGTATAGCCTGCGCAGTGGAATGAGAGATCGAGCATCGTCCTCGAGCTACCAAAGAAACAGGGGGAAGCGGCCCTCGGGGGGCCGCTCATGCGGACGTGATGCCTCAGAAGTCGACCTGGTAACCCAGGGTCAGGGTACGACCGCGACCCTTGAAGTACAGGTCGTCTTCCAGCGCGGACGACTGGGGGAACGACTGGGAGTAGTAGGTGAAGTAGTCCTCGTCGGTGAGGTTCTCGATGCCCAGGCTGGCGCGACCCACCGGCAGGCGATAGGCCAGGGAGGCGTCGACCAGGCCGTAGCCGTCGAACTCCAGGGCCGGATCGTCGAAGCTGCGGTCGAAGTAGCGGCTGTACTGCAGGTGCGAGGACAGCTTGTCGTTCCAGGCCGCGCTCCAGCCGAGCTTCAGGGTATCCGGCGCGATGTCGCGGCCGGTCAGCTTGGTGTCGACCTCGCCGTCGCCATCCTGATCGGACTCGCCCTCGGCGTGGGTGTAGGTCAGCCGCAGGCGATGGGCATCGGTGGGGCGAGCCTCGCCGGTGATCTCGTAGCCCTGGATCTCGGTCTTCTCCCGCTGGACCCGGTAGTTGCCCTGGGCATCGGGCTGGATGCGCTGGCCGAGGTCGGAGTCGGACTCGTAGTAGCTCAGCTCGAGGCTATAGCGCTCCCAGTCGAAGCGGGCGCCGACCTCTCGGTTGTCGGTGACGATGGGCGAGAGGTCGACCAGGGTGTCGACGTCCTGGCCGGGGCTCTTGACCCCACGCAGTACTCTTCCCACGTCGGGCATGCCGAAGCCTTCCGAGTAGTTGGCGTAGAGTTGGGCCCAGTCGGTGGCCTGGTAGACCAGGCCGGCGTTGAGCAGGGTCTCGTCGAAGTCGGGATTACCGCCGGCTACGGATACAAGGTCGTTCTCGACGCTGGTGCCGCGGTCCACGGTCGCGTAGTCGTCGACGTTCAGCTCGGCATGCTCCTGGCGGGCACCGGCATGCAGGCTCAGCGAGTCGGTCAGGTCGACATCGCCCTGAAGGAAGGCGGCAACATTGCGGAACTGGGTCTCGGGCACGTAGTTGCGGCCGGTCTGCACCAGCACCTGCTGGGTCTCGTCCTGCAGCAGGTCGACGCCGGTGGTCAGCCTGAGGCGGTCGTCGAGCAGGCCGTCGCGGGAGAGGGTGAACTTGCCGCCGACCTTGTCGGATTCGTTGCGGGTCTGGTCGAACCGCGTCTCGCCGTTCTCGTCCTGGTAGGGGAAGGAGCCGAGGCCGGTGGCACCAAACTGGGCGCGGAAGCGCTGGGTGTAGAGCTGGGCATCCAGCTCGTTGCCGAACCAGTCACCGTGGGAGTAGGCCAGTTGGGCCTTGGTCACCTCGTTATAGCCGGGCTCGCCCTGCAGGTTGCCCTTGCGTGCGGTGGTGGCGATGCCCTCGGAGCGATCGCCGGCCACCGGCACATAGTCGTCATTGACGTCGAGGTCGAAATGGTTGAGGGAGAGCTCGAGGTTCTGCTCCGCGTCGATCCAGTAGCCGAGCTTGCCGAAGAGGTCGTAGCTCTCGGAGTTCTGGACCTCGCCGTGGTAGGCGATGCCCACTTCCTCGTCGTTGCCGTCGAAGAACACCCCGCGTTCCTGACGGCTGGCGGCGGCCAGGTAGTCCCAGTCGCCGCTCTGGCCGCTGATGCGGTAGTCCAGCTTGTGGCCGAAGCCCTCGGACTCGAAGTCGTCGTCGCTGGTCAGGCTGATCCCGGCGTGCTGGTTGACGGTACCGGCCTCGGCGCGCTTGGTGACATAGTTGATGATGCCGCCGGTGGCGCCCAGGCCATGCTCGGCGCTGGCGCCGTGGATCACCTCGATGCGCTCGACCATGGACAGGTCGATGGTATAGCTGTCGCGACCGCCGTCCCGCAGCGCGTTGGTCTGGGGAACGCCGTCGACCATGAACAGCGCCGAGCGACCGCGCAGGGTCTCGCCGGTGTTGTTGAGCTTCTGGCGGCTGGGCGAGTAGGAGGGAATCAGGTTGCTGAGCACCTGGCCGGGATCGTTGGTGATGGCCAGCTGCTGCTCGATCTCCTCGCGGGTGATGATGGTGACCTTCTGGGGCGTCTTGCCGGCCAGGCTCTTGTTGCGGGTCGCGGTGACGACGAGCGGGTCCAGCTCATCGGCGGCCTGTGTCTGGTCCGTCGAGGCAGATTGAGCGAGGGCGATGGTGGGTAGAGCAGTGCAGAGCAGGATGGGCAGGCACTTGGCGACGGTGGGCTGTCGATATGGCATGAAGAAACGAGTCCCTAGGGTGATGATCCGAGCCCGGTGTCTGGCCGGGCGCTGTGTCGACACAGTCTATTAATGCGATTGAGTGAGTAAATGATAATTCTTTTCATTTAAAGTTCGCAAGAAGAAGGAGGTCCTCTCTGCATTACCTGCGCCTCAATCCCTGCATGAAGTAGGCCCCACCGAGCAGTGAGGCCACCAGCCCGGCGGGAATCTCCTGCGGGAACAGCGCTGGCGGCCCACCCCGTCGGCCAGCACCATCAGCAGGGCACTGGTGAGTGCGGCCTCGGGAGCTGCCGTGATCCGCGGAGGAAACAAGGATTTCAACGGGCCAATATAGAGCGGCGAGAGGGTGTGAGGCATGGTATCCATCGGGAAGGTTGTCGACCATGTCAGGGGTATATCGGTCCTGACAGGCGTAGCGAGACAGCGACACATTTGAGACTTATTATCATTATATTTTAAGGGTTTTCAATGATTGATAACTATTATCACTTGTGAGAGCATCCGTTCGCCATTCGTCACGGAGCCAGGGAGCCTGACGTGAAGAGGATTCGATCCACTCTGTTATTGGGGGCTGCTGGCCTTCTGCTCGTCACCACACCCCTGATGGGGCAGGAGCTGATAGAGGAAGCCAGCGAGGCACAGCGTGTTCAGGCCGAGTTGCAGGTGCGCATCGATGCCGCCGATGACGCCAGTCGCGAGATGCTGGCCGAGCTGCGTCGCCTGGAAGCCGAGACGCGACGCCTTCGGGCGGACAGCGAGAGCCTGACGCCGCGTCTCGAGCGCCAGGCCGAGCGCCTGGCGACCCGCGAAGCGGCCCTGGATGCCCTGGTCGAGACCCGTGAAACCTTGCCGGCGGTTGAGCAGGGGTTGTTGTCGCGGTTGAGGGCCTGGGTGGAGGGTGATCTTCCCTTCCTGAAGCAGGAGCGTCTGGCACGGGTCGAGGGACTCGAGAATGGCATGGCAGATCCCGACCTTTCCACGTCGCAGCGCCTGGACCGCACCCTGGCCGCCTGGCGCGCCGAGCTGAACTATGGCCGCGAGCTCGATGCCTGGCGCGGCACCCTGGAGGAGGGGGAGGTGCGCCGAGAGGTGGACTTCTTCCGCCTGGGTCGCGTGGGGCTCTATTATCTGACGCCCGATGGACATCAGGGCGCCGTCTGGCGCTCCGACGAGCAGCGCTGGCAGCCACTGGCTGAGGCCGAGCGAGTCGAGCTGCGCCATGGGCTGCGTATCGCCCGCGACCAGCGGGCGCCGGAGTTGCTTACCCTACCGGTCTCCCACCCGGTGACGCCGGTCGACGCGGAGCACGTCTTATGAATACCAGCATCAAGAGCAACCCCAGTCTGAAGCGTGTCGTGGCACTGGTTCTGGGAGCTGTGCTATTGGCGACGGTGCTGCCCGCGGCGGCCCAGAGCGATCCGTTGACCACCCTGCGCGCCGAGCGGGAGGCCGCGGAGGCGCGGGATGCCGCGCGGCTGGCCGAGCTGGTCGAGGACCGTGATGCACTGGAAGCGGCCCTGGAGGAGGCGCGGCAGGCTTATGCCGAGGCCGAGTCGCGACATGCCGAGCTCGAATCCCGTCAGGCCGAGCTGCAGTCTCGCCGAGAGGCCCTCGATAGCCGCCAGGCCGAGCAGGGCGACGACCTGACGGCGGTGCTGAAGGTGCTGGCCCGCCATAGCGGAGAGCTGCGTGATGCCCTAGCCGAGAGCTGGCTTACCGTGGGCGGTGCCGAGCTGCCGCCGCGACTGAATGACGTCGAGGTGTTGCGCCCCGAGCACCTCGAGAGTCTCGCCGATTCCCTTATTGCCCTGACGGTCGAGACCGGCCGCATACGCGCCTTCGAGGCTCCGGTGGCCGCCAACAGCGGTGAGATCGCACCCCGCGAGGTCGTGCGGCTGGGGGATCTGGCGGCCTTCGCCGCCGGGGATCTGCTCGAACGTGGCGCCGAAGAGGGCGCACTGGCCACGGTGACGCGTACGCCCAACGAGGTGGCCCAGCAGCTTGCCGCCTTCCAGGCAGGCGAGGGCGAGCGCATCGCCCTGGACCCGACCGGAGGGCAGGTGATCGAGGCCCTGGCACAGCGCCCCAGCCTGCAGGAGCGTTTCCAGCAGGGGGGCGTCGTCGGTTATGTGGTGGTGGGCCTGGGCGCCTTTGGCCTGTTGGTGGCGCTCACGCAGTATGGCTACCTGCTCAGGGTCAGTGTGGCGCTGCGTCGTCAACTGACGACGCTGGATCAGTTGCGTGATGACAACCCCCTGGGCCGTGTGTTGCTGCGCTTCCGGGCGCTTTCCGATGATCCCATGCCAGAAGCGCTGGAGGCACGTCTCGACGAGGCGATGCTGGCCGAGCTGCCGCGTCTAGAGAGGGGCCAACCGCTGGTCAAGCTGCTGGCCGCGGTGGCTCCGCTGCTGGGGCTGCTGGGCACCGTCACCGGGATGATCGTGACCTTCCAGGCCATCACCGTCTTCGGCACCGGCGACCCACAGCTAATGGCGGGCGGCATCAGTCAGGCACTGGTGACGACCGTGCTGGGGCTGATCACCGCGGTGCCCCTGCTGTTTGCCCACACCGCCCTGGCCGGCCGCAGTCGTCAGCTGGCCGGCGTGGTGGAGGGGCAGGCCAGTGCCGCCCTGGCCGAGCGACTGGAGCATCGCCGCCCCGCCATTACCGCCAAGGAGAAAGGGCCGCATGCTGCCGCTATGGCTTGAGCCCCTGGCACGGCTGATTGACGCCGGTGGCGTCGTGCTGGTGGGCATCGCCGCCGTGGCGGCGCTGCTGTTCAGCCTGGCGCTGGAGCGGGTGCTGTTCTTTCGACTCACTTATCGGCGTGCTCGGCGCAGGCTGGTCCGGCGCTGGGCACAGCGCGCCGACCACCATAGCTGGAGTGCCCTGACCGTTCGCGAGGTGTGGGCCAGCGAACTGATCGCCCGGCTGCGTCGGCCGCTGCCCTGGCTCAAGCTGCTGGTGGCGCTCTGCCCGCTGTTGGGTCTGCTGGGCACCGTCACCGGGATGATTACCGTCTTCGACAGCCTGGCGCTGAGTGATACCAGCCAGGCACGCGCCATGGCCGATGGCGTGGCTCGGGCCACCCTGCCGACCCTGGCGGGCATGGCGGTGGCGGTGGTGGGGCTGCTGTTTACCACTCGGCTGGAACAGGTCATTCGGCGCGAGGATCAGCGGCTGCATGACCGACTGGCCCGTGCCGTGGAGGAGAACGATGCGTAGACGCCGTACGCTTGCCGGTGACGCCGGGGATAGCGGTGAGATCAATCTGACCCCGATGCTCGACGTGGTCTTTATCATGTTGATCTTCTTTATCGTGACCACCAGCTTTATCAAGGAGAGCGGGGTGGAGATCGACCGCCCCGAGTCGAGTGCCGCCTCGCCCCGGCCGGATGCCCAGCTGATGGTGGCCATCACTCCCGAGGGAGCGGTGTGGGTCGACGGTGAGCCGGTGGATGCCCATCGCGTCGGCGACGCCGTGGCCGGCCTGGTCAGCGATGAGGGGGGCGTGGTGATCCAGGCCGACCGCGAGTCGACCACCGGGCTGCTGATCGAGGTGATGGATCGTATCCGCCAGGCCGGTGTGGACAATGTCGCCGTGGCGGCGACTCGAGGGTCGTCATGAGGCGAGTTCTGCTCTCGGTGCTGGCCGGTGCCGGCATGGCACTGCTGCTGTTCTGGCTGCTGGCGCTGCTGGTCTCGCCCCCTGAGCCGGATATCGAGGTACAGGAGATGCGCCTGACGATGACAGAGCTGGCGCCGGCGCCGGAGCCCGAAGCGGTTGAACCTGTCAGCGAGCCCCCTGCCGTGATGCCGCCTGCCGCCACGCCACCGCCACTGCCGGAGCCGGCACCCGTGCCGAACACCGCTCTGGCCCTGCCCGAGCCGGAGTTGCCGGCCGAGGAGCCGGCGCCAGTCGAGCTGGACAGCTCGCTTCCCGAGCTGGCCGAAGTGTCCCCTGAACCGCCGCCCGAGCCGCGTCAGGAGCCTCGAGCGGAGCCGGCCCCAACTCCGGCCCCAACTCCGGCCCCGACATCGGCCCCCGCGCCTGCCCCCACTTCGACGCCCTCCTCGGCGGCAGCGAGTCCCGCCGAGGCGGTGGCCAAGCCCGTCAGTCGCGAGCCGGTCGACGTGGGCCAGATCGCCCCCACCAGTCGCGTGCCACCCGAGTATCCGTCTCGGGCCCAGCGCCGTGGTCTCGAGGGGTATGTCGAGCTTGCGTTCGTCATTCGGCCCGATGGCAGCGTGGATCCGGGCAGCATCAAGGTGCTCTCGGCGCGACCCACCAGCGTCTTCGACGAGGCGGCGCGCCGGTCGGTGTCGCGCTGGCGCTTCGAGCCGGCCCAGGGGCTTCGGCGGGCACGCCAGCGCCTGGAGTTCAAGCTGAGATGAGTCGCGAGGAGACTCCCATGCGCTACACCCTGCTCTCTTTTTCCGCTTTGCTGTTCTGCTGGCTGGTGGGCGTTCCGCTGGCCCAGGCTGCTCCTCCGCTCAAGGCCAGCTTTATCGACGACCTCCTGCAGCTGGAAGTGGCACTCCAGGAGGGGGAGGCCGTGGCGGTGGAGGCGCGTGCCCTGGCCCAGGCACGGCGCCTGGCCGGGGGCAATGCCGGCGACCGCTGGGCGCGGGCCCTCTACCTGCAGCTAGCCGCCGGCGCGATGATGCAGCAGGAGGAGTCTGTGGCGGCAGCGAACTACCTCGCCGAGGCGCGCGGTGTCGAGGGCATCGAGGCGCAGCAGCACGATCGTTGGCTGCGCGACGAGGCTCGCCTGCGGCTGGCCGCCGGCGATCGCGAACGGGGGAGCGAGCTGTTGGCGGAGTGGCTGGGACGTCACGCGGGCGAGCCGCGCGATCACTGGCAGCTGGCGCGCTCCCTGGCACACCTCGAGCGCTGGGAGGAGGCCGCCGATCGGGTGCAGCAGGCGCGGGAGCTGGCGCCGCAACTCGACGATCGCCAGCGTGCCCTGGCCAGTGTCGTGCTGCGCCGCGCCGGCCGGGACGAGGCGGCGCTTTCCCTGCTCGCTAGCGGGCTGACCGAAAGCCGCGACCCGGCGCGCTGGCGCGAGGCGGCGGCCCTGGCTCAGCGGCTGGGCGATGCCGGGCGAGCGGCCGCCATCTGGGAGGCGGGCTGGCGTGCGGGCCTGTTGAGCGGTGAAGAGGATCTGCGCCGCCTGATCGAGCTGCACCTCGCCGGCGGTACCCCGGCGCGTGCCGCCGAACATCTCGAGGCGGCACTGGCGTCGGGCGAGCTTGCGGACAGCGAGGCGAATCGACGGCTGCTGGCCCAGGCCTGGGAGCGGGCTCGCGATCGCGAGCGGGCACTGGCCGCCTGGCGGGAAGTGGCGAAGCGCAGTGGCAAGGACGACGACTGGTCGAGGCTCGACCGGCTGGCCCACGCCTGGGGGCATGACGAGGCGGCGGAAGAGTCCTTACGGCTCCTGCCGCACCCCATCGATCTCGCGTACGAAGGGCGGTAGGGAGTCGAGCAGGGCCCGGCCGTAGCGGCGGGTCAGCACGCGACGGTCGAGCAGGGTGATGCGGCCGTGGTCCGATTCCTTGCGGATCAGGCGGCCACAGGCCTGCACCAGCTTGATGGAGGCATCGGGCACGCTGATGCGCATGAAGGAGTTGCCGCCGCGACTCTCGATCCACTCCGCCAGGGTGGCACCCACCGGATCATCGGGCACCGCGAAGGGCAGCCGGGTGATCACCACATGGGTGAGGTAGTCCCCCGGCAGGTCGATGCCCTCGGCGAAACTGGCCAGCCCGAAGATGATGCTGCCTTCACCGGCATCCACCCGCTTGCGATGGCGGTTGATCAGTTCGCGCTTGGGGAGGCGGTCCTGGGCCAGTATCCGTTCGGCCAGATTCTTGGGCAGTGCCTTCTCCACGGCGCGAAGCTGGGCTCGGGACGAGAACAGCATCAGCACCGCCTCCTGGCGTTCGAGACCGTTGACGAAGTCGACGATGGCCCGCTCGTGGCCTTCGCGATCGGCCGGGTCGACGGCCTCCCTGGGGACGCTGAGCACCGCCTTCGAGTAGTCGAAGGGGCTGGGGAGTCGCTGGTAGCGGTAACGATTGGCGAGGCCGGCGCGCTCCTGCAGGCGCTCGAAACGCCCCAGGGCGGTGAGCGTCGCGGAGGTGACCACGGCGCCGAAGGTGGTGCCCCACAGGCTCTTGGCCAGGGTGTGGGCGGCCGAGACGGGACTCGCCGAGAAGGTCAGCTCGGGCTCGCCGCCGAAACGCTCGAGGGTCAGCCAGCGGGCCCGCGGCGGTTCACCCTCGGGGTCCACCTCGGTAAAGGCCTGCCACAGGGCGTGGGCCTCCAGGGCGCGGCCATGCAGCAGCGCCACCAGCGGTAGCCACGCCTCGGCCGCCTCCCGCGGCAGTCCGGTGTGCTTGTCGGGGTCGAGGCTCTCGCGCAGGATATCGGCCATGCTCTCGAGGGTGCGGGAGAGCTCGGCAAACAGCGTGACCAGTGCCGCGGCATGCTCGCGCAACGCCTCGGGAGCGCGCCCCATCTCGAAACGGTGCTGGTGAAACTCCTCGCCGTCACCAAGCCCCTGAGGGCGTCCGGCCAGCTGGTGGCCCAGGGCGAAGGCCTCCCCCAGCCGTGGTTCGGCGGCATCCATCGCCTGGGGGAGGCTGGCCAGCAGCCGCGCCAGGGTGGCTTGCCCCCCCAGGGCGGCATTGAGCTCGGTGAGCGACTTTCTGAGATTGCGGAGCCAGCGCAGGCCCGCGTTCACGCCGAAGCGATAGGTAAAGTGGTTGAGGGCCTTGTCGGGCAGGTGGTGGCCTTCGTCGAACACATGGATGCAGTCACCCGGGTCGGGCAGCACCACACCGCCCCCCAGGGAGAGGTCGGCCAACACCAGGTCGTGATTGGCGACGATGATGTCGGCCTGCTCCATGTCGCGCCGGGCGCGGAAGAAGGCGCAGGCCCCGAAGTGACCGCAGCGACGGTTGGTGCACTGGCGATGGTCCACGGTGAGGCGACGCCAGTGCTCGTCCTTGATCGCCTCGGGCCAACTGTCGCGGTCACCCTCCCAGCGGCCATTGCCGTAGGCATCGCCCATCGCCTTGACCAGCGCCTGGAAGTCGTCGCCACCGCTGTCGAGCGCCTGCTCGAACATCGACAGGGTGGGGTTCTCCTCGCCGCCGTCGAGCGCCTGGTCGAGGCGTGCCACGCACACATAGCGGCCACGCCCCTTGGCCAGGGCATAGCGAAAGTCGATACCGCTATGGGCCTTGAGTGCCGGCAGGTCCTGGTGCAGCACCTGCTCCTGGAGCGCCACGGTGGCGGTGGAGAGCACCAGTCGCTTGCCGCGGGCCTTGGCCACCGGCAGGGCGGCCAGCAGGTAGGCGAGGGTCTTGCCGGTGCCGGTACCGGCTTCCAGTACACAAACATGCTCGTCGCTGACGCGCTTGCCGGTCTCATCGGCCTCGATGCCCGCCAGGGTGCGGGCGATCTCGGCGATCATCAGTCGCTGACCGTAGCGGGGCGTGAGACCTAGGCCCTCCAGCGCATGGCGGTAGGCGGTCTGGATCTCGCCTTTCAAGGCCTCGTCAAGCATCGTGAGTTACAGCAGCCCTTCGGGCGGATGCTCGCAGGGCAGCTTGTCGTCGATATAGCGCTCGATCTCGGGCAGTGAGAAGGCGTCCTCTTCGCCCACGAAGCTGATGGATACCCCCTTGGCGCCGGCGCGGCCGGTGCGGCCGATGCGGTGGACGTAGTCCTCCGGATCTTCCGGCAGGGTGTAGTTGATCACGTGGCTGACATCCTCGATATGGATGCCACGGCCGGCCACATCGGTGGCCACCAGGACCTGGATCTCGCCGGCACGGAACTTCTCGAGGGTCTCGATGCGCTGGTTCTGGGGGACATCGCCGGAGAGCATGGCCACATCGATGCCCGCCTTGCGTAGCAGCTCATCGAGCTTGCGCACCAGGTCGCGGCGGTTGCCGAACACCATCACCCGGTCAAAGCTCTCCTGCTGGAGCAGCTTGACCAGCAGGCGCTGCTTCTCCGCATCGCCGACCATATAGACCCGCTGATCGATGTCGGCGGCGTTGTCGACGGTGACGGCGATCTCGACATGGGCCGGCTCATGGGTCCACTGGCTGGCCAGCTGGAGGATATCCTCGGTGAAGGTGGCCGAGAACAGGAAGGTCTGGCGCTCCTCCTTCTTCGGCGTATGGCGAATGATCCGCTTGACGTCGGGGATAAAGCCCATGGAGAGCATGCGGTCGGCTTCATCGAGGACCAGCACCTCGACCTGGGTGAGGTCGACATCGCGCTTCTGATGGAAGTCGAGCAGGCGACCCGGGGTGGCCACCAGGATATCGAGCTTGCCGTCGAGGGCCTCGCGCTGCTTCTGGTAGTCCATGCCGCCCACCACGCTTGCCACCTTGAGGTCGGTAAAGCGTGCCAGGGCCTTGGCGTCCTTCTCGATCTGCAGGGCGAGCTCGCGGGTCGGGGCCACGACCAGCGCACGGGGTGCGCCCGGCTTCTGGCCGTTGGGGCGCTCCTCCTCGAGGAAGTAGGCCAGGATCGAGATCAGGAAGGCGGCGGTCTTGCCGGTGCCGGTCTGGGCCTTGCCGACGATATCACCGCCGAGCAGGGTGTGGCCGAGGGCCTCGGCCTGGATCGGGGTGCAGTACTCGAAGCCCAGCGCGTGGATGGCACGCATCAGTGGCAGGGGCAGGTCGAAGTCGTGAAAGCGCCACTTGCCGGCCACCGGGGTGACCTGGAACTGGCGCAGATCCCAGTTCGACTGGCGACGGCGCGGCTTGCGACGACGACGCTTGGGCTTGCGGTTCTCGGCCGGGGCCGTGGTCTGTTCCGACTCGCTCATAGGCTTGCTGTCTTTCCGTGTCGATAGGGTAGTCATGTCATGCAAACGGGTATTGTACCAGTCTATGCGACGAAGGGCGCGTCTCACCGCGCAGGGCTGATAGAATGCGCGTCACAGCAGAGGAGTATGCCCATGACACGTCGCAAGAAGACCCGTTCGCTGGCCGACAAGGTGCAGATTCGTACCGGTCGGCGCAAGGACTACAAGAAGTGGCGCCACGAGAATCCCGACCAGGTCACCTCGTCGACCCGCTACACCCAGAAGAAGCGTCAGCAGCGCAAGCTTCAGGCTGCCCGCAAGCAGGCTCGCCAGGAGGCCGGCCAGGAGATCGCCATTCATCCCGAGCGCGAAGGCGGCGAGGGGCCGGAGCCGGGAGGAACGTCGAGCTGATGCATCTGGTATCGTTCAATATCAATGGCATTCGTGCGCGCCTTCATCAGCTGGAGGCATTGGTCACGGCCCAGCGGCCGGCGCTGATCGGTCTGCAGGAGACCAAGGTGCAGGACGCCGAGTTTCCCCGCGAGGCGGTGGAGGCGCTGGGCTATCGAGTCGTCTACCACGGCCAGAAGGGGCACTACGGCGTCGCGATGATGCTCGATACGGCCCAGTGCGGCGAGCCCGAGGCGGTCCACTACGGCTTTCCCGATGACGCTGATGAGGCTCAGCGCCGCATGATCGGCGTGACCCTGCGGCTATCAGACGGTGAGCCGCTGACGGTATGGAATGGTTACTTCCCCCAGGGCGAGAATATCGAGCACCCGCTGAAGTTCCCCCACAAGCGGGCGTTCTATGCCCAGCTGAGGTCGCTGCTCGAGCGCCACCATCGCCCCGACGAGCGTCTGGCGGTGATGGGCGATTTCAATATTTCGCCCGAGGATATCGATATCGGCATCGGCGAGGCCAATCGCAAGCGCTGGCTGCGCGAAGGCAAGACCAGTTTCCAGCCGGTGGAGCGTGAGTGGCTGGCGGGTATCAAGGCCTGGGGCCTGGTGGACAGCTACCGGCTGCACTATCCCGAGGTGGCCGACCGCTACAGCTGGTTCGACTATCGCTCCAAGGGATTCGATCGCGACCCGAAGCGGGGCCTGCGCATCGACCATATCCTGGTGACCGCGCCGCTGGCGGAGAAGGTGGTCGACGCCGGCATCGACTATGAGCTGCGCGGCATGCAGAAGCCCTCCGATCATGCCCCCGTATGGACCGAGCTTTCTCTGCCGAAAGCGTGACGGCATAACGAGAAAGCCCACGCCGCGGAGGGGCGTGGGCTTTCGTGGTAGGCGCCTGCACCGGGTGGGTGGGCCGGCGCCATCGGCCGTGTCGATCAGCGCTCGATACGCTTGGCCAGGACCGGTGCCAGCTTCTCGTTCATCTCCTTGAATGCCTGCTCGGTGGTCTCCCAGTCGATGCAGGCATCGGTGATGGAAACGCCGTACTGGAGCTGGTCGAGATCCTCCGGCAGCTTCTGGTTGCCCCAGCCGATATTGGACTCGACCATCAGGCCGATGATCGAACGGTTGCCGTCGAGCAGCTGGTTGGTGACGTTCTCCAGCACCAGCGGCTGCAGCGCCGCATCCTTGTTGGAGTTGGCGTGTGAGCAGTCGATCATGATGTTGGGCTTGATGCCGGCCTTGTTGAGCTCCTGCTCTGCCAGAGCCACGCTGACGCTGTCGTAGTTGGGCTTGCCGTTGCCGCCGCGCAGCACCACGTGGCCGTAGGCGTTGCCGCGGGTGCGAATGATGGCCACCCGCCCCTTGTAGTCGATGCCCAGGAAGTTGTGCGGATGGGCCACCGATTGCAGGGCATTGACCGCTACACCCAGGCTGCCGTCGGTGCCGTTCTTGAAACCGACCGGGCAGGAGAGGCCCGAGGACATCTCGCGGTGCGTCTGGGACTCTGTCGTGCGTGCGCCGATGGCCGACCAGCTGATGCAGTCCTGAATGTACTGAGGCGAGATCGGGTCGAGTGCCTCGGTAGCCAGCGGCAGGCCCATCTCGGACAGCTCCACCAGCAGCTTGCGGGCCGTATGCAGGCCCTTCTCGATCTCGAAGGAGCCATTCAGGTTGGGGTCGTTGATCAGCCCCTTCCAGCCGACGGTGGTGCGCGGCTTCTCGAAGTAGACGCGCATCACGATATACAGGCTGTCCTTCACCTCGTCGGCCAGGCGGCGCAGGCGGCGGGCATAGTCGAGGGCGGCATCCACGTCGTGGATGGAGCAGGGGCCCACCACCACCAGCAGGCGCGGGTCTTCGCCGTCCAGGATGCGCTGGATGGTATGGCGCCCTTCGATCACGGTCTGCTCGGCGGCGTCGGTAAGCGGAATCTCCTGCTTGAGGGCTTCCGGGGTGATAAGCACGTCCTGGGAGAGGACGTTGAGGTTGCTGACCTGTTGATCTGTCATGCGATTTCCTGTGGGTCGTGTCTGCGCTGAAGGCCTGACGGCATGGTTGTTTTGGCTCTACTATACACCGGCCGGGGTAGGCCGGATCAATCACGGGAACCTGCGAAGGGCCGCCGGTGTCATAGCGGCCGCGTCCGGTGAGGATCCGCGGCTTGATGGATGAACAGGAAAAGGGAACACTTGTGCGACTCTTGATGATGGTCTTTGACCCCCAAACGCCCAGGCTTCAGGTAGACGCTATGCAAGCACGCCGTATTGTTGAAGTTTCCATGCCTTCCGGACGACGCTCCCTTTCCCGTCGTTTGATGACGGGGAGGGGTTAGATGGGCGCCAGGGAAACCGACCAGCAGCTCGTCGAACGGGCTCAGAAGGGGGATACCCGCGCCTTCGACCTGCTGGTGAGGAAGTATCAGCACAAGATCATCGGCCTGATCGGGCGCTATGTGCATGATCATGCCGAGGTGCAGGATGTCGCCCAGGAGGCCTTTATCAAGGCCTATCGTGCCCTTGGCAAGTTTCGTGCCGAGAGCGCCTTCTATACCTGGATGTATCGAATCGCCATCAACACGGCCAAGAATCATCTGGTCTCCAGGGGGAGGCGCCCGCCCGGCAGCGACCTGGATATCGTCGATGCCGAGATCCTCGACCAGAGTGGCCGCCTCTCCGACACCGAGACCCCCGAGTCGGCCATGGCCCGCGACCAGCTGAAGGGGGCCATCTTCGAGGCGATCGAGGGCCTGCCCGATGACCTGCGTACCGCGATCACGTTGCGAGAGCTGGAGGGCCTCTCCTATGAGGATATTGCCACCATCATGGAGTGTCCGGTGGGTACCGTGCGCTCGCGGATCTTTCGGGCACGAGAGGCGGTCGACCAGCATATCCAGCCGCTGGTGACCACCTCGCGCAACCGTGAACCGGTGGGCGAGTGATGCTCGGCAGTAATTTGTCGATTTATTGTCGATTCGCTGAACTGACCGATGCTTTTGGCGTCTCAAGCAGTGTTCGACCCGCCAACGGCGGTTCAGAGTGTCGGCATTCGTGGGGTGGCTACCGTGAATGGCGATATCTGGGTGATAACGGATGCAAGGCCGGGGCCTTGCCAGGTTGAGGTGTAAAGAATGAGTCAGAACGCACGGGAATCGCTTTCTGCCCTGATGGACAACGAGGGCGACGAGCTGGAACTTCGCCGCGTGCTGAAATCGCTGAGTGATGAACCCGATGCCGCCGACGCGTGGCGACGCTACCATCTGATGCGCAGCCTGATGAGGCAGGAATCGGATGTGGATGTCAGTGTCGACCTGTCGGCGGGCATCCTGGCGCGCCTCGAGAGTGAGCCGGCCCCCGTCCTCGATGAGGGGCATCGCGACGATGAGGTTCGGCCAGCTGCCGTTCGCCGCTCACTGCCGCTGGCACGCAGCGCCGGCATTGCCGCCGCGGTGTCGTTGATGGTGATCACCGGAGTGCAGTTCTACAACGGTGGCGGCCTGCCCGGCGGCGGGGGAAGCCCGTCTGCCGAACTCGCCGGAGGCGCCCCGGAGGGCGCCACCCAGGCGTCGCCCGCCAGCCTGGCAGCCACCGGCATGCAGCGTCCGTCATTGGCGGACCTGCCACTCTTCCAGTTGCCCCAGGGAGGCTCCAGCGGCCTGATGACCGTTGGCGCCGGCATGCAGAGCACGCCGATGTTCCTGGCTCCCAGCCAGCGGCAGTCGTTGATGGCCGATGAGGAGCAGGCGCGCCTGTTGCAATCCTACCTGGATCGTCACGCCGAAGGGACCGCCTACCGCAGCGGTGATGCCTGGATGCCGCTGCTGCGCGCCAGCGGTGGCGACAGCCTCGGTCAGCGCTGACGGGAGGTCGGCGATGCGCGTCTTTCGCAGCTGCGCCATGGTGCTTCTGCCGCTCCTGCTGGCGGCGGCTGCTCCTTCGGTCGTCGCCCTGGAGGCCACTCCCGATGATGACCGTTTCGACTGTCGTCTTCTCGCCACGGAGCCGACCCCGCAGACCGCCCGCGACTGGTACGAGCTCAATCTCTGGGCCGGCCACTGCTACCGCTACGATGCCCACGCGGTGCGCATCGGTTTCGATGGGGTGCGCACCCTCGTGATCAGTCACGACGTCAACGATGGGGTCGAGCGGGGTAGGGCGCGCTTCCTGGATGGTCCCCCCGAGGCGTTCGAGCGGCGCAGTCGCATCGGGCGCCTGGGCTGGTCGGAGGGCGGCTCGGCCCCCACGACCCCGGCCGGCATCGCGGCGAAGATCTCGTCTCACTACCGCTTGAGCCTGACAGGTGAGGAGCGTATCGCCAACCGGCGGGCCTATCGTCTGGATATCTCGCCGCTCGACAGCTTTCGCTACGGCAAGCGGCTGTGGCTCGATGCCGAGACCGGCCTGACCCTCAAGCAGAGTCTGCTCGATGAGACCGGGCGCGCGGTGGAGACCTTTCAGCTGACGGTGCTCGAGCGGCCACGGCTGCACCAGGGCGAGGTGAGCATCGACGCTCCCCGCGAGGCGCCTCGAGATGCCTGGCGCACCGGCTGGCTGCCTGCCGGGTTCAGCCCTCAGCCAGTGGAGACGCACAGTGGGCGTCATGGCAGCGACGTGACCCACCGCCTGTTCAGCGACGGCCTTTCCACCTTCAGTCTCTTCGTCGCGCCACTCGGCGAGATCGAGCCCCTGGCCCCCGGGCTGCACCGGCTCGGCGTCTCTCATGCCGTTGTGCGACACCGCGACCTGGACGGTACCCCGCGTCAGGTGGTGGTCATGGGGGAGATGCCGCCGCGGGTGCTGCTGCGGGTTGCCGATGGCTTGAGCTGGGCCGCCGCGGACTCCTGATGCGGTGACGCCGTGATATTGTCATTACGCTTTTCGCCTTGCCTATTTCAACCTGGTTCATCCCAACTCGATTCATTCCAACCCTGTTCATCCCAAGCTACGCAGGAGCCAACATGATGCGAACGCTGCGACACTTCTCCCTATGGATGCTGCTGGCCGTGACGCTGATGGCCTGGCAGGGGGCCATGGCCCGTGAGCTGCCCGACTTCACCGAGCTGGTGAAGGAGGCGGCACCCGGTGTGGTGAATATCTCGACGACCCGCATGGTGCAGAGCCGCAATCCCTTCCAGGGATTCGGTGGCGAGGAGGTTCCCGAGATCTTTCGTCACTTCTTCGGCGATCGCTTCCCGATGCCGCCGGACCATGGGTCGGGAAGGCCTCAGGAGCGTCAGTCGCTGGGTTCCGGCTTTATCATCAGCGAGGATGGCTACATCATGACCAATGCCCATGTGGTCGATGGTGCCGACGAGATCCTGGTGCGCCTCAATGATCGCCGTGAGCTGCCCGCCGAGCTGGTGGGCAGCGACGAGCGTACCGATGTGGCGGTGCTCAAGGTCGATACCGAGGACCTGCCCACACTGCGCCTGGGTGACTCCGATGGCCTCCAGGTGGGTGAGTGGGTCGCGGCCATCGGCTCCCCCTTCGGCTTCGATCATTCGGTCACGGCGGGCATCGTCAGCGCCATCGACCGAACCCTGCCGCGGGATGCCTATGTGCCGTTTATCCAGACCGACGTGGCCATCAATCCGGGCAACTCGGGTGGCCCGCTGTTCAACCTCGAGGGTGAAGTGGTGGGGATCAACTCCCAGATCTTTACCCGTAGCGGTGGCTTCATGGGGCTGTCGTTTGCCATCCCCATCAATGTGGCCATGGACGTGGCCGACCAGCTGCGCAGTGACGGTGAAGTGCGGCGCGGCTGGCTGGGCGTGATGATCCAGCCGGTATCGCGCGACCTGGCGGAGTCCTTCGGCATGGACGAGCCCCGCGGTGCGCTGATCGCCGATCTGGACCCCGAGGGCCCGGCGGCCGAGGGTGGCCTCCAGGCCGGCGACGTCATTCTCGAGGTTGATGGCGCCCGGGTGCATGACTCCAGCACCCTGCCGCGGCTGATCGGGCGTACCGCCCCGGGGAGCGATGTCGAGCTCGAGCTGATGCGTGACGGCAAGCGTCGCTCCCTCGAGGTGACGCTGGGGGACTGGCCCGACAGCGGCAGTGTCGCCGAGGAGAAGGGGGGTGACAGCCAGCAGGCGCGCCTGGGGATCACCGTGACCGAGCTGGACGACGCCGAGCGCAAGCGTCTCGGGATCGAGGGTGGTGTGCGCATCGCCTCGGTCGACCCCGCCGGGGCCGCTGCAAGAGCGGGAGTGCGGGCCGGTGACATCCTGGTCAGCATCGATCACCGGGACATAACCGACGCCTCACAGCTGGTCTCCCTGGCGCGTGATCTACCCACGGATCGTGCCGTTCCGGTGCGCCTCTATCGTGATGGTCGTTCGCTGTTTGTCGCGCTGCGCCTGGCCGGCGACTGATCCTCTCTCGACGCCAACTCACCAGCAGCCCGACGGTCTTCCCGTCGGGCTGCTGTATCTGGCACCGGCATACCGGTACAATGCGCCTATCCTGGCCGCCGGCCAGCGTCGCTGTGCCCGGCCCCGGCCCGAACTCTATTCAGGTAGAAGTCCCCGATGTCTCAAGACGCCTCCTTCGACAAGCTCAAGCATATCCGTAATTTCTCGATCATCGCCCATATCGATCACGGGAAGTCCACACTGGCCGACCGGTTGATCCAGACCTGCGGCGGCCTGACCGAGCGCGAGCTCAAGGAGCAGGTGCTGGACTCCATGGACCTGGAGCGCGAGCGAGGCATCACCATCAAGGCGCAGTCGGTCACCCTCGACTATCACTCGCCGGACGGGAACACCTACCAGCTCAACTTTATCGACACCCCCGGGCACGTCGACTTCTCCTATGAGGTCTCGCGTTCGCTGTATGCCTGTGAGGGCGCGCTGCTGGTGGTGGATGCCGGGCAGGGGGTCGAGGCACAGTCGGTGGCCAACTGCTACACCGCCATCGAGCAGGGGCTCGAGGTGTTGCCGGTGCTGAACAAGATGGACCTGCCCCAGGCCGATCCCGACAAGGTCTCCCACGAGATCGAGGAGATCATCGGCCTGGACGCCACCGATGCCTGTCAGGTCTCGGCCAAGAGCGGGCTGGGCATCGATGCCCTGCTGGAGCGTCTGGTGCGCGATATTCCGCCGCCCAAGGGTGACCCGGGTGGTCAGCTTCAGGCGCTGATCATCGACTCCTGGTTCGACAACTATCTGGGGGTGGTATCGCTGGTGCGGATCTTCGACGGTACCCTCAAGAAGGGCGAGAAGATCCGTATCAAGTCCACCGGTCGCGACTGGCAGGTCAACGAGGTGGGTATCTTCACCCCGCAGCGCCACCAGACCGATGTGCTGCGTGCCGGTGAGGTAGGCTTCATCGTGGCCGGCATCAAGGAGATCCAGGGAGCACCGGTGGGCGATACCATCACCCACACCAAGACGCCGGATGTGGCTCGCCTGCCTGGCTTCCAGAAGGTCAAGCCCCAGGTCTATGCCGGCATGTTCCCGGTCAGTGCCGATGACTACGAGGATTTCCGCGACGCCCTGGAGAAGCTGGCGCTCAACGATGCCTCCCTGGAGTACGAGCCGGAGAACTCCGACGCCCTGGGCTTCGGTTTCCGGGTCGGCTTCCTCGGCACCCTGCACATGGAGATCATTCAGGAGCGTCTCGAGCGCGAGTATGATCTGGACCTGCTGACCACCGCGCCCACCGTGGTCTACGAGCTTGTGCTCAAGGATGGCGAGGTGATCTATGTCGCCAACCCCTCCAAGCTGCCCGATATGGCCGACGTCGAGGAGATGCGCGAGCCCATCGTGCGCGCCAGCATCCTGGTGCCCCAGGAGTTCGTCGGCAATGTCATCACCGAGTGCGAGCAGCGCCGCGGTACCCAGAAAGACATGCAGTTCCTGGGTAGCCAGATCCAGCTTACCTACGAGCTGCCCATGTCCGAGGTGGTGATGGACTTCTTCGACCGCCTCAAGTCGATCTCCAAGGGCTATGCCTCGCTGGAGTACAACTTCGAGCGTTTCGAAGCCGCCAAGCTGGTGCGCCTGGATGTCTTGATCAACGGCGACAAGGTCGATGCCCTGGCGGTGATCATTCACCGCGACCATGCGCACTCCCGCGGGCGCCTGCTGGTGGAGAAGATGAAGGAGCTGATCCCGCGGCAGATGTTCGACGTGGCGATTCAGGCGGCCATCGGCGGCCAGGTGGTGGCCCGCTCCACCGTCAAGGCACTGCGCAAGAACGTGACCGCCAAGTGTTACGGCGGCGATGTGTCCCGCAAGAAGAAGCTGCTCGAGAAGCAGAAGGCGGGCAAGAAACGCATGAAGCAGGTGGGCCGGGTGGAGATTCCCCAGGACGCCTTCCTTGCCGTGCTCAGGGTCAACGACTGATTCCACCAGCTAGGGACAACGAACCGCCATGGACTTCTCACTGCTGTTGGTGATTGCCGTTGCCGTCACCGGCGTGATTACCCTGCTCAACTATTTCTGGTGGCGTCCGGCGCGTCGCCAGTCACTGCAAGCCGCCGAGGCCGGGACCACCGAAGGCCTGCCGTCCAATGCCCGCGAACAGGTGCTGAAAGAGCCCTGGCCGGTGGACTACGCCCGCTCGTTCTTTCCGGTGCTGCTGGTGGTGCTGGTGCTGAGGAGCTTCGTGGTGGAGCCGTTCCAGATCCCGTCAGGCTCCATGCGCCCGACCCTGGAAATCGGCGACTTCATCCTGGTCAACAAGTTCGCCTACGGGCTGCGCCTGCCGGTGGTGCATACCGAGATCGTCGATCTGGGTGAGCCCGAGCGTGGTGATGTCATGGTGTTTCGCTTTCCCAGCGAGCCCTCGGTCAACTTCATCAAGCGAGTCGTCGGCCTCCCCGGTGATCGCATCCGTTACGAGGGCAAGCAGCTTTATGTCAACGGAGAGCCGGTGCACAAGTCGCTGCTGGCCGAAGGGCCGGCCGAGGCGCCGGGAGAGTTGATGTATGCCGAGCAGCTGGGCGAAGTGGAGCACCGCATCTACAATAATCCGCGGGACCTCGGTCCCCAGATGCGCGAGCTGGTCGTGCCGGAGGGGCATTACTTCACCATGGGTGACAATCGCGACCACTCCAACGACAGCCGCTACTGGGGGTTTGTGCCGGCAGACAACGTGGTGGGGCGTGCCTTCGCCGTATGGATGCACTGGGATGATGGCCTGCCGAGCTTCACCAGCATGCGACTCATTCACTAGGCCTTGTCTGAAAAGTCGGCGGGCGAAGGTTAGGCAAGGCAAAAATCGGCGAAAAGACGGAGTTTACGGAGTGTAAATGAGGACTTTGAGTCGATTTTTAACGCCGTATAGCCGAGCGCAGCCAGTTTTCGGACGAGCCTAAGTGCCTCGTTGTACTTTCAGAAGCTGTACTACCAGAATCAGACGACAGAATCGGATAACAGGATTTTCGTGAGCCAAACCCTCAACGCCTTCAGCCGACGTCTCGGCCACGACTTCGGCGACGACACGCTGCTCGAGCTTGCCATGACCCACCGCAACTATGGTGGCCAGAACAACGAGCGCCTCGAGTTTCTGGGTGACTCCATCGTCAACTTCGTCATCGCCGAGGCCCTGTTCCGTCGCTTCCCCGAGGCGCGAGAGGGACAGCTCTCCCGCCTGCGTGCGCGCCTGGTCAAGGGCCAGACCCTGGCGGAGCTGGCTCGCGAGATGGGGTTCGGAGAGCACCTGCGGCTCGGGTCCGGAGAGATGAAGAGCGGTGGGCATCGCCGTGACTCGATCCTCGCCGATGCCGTCGAGGCGGTGATCGGTGCCATCTATCTCGATGCCGGCATGGAAGCCGTGCGCGCCCGGATACTCTCCTGGTATGCGGGACGCCTGGAAGACACCAGCCTGCAGCATACCCAGAAGGATCCCAAGACACGCCTGCAGGAATTCCTGCAGTCGCGTCAGGAGCCACTGCCCCGCTACGAGGTGGTCAGCGTCGAGGGCGAGGCCCATGCCCAGACCTTTACCGTGGAGTGTCATGTGGAACTGCTGCAGGATCATACCACCGGCATCGGCTCCAGCCGCCGTCACGCCGAGCAGCAGGCCGCCGAGGTGGCCCTGAAGCAGCTTGAGCCAAGAGGAGTCCGGTCATGACCCAGACCTGTGGTTTCGTGGCCATCGTCGGCCGCCCCAACGTCGGCAAGTCCACGCTGATGAACCGTATTCTCGGCCAGAAGGTGTCGATCACGTCGCGGCGGCCCCAGACGACCCGCCATCAGGTGATGGGCATCAAGACCGAGGAGGAGACCCAGTTCATCTACGTCGACACGCCCGGCATCCATATCATGGCCAAGGATCGCAACAAGGCGATCAACCGCTTCATGAATCAGGCGGCCGTGCAGGCGCTGCGCGATGTCGACTGTGTGGTGTTCATCATCGACCGCACTCGCTGGAGCGATGAGGACCAGGTCGTTCTCAAGCGCCTCGAGCATGTCAACGCACCGGTGATTCTGGCCGTCAACAAGGTCGATCGCCTGCAGGACAAGTCCGAGCTGCTGCCCTGGCTCGAGTCGGTCGGCGCGCGCCGGGATTTCGCCGCCATTGTGCCGATCTCCGCGAAGCACGGCACCAACGTGCCGGAGCTCGAGGCCGAGGTGGCCAAGCACCTGCCGGAAAGCGTGCATTTCTTCCCCGAGGATCAGGTCACCGACAAGAGCCAGCGATTCCTGGCGGCCGAGCTGGTGCGCGAAAAGGTCATGCGCCAGCTTGGCGATGAGCTGCCCTACCAGATGACCGTGGAGATCGAGGAGTTCCGCGACGAGGGCAGGGTGGTGCATATCAGCGCCCTGATCCTGGTGGAGCGCCAGGGCCAGAAGAAGATCCTGATCGGCGAGAAGGGCGAGCGCATCAAGAGCATCGGCCGCGAGGCGCGTCTCGATATGGAGCGTGCCCTGGGGGCCAAGGTGATGCTGAATCTGTGGGTCAAGGTCAAGCGTGGCTGGTCCGATGACGAGCGAGCGCTCAAGAGCCTGGGTTACGACCTCGACTGAGGTGACATGACCCCCGAGCCGGCCTTCCTGCTGCACAAGCGCCCCTATCGCGAGACCAGTGCGCTGGTGGAGTTGTTGACGCTTCACCGCGGTCGAGTGCGGGCCGTCGCTCAGGGCGTGCAGCGGCCCGGGTCGCGGTCGCGTGGCAGGCTGCAGCCCTTCGCTCCACTGCATGTGACCTGGGCCGGCGAAGGCGAGCTCAAGCGCCTGAGGCTGATGGAGAGTCGTGGTGGGGTGGCGCTGCTGGCGGGCGAAGGGTTGCTGTGCGGGCTCTATGCCAACGAACTGCTGACACGCACCCTCCCGGTGGAGTTTCCGGTAACGGAGGTGTTTGCCTTCTATACCTCGCTGCTCGAGGCCCTTCCCAGGCCGGGTTCACGCGCCGGTGCTCTTCGACGCCTGGAGTTCACCCTGCTCGAGTCGCTGGATGCCGCCCCGCGCTTCGTGGCGACCGAGGGTGGCGAGCTCGATCCCCAGGCTCGCTATGTCTACGACGCAGCCAGCCGCGCCTTCCGCCTCGGCCAGCCGGGGATCGATGGTCGTACCCTGCGCCTGCTCGCCGCCGGTGAGTGGAGTGCGCCGGGACTCGCCGGCCCCGCGAAGGCGGTGGCTCGCGCCGCCCTGGCGCCACTGCTGGGCAGCCGCCCGCTGCGCTCCCGGGAGCTGATGCGCGAACTTGCCGAGACCCGGCGTGCCGGGCTTCGCTAGGAGCACGGCTGCGCTGAGAGCGATTAAACTTTACGCCCCCCTCTGTCGCTAGCCTTGCCGGCTTACGCTAAGCTGGCTACGGCTTATTTCAAGGAGACTCTTATGCATCCCCCGCGTATTCTGCTTGGCGTCAATATCGATCATATCGCCACCCTGCGTCAGGCTCGAGGCACTCGCTACCCGGACCCGCTCCAGGCAGCGCTGCTCGCCGAGGAGGCCGGTGCCGATGGCATCACCATCCACCTTCGTGAGGACCGCCGGCATATCCAGGAGCGTGATGTTCGCCTGCTGGCGGAGGTGCTGAATACCCGCATGAACCTCGAGGTCGCGGTGACCGAGGAGATGATGGCCCTGGCCGAGGAGGTGCGCCCGGCCCATGTCTGCCTGGTGCCGGAGAAGCGCGAAGAGCTTACCACCGAGGGAGGGCTCGATGTGGTCGGTGGTTTCGAGACGATTCGCAACGCCTGTCGACGCCTGGCCGCGGCGGGCTGTGAGGTCTCGCTGTTCGTCGACCCTGAGCCGGAGCAGATCGCTGCCGCCGCCAGGGCCGGCGCGCCGGTCATCGAGCTGCACACCGGTGGTTATGCCGAGGCCACGGGAGAGGAGGCCGTCCGTGAGCATGCGCGGCTCGCCGCGGCCGCCGAAATGGCCCTCGAGCTGGGGCTGGTCGTCAATGCCGGTCATGGTCTGCACTACCATAACGTCGAGGCGGTGGCCGCCATTCCGGGGATCCATGAGCTCAATATCGGTCATGCGATCATCGCCCGGGCACTGTTCGTGGGTCTCAAGGAGGCGGTTGCCGAGATGAAGCGTCTGGCAATCGCCGGGCAGGAGGCAGGCTTCGTCGCCTCCCTCGAGGAGCACGACCACGACCATGACCACGCTGATCACGTGCACTGAGTCATGATTCTGGGGATCGGCACCGATATCGCCCGGGTGGCCCGTTTCGAGGCGGCGCTGTCACGCAGGGGCGAGCGCTTTACCCGTCGTCTGCTGGGGGAAGTGGAGCTCGAGCGTGTCCAGGGACACCCAAGGCCCGCGGCTTTCCTGGCCAAGCGCTTTGCGGCCAAGGAGGCCTTCGTCAAGGCGCTGGGCACCGGGCTGCGTCACGGCATGCGCTGGACCGAGATCCAGGTGGTCAATGATAGCCTCGGTCGGCCCTCCTTGCTGCTGGCCGGCAAGGCCCATGAGCTGGCGCGCAGTGCCGGCGTGCGGGCCACTCACCTGACCCTGTCCGATGAGGAGGAGTTCGCGGTCGCCTTCGTGGTACTGGAGGACTGAGTTTCTTCGAGCTGCGCCTTGCGCCACCGGCGCAGCTCCTCCATGGCGTCGGTCAGGTCCCCCATCAGCGGGGCCATGGCCATGCGTCCACGGCTACGCAGGCGTGTTTCCATGGTCTCCGCGAGCAGCCCCAAACGTGGTGCCCCGCAGTAACGACAGGCACCGTTGAGGGCGTGTATGGCGTCCAGTAACGCCTCATCGTCCCGATCCTCATAGGCCTGGTATATCGCCTTCTCGCTCGCGTCGAGAGAGTCGGCGAGCTGGACGAGCAGCTGGTGCGCCAGCTGCTCCCGTCCACCGGCCAGCCGCGCACCCAGAGAGAGGTCCACCGCGGCCAGCTCCGATGACCGGGCGTCCGCCGATGAAGTGTCGGTCGCCATGAGGTGGGCGGGAACACTCCCCAGATGGCGACTCAACAGGGCCGCCAGGTCCTTGCC
Organism: Halomonas sp. LES1; assembly: GCF_031846005.1. Taxonomy (NCBI): domain Bacteria; kingdom Pseudomonadati; phylum Pseudomonadota; class Gammaproteobacteria; order Oceanospirillales; family Halomonadaceae; genus Halomonas; species Halomonas sp. LES1. Next base: position 409,640 of record NZ_JAVRGC010000002.1, read on the forward strand.
TCCCAGCGGCTTGATCAGCACGTCATCCAGGCCGCTGGCCAGCAGCCGACGGCGTTCATCCTCCAGGGCGTGGGCCGTCACGGCGATGATCGGGGTGCGTCGCCACCTCTGGTTCAGGCGGCGCAGCGCTCGGGTCGCCTCGACACCATCCATGCCCGGCATGCGGATATCCATCAGCACCAGATCGAAGTGCTGCTTACGGCCCAGCGAGACGGCCTGTTCGCCACCGCTGGCCAGCGTGACCTCCAACCCGGGGCCGGTCAGCAGCTCGCTCAACAGGCGGCGGTTGGAGTCGTTGTCGTCGACGGCGAGTAGCCGCAGGCCGGTGTCGGGCGTGTCTGCCGAGCGTTCGGTGGCGGCCGCTCCGGCGTGCTGTCCGCTTGCCAGGATGCGTTCGATGGCATCGGCGAATGCACGCCGGGCCAGCGGCTTGGCCAGCATCTCGCCCCCGGCGGGGAGCATGATGTCGGGCAGCTCGAGGGGGCTGACCGTGCAGAGCACGAGTGCGGGGCACTGCAGCTCGACGATCCGTTCCTGCCAGTGGTGAAGAAGTTCGGGAGCATAGGGCGGTGCGCCCAGGCTGACGATCAGCAGGCTCGGGAGAGGCGGCGAGGCGGTGTCGGCCGGCAGCGGCGTGGCTCCCCAGCGGCGCAGCAGGTGCAGCAGGGTGTGCCGGCTGGGGGCGTGCGGCTCCTCCAGCAGGATGGTTTCGCCCTTCAGGTGCAACTCGGGCGGTCGTTGCGACTCGGCCTCGCCGGCCAGTGGCAACGTAAACGAGAAGGTGCTGCCGTGGCCCGGTTCGCTCTGCACGTCGATCTCGCCCCCCATCTGTTCCACCAGCTGGCGGCAGATGAAGAGGCCGAGCCCGCTGCCGCCGAACTCTCGACTGTGGCTCGGGGAGGTCTGGTGGAAGGCATCGAAGAGGCGCTGCCTGTGCTCATTCGACAGCCCGATGCCGGTGTCCGTCACGCTGATGCGCAGGGTGACGCGGTCCGACTCGCTCTCTTCCACCATGACCCGGACCAGCACGTCGCCGTGCTCGGTAAATTTCACCGCATTGCCGACCAGATTGGTCAGCACCTGGCGGATGCGCATCGGGTCGCCCTCCAGCAACGATGGCACGTCATCATAGACCATGCCGAGCAGCTCCAGCCCCTTCTGCTGGGCCGTGGGCGCCTGTAGCGCCAGGACCTCGTCGACCAGTTCCACCATCTCCACCGGCATTCGCTCGAGCTCCAGCCTGCCTGCCTCGAGCCTGGAGTAGTCCAGGATATCGTTGACCAGCATCAGCAGGTTGTCACAGGCCCGGTCGACATGTTCCAGCCACTCCTGTTGACGGACATCCAGAGGCGAGCGCCCCAGCAGTCGGCAGAAGCCGATGATACCGTTGAGGGGCGTGCGGATCTCGTGGCTCATGTTGGCGAGGAACTCCGATTTCACCCGGTTGGCTTCCACGGCGCGTCGGTGTGCCATATCGAGCTGCATGTTCTGGATCTCGACGGTCTCCATCGACTCCTCCAGCTCCATGGTGGCCTGAGCGATCTGGCGCTGCATCTCTTCGCGAGACGCCTGCAGGCGCGAGGCCAGCACATTGATATGGGTATCCAGCGGGGGCAGCTCGGGGGGAGAAGGGGGCAGCGGCTGTGCGCTCTCCTCTCGGGCCAGTTGCGACAGCGTGGCATCGATCCGCGCCAGGGGTCGCTGCAGGCGCCGATAGGTGCTGGCGGTGGCAAGCCCTAGGATGGCGGCGCCAAGGACAAGCAGCAGGCCGCTGGCACCCAGCTGCCGGTAGTGGCCCAGCAGCAGCCCGCTGGCATCGATATCCATCACCAGGCGTGTGGCGTCGTCGTCCGCAAGAGGATAAGTCATGCGCCAGTGGCCGTTGTTCTGGCGTACGATGGCGCTGGTGTGCGCCAGGGGGGCTCCCTGGGTCAGGCGACCGGCCTCAATCAGTGGCATGCCGCTGGCGTCGATGATGGCCGCGGCCGTGACCTCCCGCAGGCCGAGCAGGCTGGCGGTATGCGTCCTCAGAGCCGGCAGATCCTCCGCGCGCAGCGCGGCCAGCAGGCTAGGCTCGACCAGTGCCGTGGCCTGGTACAGCTCGGCCTCCAGCTCCGCGTCATGATCATCACGGTGCAGGGACAGGGTGATGACCGCCACGGCGAGCATCAGCAGCAAGGGGAGAACCAGTGTGGTCAGCAGCAGTCGCAGCTTCAGAGGCATGGAGGTTTCCGGCGATGAGTGAGATGAGGGCCGTGGCCGAGTGGAGTGCCTGTCCACCCCGGAGTCACACGGATATAATGGTGAAAATACCTTTGGAGAAGGATGCTTGCATGCACTTTCCGACCATCGAGGACGTTGTCGGCCAGACGCCGCTGGTGCGCCTCAAGCGCATCGGGGCCGGTCGCAACAATGTGCTGCTGGCCAAACTCGAGGGTAACAACCCTGCGGGTTCGGTTAAGGACCGGCCTGCCCTGGCCATGCTGGAGCAGGCCGAGGCACGCGGCGAGATCGTTCCGGGCGACACCCTGATCGAGGCGACGTCGGGCAACACCGGCATCGCCCTCGCCATGGCGGCGGCCATCAAGGGCTATCGCATGGTGCTGATCATGCCCGATAACGCCTCGGAGGAGCGCAAGCAGTGCATGGCGGCCTACGGCGCCAGGCTGATCACCGTGAGCCAGGAGGGCGGCATGGAAGAGGCCCGTGACCTGGCAGAGGCCATGCTCGCGCGGGGTGAAGGCAAGCGGCTGGATCAGTTTGCCAACCCCGACAATCCGCTCTCCCACTACCGTGGCACCGGCCCCGAGATCTGGGAGCAGACCGCCGGCAGCGTGACCCACTTCATCAGCTCGATGGGCACTACCGGTACCATCATGGGAGTTTCCCAGGCCCTCAAGGAGCGCAACCCCGACGTCGAGATCATCGGCCTGCAGCCCGAGGACGGCGCCAGTATCGCCGGAATTCGCCGCTGGCCCGAGGCGTACCTGCCAAGCATCTTCGATGCCAGTCGCGTCGATCGGGTGCTCGATATCGGCCAGCACGAGGCCGAGGAGCATATGCGACGCCTGGCTCGGGAGGAGGGCATCCTGGCAGGCGTCAGCTCCGGTGGGGCCCTGGCCGGCGCCCTGCGAGTCGCCGAGCAGGTCGAAGATGCGGTGATCGTGTTTATCGTCTGCGACCGCGGCGACCGTTATCTTTCCACCGGTCTCTACGCCCCGGAGGGCTGAGTCATGGCGATGCTGGGCAAGCGGCGACCGCGTCGCGAGCGGTCGGGTGTTTCCGGCCTGCAGGGTCGACAGCCACACTCGCCGCCATACTCCAATGCCAGGGGGGATGCGTCCTCGAGGGAGGGCGAGGCCCAGGGCCTGATGATCGAGCGCCTGGCCCATGACGGCCGTGGCGTGACCCATGATGCCGAGGGCAAGACGCTGTTCGTCGACGGCGCGCTGCCCGGAGAGCGGGTCGAGGTGGCGGTCCATTTGACCCGCAAGCGTTTCGATGAGGCCCATGTGCGCGAGGTGCTCGAGGCCTCGCCGGAGCGCGTCAAGCCGCCCTGCGACTATTACCAGCGCTGTGGCGGCTGCGATCTTCAGCATCTGTCAGTGCCCGCCCAGCGTCGCCACAAGCAGGCGGTCCTCGTCGATCTGCTGGCGCGTCAGGGAGTCGAGATCGCCGGTGAGCCAGAGTTGCTGGCCGGTGCCAGCCAGGGCTATCGGCGCCGTGCCCGGCTGGGAGTGAAGCTGGATGCCGAGGGGCGTCTGTACCTTGGGTTTCGCGCACGCCATAGCCATCGTCTGGTGGATATCGCGCACTGCACCATCCTGATGCCTGAGCTCGATGCCCTGCTGGCTCCCCTGCACCGTCAACTGATGGTGCTGCAGGCGCCACGCCAGGTGGGGCATCTGGAGCTGCTGGCCAGCGATCAGGGCAGCACCCTGGTGATCCGCCAGCTCAAGGAGCATGCCGTCGATCGCGAGGCCTGGCGTGTCTTCGCCCGCGAACATGGGATCCACCTGGGCTGGCTGGCAGGGCGTGATGCCCCCGCCCTGGAGTGGCTGACGCCTCCCCCGCGTCTGAGCTACCGAGTGCCCGGGGCCCAGGAGGACCTCGAGCTGGGCATCGCCCCCGGTGACTTCCTGCAGGCCAATGAGGAGGTCAATCGACAGATGGTTGAGACGGCACTCGGCTGGCTCGATGATCTTGCCGGGACGGTGCTGCTCGACCTGTTTGCCGGTGTCGGCAATTTCAGCCTGCCGCTGGCCTCCGCCGGGGCACGGGTGGTCGCGGTGGAGGGGAGTCCGTCGATGGTCGAGCGCCTGGGCGCCAACGCACGTGCCAATGCCAGTGCCAACGGTGGGGGGCTGCAGCTGTCGGCGCGCCAGGCCAACCTGGCGAGTCTGGGGACAGTGGCAGCGCTTTTGGAAGAGATCGGCCCCGAGGTGGTGGTGCTCGATCCGCCACGCGAGGGTGCCGAAGGTGCCGCCCGGGCCCTGGCGGCGGCGCCGGTGCCCCGCGTGCTCTATATTGCCTGCGACCCGGCGACACTGGCTCGGGATGCCGCACACCTGGCGCAGGGAGGCTATCGGGTCACGCGTATCGCCGTGGCCGATATGTTCGTGCACACCTCTCATCTGGAATCGATGCTGCTGTTCGAACATTCAGGGATGGAAGAGCGGCGGTAAGGAGCCTTGGCCGATGGTTAAAGTACGTGAGGAGCAGCCTCTCACCGCGACGGGAAAGGTGGATATCGAACGCTGGGTGGAGCGCCTGCAGGAGGATGTGAGGCTGCGCGACCCGGCCGAGATGATCGAGGCCTGTCGGCTCGCCGAGCGGCTGGAGAGTGAGTCGGAGCGCCCCCACCGGGCCTGGTTGGCGGAAGGGTCCAGCTTTCGCATGGGCCTGGAGATGGCCGATATCCTGGGTGAGCTCAAGCTCGACCAGGTGGCACTGGTTGCCGCGGTACTCTATCGTGCGGTGCGCGAGGGTCTGGTCGGCCTCGAGGCCGTCGGCAAGCAGTTTGGCAAGGAGGTGGCCGGACTGATCGATGGCGTGCTGCAGATGGCGGCGATCAGTGCGACCCAGTTGCCCAGCCGCGACATGGGCCAGCATGACCAGCAGGACAATCTGCGCAAGATGCTGGTCAACATGATCGACGATGTTCGCGTGGCACTGATCAAGATCGCCGAGCGCACCTGTGCGCTGCGCCAGGTCAGGGAGGCGTCCCGAGAGAAGCAGCAACGCGTGGCTCGTGAGGTGTTCGATATCTTTGCCCCCCTGGCGCATCGGCTGGGGATCGGTCACCTCAAGTGGGAGCTCGAGGACCTCTCCTTCCGCTATCTCCATGAGGATGACTACAAGGCCATCGCGCGGCAACTGGCGGAAAAGCGCCTGGATCGCGATCGCTATATTACCGAGATCGTCGCCACCCTCAACGGCCTGCTGGATGCCCAGGGCATCCAACACTACGACGTCGATGGTCGGGCCAAGCACATTTACTCGATCTGGCGGAAGATGAAGCGCAAGCGCATCGACTTCTCTCAGGTCCATGATATCCGGGCGGTGCGCATTCTGGTGCCCGAAGTCACCGACTGCTACACCGTGCTGGGGCTGGTGCACTCGCGCTGGCATCACGTACCCAACGAGTTCGACGACTATATTGCCAATCCCAAGCAGAATGGCTACCAGTCGTTGCATACCGCGGTCCTCGGCCCCGAGAACAAGGTCGTTGAGATCCAGATCCGCACCTTTGCCATGCATGAGGAGGCGGAGCTGGGGGTCTGTGCTCACTGGCGCTACAAGGGGCATGACACCCGGGCCAAGAGTACCAGCTACGAGGACAAGATCGCCTGGCTGCGGCAGGTGCTCGAGTGGCAGGAGGAGGTCGGCGATCTCGGCGACCTGAGTGAAGGACTCAACAGCGACGTGGCCCCGGACCGCATCTACGTTTTCACCCCGGATGGCCATATCATCGACCTGCCGCGTGTCGCGACCCCCATCGACTTCGCCTATCGGGTGCATACCGAGGTGGGGCATCGCTGCCGTGGGGCCAAGGTCAATGGCCGCATCGTGCCGCTTACCTATACGCTGAAGACCGGCCAGCAGGTGGAGATCCTTACCGCCAGCAAGGGTGGGCCGAGTCGCGACTGGCTCAACCCCAGCCTGGCCTATGTGCGTACCTCCCGGGCCCGTTCCAAGATTCAGGCCTGGTTCAAGTACCAGGCCCGTGACCAGAACATCATGGAGGGGCGCGCCCTGTTCGAGCGCGAGATGAAGCGTCTCGACCTCGAGGACATGGCCCTCGACACCCTGGCTCGCAAGGTCAACTACGCAACGCCCGATGACATGTACGCCGCCCTGGGAGCGGGGGACCTGCGCATCGGGCAGGTGCTGAACCAGGCTCAGCAGCTGTTCGGTGAGAACGATGACCAGGAGCAGCTCGACCGCCTGCTGGCCAAGCCCAGGCGCACCACGGGCAAGGGCGAGAAGAGCGATATCACCGTGCTGGGCGTAGGTAACCTCAAGACCAGCATGGCCAACTGCTGTCATCCGGTGCCGGGTGAGCCGATCGTCGGCTTCATTACCCAGGGGCGTGGAGTCACGGTGCACCGCGAGGACTGCCCCAATATCCTGCAGTTGAGTGTGGACGAGCCCCAGCGCATCATCGAGGTGGAGTGGGGCGAGCGGGCGCGAACTCAGTACCCGGTCAATATCGAGGTGCAGGCGTGGGATCGCTCCGGCCTGCTGCGCGACGTCACCGGGGTACTTGGCAACGAGAAGGTCAACGTGCTGGCGGTCAATACCCTCACCGATACCGATGATGGCATCGCGCGGCTGACCATTACCGTCGAAGTGGATGGCCTGGAGTCGCTGGGGCGGCTCTTCTCCCGCATTCAGCAGCTGCCCAACGTTATCGAGGTGAGGCGCCTGCGCAGCGGCGGCAAGCCCGGCAAGCGCAAGGGAAAGGAGAAGAAGACATGAGCCAGCGCCATGGTCTGGATGATCTGCTGACCCTGATGGCGGTGCTGCGTGACCCCGACCAGGGGTGTCCATGGGACCTCAGGCAGGACTGGGACACCATCGTGCCCCACACCCTGGAGGAGGCCTATGAGGTCGCCGACGCCATCGAGCGCCGTGCCTGGGAGGAGCTGCCCGGTGAGCTGGGTGACCTGCTCTTTCAGGTGGTCTACTACGCCCAGTTCGCGAGTGAGGAGGGGCGTTTCGACTTCCACACGGTCGTGGATACCCTGACCACCAAGATGCTGCGTCGCCACCCCCATGTCTTCCCCGATGGCAGCCTGGCCTCGCGGCGCCCACCCGACGTTGATGCCGCGGATAGCGAAGCTCGCCAGCTCCCCGAGCTCGAAGGCATCAATCGCCGCTGGGAGGCCCTAAAGGCCGAGGAGCGAGCGCAGCGGATGCGTGAGACCCACGAGACCCCCGATGCCTCGGGGAGCGACGCCGTGGCGCCCTCGGTTCTGGATGATGTGCCGCGCACACTGCCGGCGCTGTCGCGAGCCGCCAAGCTCTCGAAGCGTGCCGCCCGGGTGGGGTTCGACTGGCCCGACTCCCGCGGGGTGATCGCCAAGATTCGCGAAGAGCTCGACGAGGTCGAGGAGGCGCTGACCGAGGGGAGTCGAGAGCATGCCGTCGAGGAGGTGGGTGACCTGCTGTTCGCGGTGACCAACCTCGCCCGGACCCTCAAGGCCGACCCCGAGCAGTGCCTGCGAGCCACCAACAACAAGTTCGAGCGCCGCTTTCGTCACGTGGAAGCGGCCCTGGCGGCGACGGGTAGTAGCCCCGCCGATGCCGACCTCCCGACCATGGAACGCCACTGGCAGGCCGCCAAGCGCAATGAATACAACGATACTGCCATATCTTCCGGAGACCCCCTGTCATGAGCCATGATCTTCATGAATCCCTGCGTGACAACGTGCGTATCCTTGGCGACAGCCTGGGGCGTACCATTGCTGATGACCTGGGGGGCGACTTCGTCGACAAGATCGAGGCCATCCGCGACTTCGCCAAGCGAGGTCGTCAGGGCGACGAGCAGGCTCAGCGTGAGCTGATCGAGTACCTGCGTCGCTTGCCCGACCGCGACCTGCTGCCGGTGACCCGCGCCTTCAACCAGTTTCTCAACCTGGCCAATATCGCCGAACAGCACTATCGGGCCCGCTTTCGTCGCGTCGAGGATTACCGGCCGGGAACGCAACCGGTGCTCTCCGAGCTGGTGGAGCGGGCGCGCCATGCCGGCCACTCACCACGCAAGCTGGTCGAGAGCCTGGCCGGCATGCGTGTCGAACTGGTATTGACCGCCCACCCCACCGAGGTCATTCGGCGCACCCTGATCCAGAAGTACGACGCCATCGACGACTGCCTGACCGCCATCGAATCATCGGGGGACTATCCCGAGCGCGGCGCCCGGGCCAAGGGGCGTCTCGAGGAGCTGATCAGCCAGGCTTGGCATACCGACGAGATCCGCCACGAGCGGCCCTCGCCGGTGGATGAGGCGAAGTGGGGCTTCGCGGTGATCGAAAACTCGCTGTGGCAGGCGGTGCCCGACTTTCACCGTGACCTGGACAACCTGCTGCTGGAGACCGCCGGCGAGCGGCTGCCTCTGGATGCCGCGCCGATCAGCTTCTCGTCGTGGATGGGGGGCGATCGCGACGGCAATCCCAACGTGACCTCCCGGGTGACTCGCGAGGTGCTGCTGCTGGGGCGCTGGATGGCCGCGGATCTCTACCTGCGCGACCTGGAACAGCTCAAGGCCGAGCTCTCCATGTGGAAGGCCAACAGCGCGCTCAAGGCCGAGGTCGGTGACGCACCGGAGCCCTACCGCGAGCTGCTGCGCCAGCTGCTGGCACGAGTCGAGGCCACTCGTGACTGGGCCAAGGCGAGCCTCGATGGCAAGCCCTACGACGGGGGGCCGATCATTGAGAGCCGTGACCAGCTCTACTCACCGCTGCTTGCCTGCTACCGCTCGCTGTGCGATGTGGGTCTCGACACCATCGCCAACGGTGCACTGCTGGATACCCTGCGGCGGGTGGCGGTGTTCGGTGTCACCCTGACCCGGCTCGATATTCGCCAGGAGGCGAGCCGCCACGCCCAGGTGATGGAGGAGCTCACCGCAGGTCTGGGCCTGGGGCACTATCGTGACTGGAGCGAAGAGCAGCGCCAGGCCTTCCTGCTCGAGGAGCTCGAGTCGCGCCGACCGCTGATACCGCGGCGCTGGGAGTGCTCGACGGAGTCGCGTGAGGTGATCGATACCTTCCGGGTCATCGCCAGCGAACAGGCCGAAGCGCTCGGGACCTATGTCATCTCCATGGCGGCAGAGCCCTCCGATGTGTTGACCGTGGCACTGCTGATGAAGGAGGTGGGGGGCGAGGTCAAGCTGCCGATCGCGCCGCTGTTCGAGACCCTCAACGACCTCAATCATGCCGGCGAGGCGATCGACCGCCTGCTCTCCCTGCCCGGCTATCGACATCTGATCGGCGGCCGGCAGGAGGTGATGATCGGCTACTCGGATTCGGCCAAGGATGCCGGTCAGCTGGCCGCCGCCTGGGCCCAGTACCGTGCCCAGGAGAGCCTGGTGACGGTGTGTCGTCATCACGCCGTGGACCTGACGCTGTTCCATGGACGCGGTGGGACCGTGGGGCGCGGTGGTGGCCCGGCCCATGCGGCGATTCTCTCTCAACCGCCTGGTTCGGTGAATGGCAGCCTCAGGGTGACCGAGCAGGGCGAGATGATCCGCTTCAAGTTCGGTCAGCCGGAGATCGCCCTGCGTTCCATGGAGATCTACGCCTGCGCGGTGCTGGAGGCAACGCTGCTGCCGCCACCCGACCCGGAACCCCACTGGCGCGATGAGATGGATCGCCTGGCCGAGATCGCCCATGGGGCCTATGTGGGGGTGGTGCGAGAGGATGACGATTTCGTGCCCTACTTCCGTGCGGTGACACCGGAGGGGTCGCTCGGGCGCCTGCCGTTGGGCTCGCGGCCTACCAAGCGGCGCCAGGATGGTGGAGTGGAGACACTGCGGGCGATTCCCTGGATCTTTGCCTGGACCCAGGTCCGCCTGATGCTGCCTGCCTGGCTGGGAAGTGGCGAGGCCTTCGCCACCCGTCTCGAAGAGGAGGGGGGGCGTGAGGTGCTTCAGGAGATGCGTGACCGCTGGCCCTTCTTCGGCACCTACCTGGACATGCTGGAAATGCTGCTTTCCAAGGCCGATGTGGGCATCTCTGCCTACTATGAGCATCGCCTGGTCGACGAGCCGACTCTCAAGGCGCTGGGGCAGCGCCTGCGGCAGCGTTTCGAGCGGCTCAATGAGGTGTTGCTGGAGATGCTGGAGCAGCAGGAACTGCTGGAGAAGACGCCGTTGATCCACCAGGCGATAGCCGTGCGCAATCCCTATATCGACCCGCTACATGGGCTGCAGGCGGAGCTTTTGCAGCGTAATCGCGACGCCGACGGGGCGATCAGCGCCGATCTGTCGCGAGCGCTGATGGTGACCATGGCGGGTATCGCCGCGGGGCTGCGTAATACGGGATAGGGCCTGCGGCCAGGTACTAGGTGCAAGGATTCCCCTTGTACTGCTGGGGATGAAGCCATTGGGGATGAAGCCATGATATTGCCTTGCGCCTTGAAACGGCGTAGCCGCGCTCTTTAGAAGGGAATATGGAGCGAGGCGGTCAGCAGATTGAGATGCGCCATATCGGGCGCATCGTACTCCTCGAGCTCGAGGCGGCTGGTAAAGCCCGGGAGCTGCAGGCGGGCGCCGAAACCCCGAACCCTGGTGGTGCCGGTCTCCTCGCCCTCGCCGCGCGGAATCACGGCATCGCCCTCCCAGCCGACCAGGCCTGACTTGGCATAGAGCCCGAAATCTCCCAGGCGTACTCCTGCCACCAGGCTGCCGCCGAGGCTGACGGTATTGACCAGCAGCTGCTGGCTATCGAGACGGGTGGGCATCTCGTCGCGCTGGTGGTAGCTGAATTCGGCACCGAGGTCCAGCTTGGGGAGCCGAAACGGGCTGAAGCCGGCAATCAGTCGAAAGCCGGAGGTATAGCCGTCGGGGCTCTCGATGTCCTGGCCGTCGATGACAACACCGTTCTCGAGTCGCATGAGATTGTCGGGCTGGCTGGCGTAGGCGGGGCTGTAGGCGGGATTATGCGGATCGACTTGCCTGACGACCTCTTCGGCGAGGGAGCCTTTTTCGGCGCCGACAGCGGCAAGCGACGTGCCTAGGGCAAGACCAGCCAGTAACGCGGCAATGGTATGACGGGATGACATGGGTCCGTGTCCTAGCTCTGAGGTCTGATTCATTCGGACCAGGCCCCAGGGCGAGTAGCGATGATATCCTTATAGGCTAGCAAGCCCACCCCCGGTTCGCCAGGCATTTGGCCCGGCGATAGCAGGGGCACTCTCGGGCAGTGTCGATGCTGCTGGCGTAATGCATAAAGACTGGCCTGATGGCTCAGCCGGGGACTGTCCCTTGGGCTTTAGCCAGGATCTTCAGCAATGAATCCAGTCTGGGTGTCGCCAGGTCGTGGCGCCTGGCGGCCTCGCAGAGCGGGCCGAGTATCGCGACATGCTCCGTGGGACGCCCCGCCAGCACGTCCTGGAGCATCGAGGCGCGATTGTTGGCGGTGGCCTCCACCACTCTCCAGACCAGGGTGCGCCAGCCATCGAGCCCGCTGCCTTCAGGCGGTGCGATGCCCTCGGCCTGCATTACCCTCGCCACTTCATCGATCACCGCCTCCACCTCGTCACGAAACGGCGTATCGCGAAGTTCGCCATTGCGAATCCTGTGGTGGGCAACCAGGGGGTTGATGGCGGCGTTGATGGCCAGCTTGTGCCATAGGCGTCGCCGAATGTCCGGCACCGCCCGGGTCGGCAGGCCGCTTGCACTCAGCAGGCTGGCCACTGTTCTCGCCAGATCGCCATGGCCACCCTTCAGGGAGCCGATCAGGGTGTTACCCCGGCCGGCGTGGACGACGCGATCATCCGCGGCAACATAGGCCCCTTCGGTGGTGGTGGCGCACAGCACCGGGCCTGGGTGACGTGTCGCGAGTCGTGGCTGGGTGTGGTAGCCGTTCTGCCACAGCACCAGCGGGAGGTCGGCGGGAAGTCGGGAAGCGAGCTCAAGATAGGCCGCCTCGGCGGCGTAGGCCTTGGTGGTCAGGTGGAGGAGGTCGGGAGAGCCGCCGGGGGGGCGAGTCCGTGTGATCACCTCCAGGCTTAGGACATCACCCTGGGGAGTGACCAGTGTCTGACGGTCGGGAAGGGGACGGCGGCCGAGCAGTGTTATCCGCTGGCCATGTTGGGCCAGACGCAGGGCGAGCAGGCGGCCGATGGCACCTGGTCCCACGATCCAGTGTGTTTGAAGCGCCATCAGCGGCCCTCCTTGCGACGTTGGGGAGTGCGACGCTTGCCGCTCCTGGCCGAGCGTCCGGTGCTGCGGCGGCCGCTGGTGCGACGGGACGCCTTGGCCTCGGCGCCCTCGGCGCTGTGCAGAGCCTGACGCAGGCGTCCGGCATCGGCGGCGCCGAGCAGGGTGCGCAGGTCGGCGACCAGTGACTCGAGGAAGGGAGCGGGGGCGGCGTCCTCTTCGGCGATGGCCCCCAGGCGCTGCTCCCATAGCGCGGTGCGTTCGGGGCGGCTGACCGCTTCGGGCAGTGAGGCGATCAGTGCGCCGCCCAGGCGGGTGGCACGCAGGGCCTTGCCCTCACGGACCAGATACCCGCGCGCAACCAGCGTCTCGATGATGCCGGCGCGGGTCGCCTCGGTGCCCAGGCCATCGTGTTCGCGCAGGGTGCGTCTCACGGTGGGGTCGTCGACGTAGCGGCCGATGTTCATCATCGCCTTGATCAGGCTGGCGTCATTGAACGGCTCCGGCGGACGGGTCTCGCGATCCTCCACGCCGCCGCTCTGGACGCGACACCCCTCGCCCTCGCTGAGCGGCGGCAGCGGTGGTGCCTCGTCGCGGGTGGTGAACAGCGGCTTCCAGCCGGGGTCGAGGATCTCCTGACCCCGGGCACGGAACGTTTCCCCGAGGATCGAGAACTCCGCCTTCACGTCGCGGGTGGAGAGCGGCGGATAGAACTGGGCGATCACGTTGCGGGCGATCAGCCGAAAGACGTTCGCCTCGGTGGCCGTGAGGCGTGCCATGTCCGCCGGTCGTCCGGTGGGCGCCAGGGCGTGGTGCACGCCCACCTTGCCGTCACTCCAGGCTCGCGATCGGCGCGTGAAGTCGGCCCCGGCCAACCAGCCGCGCAGGGTGTCATCTTCACGACAGGCACCTTCCAGGGTGCCTCGGGCGGCGGCGAAATGCTCCTCGGGAAGATAGCGACAGTCGGAGCGCGGGTAGGTGATCAGCCGGTGGCGCTCATAGAGCGACTGGCAGGTGTCCAGCACGATCTTGGCGGAAATGCCATGGCGCCTGGCGGCATCGACCTGCAGCGCCGACAGCGAGTAGGGCAGGGGGGCGGGCTGGCGCTTCTGCTGGGTCTCCAGTGCCATCAGTCGGCCCTCGGCCCCGGGCAGGCGTTCGGCGAGGCTGGCCGCGGGCTCCCGGGCCAGCAGGCGTCCCTGGTCGTCGAGCGGATGGTGTTCACCGGGTGTCCACCAGGCGCGCAGCTCGCCCCGGGTCACCGCAAGATCGGCCCACAAGACGAAGAAGGGCCTGGGCGTGAAGCCACGGATCTCGGCGTCCCGGCGCACCACCAAACCGAGCACCGGGGTCTGTACGCGGCCTACCGAGAGTACACCGTCATGACCGGCCTGACGGCCCGTCAGCGTCCAGGCCCGGGTCAGGTTGATGCCATACAGCCAGTCGGCGCGGGAGCGTGATTCGGCGGCCCGGTAGAGTGGCTGGTAGCGCCGGTTGTCCTCCAGTCGCGACAGGGCCCGCTGAACGGCGGGGCGGTTGAGATCGCTGATCAGCAGTCGTGAGACTTTGCCCTTCCAGCCGAGGTATTCGATCACCTCCTGAACCAGCAGCTGGCCTTCGCGGTCGGGGTCGCCGGCATGCACCACCTCGTTGGCGGCCTTGAGCAGCCTGCGAATCGCCGCCAGCTGGCCGCGAGCCTTGGGGCGTGGGGTGAGCTTCCAGTGCTCGGGCAGGATCGGCAGGGTGTCCAGCCGCCACTGTTTGAGGGTCGGGTCATAGGCGTCGGGAGGCGCCTGCTCCAGCAGGTGGCCAAGGCACCAGGTCACGGTGGTGTCGCCCACGACGATCGCCCCCTCCTGCTTGCGGGGGGCGCCGGGCAGGGCGTCGGCGATGGCCCGGGCCAGGCTGGGCTTCTCGGCGATGATCAGGCGCATGGCGGCCTCGCTTGCGGTGAGAGTTGAGGATTCTTCCAGTGTTACCGACGCTTGGCTAGGTGTTGCATTGCGATTATGGTGTACAGTTGTTGTATCATTATTCTTGTGGAGTCCGGGCGATGCGCGAGCGAGGCAGAACACGCCGGCTGATGGGGCTGGGAGCGCGCACCGGTGGTGCGCTGCTGCGCACTCGCCTGGGCGGGCAGGCCGACTGGCGGGCCCTGGGCGAGGCGCTGTTCGAGGGACTCTCCGAACTCAAGGGGCCGGCCATGAAACTGGCCCAGATCATGTCCCAGTGGGACGACCTGCTGCCTCCGGACCTTGCCGAGGAGTTGGCCAGGCTGCAGCGCCAGGCCGAACCGATGCCCTGGGAGTCGATCCGTCGCACCCTGGATGATCACTATGGCGATATCGACAGGGTGTTTCGCGAGGTCGAGACACGTCCCTTCGCCAGCGCCTCCATGGGCCAGGTGCATCGCGCCGTGACGCATGAGGGGGAGACGCTGGTGCTCAAGGTGCAGTACCCGGGGCTGGCCGAGGTGCTGGAGGGAGACCTCGCTCAGGTTCGTCGCCTGATGCGTCTCGGCCGATGGTTCAAGGTGCCTCAGGCGCGACTCGATGCGCTGTTCGAGGAGCTGGCGGCGAGCCTGCGCGGAGAGCTTGACTACTGCGCCGAGGCCGAGGCACTGGCGCGCTATCGACAGCGCTATGTCGACTGGCCGGGCGTGGTGATTCCCGAGCCTCTGCCGGCCTACTCCGGTGAGCGCGTGCTGGCCATGCGCCATGTGCCGGGCACCCCGCTGCGTGACCTGGAGACGGCGGATGACGCCACGCGTCAGCGCATCGCCGCCACCCTGGCCGACTGGCTCACCGAGGAGCTCTTCACACATGGCGAGCTGCATGCCGACCCCCATGCCGGCAACTTCGCCGCCGATGATCAGGCTCGGCTGGTGATCTACGACCTGGGGGCGGTGATCCCGGTGCCTGACGAGCGGCTCAAGGCGATGATGCATCTGCTCGACGCCACCTTGCACGGGGATGCCATGGCCATGGATAGTGCCCTGCTCGAGCTGGGTGGCCGTCAGGGGCAGGGCGCGCCGCTGTCGCTTTACCGAGAGGCGGCGGAGGCCGTCTCGGCGCTCTTCGCCCCCGGCGAGCAGGACTTTGGCGATGTGCGCGTGCATCGTCGCCTGCGTGAGCTCTCACCCAAGGTGTGGGTGGCCATGGATCGCCTGCAGCCGCCCGCCGACACCCTTTTGCTGTCACGCACGCTGAACGGTCACTACTGGAACCTGGTGCGACTCGGCGCCCGGCTCGATATGCAGGCCCGCACCGCACCGCTGTTAGCCTGGGCGCGGTAGCAAGCGGCTGCCAAGCCCCCCGGCGGGCTGGTAGACTGTGGCGTTTTCCGGATGGTGGAGTGCGCAATGCTGGCGGTATGGGTGGAACAGCTGCTGGGATTTGCCTCGGGGGCGCTCAAGGCGATTCGCCAGGATGAGCGCTATCCGGCGCTGATGGTCTGGGCGCGGGAAGAGGGGCCTCGACTGGTGGGCGGCGATCTGTCACTGGCCCAGGCGCTGGCGCCGGAGCTGTGGTCACAGACGCCCCTGGCGCGCCTGGACTTCCGCTGCGAACCGCTGGCGCGCCCCGGGCGAAACGAGCCCTGCTGGTGTGACTCCGGTCGCAAGACCAAGCACTGCTGTGGCGCGGTGACGCTGCCCGGCTCGGTGCCCGAGCACCTGATGTGGATGCTCTCGCTGCGCGACTGGAAGGGCGACACCCTCAAGGCGGCGCTGGCCAGCGGCCGTGCCCCCGCCCAGGCGCTGCTCGAGGCGGGGCTGATCGCGGCCGAGACCGGCCAGCGCGGCCGCGCCCAGCAGATTCTCGAGTCGCTCTTCGAACGTGGTGACTGGTCTCGGCTGCCTGAGCAGGCCGAGCCCGCCTTCGAGATCCTGATCGACCTCTTCCAGGAGCGCGGCTTTCATCGCAAGCGCGAGGCGCTTCTCGATGCGGTGCTCGAACATGGCCCGCTATTCCTGCGCGGTGTGGCGCTGGAGCGCCTGTGTCTGATGCATCTCGACAACGACGATCTGGACAGTGCCCGGACGGCCTTCGTGCGTGCCCAGCAGGCGCTGCCGGACTCGCCGACCCTGGCCTATATCGAGGCCATGCTGCTGCTGCACGAGGGGCATGAGCAGGAGGCCGCCGAGCGGGCGAGTTTCTGGTTCCGGCGCCTGGCACGCCAGGGAGATCTGGCGCCGGAGCAGCTGCAGTTCCTCGCCGACCTGGCCGAGAACCCCGGTGCCACCCTGGCCGAGCAGCTGCTCAATGCCGAGGAAGACCTGGCCGAGCCGCTGGCGTCGCTGCAGGCGCTTCTCGAGGAGCTCCCGACCGCCCCGCGCCTGGCCGTGTCATGCAGCGGGGAGGGGCGGCTCGAGTATCACACCACCGCACGCGAGGACACCCTGCATGCCGCCTGGCGACGGGTCTTCCCGGTATCGGGGGTGTCCGACTCCCCACTGGGGCTCGATGATGATCCCTGGCCCGCCGCCGCGGAGTGGCTGCCCGAGCTCTGTCGTCATCCGGAGTGGCTGGATGCGCCGGCGGTCGTCCAGGAGCTGACCCTGGCGCTGACCTCGCGCTTCGGCAGCCTGCCCTGGATGGCACCGAGCCTGTTCGTGCCGCTTGCCGTCCGGCTGGAGCGCTGGCTGGAGCAGGTAGCGGCCGAGGGGCCGGGCACCCTGGCCTGGGAAGATGCCGACAACACGCTGCTGTTGCGGACGGGGCTGGCGTTGGTGGTCGGCATGGAGCGCGGGGCGCGGGAGCGCTCACGACGACTCGCCGAAGACCTGCTGGCCCTGGATCGACATGACAGCCTGGGGCTTCGCGAGCTGGTGCTCGACCAGCTGTTGCGGGACGGACGCGACAGCGAGGCGCTGGCACTCAGTGAGCAGCCACCGGAAGCCGAGGCCGAGGGGCCGGTGCTGGGCGTGCTGATGGGCCGCGCCCTGGCACTCTATCGCCTCGACCGACTCGAGGAGGCGGCCCAGGCGCTGGACGAGTCTCATGCCCACAATGCTCACGCGGTGAAGCTGATGTGCGGCGACAGCTCGGCGCCGCCGACGCCGGTGGGCGATGATGGCCCAGTCGAGCCAGGCAGTCGGGCCGAAGCCTGGCAGTATCGCACCCTGATGCGCGATCAATGGCGGGCCACGCCCGGGGCCCTGGCGTGGCTGCAGGAGTGGCTTGCCCGGCGCTGAGCCACTGTGCCAGGTAGGCGCCCGGTATTTATGCTCTCGATGCCTCGGGGGCCGGCATCAGCTCACGGTCGCGGCTGATCCAGAGTGCCAGCAGCACCGCCGGAATTCCCATGACGGCGGAGATCAGGAAGAAGGTGGCGTAGCCCTCGACCTCGACGACCAGCCCGCCGAAGCCGCTCAGGAACTTGCCCGGCAGGGTCATCAGCGACGAGAACAGCGCGTACTGTGTCGCGGTATAGGCTCTCGAGGTCAAACTGGAGAGGAAGGCGATAAAGACCGCGCTTGCCAGGCCGTTGGCCAGGTTGTCGCCGACGATGGCCATGACCAGCATGGGCAGGCTCTGGCCGGTCAGCGCCAGGGCGCTGAACAGCAGATTGGTCAGGGCGGCGGCCGTGGCTCCCAGCACCAGGAGAGGCCCGATGCCGTAGCGTGCCACCAGCAGCCCCCCCAGCATGCCTCCACCGATGCTCATGGCGATACCGAACGCATTGGTGACGTTGGCGATCTCCTTGAGCGTGAAGCCCAGGTCGATATAGAGCGGGTTGGCCATGGACGCCATGGCCAGGTCGCTGATGCGAAATACCGCCACGAAGAGCAGCAGCCACAGGGCCTTGTGCCGATAGCGGGTAAAGAAGTCGGTGAAGGGGCAGACGATGGCGCCGATCACCCAGGCGCCCAGGCGCCGCAGGGGCTTGGGTCTTCCGCGACTGGCCCTCAGGAAGGCCCGTACCCGCGGCTCGTGTATCAGCTGGGTACCCAGCGAGAGCCGCTCGGGCTCGGGGCGCACCAGTACCGTGATGATACCGATACCCACCAGCGCCGCCATGGTCAGGTAGGCGGCCTCCCAGGAGAGCCAGGAGGCGACGTAGAGCGCCCCGGCACCGGCCGCCAGCAGGCCGCCCCGGTAGCCGATGATATAGGTGGAGGCCATGGCCGCCTGGATATCCTCGGGAGCCGATTCGATGCGGAAGGCATCGATGGCGATATCCTGGGTGGCGCTGCCGAAGGCGACCAGCAGGGCGAAGGCGGCCACCAGGGGCAGCTGCCCGAGCGGGTCGATCCCGGCGAGCCCCGCCAGCCCGGCGATGATCATCGCCTGAGCCAGCAGCATCCAGCCGCGGCGCTGGCCGAGGCGGCGAGTCAGCAGCGGCAGTGGCAGGCGGTCCACCACCGGCGCCCAGAAGAACTTGATCGAATAGAGCATGCCGATCCAGGCGAAGAAGCCGATCGCCGCCACCTCGACGCCGTCGCTGCGCAGCCAGGCCGACAGCGTGGAGAACACCAGCAGGAAGGGCAGGCCGGCGGAGAAGCCCAGGAACAGCATGGTGATGACAGGCGCACGCAGATAGATCGCCAGGGCATCTCGCCAGCTTCTCTGCACGGTAGGCGTCGGCATGGGGCTCTCCTTGCAACGGTGTTAGAATCCTTGCCTCTTTCGCCGGGCGCCCGGCCCGCAAGCGGGGCGCACAAGCAACGAGCGATTGTTGCAGAGCCCCGGCAGTGATACCAGCATCCAGAGCGACGGGAGACCCCATGAAGGAGAGCGATACGATCCGCCAGGAAGACGCTGCGGCCGTGCCGCGCTGGTATGTGATCCAGTGCAAGGGGGGCGAATCCTTTCGCGCCACCGAGAATCTGCTCAACCAGGGCTTCGAGGTCTTCCATCCGGTACTCGACGTTCAGAAGAAGCGCCGCGGCAAGCTGACCTGGATCACCGAGCCGCTGTTTCCCTACTATCTGTTTATTCGCCTCGACCGGCTGGTCAGCAACTGGCGGCCGATCCGCTCCACCCGGGGCGTATTGAAGCTGGTCACCTTCGGCGATACGCCGATCGCCGTGGACGACAGCCTGGTGGCGGCCCTGCGCGACAAGGGAGACGAGCGCGACCAGGATGCCAACTTCTACTTCCAGGCCGGCGAGGCGGTACAGATCACCGAGGGGCCCTTCAAGGAGCTGCAGGCGGTGTTCGAGAGCCACAAGGGGGAAAAGCGCGCCATCGTGCTGCTCAACATGCTGCAGCGTCAGCAGCGTCTGGAGATGCCGGTCGCCAATCTACGGCGCGGCTAGGCCGCCCCCGACCAGTCACGTTATCCCCTCCCACTCAGGAGAAGCCCATGACCATCGCTCCCCAGTGTGTCGTCACGCTGCACTATGTGCTGGTTGATGCCGCCGGCCAGGTCCTCGATGACTCCCGCGCCCGTCAGCAGCCCCTCGAATACCTGCACGGCCATCACAATATCGTCGCCGGGCTGGAGCGTGCCCTGGATGGCCAGGCCGAAGGGGCCGAACTGACCGTGACCCTGATGCCCGCCGAGGCCTACGGTCTGCGTAATGAGGCCCTCAAGCGCGAGGTGGGGCGGGACGCCTTCCCGGTCCCCGAGCTCTCGCCCGGCATGCGTTTCCAGACTCCCGGCGATGATGGCCCCCAGGTCGTCACCGTCCTGGAGGTGCGCGACGACAGCGTGCTGATCGACACCAACCACCCCCTGGCCGGTCAAGCCCTGCGCTATGAGCTCGAGGTGCTGACGGTACGCGAGGCCACCCGTGCCGAGCTCGCCAAGGGGCACCCGCTGCCCCCCGACACGGACCACACCCAGGTCGAGGACAAGAAGTTGCTCTGAAAACTGACCTGAATCAATTGCCTGATGGCTCCCGGCAGGCGCCGGAGCGTAACTTGATTCAGATCAGAATTCCCCCCGCCGTTCCGGCTTACAGTGGACTCAACACATCAGGCGGGGAGGAGATCAACATGTATCTGGATGACGCCGTCGTCTTCGGGTTAGTTACCGTCGCGATGATGATCGCTTTCATGGGTGGCTGGATCGCCTTCATCGTGCGGGACCACCGCAAGAAGCGCTGAAGTCAGTCACGGCACGAGTCGTCAGGGGAGGGGGGAGTCATCCCCCCAGTGGGCCGACCTTCACGGGTCGGCCTTTTTTTGGTATCCGGATTAACTGGTTGAAGGGGGCTGCCAGCCCCTCCAAGTGCTTAGTCCCGCCAGAAGGTTGATAGATCAACGCCGAAGTTCTTCTCAGGCCACAGGGACCGGAGCTTCATCCTGAAAGTGGAGATCATGTTCTTCCACCTTGGTGCCCAAAACGTGATATTCCGGCAAGTGAAGTATGTTGTCGGGCATGCTGGTCATGCGGTGTGTTCTCTGTGTGGGGACCAAGCGCTATCAGGGTCGGTAGCATCCGGCTCGCCCAGCCTGGTTCGCTCTGATTCTATCTATAAGATGAAGCATCTGATCCCGTACTTCGCTCTCGGAGTGGAATTCTGTGAGCGGATGCCTGCCCTCATGGGCATGCTAATGCTATCAGAAGCAACAAAGGCCGCCCCGGAATCAGTCTACTCCTCAGCTTGGTGCTGAGCGGGAGCAGGTGTGGTGCTGAGCTTCCCCGTCTGGATCAGCACCACGCCCCCGAGGATCAGTACCAGCGCAAGGATGGCGGCACCGGTGATTTCCTCGCCGACCGCAGCGCCAATGATCACGGCCACCACCGGGGCGATGTAGGTCGCACCGGATGCCTGCACGGAACCGAGTTTTTCGATGATGAAGTAATAGCTGAAGAAGGCCCCGCCGGTACCCAGCACACCTAGGCCAAGGACCGCTCCCAAGAGTGCGCGCGAGTCCGTCGTTATGGCAGCCATGCCGTCAAAGTCGGTCAGTATCACCAGGGTCAGAAGCGCGAGTCCCGTCTGCCAGGTCGCCAATGCCAGCGGGGGCAGTTTCAGCGGCGACAGAAACCGCTGTGCATAAACGAATGACACCCCGAGACTCAGCGTCCCGGTCAGCATCCAAAAGACCCCTGTCAGCGCCACGCCATCGGTGCCCTCCCAGGGGTGGGCGCTCAGTGCAATACCGATGAAGCCCAGGGCAACGCCAGCCGCCATCTGACCGGTCGGGCGATCCTGACGCAGGAACAGGAAGGCGCAGATGAACGTGAAGATGGGAATGGAGCCGCTCAGGAGCCCAGCGATGCTCGAAGGAAGCCGGGCCGTGCCGGCCACGAACCCGTAATAGTAGAAAGTCGTCGCGATCACCGACATGGCCGCGAAGTGCGGCAGATGACGGAGCTGATCGCGAGTCAGAACCTTGGCTCGCCAGGCCACCAGGGCCAGGGGAAGAAAACCGAACAGCACACGCAGAAATACCGTCTGGGTGGGTGAGATCAGGTCGGTAGCCCACTTCATGAAAATGAAGTTCGAGCCCCAGATGATGCCGAGCACGGCGAGCGCAGCATAAGCACGCAACATGGCGTATCTCCTTCGGGAAAAGCGCAACGAGCGCCTTCCCGGAGGAAAGGCGGCCCGTTGTGGCGGTAGGACAGGCGTCGTCAGATGGAGCGGGTCACGCCGCCATCGACGCGAAGGTTCTGGCCGGTGACGTAGCCCGCGCCTTCCGACAGCAGAAAGGCCACGGTGTCTGCGATTTCCTCGACGGTCCCATAGCGACCCATCGGCACGCTGTCGCGGCGCTCATCGACCTCGGGAAGGCTATCGATCCAGCCGGGCAGCACATTGTTCATGCGGACATTCTTCGCCGCATAGGCATCCGCGAAGAGTTTGGTGAAGCTCGCCAGACCCGCCCGGAATACTACCGAGGTCGGGAATACGCTGGACGGCTCGAAAGCCCAGGTAGTCGAAATGTTGACGATGGCACCACCACCCTGTGCTTCCATGATCGGCGCGACTAGGCGGATCGGGCGCACGGCGCTAAGGAAATAGACATCCATGCCCTGGTGCCAGTCCTCGTCAGGGATATCGAGGATCGGTGCGCGCGGACCATGACCTGCGGAATTGACCAACGCGTCGATCCGCCCCCATGTCGCCATCGTCAGATCCACGACCCGCTTCACGTCGTCGGGTGACTGGTTCGAGCCGGTGACACCGACTCCACCCAATTCCTTGGCCAGAGCCTCGCCCTTGCCCGACGAGGAGAGGATGGCGATACGATAGCCATCCTGAGCCAATCTGCGCGCGGCAGCGGCTCCCATACCGGATCCACCGCCCATGATGAGAGCCACTTTTTCTTCAGCCATGACAGCCTCCTTTGGTCAGGTTCTGGAGGCATTGTGTCAAGTGATAGCCGAAGTTTCGCGTGATAAATAAACGTGTAAGACTGTAGAAAAACTATAGGGCACCGCCATGACGCTATCTCGCCGCAAGCTCCCCCCTCTCAATGCCCTGCGTGCCTTCGAGGTCTCAGGCCGCCGACTGAGTTTCCGGGCCGCTGCCGAGGAGTTGGGCGTCACTCAAGGCGCCGTTGCGCAGCAGGTGCGTGCGCTGGAAGAGCACCTGGGCCAGGCCCTGTTCCAGCGCTTGCCGCGCGGCCTCGCCCTGACGCCACAGGGCGCGTCCTACCTGACGGACGTGACCCGCGCCTTCGATACGCTCGGGGACGCCACCGGACGACTCCTGGAGCGACCGGACACTGTCACGATCAGTGTTGCGCCGACCTTCGCCGCGAAGCTGCTGATCCCTCGTCTAGCCGAGCTGAACGCCGCGCTACCCGGAGTGGAATTGCGCACGGTCGCCACCGAGGCGCTCTCCGATTTTGAGCGCGACCAAGTGGACATCGCAGTGCGGCTAACCCGCCCCCCGTTCCCATCCGGACTGGATACTGAGCTGCTATTCCACCAGGAGCTGGTCGCGGTCGCTAGCCCCCATCTGGTCAAAGAGTTACCGCTCCCCCTCTCTACCGAACGGCTTGGGGAGCTTCCGCTCTTGCATGACGCGCACGATCACTGGCCGATGTTTCTGCGTGCCGACGGCAAGCTGCCCGGTGCGGTATTCAACCAGACGACACTGGCCCTGGATGCAGCCCTGGCTGGCCAGGGCGTCGCCTTGGCATGCCGGGCATTTGTGGCGGGGGATCTCGAGGCCGGGCGTCTAGTGCAGGTCACGCATGAGACCATGATCAAAGAGCCCAGCTATTTCCTCGTCCGCAAGCGGTCATCCTTACCTCTTGCTCCGCGAGATGCGGTATGGGACTGGTGCGTGGCTCGGCTCTCGCTTCGTGTCGATTAGCGGGGCTGGCCACCGTCTTCTGGTGACGACTCTGTTAACAGATGGGGCAATCTTCTAACCATCCACCAACCCGCTAGTCCGTTGAGTAGACGTGGTGTGATCTCGACGTGATATCTACTCATCAACCATTTATTCCGGATACCTCTTTTTTTTATTGGTCATCGGGTGTCGCGACTCTGCAACGCTCATGGAAAAAATCGACAACACTCGTCCGACGGCCGCTTCTCGCCTTCTCAATGGTTAGGATGAACAGTGTTCGATTATGGCCTATTGGGTAAGCTGGAGGCTGATATGTCACAACAGGATCATGAGAATACGGCTGCTGAGCAGCATCGCCAGCGCCGCCGACGGTTGCTTGCCACTCTGGGGGCAGGAGTGGCCAGTGCCTATGTAGCCCCCACGTTGCTCAGTGTTGGCCAGGCCCATGCCTGGGGCGGGGGACATCGTTCGCGACCCAGCCACTCACGACCCAGCTGGTCGCGTCCCAGCCATTCACGACCCAGTCGTTACGATGAGGGCTATCGCAAGAAGAAGAGGGATCACCACCATCATCATCGGGACGGTGATCACTACAGAAATGGCGATCGCTATCATTCGCACCGGCAATATGAGCAAGACCGTCGTCGCCTGCGTGAATATCGCGAGGACCCATTGACGATCGTCGAGGATATCGTCTTTGGTCGGCCCGATTATCGGCGATGATGGACGGTTCATATGACATTTCCTTCCCCGGTCTCGGTCGCTGCCTGCGTGTAGAGGAGTCGCCCGACGTCGTCGAGGCGCTAAGGCAGGCACTATCGCGCTGGCCACTCTCCATCAGGCGAGCCCGGGGATTGGCGCCCGCCATCCGACTGCGGAGAAGCCCCGGGGGCTATCTGCAGCGCTCGCCCCGGCTGCCCCGCGGACTCGAGTTACCGACGTCGACGGCGGCGGTATGCAGCCTGATCGCGGATCTGGGCGGTGATTATCTCGACCGTGAGGTTTCATTGCTGGGGCTGCATTGTGCTTCTGTCGAAGTTGATGGCCGTTTGGTGCTGTTCCCGGAGAATCATCGGGCCGGCAAGAGCACTCTGGCGGTGGCCTTTTCCGCGGCCGGTTATCGGCTGTTCGGGGACGATGTACTGGGTCTGACACGAGAGGGGGAGGGTGTCGCGCTGGGCATGGCGCCGAGGTTACGTCTACCGCTTCAGGAGAGCTTCTCGCCGCCGTTGGTCGAGTATGCCGAGGCCCATGCCGGCCCCGAGGATTCACGCTACCGCTTCGTATTGCCGCCGGGCAATGGGCTTGCTGAACATGGTGAGCGGTGTGCGGTGGGTGCTCTGGTTCTCCTCGAGCGCGATGACCGGTTAACCAGCCCCGATATCATCCGGCTCCAGCCTGGGGAGGGGTTGCTGCAGCTGCTTGCTCAGAACTTCGCCTACCATGCCCGTCCCGAGGCGTTGATGGCACACTTGCTTCCGCTGATGGAGCGTGTCCCCTGCCTGCTGTTGCGCTATGCCGAACCGCTGGCGGCAGCGCGCCATCTGGGAGCCACGCTCGAAGGAGGCATGCAGGAAAATCAAGGCTGTGACATCGGCAGACGCGAGGCGTCTCAACCTGATAGGCGTGGTGCGCCCGGGATGAATGACCCGGTGCCGGCGCAGCGGCGCTGGGTGACAAGCCGGGAGATGCGAACCTATCCGGTTGGCCGGGAGCTTTTCCTGATCCAGTCTGGTCGCGGCGAGATACATCGACTGAACGAAACGGGCACGATGATCTGGCGTCTGTTGGATCAGGAATCGCTTGCCGGGAAGGAGCTGGGAGAGCTGCTGGCCGAGCACTACGGCGAGCCGCTTGCGTCGGTCACCGAGGATGTCTGTCGCCTGCTGTCAGGTCTTGCCGATGCCGGTCTGGTGACCGCCGCCGAGTAGCTGCGCCGGTTCAGCGCTGTACCGTCAGGCGCTCCTCGGCGGGGCGCCAGTGGCGCTGCCAGGCGCGCATCACCCGCTCCGGGTACCAGGTCTTGCCCAGGCTGCCGTTGTAGCGGGCCAGGGCGTCGGTGAGGTCGCCGTTCTCCACCGCCAGATAGTGGGCCAGTATCGTGCAGCCATAGCGCAGGTTGCGCCAGGGGTCCTTGAGATCATCGGCAGGCAGCCCCAGCTCGCGGATCCAGAACGGCATGATCTGCATCAGGCCAACCGCCCCCGCAGAGGAGACCGCGTCGATTCGAAAGGCGCTCTCCACCTGGATCAGGGCCAGCACCAGCGCGGGAGGCAGGCCCGCCAGGGTCGCCTCGTGATAGACCCGGCGCAGCAGCTCGCGGCGCAGTGTCGGCTCCTGGATATAGCGCTCGAGCGAGGGCTCCATGGCGTTGAGCCACTGACGCGCGGCCCATACCTCGGCCGGTGGGCGAGGGCGGGAGAGAGCCTCGTTGAGGGTGGTGCGCAGGGTGTGCGGCGCGGGCGGCAGCGGCTGGACCAGCAACGGCTTGTCCTCGGCCTCGAGCGCGCTCAGGAAACCCTGCTCCTCGGCCGCTGACGCCGTGGCCAACCACCCGCCCATCACCAGGGCGACAAGCGGGCGCTGCGCGTTAACCCAGCTGAACCTTCTGACGCAGGAAGTCGAGGATCTCCCCGGCCGGCACCATGGTGGCATCGCTGTCACGGCGTCCCTTGTACTCCAGTTCACCCTTGTCCAGTCCGCGATCGCCCACCACCAGGCGGTGGGGAAGTCCCATCAGCTCGTGGTCGGCAAACTTCACCCCGGGGCGCAGGTCGCGGTCGTCCAGCAGCACCTCGAAACCGGCGGCGCTCAGCTCGGCATAGAGCTTCTCCGACTCCTCGCGTACGCGCTGGGACTTGTGGGCATTCATGGGCACCAGCGCGATATGGAAGGGGGCGAGGGCGTCGGGCCAGATGATGCCGGCGTCGTCATGGTTCTGCTCGATGGCGGCGGCCACCACGCGGGTGACACCGATGCCGTAGCAGCCCATCCAGGGGTGGATGGCACGGCCTTCGTCACCCAGCACGCTGGCGTTCATGGCCTCGGAGTATTTCTGCCCCAGCTGGAAGACATGGCCGACCTCGATGCCGCGCTTGATGGCGAGCACACCCTTGCCATCCGGTGAGGGGTCGCCCTCGACGACATTGCGGATATCGGCCACCCTGGGCAGCGCCACATCACGCTCCCAGTTGATGCCGAAGTAGTGCTTTCCGTCGATGTTGGCGCCGGCACCGAAGTCGCTCATCAGCGCCACGCTGTGGTCGATGATGATCGGCATCTCGAGGTTGACCGGCCCCAGGGAGCCGGGACCGGCGCCCACCGCGGCGCGGATCTCCTCTTCATTGGCCATGGTCAGCGGGGCGGCCACCTCGGGCAGGTTCTCGGCCTTCACCTCGTTGAGCTCGTGGTCGCCACGCACCAGCAGGGCGATCAGGCCGCCCTCGGCGGCGTGAACCATCAGTGTCTTGATGGTCTTCTCGATGGGCAGGCCGTGCTGCTCCACCAAAGCGGCGATGGTCCTGGCATCCGGGGTGTCGACCAGGCGCAGCTCCTCGCCGGGGGCGGCGCGCCGAACATCGCTGCCCAGCGGCGCCGGCAGTGCCTCGGCCTTCTCCATGTTGGCGGCGTAGTCGGAGTCGGTGGAGAAGACGATGTCATCCTCGCCGGACTCGGCCAGCACATGAAACTCGTGGGAGCCGGTACCGCCGATGGCGCCGTTGTCGGCGATCACCGGGCGGAAGTCCAGCCCCAGGCGGGTGAAGATCCGCGTGTAGGCGTCATACATCGCCTGGTAGGTCTCCTTGAGGGAATCCTCATCCACATGGAAGGAGTAGGCGTCCTTCATGATGAACTCGCGGGAGCGCATGACCCCGAAGCGCGGGCGAATCTCGTCGCGGAACTTGGTCTGGATCTGATAGAAGTTGGCCGGCAGCTGCTTGTAGCTGGCGATCTCCTTGCGGACCAGGTCGGTGATCACCTCTTCGTGGGTGGGGCCCACGCAGTAGTCGCGGTCGTGGCGATCCTGGAGGCGCAGAAGCTCCGGGCCATACTGCTCCCAGCGGCCGGACTCCTGCCACAGTTCGGCAGGCTGAACCGCCGGCATCAGCACTTCCTGGGCGCCCGCCCGGTTCATCTCCTCACGCACGATGCGCTCGACCTTGCGCAGGGTCTTCACTCCCAGCGGCAACCAGGTGTACAGGCCGGAGGTGAGGCGGCGGATCATGCCGGCCCGCAGCATCAGCTGGTGGCTGATGACCTCTGCATCGGCGGGGGTTTCCTTCAGGGTGGAAATCAGCATCTGGGTAGCGCGCATGGGTCCGGCGTTTCCTCGGTAGTCAAAGGGGGAGCCGCAAGGGCGGCGATGATGCTGGCATTGTACGGCCAAGCCACGGGCGCGGCAAAAGGCGGCCATTTCCAGGGGTGCACAGAGGCTTGCACAGACAGCTCATGGCCAAGGTTAAATTGACTGTTCTTACAACTAGCGTGCTAAATAAAAGCATGTAAGCATCATGACATGATCCATTCTGTCTTTTGGCCTCCATGCCGACCGTAAAAGGAGATGATCTTGGATAAGAGCGACACAAGTTCGATCGCGGCGCGTTGCCGCTGGGCCGGCTGGCAGGACAAGCAGCGTACCGCGGAGCAGGCCGCGGCCTTGATCGAGGATGGCATGACGGTGGGCATGAGCGGCTTTACCCGGGCCGGTGAGGCCAAGGAGGTGCCGCGTGCCCTGGCCGAGCGTGCCGCACGGAGTCCGCTCTCGGTTACCCTGATGACCGGCGCATCGCTGGGCAATGACCTCGACAAGGTGCTGACCGAGGCCAAGGTGCTGTCGCGGCGCATGCCGTTTCAGGTCGATGCCACCCTGCGCCGGGCCATCAATGCCGGCGAGGTGATGTTTATCGACCAACACCTCTCCGAGACCGTGGAGCTGCTGCGCAATCGTCAGCTGGCCGAGATTGACGTGGCGGTGGTGGAGGCCTGTGCCATCACCGAGGAGGGCGGCATCGTGCCCACCTCCTCGGTGGGCAACTCCGCCAGTTACGCGATCCTCGCCGACAAGGTGATCATCGAGCTCAATCTCGACGCTCCCGCTGAGCTCGAGGGGCTTCACGATATCTATATCCCCCAGGTGCGGCCCACGCGCACGCCGATTCCCGTGGTGGCGCCGGACTCGCGCATCGGCTCCCCCTATATCCCGATCGACCCGCAGAAGATCGCCGCCATCGTGGTGACGAAGGGCAAGGACAGTCCCTCCACGGTGCTGCCGCCGGATGTCGATACGCAGCGAATCGCCGATCATCTGATCAGCTTCTTCTCCGACGAGGTCAGGATCGGACGACTGACGCCCTCGCTGCTGCCCCTGCAGGCCGGCATCGGCACCATGGCCAATGCGGTGATGACCGGGCTTGCCGAGGGGCCCTTCGAGCATCTGACCATGTACTCCGAGGTGCTTCAGGACTCGACCTTCGACCTGCTCGACTCGGGCAAGCTCGATTACGCCTCCGGCTGCTCCATCACCCTCTCTGAGGCCTGTGGCGAGCGGGTGTGGCCTCGTCTGGATGACTATCGCGACCGCCTGATCCTGCGTCCCCAGGAGCTCTCCAACCATCCGGGGATCGTGCGTCGTCTGGGCATCATCGCGATCAACACCGCCCTCGAGGTGGATATCTACGGCAACGTCAACTCCACCCATGTGGGGGGGACGAAGATGATGAACGGCATCGGCGGCTCGGGCGACTTCGCCCGCAACGCCCAGCTCTCGATCTTCATCACCAAGTCGGTGGCCAAGGGGGGTGATCTCTCCAGTGTGGTCCCCTTCGCCAGCCATGTGGACCATACCGAGCACGACGTCGATATCCTGGTGACCGAGCATGGTTTGGCCGATCTGCGTGGGCTGGCGCCCAGGGAGCGTGCGGTCAGGGTGATCGAGCAGTGCGCCGACCCGCTCTATCGTTCGGCGTTGCGTCGCTACTTCGAGGAGGCCTGCCGACGCGGTGGCCATACGCCGCACTGCCTGGAGCAGGCGCTGTCATGGCATATGGCGGTGGAGCGTGATGGTCATATGCGCAGCCTTCAGGAGGAGGAGGTCGGCGCCCTGAGTGCCTGATTGGCAATAGCGGTGGTCCCGGTACCATCTTCGGTGAGAGCCCGCTTTATCGGTGATGGCGGTGATCTCAATGCCATCGTCGAATCGCACTCCCTATGTGGGGCTGGATAGCAGAAGTCGCAGCGTCAGTCCCAGCACCAGCGTCGTGGCAACGCTGACCAGGGTGCCCAGCAGCACGTATTCGGTCAGCTTGCGATCCCCCGCCTCACGCAGGTCGCCGTAGCGCAATACCGACTTGGCCGCGAGCAGAAAGCCCACGGCGGCGAGCTGATCCAGCAGCACCAGGGAGAGCACCAGCAGGCGCTCGAGCATGCCGATGTGTGCCCCGGCCTGGTCCAGCGTACCGGTCTCCTCGATCTGGCGGCTCCAGGGCGTCAACACCATGGCGATGGCAAACGACAGGGGGCGCGTCACGATCAGGTAGGCCGCCGCCACGCCCAGAACCCCGGGCGAGAGCAGCCAGGAACCGAGGACTTCCAGCGGCGCCATGCTGCCGAGCCAGGCCAGCCAGATCAGGATGAGCACGCCCAGGTGCAGCGCCTGATCGAGCAGGAACCAGCGTAAGGTGCCGGGTAGCCGGGCCTTCATCAGGTCGATTATCCAGTGGCTGACTCCTACCCCCAGGGCGCCGACGAGCACCCCTGCCGGCCCCGGCGAGTCAGGCAGCAAGAGGCTTGCGACAAGCAGCACCAGGGCGGTGAGTCCCCCATGCACGACACTGTGATAGTAGAGATGGCGTGAGCGGTGGCGTAGCCGAAAGCGCTCTTCGACCCAGTGACGCGGCTGCAGCAGGAAGTCGCCGACCAGATGGGCAAGCACCAGGCCCAGCAGCAGCGAGAGTTCGTTCGGTGTCATGATGAGCCAGCGTCCTTGTCGGCCAGGCGGGTCTCTAGATAGGCGAGGGTATCGCTGAGCAGGGGCCAGCGTGCCGCCTTCAGGCGTTTGTAAACGCTGGGCTGGCTGATGCCGAGATGCGTCGCCATGGCTTGCTGGGACAGGGTCCGCTCGAGGCTCAGCTGGACCACCTCCGCCGAATAGGGGGACCAGCCAGCGAGCAGATCATCGAGGAAGCGCATCAGCAACGCCAGGCTGCCATCGTCAGGGTCGTCGAGTAGTGTCAGCGCGAGATGCTCGTCGCCCTCTCCCAGGCGATCCAGTCGGCGCCCCGAGGCGACGAAGGGGGCGTCATCGGCCTCGGCGATGCGCAGGTCGGCGTGCCATCTGGCCGGCCCCACGGCCACCGCGATACGGGCATCCCAGCGTTGATCGGGTTCGGAGTGTTCGATCAGCGCCGCACGCAGGGCGATGGCCGCCGTCATGGCATGCCGAGCCTGGGGCAGGGCGACCTGGAATCCATCGCCGCGAAAACGCTCGGCATGACCCTGCTGGTGTCTGGCCAGGCGCTGCAGGCTGTCGTCCAGGAGGCGATAGAGGCGACGGCGGTCGCTCACCTTGCGTGAGTCGACCACGTCGCCGGTCAGCACGGCGATGCGTTGGGTCGGGGCGGTCTTCTCGAACACGCAGTCACTCCTTGAGCATGCGTCTCAGTATAGCCGCCTGTGGCTATGTCGCCAGTTTATAGCCCGTAAAGGCTATTAAATGGGTTTATAGCCCTTATGGGCTATTTGGCCAGCTCCCGCATGGCGCCCTCCAGCCCCTCGAGGGTCATGGGGTACATGCGATCCTCGAGCAGCTGACGGATCAGCCGGGTGGAGTGGGTAAAGTCCCAGCTATGACGTGGCATGGGGTTGAGCCACACCAGACGTGGGAACTTGTCGATCACGCGCTTCAGCCACACCGCGCCGGCCTCGTCATTGAAGTGCTCCACGCTTCCGCCGGGATGGGTGATCTCGTAGGGGGACATGGCCGCATCGCCGACGATTACCACCTGATAGTCATCGCCATAGGTGTGCAGCAATTCCATGGTCGGGAGGCGTTCGGCATGGCGGCGAGTCTGGGTGCCGGCACTGCTGCGCCACACCCCCTCGTAGATGCAGTTATGGAAGTAGTAGGCTTCCAGATGCTTGAACTCCGAGCGGGCCGCAGAGAACAGCTCCTCGCAGGTGCGGATATGATCGTCCATGGAGCCGCCCACATCGAGCAGCAGCAACACCTTCACCGCGTTATGGCGCTCGGGGCGCATCTGCACATTGAGCAGGCCGGCATCCCGGGCGGTTTCGCGTATGGTGGCATCGACATCGAACTCCTCCGCGGCCCCCTGGCGCGCGAACTTCCTGAGCCGGCGCAGCGCCATCTTGGTATTGCGCGTGCCAAGCTCCAGGGAGTCGTCGTAGTCGCGGAAGCGGCGCTCATCCCACACCTTGGCCGCACGCCGATGGCGGGAGCCATCCTGGCCGATGCGAATTCCCTCCGGGTTATAGCCGTAGGCGCCGAAGGGGCTGGTGCCGCCGGTACCGATCCACTTGTTGCCGCCCGCATGGCGCTCCTGTTGCTCCTCGAGACGCTTCTTGAAGGTCTCGATCAGTTGCTCGAGGCCGCCCAGAGATTCGATTTGGGCCTTCTCCTCATCGGAGAGCTGCTTCTCGAACTCGCGGCGCAGCCAGTCATCGGGGATCAGCGCCTCGATGGCGGCGTCGAGGTTCTCGAGACCTTCGAACCAGGCGGCGAAGGCGCGATCGAAGCGGTCGAAGTGGCGCTCATCCTTGACCATCACGGTGCGGGCAATCTGGTAGAACGCCTCCATGTCGGCGAAGACCACGCCGCGTTCCACCACCGCATGGAGGTCGAGCAATTCGCGCAGCGATACCGGGACGCCGGCACGCTTGAGGGTCTCGAACAGGCCGATAAACATGGTTCAGCGCCTCTGGTTGCCCTGGCGGCGCATCATGAAGGCCAACCGCTCCAGTAACTGGGTATCCTGTTCGTTCTTGACCAGCGCGCCTGCCAGCGGCGGGATCGCCTTGACCGGGTCACGCTGATAGAGCGATTCGCGGGCCAGCTCGTCGCTCATCAGCAGCTTCAGCCAGTCGACCAGCTCCGAGGTGGAGGGCTTCTTCTTGAGGCCCGGGGCCTGACGCAGGTCGAAGAACACCTCCAGTGCCTCGCTGACCAGCTTCGGGGCGATATCGGGGAAGTGCACATCGACGATCGCCTGCATGGTGTCGCGGTCGGGAAACTCGATGTAGTGGAAGAAGCAGCGGCGCAGGAAGGCGTCGGGCAGCTCCTTCTCGTTGTTGGAGGTGATGATGATGATCGGCCGGTGGCGGGCGGTGATGGTCTCGCCGGTCTCGTAGACATGGAACTCCATGCGATCCAGCTCCTGGAGCAGATCGTTGGGGAACTCGATGTCCGCCTTGTCGATCTCGTCGATCAGCAGTACCACCCGCTTGTCGGCGGTAAAGGCGTCCCACAGCTTGCCGGGCTTGATGTAGTTGGCGACGTTCTCCACGCCCTCGACGCCCAGCTGGGAGTCACGCAGGCGGCTTACCGCATCGTACTCGTAGAGCCCCTGGGCGGCCTTGGTGGAGGACTTGATATGCCAGGTGTGCAGCTCGGTGCCCAGCGAGGCCGCCAGCTCCTCGGCGAGCAGGGTCTTGCCGGTGCCGGGCTCGCCCTTGATCAGCAGCGGGCGCTCCAGGGTCACCGCGGCGTTGACCGCCTGCTTGAGTGCCTCGGTGGCTACATAGGTGGAAGTGGAATCAAACGCCATGAGTCATGCCTCGGCTAGTCTTCAGAGGGGTAGAGGGATCAAACAAGTGTACGGAAGGGCGTCAACCGGGACAAATTTCCTCTTGCCCATATTGGATAGAAAGAGGATAGAAAGTGAGAGCATGGAAGTGGGGTAGATGGAGGATGGATACTGCCGGCTAATGAGAAATCGAGTGTGGCACCTCAAAAGGAG
Organism: Halomonas sp. LES1; assembly: GCF_031846005.1. Lineage (NCBI taxonomy): Bacteria > Pseudomonadati > Pseudomonadota > Gammaproteobacteria > Oceanospirillales > Halomonadaceae > Halomonas > Halomonas sp. LES1. Next base: position 443,199 of record NZ_JAVRGC010000002.1, read on the forward strand.
AGCATGGCATGTTGGAAAATCTGTTCGCGTCGATATCGGACACAATGCAGGAAGAGCAGTTCGATGAGCTGGCCGCCGGCCAGGGGGTGCGCATCGAGCGCATCGTCTCGCGCGGTCACAGTTCGCCTGAAGAGGGATGGTACGATCAGCCCCAGCACGAGTGGGTAGCGGTGCTGCAGGGGCGTGCGGTGCTGGCCTTCGCGACGGGCGAGGAGCGAGAGCTCGGCCCGGGCGATCATCTGGTGATTCCGGCACACTGCCGACACCGCGTGACGTGGTCGGATCCGGAGCAGACGACCATCTGGCTGGCGGTGCACTATGACGGATAGCCTTCGTCTGGGCGCATAGCCTTCTCTAGAAGTCTTCATCACACTGTCACCAATGGCTTGCCGTAAAGGGATCTGAACCATGCGATTGAGGATACTCTCCGATCTGCACCTCGAGTGCTTCGATGAAGGGCGAGAGCTGCCGGATGTGGAGTGCGACGCGGTGATTCTGGCCGGTGATATCTCGCGCAGGACCCGAGGGCTCGAGTGGGCGGCCGAGCGCTTCGCCGGCACGCCGATTCTCTATGTCCCCGGCAACCATGAGTTCTACCGGACCCGCATGCCGGTGCTTCGCCGGGAGCTGGCCGACGAGGCGACCAGGCTCGGCATCCACCTGCTCGACAACCGCTCACTGACCCTGGACGGCGTGCGCTTCTATGGCACCACCCTGTGGACCGACTTCGACCTCTATGCCGGCGAGCCCGATCACGACCCGGCGCTTACCGAGGAGAGGGTACTGGCCTTTATGCCGGACTTTCGCATCGTCGAGCAGCCGAACGGAGTGGTGTTCACCCCGGCGGAGAGCCGCCGCCTGCATGCCAAGGCGCGGGGCTGGCTGGAGTCGGCGCTCGCCGAGCCCTTCGGCGGCCCCCGGGTGGTGATCAGCCACCATGCGCCGCTGGCCGAGTGCATTCCGCCCGGCTATCGGGGCGATGCGGCCTCGCCGGCCTTCGCGTCTCACCTGCCCGAGCTGATGGGGCGCATGGACCTCTGGATCCACGGCCACGTCCACGAGCCGGTCGATATCGAAATCGCGGGGACCCGCGTTATCGCCAACCCAGGCGGCTACCCGGGAGAGTTCGACCCGCCGCTCTTTGCTCCCGACCTGGTCGTTGCGGTGCCAACCTCATGACGCCGCTGTTATGGGGCTACATCCTGGCCAGTCTGCTGGCCCTGTGTCTCTATGGGATCGACAAGGTCGCGGCGCGCCGGAACTGGCGGCGCATCCGCGAGTCGACGCTGCATCTCGTTGCCCTGGTGGGCGGTTGGCCGGGTGCCTTGCTGGGGCGTCACTGGTTTCGACACAAGACCCGTAAGCAACCCTTCGGTCGCATTCTGTGGGCATGTGTCGCGGCGAATATCGCTGTCTCGGCCTGGCTGATACTGGCCGATTCGGCGGCAGGTGTGCGCCAGCTGAGCGAACTGGGGTAGGACCCTTGTCGACCCATCAAGGCTTTATTCTCAGCCGCCACTGGCAGGACACCCCCGAGGGAATAGACGTATGGCTGTGGCTGGCCACGGATGAGGGCCCGCTGCGGGTCTCGCTGCCGCGCCAGACGGGGGTGGCCTTCCTGCCGAAGGAGCATGTGACCCTTGCCGAGCGTGTCGTGGGGCGGGAGAAGGGCGTGCAGCTGCGTGAGCTCAAGCTCAAGGACTTCCAGCACCGCCCGGTGGTTGGCCTCTACGCTCGGCAGTATCGTCGGCTGCTGGCGCTGGTACGTCGCCTGGAGGAGGCCGGTGTCAGTGTGTACGAGGCGGACATTCTTCCGTCCGAGCGTTACCTGATGGAGCGGTTCATTACCGCACCGGTGGAGGTTGGCGGCGTGACCGGCGGGGAGGGTGAATGGGTCGAGGCACGGCTGCGACCGTCGCCACACTATCGCCCCCGGCTGCGTACGGTCTCGCTGGATATCGAGACCAGTGGCCAGGGGGAGCTCTACTCCATTGCTCTCGAAGGGTGTGGGCAGCGTCAGGTCTTCATGTTGGGCCCCCCCAGTGGAACGACGGGAGAGCTCGACTTCCGGCTCGACTACTGTGAATCTCGGCGCGAGCTTCTCCAGTGTCTCAATGCCTGGTTTGCCGAGCATGACCCCGACGCCATCATCGGCTGGAATCTGGTGCAGTTCGATCTGCGGGTGCTGCGTGAGCATGCCGAGCGGCTGGGTGTGCCGCTAAGGCTCGGGCGAGGTGGCAGCGAGATGGCATGGCGAGCGCACGGCTATCAGCCTCACCACTTCTTCGCCTCCGCCGAGGGGCGCCTGATCATCGACGGCATCGAGGCGCTGCGCTCGGCCACCTGGAGCTTCCCTTCATTCAGCCTGGAGAGCGTGGCGCAGACGCTGCTCGGTGAGGGCAAGGCGATCGAGGATCCCTATCGGCGGCTGGAGGGGATTCTACGGATGTTCGCCGAGGACAAGCCCGCCCTTGCCCGCTATAACCTCAAGGACTGTGAGCTGGTCACGCGTATTTTTGAGAGAACCGAGCTGCTGGATTTCCTGCTCGAGCGAGCGTCGGTAACCGGGCTTTCTGCCGACCGTAGCGGGGGTTCGGTAGCGGCCTTCACCCATCTCTATCTGCCACGCCTGCATCGCCTGGGGTGGGTGGCCCCCAATCTTGGCGAGGGAGACGTCGCCGAGAGTCCCGGGGGATTTGTCATGGATTCACGCCCCGGGCTCTACGATTCGGTACTGGTGCTGGATTTCAAGAGCCTCTATCCGTCGATTATCCGTAGCTTTCTGATCGACCCGGCGGGGCTGGTCGAGGGACTGGCCGAGCCGACAGACGCGGCTTCCGTGCCGGGCTTTCGAGGGGCGCGCTTCTCTCGTACCCGGCATGCGCTGCCGGCCATGGTCGAGAGGGTATGGGCCGGCCGCGAAGAGGCCAAGGCGGGGGGGAATGCACCGCTCTCCCAGGCACTCAAGATCATCATGAACAGCTTCTACGGTGTGCTGGGTTCGAAGGGCTGTCGTTTCTTCGATAGGCGCCTCGCCTCGTCGATCACCATGCGCGGCCACGCCATCATGCTCCGCACCCGGGAGCTGATCGAGGCCGAGGGGTATCGCGTGATCTATGGGGACACCGACTCCACCTTCGTATGGCTCGGGCGGCCCCATGAAGAAGAGGAAGCGGCAGAAATCGGTCGACGACTCGCTGCCCATATCAACGCTTGGTGGCGGGAACATCTGCGGGTCGAGCATGGCCTGACCAGTGCGCTGGAGCTTCAGCTTGAGGCACACTTTCGACGCTTTCTGATGCCCAGGATCCGCGGGGCCGAGGTAGGCAGCAAGAAGCGCTACGCCGGCCTGGTACGTGAGCCATCGGGCGAGGAGCGGGTGATCTTCAAGGGGATGGAGACGGTGCGAAGCGACTGGACGCCCCTGGCCCAGCAGTTCCAGCGTGAGCTCTACCGGCGTGTCTTTCGGCGGGAACCCTACCGGGACTATCTGCGCGACTACGTGAACACCTTTATCGAAAAGGCTCAGGGGGAGTCACTGGATGAGCGGCTGGTCTATCGCAAGCGCTTGCGTCGAGGTCTCGATGAGTACCAACGCAATGTGCCGCCCCATGTCAGGGCGGCACGTCTGGCCGATGAAGCCAACGACCGGCTGGGCCGGCCGCGTCGTTATCAGCGCGGTGGCTGGATACGCTATGTGATGACGGTGGCGGGCCCCGAGCCGTTGGAGGAGTGGTACTCACCGATCGATATCGACCACTACCTGGGTCGTCAGCTGCAGCCGGTGGCGGATGCCATCCTCGCCTTCGTCGGCGATGACTTCAGCACACTGATCGATCGTCAGCTCGGCCTGTTTGGCTAGACCTGCAAGAGCGTCACGTCACTGCCGGGCTGCCTGCCGTCCGAACTGCAGCTCGGCCAGGCGGCGGTAGAGCGGGCTCGTGTCGAGCAGCTGGTCATGGCTACCGGCGGCCACCAGGTGCCCCTCGTCGATCACCAGGAGTCGGTCGGCGGCGACCACCGTGGCCAGGCGATGAGCGATCACCAGGCTCGTGCGCCCCACCATCAGCCGGTCCAGGGCCTGCTGCACCAGCCGCTCGCTCTCGGCATCCAGGGCGCTGGTCGCCTCGTCCAGCAACAGCACTCGGGGATCCTTGAGCAGCGCCCGGGCAATCGCCAGGCGCTGGCGTTGGCCGCCGGAGAGCTGCACGCACCCGGGCCCCAGCGGGGTGTCGAAGCCCCTGGGTAGCGCCTCGATAAAGGCCAGGGCATTGGCCGCCTCGGTCGCCTTGCGCAGGGCCTGGTTAGAGGCATCGGGGTCCCCGTAACGCAGGTTGTCGGCCACGCTGCCGGTAAACAGCACCGGCTCCTGGGCCACCAGGCCCAGGGCCGAACGCAGCTCGAAGGGGGCCAGGTCGCGAAGGTCGATGCCGTCGAGGCGCAGGGTGCCGCGGTCCGGGTCATGGAAGCGCAGCAGCAGCGCGAGCAGGGTGCTCTTGCCGGCACCCGAGGGGCCGACCAGCGCCACCCGCTCGCCCGGGCGGATGGTCAGGTCGATGGCCTCGAGCGCCGGGGTCTCCCGGCCCGGATAGGTGAAGCTCACTCCCTCCAGGCGAATCTCCCCGGCCAGTGGCCGAGGCAGGGGTGTCGGCCGACTCGGTGGTGCGATGACAGGGCGGGTGTCGAGCAGCTCCAGCAGTCGCTCGGCGGCCCCCGCGGCGCGTTGCACATCGCCGGCCACCTCGGCGAGTGTGGCCACAGCGCCGGCCGCCAGGACGGCATAGAAGACGAAGGCCGAGAGCTCGCCGGCGCTCATCTCACCGTCGAGCACCGCCAGTCCGCCCTGCCATAGCATGATGCCCACCGCCGCAAAGACCACCAGCATGGCGATGCCGGTCAGCCAGGCGCGTTGGCGGGTGCGCGCGATGGCGCTGGCAAAGGCCTCTTCGACGCGGCCCGCATAGTCGCGCCGATCGAGCCGCTCATGGGTGAAGGCCTGGATGGTACGGATGCCGGAGAGCGCCTCGTCGGCATAGCGGCCGAGTTCGGCCACCCGGTCCTGGCTGGCCCGCGAGAGCCCCCGCACCCGCCTGCCGAACCATAGAATCGGTAGCACCGTGGCCGGGATGCCCACCAACACGATGGCCGACAGCCATGGCTGGGTCGCCAGCATCAGCATGACGGCACCGATCAGCATCAGCAGGTTGCGCAGGGCCAGGGAGATCGAAGAGCCGAACAGGCTCTGCAGCACGCTGGTATCGGCGGTGAGTCGCGAGGTGATCTCGCCGGCGGCCTGGCCCGGTGCCTGGGCACTCTCGAAGAAGCCGGGCTCCAGGGTCAACAGGTGGTCGAAGACCCGACGGCGCAGGTCCGCGGCCAGCCGCTCACCGATCCAGGACACCAGGTAGTAGCGTAGTGCCGAGGCCATCGCCAGCACCGTGACCACGACCAGCATCATGCCCAGGGTGCGTCCCAGGGCGGCGCTGTCGGCATCCATGAAACCGCGGTCGATCACCAGGCGCAGCCCCTGGCCCAGCAGCAGCACGCTGCCCGAGGCCAGCAGCAGGGCCAGGGCGGCGAGCAGCAGGCGCCATCGGTAGGGGGCCAGCAGGCCCAGCAGGCGCAGCAGTACGCGAGGGTCGGGACGTGACGACATCACAGCCTCCCTAGCCCTGACCCTTGAGCTGCTCCTTGAGCTGCTTGGGCACCTGCTTGATGATCAGCCGGTCGCCTGTCTCGTCGTACTCGACGCTGGAGCCCAGCAGATGGGAGTCGAAGCTGATCGAGACGCCGCCGGCGCGCCCGGTAAAGCGCTTGAACTGGTTCAGGGTCTTGCGATCCGGGGGGATCTCCGGCGACAGCCCATAGTCGGCGTTGCGGATATGGTCGTAGAAGGCCTTCGGCTGCTGCTCGTCGAGCAGCCCCGAGAGCTCCTCCAGGGTGATCGGCTCGCCCCGGCTGGCCTGCTCGCTGGCATAGTCCACCAGGGTCTCGGTCTTCTCACGGCTGCTCTCTTCGGGCAGGTCCTCTTGCTCCACATAGTCGCTGAAGGCCTTGAGCAGGGTGCGGGTCTCCCCCGGGGCATCGACGCCCTCCACGGCACCCAGCAGGGCCGCGAAGCCCTCGGCCAGCGCCTTGCCGCCGCGCTCGCGGGTCCAGGAGAGGTACTGTCGGGAGTCGCCGCGCTGCCACTGGCTGATATCGAGCCGGGCGGCCAGGCTCATCTGGGTCAGGTTGAGCTGGCGCGCCGGCGTCGGCTGCAGGTCGTCGTCGATGGTGAACCCCTCGCGATGGTGCAGCAGGGCCAGGGTCAGGAAGCGAGCATCGCCGAAGCGCGTGTCCAGCACCATCAGGTCACCGGAAACGGAGAGGTGCGCATCCAGCAGCCTGGCGAGGCGTTCGGCGAGGCCGCGTGTCAAGACAACGAAGTCGCGCTGCTCCTCGAGGTAGGCGGCAAGCTCCGTCGCCAGCGCCGAGGCGCCGGCATCACCCTCATCGACCTGGTCGCTCTCCGCGAAGTGGCCCCACGCCTTGTTCTTGGCGTGGTAGGCGCGGGTCAGCCCCTCGAGCATGGCCTCCAGGGCCTCCGACTCGGGCAGGGGGGCGCTTGCCGGCAGCAGGCGGGGCGGGGTGTCACCGCTCTTCTCGATGCGATGAACGATGGCGTTGAGGATGGGCATGGGACCTCCCGCGATGGTGGACGAGGGCAGGCATGATACCCGCCGTCGCCTTCTGCCGATAGGCGACCACCCGCCAGCGTCCGTCGAGGCAGGCGGTCATCGAGTCGGGGGTGAGCTACCTTCAATATCGATAGCATGGACCCCGCATGGACGAGGAAACCAATATGAAACGCAGCATGGCACTCTTTGCAGCAGGTGCGCTGAGCCTGAGTGGCTGGGCGACGCAGGCCCAGGCCGATGAGGTCACGGAGCAGATCGAGCTGGGCCTGGAGCTCTACCAGGAAGAGGAGTATGGCGCGGCGATCACCGAGCTTGAGTTCGCCATCAGCGATATCCGCAAGCTGATGTCGGCGCGAATCGCCGAGACCTTTCCCGATCCTCCCGAAGGGTGGAACGCCGCCGAGGTCAGCACCAGTGGCGGTGGCGGGGCGGCGATGTTCGGGGGCAGAGGCAGCATGCTGGAGCGGGAGTATCGGCAGGAGGGGGGAGAGGGTCGGCTGACCGCTCAACTGATGATCGACAATCCGATGATTCAGGCCATGTCGGCGATGTTCAGCAATCCGGCGCTGATCGCCGCCCAGCCCGATATGGAGCGTATTCGCATCGGGCGTGAGTCGGCCATCCTCAAGTGGGACGCCGATAACGGCAGCGCCGAGGCCTCCTTCCTGATGGATGGGCGCATTCTGATGCAGGTCAACGGCAGCGGGTTGGCGTCGGAGAAGCCGGCGGTGTCATTGCTCAAGGCGTGGGATCTCGACGCCGTGCGCGAGCACTCCGCGCGCTAGCCTCCTGGTCAGGTCCCTTTACTACACCACTACAGCTACTACAGCCCCCTCTACAGCCCCCTTTCTTCGCCGGGGGCTGTAGAGGGGGCTGTGCCTTTCGTAATTCGGGGCATTCGATCTATCTACTTTATCTCGAAGGAGTGGCGCTCCAGCACCTCCCCGCTGTCACTGGCCGTGTAGCGCAGCTCGTAGCTGCCCGCTGTCGATGGGGCGAACAGCTGCAGCGGACTGCCCTGGCTGGCGCGTGCCTCGCGGATGGCCTTGGCATCATCGGGGGCATCGGCCGCCACGATCTGGATAACGTCCTCGTAGCGCCCCGGGCCCTGCCAGTTCACCTTGATCACCCCTCCGGCCTCGGGGCTCCCCTCGATGGCCAGGCTGACCTCGCCGGCGCCCACGCTGACCGGTAGGCTGGCCAGGGTTCTTCCCGACTGCTGAATCACATAGCGCACCTCGTACTCGCCCGGCTCGGCGGGAGCGTCGAGGGTGACTGGCGAGCCTCTGCTGGTCCGCACATAGTCGGTATAGCTCCCCTCGGGGGCACCAGCCTCGACGATGGTGATGTAGTCACGGGGGTTGTCCGGGCCTATCCACTCCACCTGAAACCTGCCGCTCGGCAGAATGGGGTCGTTGACCATCAGTTGCGCCCTTGCGGGCACGAGAGTGATCGGCTGGCTGGCAAGGGTGCGCTTGGACTGCTGGATCACGTAGCGGATCTCGTGGTTGCCCAGCGCATCCGGGGCGGTGATCGTCAGTGGCGATCCCTGGTTGGTGCGGGTGTAGTCGAGATAGCTCCCCTCGGGGGCACCGGCCTCGACGATGGTGATGTAGTCCCGGGGGTTGTCGGGCCCCTCCCACTCGACCTCGATCACCGAGCCCGCCACGGCCTCGTCGGCAGCCGTGATGCTGGCGGAGGCCGGCGTAAGAGTGATCGGTTGACTGGCAAGGGTGCGCTTTGACTGCTGGATCACGTAGCGGATCTCGTGGTTGCCCAGTGCATCCGGGGCGGTGATCCTCAGTGGTGATCCCTGATTGGTGCGGGTGTAGTCGAGATAGCTCCCCTCGGGAGCACCGGCCTCGACGATGGTGATGTAGTCCCGGGGGTTGTCGGGCCCCTCCCATTTGACCTCGATCACCGAACCCGCCACGGCCTCATCGGGGGCGTCAAGACTGGCCTCCACCGGGGTCAGGGTCACCGGGTGAGTTGCCAGGGTATCGCCACTCTGTTGATGCACGTAGCGGATCTCGTAGCTGCCCAGTGCATCCGGAGCGGTGATCGTCAGCGGTGACCCCTGGTTGGTGCGGGTGTAGTCGAGATAGCTCCCCTCGGGGGCGCCGGCCTCGACGATGGTGATGTAGTCCCGGGGGTTGTCGGGTCCCTCCCATTCGACCTCGATCACCGAGCCTGCGGGCGCCGTGTCGGCTGTGGCCAGCTCGGCGGTGGGCACGGGGTCCGGTGCTGGTTCCGGTGCGGGTTCGGGCGCTGGCTCGGCGGCGACCTCCTCCACCCGAGAGAGGGCGCTTGCCAGTTCGGCGCCGGAGTGGGTCTGGAAGAGCTCGCCTCCGGTCTGGCCGGTCACGCATGAGAGCTGCTGGATCTCTTCGTCGCTGAGCCCGAAGCCCACCACATGGGCGCGAATCGCCAAACCCTGTTCGGCGAGCCGCGCCGCCACGGCACAGGGGTCGCCGTCGCAGGTCTCCAGGCCATCGGTCACCAGAATGATATCGGCGGCCTCGGCGGTGCGCGGGATCTGCTCGGCGGCCAGCGCCAGGCTCTCGGCGATGGGTGTCATGCCCTGGGGATTCAATGCACGGATCTGCTTGGCCAGGGTCTCGGCACGCTGGTGCTCCATGGTGGCGATGACCTCGATATCGCCGCAGTCCCCGCGACGGTTGTGTCCATACGCCAGTACGCTCAGCGGGAGTTCGGGATTGCGACCCTGCAGATACTCATCGATAACGTCCCGGGCCACCTCGATGCGGGTGCTATTCCCCTCCATGCGATTCCACATGGAGCCCGAGGCATCGAGCACCAGGACACTGACCCGGTCGGCCATGACGGGGGAGGCCCCCAGCAGCAACGCCGCAGGGAGCAGAATTAGTGGCTGAGCGAAGCGTGCCATCGGGTACCTCCGGGCTGCGAGTGGATCCACACTCAGCATAGGCAAGGAGGGCGCCCAGGGGGCTCCCTCCATATCAACGGGGAGCCTGGGGCGAGTCGCGGGGGGTGACTGCTCCCCGCCCGAGTGGGGGAGGATTTACGCGGATTTTGGCTAAGGCTTCAGCCGGTAGCCGGTGCGGAAGATCCAGGCCACCACCGCCAGTGCCGCGGCCAGGAACAGCACGATCATTCCCAGGCTGATCAAGGGGCTGACGTCGCTGATGCCGTAGAAGCTCCAGCGAAAGCCGCTGATCAGGTAGACCACCGGATTGGCCAGGGTCACCGCCTGCCAGAAGGGCGGCAGCATATCGATGGAGTAGAAGGTGCCGCCGAGGAAGGTCAGCGGCGTGATCACCAGCAGCGGGACCAGCTGAAGTTTCTCGAAGCCATCGGCCCAGATGCCGATGATAAAGCCCAGCAGGCTGAAGGTTGCTGCCGTCAGCACCAGGAACAGTGCCATCATCACTGGGTGCTCGATGGAGTAGGGCACGAAGAGGCGTGCGGTGATCAGCACGATGATCCCCAGTATCAGCGACTTGCTGGCCGCGGCCCCCACATACCCCGCGACGACCTCCCAGTAGGACATGGGCGCGGAGAGCACCTCGTAGACGGTGCCCGAGAAGCGGGGAAAGAAGATGCCGAACGAGGCGTTGGAGACGCTCTGGGTGAGCAGCATCAGCATGATCAGGCCCGGCACGATAAAGGCTCCGTAGCTGATGCCGTCCACCTCGCTGATGCGACTGCCGATGGCGGAGCCGAACACCACGAAGTAGAGCGAGGTGGAGAGCACCGGCGAGACGATGCTCTGCAGCACGGTGCGCAGGCTGCGGGCCATCTCGGCACGGTAGAGGGTCTTGACGGATTCGAGATTCACGTCGTCTCCTTGACCAGATTGACGAAGATCTCCTCCAGGGAGCTCTGGCGAGTGTGCAGATCCTTGACGGCGATGCCCGCCGCCTCCAGATCGGCCAGCAGGCCGGCGATACCGGTGCCATCATCCTCGTCTGCCGTGGCGTCATAGGCGTAGACCAGGGCGTGCCCCTCCTCGGCCAGCGTCAGGCGATGACGGGCGAGGCGGGGAGGCACCGAGTCCAGCGGGTCACGCAGATGGAGGGTGAGCTCCTTGCGACCGAGTTGTTGCATCAGCGCCTGCTTGTTCTCCACCAGCACCAGCTCCCCCGAGCGGATCACCCCGATGCGGTCGGCCATCTCCTCGGCCTCCTCGATATAGTGCGTGGTGAGGATGATGGTCACCCCGCTGTCGCGCAGCGCTCGCACCACCTCCCACATATCGCGGCGCAGGGCGACATCGACCCCGGCGGTGGGCTCGTCGAGAAACAGGATCTCGGGCTCGTGGGCCAGCGCCTTGGCGATCAGCACCCGACGCTTCATGCCGCCGGAGAGGGTAATCAGGCGGTTGTTGCGCTTCTCCCACAGCGACAGCGAGCGCAGAACCTTCTCGATATGCGCGGGATCCTTCGGCTTGCCGAACAGCCCGCGGCTGAAGCTCACCGTATCCCACACCTTGATGAAGGCATCGTTGGTCAGTTCCTGGGGCACCAGGCCGATGCGCGCCCGGGCCTTTCGAAACTCGCGCACATTGTCGTGGCCATCGACCAGCACGCGCCCGCGACTCGGGTTGACCAGCCCGCAGATCACGCTGATCAGGGTGGTCTTGCCCGCCCCGTTGGGGCCGAGCAGGGCGAGGATCTCGCCACGGCGGATCTCCAGGTCGACATCCTTGAGGGCTTCGAAGCCCCCCGAGAAGGTCTTGCCCAGCCCCTCGACGCGAATGACCGTACGGTCCCGCGCCTCACTCAAGGGTGATATCCCTGTCGAAGGTCAGTGCCAGGTCGATGCCGTCGACCGTCACGGTGACACGCGCCGGCAGATGCTCGTCGCCCTTCAGCTTGCCCTCGTCGATCGCCTGCCGAACGGCCTTCTCGATCTCCTGCTGGGTATTCACCCCGACATTCTTGAGCAGCGTGCGGATGCTGTGCTGAAACGCGTCCTGATTCATGACAAGGCTCCTTTAGCAAGAAGGGATCAATATCCATCCTACCGTGACTGTTCGAGACTGTCGCCTCGGCGCCGATGGCACTTAGGCTGGAGATGGCACTTGGGCTGGAAATGGCGCTTAGGCTGGGGGTGGCATGGTAGGAGGGAGGCTCCCCCATCGCGACGGGCGCCTCGACGGTGTTGCCGATCTTGGTGCTGTCATCCGGGGGAGCCCTTCGGCCGCGATGCGGAGCCGGGATGCCGGGCCGATCCCGCCTACCGACAAGGTTCACGTCACTCCACGGAGAAAAAAGCGCCCCGGATGGGGCGCTTCGCTTATCGACTTCGGCCTCAAGTCTTGGCTTCAGGTCGGGCCGCCGCGGACGGCGGCCTACGATGGTGCGAGCATCGGAGTCGAAGCTGCGGGTGTCAGAGTCGTGGCACTCAGGCCTCTTGAGCGGTCGGAATCACAATGGAAGCAGCGATCTGGCTCAAGGTCGATGTGCCTGTGATAGTCACATCATCATGCCACAGGTGCCGGCGCTATCTAGCCCCGTGACCGGGCTTAGAAGCGCCAGCCCACGGAGGCCGTGAAGGCATCGACGGTATAGTCACTATCGAAGTCGTAGCGCTCGTATTCGGCGCGCAGCAGCATGGGGTCCAGCTGGAACTGGGCGCCGACTCCGTATACCGGGTCGGTACCGTCCTGGTCGCTGAGCTCCTGCTGGAAGTTGCCGAGGTTGCCGTTGGTCTGCGTCTCCCAGTGCGCCAGGCCGGCCTTGCCGAAGAGCGTGAACCAGTCGGTGAGCGGCAGCTTGCCGACAAGGCTCGCGCCATAGGCCTGGGACTCGAGCTCGGCGTTGACGGCATCGTTGCCCTTCAAACGCACCTCACCGAGGTCACTGTAGAAGCCTTCCACGGCGAGGTAGCGGTTGAGGTCATAGCCCACGAAGAACTTGGTGACGTTATCGTCATCGTCGATGTCGAAGTCCTCGACACCCCCTTCGACGAAATCGGCGACTTCATCCCGATCGTTCTCGAGCGAACCGAAGCCGGCGCCAGCCCCCAGGTAGAGACCGCGGTGTTCGGCTCCCTCCGCCAGGGCCAGCGGGGAGAGGGAGATGGCGGCGATCACCAGACCGCCAAGGGACAGGGGACGCAGTGCGGTGGTGTACTGGATCGACATGAGAGGCTCCTCATCATTAATCAAGTGGGAACACCCGGATGGCAGTGCCACCTCGACGTGCGGAGCCCTCACCTTAGTAAATATGCATGTAATACTAAAGTTTGAATTAGTTACCGTTGGTAGAATGGCGTCGGTATTCGGCGACGGTTATCGCCCGGCGCGAATGAGCCGCACCCCACCAGCGGGTGACACAAAAAAAGCGCCCCGTGAGGGGCGCTTCGTTCATCGACTTTCGGGGTTGAGACCCGGGCCGCCGCGGACGGCGGCCTACGATGTTGCGAGCATCGGAGTCGAAGCTGAGGATATCAGAACCGCGACACTCAGGCCTCTTGAGCGATCGGGATCACATTGGAGGCGGCGTTCTGATACTCCTCGATCTCGTGGAAGTTCATGTAGCGATAGATCTCGCCGGCCATGGCGTCGAACTCGCTCATATAACGGCGGTATTCGTCGACGCTGGGCAGGCGGCCTTCCACGGCGGCCACGGCCGCGAGTTCCGCAGAGGCGAGGTAGACGTTGGCACCGTCGCCCAGGCGGTTCGGGAAGTTACGGGTGGAGGTGGAGACCACGGTGCTCTTGGCGGCGACGCGCGCCTGGTTACCCATGCACAGCGAGCAGCCCGGCATCTCCATGCGTGCCCCGGCACGACCATAGATACCGTAGTAGCCCTCTTCGGTCAGCTGGTGCTGGTCCATCTTGGTCGGCGGTGCCAGCCACAGGCGGGTCTTCAGGCTGCCGGCCGGCTGCTTCTCGAGCAGCTTGCCCGCGGCGCGGAAGTGGCCGATGTTGGTCATGCACGAGCCGATGAACACCTCGTCGATCTTCTCGCCGGCCACCTCGGAGAGCAGGCGGGCGTCGTCCGGGTCGTTGGGCGCACAGAGTACCGGTTCCTTGAGCTCGTCGAGATCGATCTCGATGATCTCGGCGTACTCGGCATCCTTGTCGGCGCGCATCAAGCTCGGGTCGGCCAGCCACTCCTCCATGCCCTGGATGCGGCGCTCGATGGTACGGCGGTCGCCGTAGCCGTTGGCGATCATCCACTTGAGCAGGGTGATGTTGGACTTGAGGTACTCGGTCACGCTGTCCTCGGACAGGGTGATGGTACAGCCGGCGGCGGAACGCTCGGCGGAGGCGTCGGAGAGCTCGAAGGCCTGCTCCACGGTGAGGTCCTCGAGACCCTCGATCTCCAGCACGCGACCGGAGAAGGCGTTCTTCTTGCCGGACTTCTCGACGGTCAGCAGGCCGTCCTGGATCGCGTAGTAGGGGATCGCGTGGACCAGGTCACGCAGGGTGACGCCCGGCTGACGCTTGCCCTTGAAGCGCACCAGCACGGACTCCGGCATGTCCAGCGGCATCACGCCGGTCGCGGCGGCGAAGGCCACCAGGCCGGAGCCGGCGGGGAAGGAGATGCCCAGCGGGAAGCGGGTGTGGGAGTCGCCACCGGTGCCCACGGTGTCGGGCAGCAGCATGCGGTTCAGCCAGGAGTGGATGATGCCGTCACCCGGGCGCAGGGAGACGCCGCCGCGGTTCATGATGAAGTCGGGCAGGGTGTGGTGGGTATCCACGTCGACCGGCTTCGGGTAGGCGGTGGTGTGGCAGAAGGACTGCATCACCAGGTCGGCCTGGAAGCCGAGACACGCCAGGTCCTTGAGCTCGTCGCGGGTCATCGGGCCGGTGGTGTCCTGAGAACCCACGGTGGACATCTTCGGCTCGCAGTACATGCCGGGGCGCACGCCGTCCAGGCCGCAGGCCTTGCCGACCATCTTCTGGGCCAGGGTGAAGCCCTTGCCGGTGTCGGCGGGCTGCTCGGGCAGGCGGAAGACGTCGGAGGCGGGCAGGCCCAGGGACTCGCGCGCCTTGGTGGTCAGGCCGCGACCGATGATCAGCGGGATACGGCCACCGGCACGCACCTCGTCGAGGATCAGCTGGGTCTTGAGCTCGAAGGTGGTGAGCACCTCATCGCTGCCGTGCTTGCACACCTTGCCCTCATAGGGGTAGACGTCGATGACGTCGCCCATCTCGAGCTTCTCGACGTCCATCTCGACCGGCAGGGCGCCGGAGTCTTCCATGGTGTTGAAGAAGATCGGCGCGATCTTGCCGCCGAAGCAGAAGCCGCCGGCGCGCTTGTTCGGCACGTTGGGGATATCGTCACCGAAGAACCACAGCACGGAGTTGGTGGCAGACTTGCGCGAGGAACCGGTGCCGACCACGTCGCCGACGTAGGCCACCGGGAAGCCCTTGGCCTTCACTTCCTCGATCTGCTTGAGGGGACCCTTGACGCCCGGCTCCTCCGGCTCGATGCCGTCACGCTCGTTCTTGAGCATGGCGTTGGCGTGCACCGGGATATCCGGGCGCGACCAGGCATCCGGGGCCGGGGAGAGGTCGTCGGTGTTGGTCTCGCCTGGCACCTTGAAGACAGTCAGAGTGATCTTCTCGTCCAGTTTTGGCTTTGCGAGGAACCACTCGGCGTCGGCCCAGGACTGGATGACTTCCCTGGCCACGGCGTTGCCCGCCTTGGCACGCTCTTCCACGTCGTGGAAGGCGTCGAACATCAGCAGGGTGTGCTTGAGCTGCTCGCCCACTTCCCTGGCCAGGTCGGCGTCGTCGAGCAGCTCGACCAGCGAGGCGATGTTGTAGCCGCCCTGCATGGTGCCCAGCAGCTTGACGGCGTGGACCCTGTCGATCAGCGGGGACTCGGCCTCGCCCTTGGCGATGGCGGTCAGGAAAGCGGCCTTGACGTAGGCGGCCTCGTCGACGCCCGGCGGGACGCGGTTGGTCAGCAGGTCGAGGATAAACTCCTCTTCACCGGCCGGCGGAGTCTTCAGCAGTTCCACCAGGGCGGCGACCTGCTCGGCGTTCAGCGGCTTAGGCGGCACGCCTTCGGCGGCACGCTCCTCGACATGTTGGCGATAGGCTTCAAGCACGTTAGGGCCCTCATTGCGTGTGGGGCCAGAGTGTCACGACCCGGTGGAATCGCGACCCGATAGAGTCGTGACCCGGTAGAGTCGCTACCCGGTAGAAACACCACCGGAACAAGCCTCTGGCGCGTGGAACAGGGGTGGAAGTCCCCGTTTCAGGTGGCGGCGATTCTACGCGAGACTGTCGACAATGTTAAGAGAAGCCCATGCTGGCGGGCCTTGCACTTTGGTCGGCGGGATGTGGGTTGGGCTACAGGATCCTCCCCTTTTTGGGGTCTGACCCCTAAAGGGGAGGGCTCACAACGGCAGATTGAGCTGGCGCCTCGCATCGGCCTCCACCAGCCGGGTGCCGACGCCGAGCAGGCGCACCGGGCGCTGGCCGCGCCGCCAGGCTTGCTCCAGTAGTCTGGAGTAGTTCTCGGGGGAGGGCGCCAGGCCACGGCTCTCCAGGGTCGTCAGGCTGAAGTCATCGAAGCGCACCTTGATGACGATGCCGGCGAGTGCGGGGTGGCCGTGGCGCGCCAGGCGCTCCTCCAGCTTCTCGCACAGCGGCAACAGTGCCTCCCGGCAGTGGGCGAGGTCGGGCAGGTCGCGGGAGAAGGTGGTCTCCACGCTGACCGACTTGCGCTCGCGCTCGGGCTTGACCGGACGGTCGTCGATGCCGCGGGCCAGTTCGAAGAGGCGCTTGCCGAACTTGCCGAACTCCTCCACCAGCCGCTCGATGGGCAGCTTGCGCAGCTCGGCGCAGGTGTCGATGCCCAGGGCATCCAGGCGAGCGCCGGTGGCCGGGCCCACGCCGTGGAGTTTTTTTACCGACAGCGCGCTGACGAACTCCTCGACCCGGTGTGGAGGAATGACGGTCAGACCATCGGGCTTCTCCCAGTCACTGGCGATCTTGGCCAGGAACTTGCTGGAGGCCGCGCCTACCGAGATGGTGATTCCGGTACGCCTGAGGCTCTCCTGCTTGATCCACTGCGCCATCCAGGTGGCGCTGCCCGAGAAACGCTCCACGCCGGTGACATCGAGAAACGCCTCGTCCAGGGAGAGCGGTTCCACCAGGGGGGTCAGCTCATGGAAGATCGCCTGGATCTGGCGCGAGACCTCGCGATACTTGTCGAAGTCGCCGCGCAGCAGGGTGAGGTGAGGGCAGAGGCGTAGCGCACGGGCCGTGGGCATCGCCGAATGGATGCCGAAGGCCCGTGCCGGGTAGTTGCAGGTGGCGATCACCCCGCGCCGGTCGACGCTCCCGCCGATGGCCAGCGGAATGTCGCGCAGCGCGGGGTTGTCGCGCATCTCCACCGCCGCATAGAAGCAGTCGCAGTCGGCGTGGAGGATCTTGCGCTCAGGAGAGGGATTGACCGTTGCCGCCACGGATCACGCCAACGCCGATGCCTTCGATCTCCAGCGGGTCGTGCCGCAGGTCGACCTTGATGGGCGCGAAATCGGCATTTTCCGCCACCAGGGTCACCTGGTGCCCCTTGCGCTGGAAGCGCTTCACCGTCACCTCATCCTCCAGGCGCGCCACCACGAGCTGGCCATTGCGCACTCGGTCGGTGCGGTGCACCGCCAGCAGGTCGCCCTCGAGGATGCCGATCTCCTTCATCGACAGGCCACGAACTCGCAGCAGGTAGTCGGCCCGGGGCGTGAAATACTCCGGGGGCAGCGGGCAGTAGCGATCGATATGCTCGGCGGCCAGGATCGGGCTGCCCGCCGCCACTTCACCGATGATCGGCAGCTGCCGCGCCGGGGCCTCCTCGGTCTCGGCCTCCGCTTCCTGTGCGGGCAGTCGAATCCCCCGTGAGGTGCCGGAGATCATGCGGATGGCGCCCTTGCGCTCGAGGGCGCGGAGGTGCTCCTCGGCGGCATTGGGCGAACGATAGCCCATCGCTCGGGAGATCTCCGCTCGGGTCGGTGGATAACCGAGCTCCTGCATGGTCTTGACGATAAAGTCGTAGACGTTCTGTTGGCGCTGGGTCAGCGGACGAGCCATGGGAACCTCCTGTGCGAATGGCGCAAGCGTATTGATCAAGTATACAGCATGACGTTCCGTACAGTAATCCGGAGGCGGTCAGCCGTGTTCCTGGCCGACCAGGGCCCCTGAACAACATCTGCATGGACCGTTTTAAACGATGCGTTATCCGAGCGTTGAGCCCAAACTGCCGACTAGCGTAGAATTGCGCTAAATTTCAAACAAATGTTTATAACTGGACGCACCCAGCATGGCACAGAATGATACCGTCACCCGGATCCTCGACACCGCCGAGGTGCTGTTCGCCGAGCGCGGCTTCGCCGAGACATCGCTGCGCACCATTACCAGCAAGGCCAAGGTCAACCTGGCGGCGGTGAACTACCATTTCGGCTCGAAGAAATCGTTGATTCAGGCGGTCTTCGCGCGCTATCTCGACCCCTTTACCGAGCGCTTTCATCGTGCCCTGGACGAGCTCGAGGCGCACTACGGCGACCAGGCCATACCGCTGGAGCGTCTGCTCGAGACCATGGCCAGCAGCGTGCTGGAGGTGCCGGCAGAGCGCAATAGCCTCAAGGTGTTCATGCGTCTGCTCGGACTCGCCTACAGTCAGGCCCAGAGTCACCTGCGCCGCTATATTCAGGAGGAGTATGGCAGCGTCTTTACGCGCTTCACCGTGCTGATTCGCCAGGCCACGCCGGAGCTGCCCGATAGCGAGCGCTTCTGGCGCCTGCACTTCATGCTCGGCTCGGTGATCTTCACCCTCTCGGGCCTGGATGCGCTGCGTGATATCGCCGAGAAGGACTACGCGGAGCATGTCACGGTGCGCGACCTGGTGCGCCGCCTGCGCCCGGTGGTGGTCGCCGCCATGCAGGCGCCGGTGCCGGCGCATCTCTCTTCTGCTTCCCAGGAGGTCTGATCATGTCTCAGACACCCGTGTCACAGACTCATAGACAGCCCTTGGGGCCGGTGATGCTGGATCTGGAGGGCACGCGACTGACGGCCGATGAGGCCGACCTGCTGTGTCGCCCGGAGGTCGGCGGCGTGATCCTGTTCGCCCGCAATGTCGACTCGGCCGGCCAGGTCCGCAAGCTGTGTGACTCGATTCGTCGGCTGCGGCCCAGCCTTCTGATCGGCATCGACCAGGAGGGCGGGCGCGTTCAGCGGATTCGCGAGGGGGTGACGCGGCTGCCCGCCATGCGCCGCCTGGGGCGTGATGCGGATACCCGGCCGGAGGAGACCCGGCGCCTGTGTCAGGACGCCGGCTGGCTGCTGGGCATGGAGATGGCCGCCTGCGGTCTCGATCTTACCTTCGCGCCGGTGCTCGATGTGGATGGTGGCACCTCCACGGTGATCGGCGATCGCAGCTTCTCCTCCTCTCCCGAGGCCGTGACGACGCTGGCCGGCGCCTTTGTCGACGGCCTCCACGAGGCCGGCATGGTGGCGGTGGGCAAGCACTTCCCGGGGCATGGCGGCGTGGCGGCCGACTCCCATCACGAGCTGCCGGTCGATGACCGCCCCCTTGAGGCGTTGCGTGCCCACGATCTGGTGCCTTTCGCGCGGCTGGCCTCGCGGCTCGACGCCGTGATGCCCGCCCATGTCGTCTACTCCGACTTCGACAGCCGTCCCGCGGGCTTCTCGCCGGCCTGGCTCGGCATGCTGCGGGAAAGCCTGGGCTTCCGGGGCGTGATCTTCTCCGACGACCTGAGCATGGCCGGTGCTGCCTCGGCGGGCTCTCCCGCCGAGCGTGCCCGGGCGGCACTCACCGCCGGCTGTGACATGCTGCTGGTCTGCAATGATCGCCAGGCCGCCCTGGAAGTGCTCGATGCCTGCCGTGACCACCGCGCCACCCCGCGCCTCTCGAAGCTCAGTTTCGCGCGGGCACGGCCGGCACTGGAGAGCCTGTCGGCCCTCTCTCGCTGGCGCCGCCTGCATGCCCATCTCGAGGCCATGGGGTAACCATGGCCCACCGGGACAGTCCCCTGTCACGAGGACTGTCCCCGATATCGATTAACCACGAGACTTTCTGATGCCCCGACTCGATCCCGAGACCCATCAATCGCTGACCGATATGCGCGACCTGATGGCCAGCGCCGACTGCCTGATCAGCCAGGAGGAGGTCGAGCGCGCCCTCGACCGCATGGCGGAGGAGATCACCCGTGACTTGGGTGACAAGCTGCCGGTCTTCTACTGCGTGATGAATGGCGGGCTGATTACCACCGGTCATCTGCTGACCCGTCTCGGCTTCCCGCTGGAGGTGGATTACCTGCATGCCACCCGCTACCGCGGCAAGACCCGGGGTGGCGAGCTGTTCTGGAGAGTATCGCCCGAGATTCCCATGGCCGGACGCCATGTGGTGATCGTCGATGATATCCTCGACGAGGGCGCGACCCTGGCCGCCATCCTCGACTACTGCCGCGAGGCGGGGGCGGCCAGCGTCAGCACCGCCGTGCTGGTCGACAAGCAGCACGACCGCAAGGCGGTGCCCGGCCTCAAGGCGGACTACTGCAGCCTGGAGGTGGCCGACCGCTACGTGTACGGCTTCGGCATGGATATCAAGGGCTACTGGCGCAACGCCCCGGGGATCTTCGCGCCGAAGGGGATGTAATCCGGCTTCGCCGGGTTTGGGGGTGTGGTAGGAGGGATTGGACCGCCGAAGCGGCTCCGCATCGCGATTGGCGCCCCAAGGCGCCTCGGCGGTGTTGATGAGCACTCTGGAGCTACTGTGAGGAGGCCTACGGTCTCCAGTCGCGAGGCAGAGCCTCCCTCCTACGGAATGCGCCATACCTCGGTTGTCGTCATCAAAAACCCCGCGGGCCCTTAAGGCCCGCGGGGTTTCCCTTTCTACTTTTTTTCGCTTGGTCGCTTGGCACCTACTTCAAGCCAAGCTCATGCACGGCTTCCTCACGCATCTTGAACTTCTGGATCTTGCCGGTGACGGTCATCGGGAACTCATCGACAAACTTCACGTAGCGCGGCACCTTGTAGTGGGCGATCTTGCCCTTGCAGAAGGCCTTGAGCTCCTCCTCGTTCAGCGCCTCGCCATCGGTCAGCTTGATCCAGGCCATCACCTCCTCGCCATACTTCTCGTCCGGGACGCCGATTACCTGCACATCCGAGACGGCGGGGTGGGTGTAGAGGAAGTCCTCGATCTCGCGCGGATAGATGTTCTCGCCGCCGCGGATGATCATGTCCTTGATGCGCCCGACGATCGCCACATACCCCTCGTCATCCATGGTGGCGAGGTCGCCGGTATGCATCCAGCCCGCCTCATCGATGGCCTTGTCGGTGGCCTCCTGGTTGTTCCAGTAGCCGAGCATCACGCTGTAGCCGCGGGTGCAGAGCTCGCCGGTCTCGCCACGGGGCACCACGGCGCCGGTCTCGGGGCTGACCAGCTTGACCTCCAGGTGGGGGTGAATGGTGCCCACGGTGGTGACGCGCTTCTCCAGCGGGGCGTCGGTCTCGGTCTGCAGGCTCACCGGGCTGGTCTCGGTCATGCCGTAGCAGATGGTGACGTCCTGCATGTTCATGCGATCGATCACCTTGCGCATCACCTCGATGGGGCAGATGGAGCCCGCCATGATGCCGGTACGCAGGTGCGAGAGATCGAAGCTCTCGAAATCCGGGTGCTCCAGCTCGGCGATGAACATGGTCGGCACGCCATAGAGGGTGGTCGCCTTCTCCTCGGAGACCGCACGCAGGGTCTGCTCGGGGTCGAAGCCATCCCCCGGATAGATCATGGTGGCACCATGGGTCATGCAGCCCAGGTTGCCCATCACCATGCCGAAGCAGTGGTAGAGCGGTACCGGGATCACCATGCGGTCCTGGTCGGTGAGCGCGATGGTGCGCGCCACGAAGAAACCGTTGTTGAGGATATTGTGATGGGAGAGGGTGGCACCCTTGGGCGCGCCGGTGGTGCCGGAGGTGTACTGGATATTGATCGGGTCGTCGAACTGCAGGCTGGCCTGCACCTCGGCGAGGTGCTCGGCGGAGACCTCGTCGGCGTGAGCCAGCATCGACTGCCAGCTGAACATGCCGGTCAGGGCGCGGTCGCCATCCAGGCAGATGACGCGCTTGAGCTCCGGAAGCCTGGCGCTCTTGAGGGTGCTCGGTCCTCCGTCGCGCAGCTCTTCATGGAGCTCCGGTGCCAGCTCTTCATGGAGCTCCGGTGCCAGCTCTGCCAGGGTCGCCACATAGTCGGAGCTCTTGAAGACCCCCTGCAGGACCAGCGTCGAGGCGCCGGATTGCTTGAGGGCGTACTCCAGCTCATGGGTGCGATAGCTGGGGTTGATATTGACCAGAATGGCGCCGATCTTGGCCGTGGCGAACTGGGTAATGGTCCACTCGGCACAGTTCGGCGACCAGATGCCCACTCGTTCGCCTTTCTGCACGCCGATGGCGAGCAGGGCGCGGGCGGCCTGATCGACGGCCTCCTGGAGCTCCTTCCAGGTATAGCGAAGCCCCTGGTGACGGCTGATTAGGGCGTCACCGTCGGGGAAGCGAGCGACGGTCTCGTCGAAGCAGTCACCGATGGTCTGGCCCTTGAGCGGGGTATCACTGGTGCCGCTGACATAGCTGATCGAGTTGAGTTGGCGTGTCATGAGCGTGTCTCGCGCTTGTTGCTGAAATTGTTGCTGAAATTGTTGGGCGTCTGGACAGCACGGCCTGGATCCTGGCGACTGCCGGCTCAATCGCTATCGCCGAGGCTCGCCAGCACATCCCGGGCGCGGCGCTCGACATCGTCGAGCTCGAGCTGCATCAGCCGAATATCCTCCAGCTGGCGCTCCAGGTTGCGGCGCTTGTCGGTCAGGATCTCGATAAGGCGTCGCAGTTGGCGCCGGTTCCCGTCGGGCATGGCGTCATACATCATGACCACCTCGCGGATCTCGGCCAGCGAGAAGCCCAGGCGCTTGCCGCGCAGGGTCAGCTTCAGGCGCACGCGATCCTTCTCATCATAGATGCGAGTCTGGCCACGACGCTCGGGGGCCAGTAGCCCTTCCTGCTCATAGAAGCGGATGGTGCGCGTGGTGACCTCGAACATCTTGGCCAGTTCGCCGATGCTGTAGGTGCGTCGCTGGCGTGGCAGCGGCCCGTCCTGTGCAGTGGCGGGAGCCGAGGAGGAGGGTGGTTGAGTCATGTGTGTCTTCCGTTTGTTATTGGCAAGCGGAGCGTGGCTCGCCCGCCTTCAGGCAACACTAGCCGAGGTTTACGTTAACGTAAAGGTCTTGTTAGACCATGGGTTGATATGGGATAAACCAAGCAAGTGCTAGGTTGGTGCCACTAACCCGTAGCGCCAGATATCACGGCCGCGAAGCACGCCACTACAATGTGCATGACAAGTGTTCATGATAACGGTTCATGATATCGAGTGGCCCTGCACCTGCTTGCAGTACTGGCGTATCGCACTTGCCCACTGCACCCGATCAAGGCATCACTTCATAGCTACGTGCATAACTACGTTCATAATTACTTTCATAACAACGAGACGAGGAACCTTCCATGGACTTCTCCTTGACCGATGACCAGAAGGCACTGGCCCAGGCCGCGGCAGACTTCGCCCGGGCCGAGCTCGCCGACCATGCCGCCGAGTGGGACGCCAACGCTCATTTTCCGGTTGACGTGATTCGCCGGGCGGGGGAGGCCGGCTTCCTGGGTATCTATACCCCCGAGGAGCATGGCGGCCTGGGGCTCTCGCGACTGGAGGCCTCGCTGATCTTCGAGCAGCTCGCCCAGGGCTGTGTGGCCACCACCGCCTACCTCACCATCCACAATATGGTGACCTGGATGATCGCCAACTGGGGCGATGATGCCCTGCGCGAGGCCTGGGTGCCCGCCATGGTAGCCGGCGAGGCGCTGGGTTCCTACTGTCTCACCGAGCCCGGTGCCGGCTCGGATGCCGCCAGCCTGCGCACCAAGGCCGTGCGCGAGGGCGACGAGTATGTGCTGAGCGGCTCGAAGATGTTTATCTCCGGGGCCGGTGCCACCGAGGTGCTGGTGGTGATGGCTCGCACCGGGGCGCCGGACAGCGGTGCCGGGGGCGTCTCGGCCATCGTGGTGCCTGCCGATGCCGCCGGTATCGAGTATGGCAAGAACGAGGAGAAGATGGGCTGGAAGAGTCAGCCGACCCGCCTGGTCAGCTTCGACGGCGTCCGGGTGCCGGTCACCAACCGCCTGGGCGCGGAAGGCGAGGGCTTCAAGTTCGCCATGAAGGGCCTCGACGGTGGGCGCCTCAATATCGCCAGCTGCTCACTGGGCGCCGCTCAGCAGGCGCTGGCTCTCTCGCGCGACTACCTGGCCGAGCGCAAGCAGTTCGGGCGTGAGCTCAACCAGTTCCAGGCGCTGCAGTTCAAGCTTGCCGATATGGCCAGCGAGCTCACCGCCGCGCGCCTGATGGTGCGTCACGCCGCCTGGCGCCTGGACAATGGTGACCCCGAGGCCACCGCCCACTGTGCCATGGCC
Organism: Halomonas sp. LES1; assembly: GCF_031846005.1. Lineage (NCBI taxonomy): Bacteria > Pseudomonadati > Pseudomonadota > Gammaproteobacteria > Oceanospirillales > Halomonadaceae > Halomonas > Halomonas sp. LES1. Next base: position 467,352 of record NZ_JAVRGC010000002.1, read on the forward strand.
AAGCGTTTCGCCACCGACATGGGGTTCACTGTCTGCAACGAGGCCCTGCAGCTGCATGGCGGTTATGGTTATATCCGCGAGTACCCCCTGGAGCGCCTGGTGCGCGATACCCGCGTTCACCAGATTCTCGAGGGGACCAACGAGATCATGCGTCTGATCGTCGCGCGGCGCCTGCTCGCCGACGGCGTGATCGAATCGCTGCAATAAGCTCGCCCGAACAAAACAACTCGCCTGGATAAAGCCATAAGGAGACCAGGATGACGGATCTTCCCGTGCTCTTCGAGGAGCGGCCCACCGCCGACGGTGGGCGCATCGGCGTCGCCACCCTCAATGCCCCGCGCTCGCTCAACTCGCTGTCACTCGAGATGGCGCGTCAGCTCGATGCCAAGCTCGAGGCCTGGTCGGTGGATCGCAATATCGTCGCGGTATGGATCGAGGGCAGTGGTGAGAAGGCCTTCTGCGCCGGTGGCGACGTGGTCGCGCTCTATCGAGCCCTCAATGAGGAGGGTGACAACCGCGGGTCGGGTCGCGACAGCGAATTGCCAGCGACCTACTTCACCCTGGAGTACCGGCTCGACTACCGCATCCACACCTTTCCCAAGCCGGTGATGGTGTGGGCGGATGGCATCGTCATGGGCGGCGGCCTGGGCCTGACGGCCGGGGCGTCCCATCGCCTCGTCACCGAGACCACGCTGATCGCCATGCCCGAGATCACCATCGGGCTCTATCCGGATATCGGCGCCAGCTGGTTCCTCAACCGCATGCCGCCGGGCGTGGGGGCCTACCTGGGGCTTACCGGCGCCCAGCTCAATGCCCGGGATGCCCTGGATCTCGGCCTGGGAGATCACTTCATCCCCCGTGAGCGCCGCGCGGCGCTGCTCGACGCACTGGGGGAGGCCGACTTTGGCGATCGCGGCGCGAAGGCACGGCGCGCCGCCGTTCAGGCCGTGATCGACCGTTTCGAGGCGCGCGAGCAGGCGCCGGAAGGGCAGGTGTCCCCGCACCAGGACACCATTCAGGCGCTGGTCGGCAATGTCGATGTCGAGACCGCCGTGTCACGCATCCTGGCCGATGACAGCGACGATAAGTGGCTCGCCGCCAACCGCAAGCGTCTGGCCAGTGGCTGCCCGATCAGCGCCCATCTGGTATGGCGCATGCTCGAGCGCCACGCCCACACCAGCCTCGCCGACGCCTTCCGCGATGAGCTGATGCTCTCGGTGCAGTGCGGTCGCCTCGGCGACTTCGTCGAAGGCGTGCGGGCGCTTTTGATCGACAAGGACAAGAATCCCCGGTGGACCTACCGCGACGTCGCCAGCGTCCCCGCCACCTTTATCGACGCCATGTTCGAATCCCCCTGGACCAGCGAGGAGCATCCGCTGCGTGACCTGGGCCATGGCCAGCGGGTGGGGTAGCGAATTGAGCTTCGGGGTCAGACCCCAAGCCATGGGGTCTGACCCCAAATGAGACCCCATATACAACGCAACAATCACAAGGAATTAATTATGAATATCGCCTTTATCGGCCTCGGCAATATGGGCGCCCCCATGGCCAGCAACCTGGTCAAGGCCGGCCATAGCGTCACCGTCTTCGACCTGGTCGAGAGCGCTATGCAGGCGCTGGAGAGCGAGGGTGCCAAGCGCGCCGAGACCGCCGAGGCCGCCGCGAAGGGCGCCGAGGTGATCATCTCCATGCTGCCCGCCGGCGTCCACGTTAGGAGCCTCTACCTGGGGCGTGAGGGTACCCCTGGTCTGTTGGAAAGCCTGGAGAGCAAGCCGCTGATCATCGACGCCTCCACCATCTCGCCGGAGGATGCGCGCGAAGTCGCTGCCGCCGCCAGGGAGCATGGCCTGACCTGGCTCGACGCCCCGGTCTCCGGCGGCGTAGGCGGTGCCAAGGCGGGTGCCCTGACCTTTATCGTCGGCGGCAGCGCCGAAGGCTTCGAACAGGCCAGGCCGGTGCTCGAGGCCATGGGCAAGAACATCTTCCATGCCGGCGAGAGCGGTGCCGGCCAGGTCGCCAAGATCTGCAACAACATGCTGCTCGGTATTCTGATGAGCGGCACCGCCGAGGCCCTGGCGCTGGGGGTCAAGAACGGCATGGACCCGGCCGTGCTCTCCGAGATCATGAAGCAGAGCAGCGGCGGCAATTGGGCACTCAACGTCTACAATCCCTGGCCCGGCGTGATGGAAGGCTCCGCCGCCAGCCGCGACTACCAGGGCGGCTTCCTCACCGATCTGATGGCCAAGGATCTCGGCCTCGCCTGGGAGCTCGCGCTGGGTTCCAAATCCACCGTGCCCATGGGCTCTCAGGCCCGTAACCTTTTCGCCCTGCATAGCGCCCAGGGCAGCGGCAGCCTCGACTTCTCCAGCATCCAGAAGCTTTACCGGGAAGGGGAGTAGCGCCCGAGGCCACCCGTCGTGATGCGCAGAAGAGGCGACGGGCCGATCCCTGCTGCATGCTCATATCAGCGAGGGGGTTCGTCGTAACCTTATGTCGCAAGGGTTGGCGCCGATCTTCCCACCCGTTTTTTCAATTCGATTTTTTCAACCAAGGTCTAACGCCCTCCTATCCGAGGGCGCTTCGCGCTACCATAACGTTTTAACGTTATCTTCACCCGGTGAGACGCGAACCGATCATGTCCGAGACCCTGTCCGAGCCTGCCGCCGTAAAGGCCGATGCCGAGGCGCTGCTGTCCGATGAGCTGCTGACATTCCTTGGCTGCCGCACCCCCGATGCCTGGGTGGCGTGGGCGCTGGAAAACCCCGAGCTGCTGCTGATCGACCACGCCCAGTGCGAGAAGAAGGCGGCCTCCACTGCCATGAGCCTGCTTTACCGCTACGTGGACCAGCCGCTGCTGCTGACCAAGATGAGCCAGCTGGCCCGCGAGGAGCTGCTGCACTTCGAGCAGGTGGTCAAGCTGATGGAGGCCCGCGGCATCGCCTACTGCCATCTGAGTGCCTCGCGCTACGCCGAGGGGTTGCGTCGCCATGTGCGCGCCAATGACCCCGAGCGGCTGGTCGATATCCTGATCATCGGTGCCCTGATCGAGGCGCGCAGCTGCGAGCGCTTCGCGCGGCTGATACCTCACCTCGATGCGGAGCTTGCCAAGTTCTACCGCACTCTGGTTAAGTCAGAGGGTCGCCACTACGAGGACTACCTGATGCTGGCTCGGCACCTGAGCGATGCCCCGATCGAGCCGCGAATTGCCTTCTTCGCCGAGCGCGAAGTCGAGCTGATACAAGAGCCGGATACGGCCTTTCGTTTTCATAGCGGTGTACCGGCCTGATCCCGGCTCACCGTCAAGGACGCAGGAATACCATGATGCGGGATGCTTCCGACGCAGCCGACACCCCTGCCGCGGTGCGGTTGACACTCTTCGGCCACTTCTCGCTCTCTCTCGGCGAGGACACGCTGACCCAGTTCAGCTACGACAAGGTCAAGGCGCTGCTGGTCTACCTGTTGCTGCACCACCAGCCGGTTAGCCGGGCGACCCTGGCCGAATTGCTCTGGCCCGACCAGGGGCTCTCGTCGGGACGCACCAACCTGCGTCATGCGCTGCACTGCTTGCGTCAGTCACTGGGAGAACACGCCGACGAGGTGCTGGTCGTCTCCCGCCAGACCATCGCTTTCCAGCTGCCTTCGCACTGGTCCCTCGACCTGCAGGATATCCAGCAGCTGCTCGAGGGTGAGCGCGAGCTCTCGACACTGGACGCGCTGCTCGAACACTACCAGGGTGACCTGGTGGAGGAGTTGCAGATCAGCCACTGCCCCGAGTTTCAGCGCTGGCTGGTACAGGTGCGCAACGACTGGCGTCAACGCGTGATTCGCTTCACCGAAGCGGGGCTCGAGCGCTTCGATAGCGTGCCCGACACGCTGCTCGAGGCGCTGGTCAATCGTTTCTCGGGCTACGGGCCCTTCCACGAGCGCCTGGTCCGCCAGCTCGCCGAGCAGGGCCAGCTGGCCGCGGCCCATGAGCAGTACAACGCCTACCTGCAGCTGCTGGCGCTATCCGGTCAGCAGCCCGAGGCCGGCTTTCTGCAGCTGGCTCGCTACTGGTCCGACGCCCAGGCCGATGCCAGCGCCGCCGCTGGCCTGGGGTTCTCGCGCACCCTGGCCCCCGACAGCTCGCCGCTGCGGGAAGACGAGATCGAGCAGCGTCAGCTCTCGGTAATGGCCATTCGCCTGCGCCTCAAGGCCGACCTCTCGACCCGCTCCTCCAGTCGCGCCAATCTGATGCTGCAGTCCGAGCTGATGCGCTGGCTGGAGGAGCAGTGTCATCATCTGGGGGGGTTCTGGTTGCCCGGTGCCACCGGCGGGCTGGGGCTGGCCTGTTTCGGTACCCACGGCCCGGCACACCAGCTGGCCGAGCTGGTGGCGCTCTATGAACACTGCCGGCGCATGCTGCCGGAGGAGTCGGCGCGCCACTGGACGGGTGAGGGCGAGCCGCCGCTTATCGAGCTTGCCGCGGGTCTCAACAGCGGCCGGGTGATTTATCTGCCCGAGCGGCGCCTGGTCGACCCGCTGGGACAGGTGACCCAGGGCTCCCTGGAGCTGATGAGCGCCGCCGAGGGCAGCGAGCTGGTGATCTCCCAGGAGGCCAGCCAGCACATGCCGCCGGCCCTCGACCTGCAGCCACGGTTGAGTGCGCGGCTGGTGGCCAGCGATGGCCGGGTGCGCCTGCGGGCTATTGTTCTTGGTGCGAATGAAGGCGGGCGCGAAGCCTTGCCGCCGAGCCTGGTCGGCCGTGAGACCCAGCTGCGCACGCTGCGCGACGCCCTGGCCCGAGCCGGCATCGGCCTGCGCCAGAGCGTGCTGGTGCGCGGTCCCTCGGGAATGGGCAAGTCGGCATTGCTGGTCGGCTTTCGCCAGCTCGAGCAGAGCCGCGACGCCACCATCTGCTGGCAGCCCACCACGCGCCTCTCGATACAGGAGCCCTACGGGGTGGCCCGCAAGCTGCTGCGCTGGCATCTGGGTCATGAACTGGATATTCAGAGCCCGGATACCGAGAGCCTTGATGCGGAGAGCCTGACGGCCCTGTGCCAGCGCCTGTCTCTGCCCGAACCCGACGAGGCGCGCCGCCGGCTGCTCGAGACGGCGCTGGGCGTCCGGGAGGCGAGTGTCGGCACCGAGCTCGCCCAGTGCGGCGAGTCGGTGGAGCTGGTGGTCGGCCTGGTACAGCGGCTGATCGGCCAGATCGCCGCCGAGCGTACCCTGGTACTGATGATCGACGACCTGCAGTGGCTCGACGAGCTCAGCCTCAAGGTGCTGGCGGGCCTGCAGGCGCGCCTGCCCATCAACTGCGCCTTTATGCTGGTGGCCAGCCACCACGGCCGTGAAGGCCTGCCCGCCAAGCTGCACTGGGACCAGCAGGTCAGCCTCGGCAAGCTCGACGCCATGCACGCCTCGCGGCTGCTCTCCCAGCTGGCGCGGCGCTATCGCCTGCATATCAGCCCGCGCCTGCGCGGTCAGATCATCGAGCGCTGCGACGGCGTGCCGCTCTATCTCCAGGAGATCGTGCGCCGAGTCGACATGGACCGCCGCGAGGGGCGCAGCGTGCAGCTCGACGAGCTGCCCCACGGCCTGCTCGGCCTGCTGGCCAGCCGCATCGACCAGCTCGATGGCGACCGGGAGGTGGCGCATATCGCCGCGGTGCTGGGGCGCCGCTTCCGCTACGACTTCCTGGCAGAGTGTAGCGAGCTCGACGGCCAGCGCCTGACCCGGGCCCTGGAGCAGATGCGGCATCTGGAGATCATCGAGCCCGCCGAGGGTGACGATACCGGTCGCGAGTTCCAGTTTACCCATCAGCTGCTGCAGGAGGCCGCTTATCTCTCCTGTCCTCGGGATGTGCGCACCGCCATCCACCGTCAGGTGGTCGAGCTGATCGAGGAGCGCTTCCCGATATGGATCAGCCGCCACCCGGGCGACTTCGCCACCCATCTGCGGCGCAGCGGCCACTATGCCCGCGGCGCCCGCTACTACGAGCTGGCGGCCCGCGAGGCGCTCAAGGTCAGTGCCAACCGTACCGCCCTGAAGATGGCCGACCTCGGCCTGGTCAGCCTGCGTCAGGTGGAGGGGCAGACCGAGCGCGAGATCAGCCTGCTGACGGTACGCGGCCAGGCCGCCTTCGCCCTGGAGGGGCACGGCTCGCCCACCGCCCACGAGAGCTTCGTGCGTGCTCGGGAGCTGATCAAGGCGCTGTCCGAGGAGGGCGAGAGCGTCGACCTGGAGCAGGCCTTCCTGGTCAAGTGGGGGCTGTGGGTGGGGTGCAGTCAGCGCCACGCCCATGCCGACGCCTTCCGCCTGGCCGCCACCCTGGCCGACCTCGCCCGCAAGATCGGCGATCCACGCTATGCACGCCTCGCCGAGTACGCTCAGGCCAGCTGCGAATACTGGGCGGGACGCATCCCGCTCGCCTACGACCATCTCGACGAGATCAATCCGCTCGAGTCCGAGATGATGATCGAGTGGCTACCGTTCTCCGATCACCCTCAGGTGGCGGCGGCCTGCTTCCAGGGCTGGGCGCTCTGTCTGCGCGGCGACTACCGGCGCGCCGAGGCCCAGGTGGAGTCGGCGATTCGTCTCGCCGAACGCATCGGTCATCCCGGCAGCCTGGCCATGGCACTGATGTATGCCGCCAATCTCTATCGGCAGCTGGGCCATGTGCATCTGGCCGCCGATCGTGCCGAACGGACCCACAAGCTGACCGGAACCTCCGACCTGCAGCTATGGCAGATGGCGTCGAGAAGCGTGCTTGGCTGGCAGCGCGCCATCGCCGGTGATCGTGATGGCCTGGCCCAGGTCGACGCCACCCTCGAGGAACTCACCGAACTGACCGGACGAGACCACTACGCGCGCCCCTCGTTATGGTACGTCGACGCCTGCATGGCCCTGGGGGAGTATGCCCGTGTCGAGGAGTATCTCGACCAGGCCCTGGTGCTCGCTCGCGAACGCTCCACGCTGTTCGTGCCTGAGCTCGCCGTACAACTGGCCCGGGCACGTCACCGCCTCGGTCATCCGCGTGAGGAGATTGTTGCGCTGCTCGAGCTGGCCCTGAGCGATGCCCGCAAGGATGGCAACCTGCATCTGCAGATCACCGCCCTGGAGGCCTGGCTGAGCCTGGTCGACTCCGGCGATATCAATGCGCGGCAGGAGTTCCGCCGCCTGCTCGCCGAGATCAGCTACAGCGATGCCCCCATCCTCACCCGCTGGCATAGCCTGCTTGACCGCACCCAGCCCCGCGCCGTGGATACCGCCTTGTAGTCCTTTGTTGTAGGAGGGATCGGTCCGCCGCCTCGGCTTTGCCTCGCGACGGGAGGTAGGGGTTCATTGTGGGTGGCCGGCTCTGCCGGACGAATGGAGGCCAAAGGCCTCTCCGGTTGGGCGTCACCCTGCGATGAATCAATCAATGACGTAACGAGCATCGAAAGGAATCACCATGAAAATTGCCATCGCCGGCACCGGCTACGTCGGCCTCTCCAACGCCATGCTGCTGGCCCAGCACAACGACGTGGTCGCGCTGGATATAGTCCCGGAGAAGGTCGAGTCCCTTAATGCCGGTATCTCGCCCATCGAGGATGCCGAGATCAGCGAGTTTCTCGCCAATCGCGCGCTCTCCTTCACGGCTACGCTCGACAAGGAAGCCGCCTACCGCGAGGCGGACTTTGTCCTGATCGCCACGCCCACCGACTACGACCCGCGCACCAACCACTTCGACACCTCGAGCGTCGAGGCGGTGATCCAGGATGTGCGCGATATCAACCCCGCCGCGGTGATGGTGATCAAGTCCACCGTGCCGGTGGGCTTTACCGCCGACGCCTGCCGCCGCCACGGTACCGAGAACCTGCTCTTCTCGCCGGAGTTTCTGCGTGAGGGCAGGGCGCTCTACGACAACCTCCACCCCTCGCGAATCATCGTGGGGGAGCGCTCCGCCCGCGCCGAGGCATTTGCCGGGCTGCTGACCCAGGGCGCGGTGAAGGAGGAGATTCCGGTGCTGTTTACCAACAGCACCGAGGCCGAGGCGATCAAGCTGTTCGCCAATACCTTCCTCGCCATGCGGGTGGCCTACTTCAACGAGCTGGACACCTACGCCGAGACCCTTGGCCTGGATACCCGCCAGATCATCGAAGGGGTGGGGCTCGACCCGCGCATCGGTAGCCACTACAACAACCCGAGCTTCGGCTACGGCGGCTACTGTCTGCCCAAGGACACCAAGCAGTTGCTGGCCAACTATGAAAACGTCCCCAGCAACATGATCAAGGCGGTGGTGGATGCCAACCGCACCCGTAAGGACTTTATCGCCGAGCAGGTGCTGGCGCGCCGGCCAAGCGTGGTGGGGGTCTACCGGCTGATCATGAAATCCGGTTCCGACAACTTCCGCGCCAGCGCCATGCAGGGGGTGATGAAGCGCCTCAAGGCCAAGGGCATCGAGGTGATCGTCTATGAGCCGGTGCTCGAGGAGGAGGCCTTCTATGGCTCTCGGGTGCTTCGCGACCTCGACGCCTTCAAGGCAGAGGCCGATGTGATCCTCAGTAACCGTATGGCAGATGAGCTGGCCGATGTGGCCGAGAAGGTCTATACGCGAGATCTATTTGGCAGCGACTGAGCCTACTGAGAGGTCAGACCCTGAGGCCTCCCACGAATAGAATACGGAAATCAGCACATACAAAAACGCCGGGCCCTGGAAGGGGCCCGGCGCTGTCTGCCTGAGGCGAGCGCCGCTTAGAAGCGGTAAGTGACACCCGCGCCGACGGAGACCGGGTCGAGGCGCACGTCGTCGACGGTCTGGCCGGCCTGCTCGAACTCGGCGTCTACCTCGGTGTAGCGGGCGAAACCGGTGGCACTGAGGTTCTTGGTGATGGTCAGGTCAACGCCCAGCTGACCGGCAAAGCCGTAGCTGTCGTCGACGTCCATGCCGGCGCCGCTCACGCTGGAGAAGCGGGTGTAGTTCATGCCAGCGCCGATGAACGGCTGTACGCGGGCTGCTTCCACCCCACCCAGCGGGTAGTACTGCAGCATCAGGTTGGCCGGCATGCGGTCGAGGGTGCCGCTCTGGCCGCTCGCGAGGCTGTAGTCGTGCTCGACGTCCTCGCCGAGGCCGAGCTCCACCCCTAGCTTGTCGTGGAAGAGGTAGCCACCGGCCAGGCCGAAGGCGTTTTCCTTGGAGAGCTCGTCGCCATTGGTGTCGGACTTCTCGAACTCGCCGCGGACATACACATCTCCCGCCTGGTAGGCCATGGCCTGACCGGCAACCAGAGACAGTGACAGGGTAGCAGCAGCGATGACAGGGGATAAGCGCATGGTGTTCTCTCCTTCTCGTGTTCTACATCATCCAAGATGCAACACCCATACTATATGATAAGGAAACAGTGTTTTCAAACTGTTCCTGACGTATGGTCGCAGCAGACGGCAAGGAACTCCCAGTCCCTCTGGCCTCTTATGGTCAGCCTCCAGTGCTACGCCGAGCTCTCTGGCGTGTGCAGGAATATGCAGCCTAACTAGCCGGTCGGCGTCGCGCGTGCCTGCTCAGTCGCCGTGGCCCCAGACGATAAAGTGGGGATTCAGCTTCTCGCCGGGCGTGGCGTAGCCGAGCGGCTTGCCTTCCAGAGTCACTACCCGTCCGCTGGCCTGCTCGACCACCGCCTGAGCGGCGCCGGTGTCCCATAGACAGGTGGGGCCAAGACGCGGATAGACATCTGCGGCACCTTCGGCGACCAGGCAGAGCTTAAGCGAACTGCCCATCGGCACCATAGTGTGGCTGCCCAGTGTTTCCAGCCATTCGGCCAGATCGGGACTCGGATGGGAGCGGCTGCCCACCACGCGCCAGCTCGTGCCCTCCGCGGGCCTGCCGGCAACGCGAATGGCGTGTCGCTGATTATCCTTGCCGTCACCCCATTCCACCTTGAAGGCGCCCACGCCCTGGGCGGCGAGGTAAGAGACCTCCAGTGTCGGGGCAACGACCACGCCCAGCACCGGCCGGTCATTCTCGATCAGCGCGATATTGACGGTGAACTCGCCATTGCGCTTGATAAACTCCTTGGTGCCATCCAACGGATCGACCAGCCAGTAGCGGCCGTTGGCATCGGCGCCGGCGAAGCCTTCGGTATCCTCCTCGGAGAGTACGGGTATACTCTCGGGAAGTGCGTTCAACCCCGCCACGATCACCTCGTGGGCCGCCTTGTCCGCCTCGGTTAGCGGGCTCTTATCCGCCTTCTCCTCGATGACGAACTCGCGGGAGTAGATGGCTATGATGGCATCGCTGGCCGTGAGGGCGAGGCGCTCGACGGCGTCGAGCAATTCGGAAAGGTGCAATGACATAAGGATCTCGCTGGTTGATGGGCTGCAGGAGAGGCCGGTCCGACGTTTCGGCTTTGCATCGTGACTGGTGCCAAAGGAGCTGGGAGCAGTACGGTGGGCATGGTCCGCTTTCTTATCATCTCAAGGCTTGAGGACGCAGGAAATCCTGACATGGCACAACCTTGCTTTTTCAAGCGCTGAGCCCGATAGCAGCCAAAGCAGCACAAGATCATGGCTCTGCATCGAACGGTAACAACAACCCTCGCCTTTGGTTGGCACGTGGGCGGCAAGGCGCCGCCAAGGGCTCTCTTGCCAGAATGAGGCAAGGTTGCCGCCTTGGGGCCTCTAAAACCGTACCCTATCGCTTCTCGGCGTGGAGCCGAAAGACGAAGTTGCGTAGAATATTGCGCCATCAATGACGATCGTCCTGGGCCAGATGCACGACGATGTCTTCGTTTTTGAAGGGCATGGGAAGGGCCCGGTGGAAATCCCGGGGCGGCAGCGTGCCTGAAGAAAATTCACGATATTGGACAGGGAAAACGCATGAAACGACGAAGAACCCAGAAAATCTTGCTAGGGTCCGGCATTTCGCGCCGAACTACTTGAAAGGGGAGAGGTCTTTCAAGGGCGAAATCCGGCGAAAACAGAAGAAAGCCGCGCTGGATTGGACGCATCTTGCTGACATCCTTGCAGTCTGAATCTTTTATGCGTTTTCCCTGATAAGTGACTGTAGAATAGTCTGTTCATTAGGTCACATAGTAATTATAGGTATCAATAATGCTGAAACTTGAAGATGTGAAGCTTGGTGTTATCGGGCTCGGCTATGTAGGTTTGCCTTTGGCCGTTGAATTCGGAAAATTGTTGCCGACGGTCGGCTATGATATCAATGAAAAAAGAATTCATGATCTTAATGATGGCATTGATCATACTTTAGAGGTTGAATCAGAGCTTATGAAATCTGCCAGTAAGCTAAGTTTCTCTTGTGACCTTGATGCCCTAAAAAACTGTAATACCTATATCGTGACGGTCCCGACCCCTATCGATAGTAGTGCAAGGCCAGACTTGACGCCCCTCATCAGAGCAAGTGAGGCTCTGGGCAAGATCATAAGCAAAGGTGATGTTGTTATTTATGAGTCCACTGTATACCCTGGCGCTACTGAAGAAGATTGCATTCCGATAATTGAGAAGGTTTCTGGGTTGACTTTCAATCAGGACTTCTTTGCAGGATATAGCCCCGAGCGTATAAATCCGGGTGATAAGGAGCACCGTGTCACGACAATTATGAAAGTTACTTCTGGATCTACGCCAGAAGCTGCAGACTTTGTGGATACGCTATACAAAAGGGTGATTGTCGCGGGAACACACAAGGCGAGTTCGATCAAGGTTGCCGAAGCCGCAAAGGTGATAGAGAACACTCAACGTGATCTTAATATCGCTCTTATGAATGAGTTGTCAATAATATTTAATCGCATTGGGGTAGATACTGAAGAAGTTCTAAAAGCCGCTGGTACTAAATGGAATTTTTTGCCATTTCGTCCTGGCCTTGTGGGCGGTCACTGTATCGGGGTAGACCCCTATTATTTAACGCATAAAGCTGAGCAGATTGGCTATCACCCCCAAGTCATCCTCGCCGGACGAAGAGTTAATGATGGCATGGGGTCGTACGTTGCTGGGCAACTGGTCAAGAAAATGATCAAGGAGAGAATCCACGTAGAGGGGGCGCGGGTTCTGATCTTGGGACTGACCTTCAAGGAAAACTGTCCAGATCTACGCAACACTAAAGTGGTCGATATTATCAGAGAGCTCTCTGATTTTAATGTAGAGGTGGACGTATTTGACCCGCATGCTATCCAAGGCGAAGCAGAGCGCGAGTATGGTGTTAGTCTCGTCGATATGCCAACTGAAGAAACGTACGAAGCGATCGTGCTGGCGGTAGCACACGATAAGTTTCGTGAAATGGGCATCAATAAGATTCGTCGTTGGGGCAAGCCTGTGAGCATCCTTTATGATTTGAAGTGTGTTTTCGAAAAGTTTGAGGTGGAACTCCGTTTGTAAAGTTTGAGGTGCCGAGGAGTTGTTGTTTTAGTTTCGATTCTAGGGTTTTCCGGTTTTATCTTGGTTAAATATGAAATATCAAAAACCATTACAAGGCTTACGAGCCTTTGCTGTATTAATTGTCGTGCTTAACCACCTTAGCATCACTGGCTTTTCGGGGGTGTCGGGTCCCGCGTGATTGACAACCCGTTTGGTAAATAGCTCAGGTCGCTTGGCCTGCCACTCCTTCATCGCCGTGATCGGTGACTGATGATGCAGCGCCTTCTGAGGGATGTGGTGATTGTACAGCCAAGCGTAGCGTTTGAGCGTCTGCTCCAGGTCCTCGCCTGAGGCATACCGCCGGGTTGCCAGCACGTCGCATATGCGGCCGTTGAACCGCTCTACCATACCGTTCGTCTGCGGCCTGCTCGGCTTGATCAGGCGATGATCAATACCATGGGCCTGGCACTCCTGGTCGAAGGGGTGGCGGCCGCTGGGCTTGCGTTCACCGGCCCTTGTGAAGCGATCCGTGAAGGACTTGCCGTAGTACCTACGGAACATTCTGGTTAGCGGCAGCCATCGTGGCCTAAGAGATCCTTGTGTGACCCACATCATCACAAGGAGACCGACGATGGCTGCCTCCACTCAGCTTATGCCAGACACCATGTATGTCGCGATCGATATTGCCAAGCGTTACCACGATGTACTTGTTCGCTGGCCCGATGGTCGTGAAAAGGTATTTAAAATGCCCAACACACGCGCTGGGCACGACGCCTTGATTCACTTCTTGCAACAGCAGGACGCCCCTGTGCTGGCCGTGCTGGAGCCCACAGCGGACTTTCATCGGCCTATTGTCTACCGACTGGCTCAGGCAGGGATATCGGTGCACCTCGCCTCATCTTTGACAGGCGCTCGGGTTCGAGAGGCCTTGTATACCTCGTGGGACAAGCATGATCGAAAAGATGCGCGTGTTCTGATGTATCTGCTGACCCAAGGCATGACACATCCCTTTCATGATCCCCTCCGTGAAGGATACTTCGACCTCCAGGAGATCTCGAATACCTACCAGCAGGTCGCTCGGGCCCGAACACGTTGCCAGCATAGCCTGGTCAACCACTACTTGGCGTTGTACTTCCCGGAGATGGAACGCTACTTCAGCACCTCTCGGGCCCACTGGTTCTGTCATTTCCTGCTGGCATTTCCCACACCGGCCAGCATTACTGCATTGAGTCGCAAGGCGTTTGCCGAGGCCGCCTGGGAGAGCGTAGGGCGCAAGGTGGCGAAGCAGCAGTTCCTGGAGGGTATCTATAAAACGGCCCAGGCCAGCATGGGCCTGCCGGTCGCACCGAATTCTCCCGCGGTGCACACTTTCCGGCTTCAGGTGAGGCAGTACCTCTCACTGACCGAGTAACGTCAGGCCTTGGAGGCGATGGCAACGACATGCCTGAGAGATAACAAGGACTTCGCTCGCCTTCAAACGCTTCCCGGCGTGGGGCCAATCATTGCCTTGATGATTTTGGCGGAGAGCGGGGACCTGCGGCGTTTCTCGCACCATCGCCAATACTTGAAGTTTTGTGGTTTCAACCTCGCCGCGTCGCAGAGCGGCAACACGTGTAGTCGTTATCGACTAGCCAAGCGTGGCAATGCTCGTCTGCGCTACGCCTACTGGCTCGCGGCGACAGTCGCCATCCGGATGCGAGAAAACAGCTTTCGCACCAAATTCGACCGCTACATCGGGACAGATCCCTCCAATGGAGACCTTAGGCGGAAAGCGCTAACGGCCGTGGCGGTGAAGATGGCCCGGGTGGCACATGCCCTGATCAAGCATGAGGTCGACTATCGCGGCTATCATGAGTACTACATTCTTGGCGGTGGGACTTCTCTACAAAGCCGTAGGGCCGCAAGGACCCCGTAGATAATGGTTGAGCCCGCCCGCCAGGATGCCATGAGCCTCTGTTAAGCCCTGTCGAGCCGAACACCTTGGTTCGGACTCCTGTCACTATGGTGAGCCACCGATCCGGATATGGCGGGCTGCCAGGAATGATTGGCCTTGCTGATGTCTGAGCTATGCTGACATCGGCAAGGGTCTTTTTTGTCCATGATGCCACGGCAATCGCAGGTAGCCCGTTATCCGTAAGCACCGTCTGGATCGTGAAGGGAGCCTTTGATCTTACCCAGCATTGGTGGACACCGATCTAAGTGATCATTCGGGCTTCGAAGGCCTCCGGGCTGATCATCCCGATAGCACTGTGCCGGTGCTGCCGGTTGTAGTCCAATTCAATGTACTCGAACACCTGTCGTCGCATGGCTTCCCGGGTTGCGAATCGCTCACCGTGAATGGCTTCGACCTTGAGACTGTGAAAGAAGCTCTCGGCGCAGGCATTGTCGTAGCAGTTGCCCTTGGCGCTCATGCTGCACCGGAGATCGTGCCGGATCAGCAACGACTGGTATAGGGACGAGCAATACTGGCTACCGCGATCGCTATGCACGATGACTCCCTTGGGCATCTTGCGGCTCCACAGCGCCATCTGGAGGGCGTCGCCGACCAGGTCAGCGGTCATGCACTCGCTCATCGCCCAGCCAATCACCTTGCGTGAATACAGGTCAATCAGCACCGCCAGGTAGAGCCAGCCTTCTCCTGTTGCCAGGTAAGTGATGTCGCCTACCCATTTCTGGTTCGGTGCCGTAGCGCTGAAGTCCTACTCCAGCAGATTCGGTGCGACTGGCAGGCCATGGCGTGAATTCGTGGTGGCCTTGAATTTGCGAGCGGCTTTTGCCCTCAGGTTCTGCCGACGGAGGCTGACAGCGACGGCATTGCGGCAGATGGCGACGCCAGCATCGTTCAGGTCATGGGTCAGCCTGGGAGCGCCTGAGCGTCCCTTACCCTGATGAAAAGCCTGAGCCACGCGCTGATCGGTGATCGCTTGTCGGCGCCGGCGGGGAGACGGCTCACCTCCCCGTCGTCGCCAGTCGTAGTAGCCGCTGCGGGCGACGCCGAGAAACGCGCACATCTGTTGAATGCTAAAGGCCTGACGATGCTGCTCAATGAAGGCGTACTTCACTTCAGGCTTTTCGCGAAGTACACCGCGGCTTTTTTTGCGATTTCAAGCTCTTCCGACTTCTCGGCCAGCTGACGCTTGAGCCTCGCGTTCTCTTCCGCCAAGGCCTGCTCGCGAGCCGAGGCATTCTGCTGCTGCTGAGCCTTGGATCGCCATTGGTAGAGCTGGCTGGGTTGAAGACCCAGCTCACGAGCGGCGGCACTGGCACCAACACGGTCAGCGAGCGCCAGGGCTTCATCCTTGTAGGCCTGGGAGTAACGGGTACGGGTCTTCTTCATCGACGTTGCTTGCCTTGCCATGGGGCACCTCGTTCAGTGTACTGCCTTAACGGGGTGTCCACTGTTGGTGGGCAAGATCAGGTGCTTGATGTCGATATGTACGTACCCGGGCTCGTAGTCCTTGAAGGGCTTGTGCCGGGGCTTCCCATCATCGCCAGCGTCCTGTCGAGCCAGTTCTGCCAGTGTCGGCACCTCGCGGCGCTGGAGCATGCGGTGCAGGCCTGAGCGGGACAGTCGAGGGTTCAGAAATTCACGTGCCACGACGAGCAGGTCATCCAGGCCGAGGCGCAGGAATTCGCGAGCGGCGATCAGCACCTCCTCCTGCTCGGACGTGAGCGTGGCCAGCAGGTTGTGGCGTGTATGTGGCCGGTCATGGAGATCGTCGTTGTATCGCCAGCGGCGTATGGTTGAGTCGGATACGCCATACTGACGGGCCAACTCGCTATCCGTGATGCTGGAGGGTGCTGCCTGGATCTCGGCACGGATTTTCGGTGTCGTGGTCGCTTGCTTATGCAGCTTGATGTCCATGAACCTGCTCCCGGATGAGTTGCTGTAGAAGCTTTCTGGCTGCCAGCAAAGGGTAACTCCTATAGCTCATTTGATCATCCGGGACCCTGCATCTAGAAGGGTAAGGTGGATAGTACCCGCTTTGATAGTGACGGTCGTGTTTACCTCCTTTACTGGTTTTTTGCTGTTGTCAGAAGAGAGGCTTAGTCACCTAATAGATTCTTCGCTAGCAGTAATATTTAGTGTATCTAATATATATTTTTGGTCGCAGATAGGTTATTTTGATGCTGAGGCTCTTGAAAAGCCACTGTTGCACACATGGTCGCTCGGAGTCGAAGAGAAGTTTTATATTGTTTGGCCTGTTTTTATTGTTATGTTGGCTAAGTTGGGGTCAATAAATAAAATAACTTATGGTATTTTTACTCTATCTCTCTCTTCCTTTTTGTTGAGTATTTATGTATTTGGCTGGGGGGTTCCTGAAGCTTTGTATTCAAGCGATGGATTTAGCGCATCGTTTGAAAATGGATTTTCTACTGCTTTTTACTTTATGCCGTTTAGAATATTTGAGTTTGGTATTGGGGCGATGCTCGGGGCTGCTTATTTTAAATAACAGCCAAAAATGTCGGCAGGCCTGTCGGATTTTCTATTTTTAATTTCGGGTGTCATACTTGCTTTCGCTGCAGTGAACTTAAATAAAGATAGCGTGTTCCCATTCTATGATTCGCTTTTGATTTCAACTGCTGCAGGACTTTCCATTTACTCTTCATTTAATTCTCGCCTCGCTTCATTGTTTTTGGCCAACAAGGTTATGGTTTTCATTGGTGGTATTAGCTATTCTCTGTATTTGGTGCACTGGCCTATTATATATTATTATTCTATGGTGTTTAGATTTCCTTCTTTGCTGGAAAGTTTTGGGTTATTTTTAATAATGCTGGCAATTGCTTGGGATATGTTTCGTTTAGTTGAGCAGCCGGCGCGGCGATTTAAATTTTTTAGTTCTTCCGATTGTTTTTTTAAAAGCCACTCAGAAAGTGATTTTGGTGGTGGGGATGGTCGGTATTAGTTTTTGATTAATGGTTTGAAAGATGTTGATTGGCGTATTCCTGAAAATAGGAAAACTTTGAAAAATGCGGAGTGGCGAGCGCTAGAGCGACGAACTTATTGCCAGGATGGAATGGATAGTTTTCCTAATAAAATTTTTATATGTCAAAATGATCGAAAATCGGAAAAAACAGTGATCGCGTGGGGGGATAGCCATGCCTTGCATCTAGTTGCTGGTCTCTCCGAAATTTATCCTGACTACAATATCGCCATTGCATATATTAGTGGATGTATACCACAAAGCGGATTCAACGGGTTCGTGAGAAATTTTCCTACGAAAAGTGGGGCGCAGGCATGCATTGACTTAAATTACGATTTTTTGGATTGGACCAACACTTATGACGGTGAGGCTTTGATGTTCATGACCAGTGCAAAGCGAGACACTCCAGAGCGGATTAGTGAAATAAATAGTAACTTAATAAATCGTTTTGAAAGATCTCAACATGATGTGTTTGTCCTTGGTGACTTTGTTCGTCCTGGTAATCAAATTGCTCAGTGTCGCAGTGTTCCTGATTTTATCTTGTCAGACAAGCTTCTTAAAACTATATGTGGTCCAGACGAAAATAAAATGAATTCAGAAATAATTTATAGTGAAAGAATGGAAGCGCTTTCCGAAAATTATATACCAATTCATAAATCGCAATGTCATGAAGGCGAATGCCGTTTTAGTGATGAGGAAGGTAGAGCCACATACAGAGATCATCATCATCTATCAGTTTATGGGTCAGTTTATGAAATGAAGAAAGCTTCTGATCTTATTGCTAAATATACAGATGGGGTTTTTAAGTGATAATCGTGTGGATTTGATTTTTTTAATGATGAGGGGGATGCGAAGAACGTATGCCGCGACAATTGAAAAAACTATACTGCAATAATGTTGAGCGCTGGGCAATGACCAATCTTAACTCTCTTCCACTGTTTTGCTATAAGTTTGAATGTATAGTTACTTTAGCCCGAGCAATTCCTTGCCTCTTTCAAACAATATTTTCAGTGCTCAATGAGTTTTATAACAGGCGTATTGATTCGTTAACCAATTGCGTCGATTCACATAGGACCCATAGTTAGGGAGTGGTTGTATGGATCAGAAATCAGATAAATATATAATAAAAAAAATCGATTCAATTCTAGACCAGAGACTGAAAAGACTGGAAGATGATTTGTTGAAAGATTGGACTTATCGGCAGATTCTTGCCGATAAGGTCTTTGGTGATATGGAGCCGTTGGGAGGACTCACCAGTTGGACGGTGCCTCCCGAGATGGCGTGGTGGCTCTATCGCCAAGTCGTCGAGCATCGTTACCGGACCGTAGTCGAGCTAGGGTCCGGCTTCTCAACGCTGGTGCTGGGAGAGGCACTCAAGACCACCGGGTCGGGAAGGCTTTTCTCCTTCGAGCATGATTATGACTATTACCTAAAGACGCGCTCGATGCTGGAGGAAAATGGCCTGGAGGAGATCGTGCATCTCTTACACGCGCCGCTGGTCGTCAGGACGATAGGCGATGAGAATCACCTCTGGTACGATCTCGACGAGGCCGAACTCGAAAAGACCTTTGGCGGGTCCAAGATAGATTTTCTTCTGGTGGATGGACCGCCTGCTGCGACCCAGCCTCAGGCTCGCTATCCCGCCTACCCCGTCTTTGCGCCCTATTTGCATGAGCATGCGGTCGTCGTCTTGGATGATGGGGCACGTGCAGATGAGACGGCGACAATCAAGCGCTGGCTAGGTGATGAAATGCAGCGCCATGGCTTAGTGGTGATGAACAATATGCGTCATTCCCCTGTGCTCTTTAAGCATGGTGTCGCTGCTACCGTTCATGAGCAAGAGGCCGGTGAGGTACACGTGGCGAAAGAGCCGTTGGAGCAGACGGTCAACAGTGATGTGTCGAACCGTAGTCGTCGTGAGACGGTCGACGAGACGGCCCTGCATCGGGCGCTCGAGGAAAACGCCAAGCTCGAATCCAGGATCGATAAGCTTAAGCTGGAGATGGCTGAACTGCGCAGGCGAGAGGCTGCAGTGAGCAATAGCCTGAGATTCCAACTGGTCGATATGATAGTCAAGGATATGCGCCAGCCTCAGCGGTGGCCCGGCATGCCTGCGCGGCTCTATCGAGCGGTCAAAGAAAAGAGGGTACAGGGAAAAGAGGGGAGGGTTGGGAGAAAGCCGCGGAACACCCTGTGGAGTGCCTGGGAGGTGGAGAAGCGCGAAGGTATCGAGGCGGCGATTGCCTTTGCGGAAAGTAGCGCCGATGCCAGGGAGAGGCCAGGCATTCATCTGCTCAGGGCAAATCGTGATATGGCCAACGATCAGGCGTGGTTGGCAAGCGTGAATGCCTATATCGCCCAGTTTGACATGGCACCAGTAGCCCTCAAGGATGCAGGAAAGTCTCGTTTCTTTCGATTAAGTACAGCCCCCTTGGCCACCGTCGAAAGCGAGACCAAGGTGAGTGTGATCATGCCAGCTTACAACGCGCAGGAAACGCTAGAGTTCTCCGCTTTTTCTATCCTAGCGCAGACTTGGCGAAACATAGAACTAATCATCGTCAACGATGCTAGCGATGATCGCACGTTAGAGATCTGCCAACGCCTCGAGCGGTGCGATAATCGAGTCAGGGTCATTAATAATACTAGCAACGTGGGGCCCTACGTCTCAAAGAATCTCGCTTTGCGCCAGGCTAGCGGTGACTACATCACCGGGCATGATGCTGACGACTGGGCGCACCCCCAGCGCATCGAACTTCAGCTTGAAAAGGTCAAAGGACGCAAGGTCTCCATCGCCGGCATGTTGCGGTTGAATGCCGAAGGACGGATCACGCGATTCAACAAGCGGGTCGCCAATAGCTACGATGGGGTCCTGGCCGGCGCCTTTATTTCCGCAATCTTCGAGAGGACGTTTCTGCTCGAGGTGCTGGGGGGGTGGATCGCTGTGCGATTCGCCGGGGATAGTGAACTGATACACCGCGCTGAAAGGTACCTTGGGGGGAGCATCCCGAGAGACTTCATTCCTGCCATGTTCTGCCTGGATGCCCCGGAAGGGTTGACGAATCACGCCGAGCATGGGTATTCGCCCGAGAGGGGGCTCTCGGAGGTTAGAAAAGCATTCCGTGACGCCTTCAAGGCGTGGCATGCGTCGCTGTCTGTCGATGACCTTTACTTAGATCCATGGCAAGCGTTCTATCCGTTCCCGGTGCCGAAGCCGATGCGAGTGCCATATGAAGCCAGGCAACAGAACCTGGCACACTCGGGCCTAGAGACATGCGTGACGGGGCATGCCTGCATCATCACGGACCTGAGGTTCCCTGGCGGGAATGCCTCCTCCACGCTCGCCGAGTACCATCAGCTCAAGCGCCAGGGCTTCGAAGTCAAGATGCTGCATCTGCCGTCTAACATCAGCGCGGGGAAGCCGATAGCGAATCGCTACCGAGAGGTGCTTGATGACGTGGTTTACTTCCATTCGGTTGATCGAGTAGATGCCGAATTCGTCATTGTTCGTCACCCCCAGGTGGTATGCAGCCGGCGTTTTCACTGTTTTGCCGAAAGGGTCGAGAGCGATAATGTGATCATTGTCGTCAACAATTCGATTCGGCGATCAACGGGTGAAAGCGTCTACGAGGCCGAGCGGTTCCGTGAAGCCGTGACGGCCCTGCCTGGCGACAACGTGGGGATGTATGCTATCGGGCCGCGGATCAGGCGCGAGCTTCCGCAGATCGGTCTGCCCGAATCCATGATTGGCGAGTTGCTATGGACGCCCACCTTTGATGTGAAGGAGTATCCCTTCTCGCCCAAGCCAAAGATTACACTTCCCTTCGTCATCGGCCGTCACGGTAGGGACAGCCAAGAGAAGTGGCCCGACTCAAGGGCCGAGCTTCTTGATGTCTACCCCGACGATGACGCCTATCGGGTCGAGATCCTGGGCGGTGCCAAGCGGGCGGTTCAGATGTTGGGCCGATGCCCCGACAACTGGGTTGTGCACGATTTCGGCGCCCTGCACCCCGCCGACTATCTCGCCTCTCTCGATGTCTTCGTCTACTTCCCCAGCGAGAACCTGGTCGAGGCCTTCGGCAGGACGGTGGTAGAGGCCATGCTGTCCGGCGTTCCTGTTATACTGCCGCGCTCCTTCGAAGAGACCTTCGGTGACCTCGCCCTCTATACGGCACCGTCCGGCGTCAAGGCGGTGATGACGAGGCTAGCCGAGGATGATGAGGCGCGGGTTAGCTTCCTGACGGGGGTCCGGTCGGTGGTCGAGCGCCGGTACTCCCATGAGGCCACCGAGAGCCGCCTGGGCTATCACCGTGACGGGGCTCGCGCTGAAGGTGGCACACTGCCGTCGGGCGATCTCGAAGAGGCTGTGCGCCGCTTTAAGCGATGGGTAGAGACGGGTGAGCCGAAATGATGAGCCATGGCATGGATGACCCTGCATGATCGACAGCTTGAAACACAGGGCCAGGGAGCTTTTAAAGGAGCTGTGGATCCTGGTGCCCAGTTTTCGCGCCCTGCGCTACCGGAAGCGAGAGGGGGTTTACCTATTCCTGCCCATCAATGGTGTCGGCCTTGGGCACCTTACCCGCTGTCTTGCCATCGCTCGGCGTGTCAGGCAGCGTGACCCCGGTGCCATCATCGTCTTCGTGACCACCAGTATCGCGCTGCCCATCGTGCATCGCGCCGGTTTTATCTGCCATCATATTCCGCCCGCGGCCCTGGCTGGCCGCAGTGTGAGCCAGGCGGACTGGAACCGGCTGTTCAGCAGGAGCCTGGAAGAGGTGATCGAGCTGTATCGGCCGGCCTGCCTCGTTTTCGATGGCAGCTTTCCCTATGTGGGGCTGAGGCGAGTGCTTAGGCGCTACCGGAGAAGGATAGAGCGGGTATGGGTGAAGCGAGGGCTCAACAAGGCCGCGGCCAAGGGGGAAAAGGGCGGTATCTACGCGTCGCGATTCGACAAAGTGATCTTCCCTCAGGAGGTGTCGGCGCGGGTTGATGTCGCGGCTGACGATGACGCGGCTCTGTTCGCCGTCAATCCCATCTACCTGCTGGGCCGGGAGGAGCTGCTGGAGCGGGCGCATGCTCGACGCATGCTCTCTCTCGATGCCGAGCGTCCCTTCGCTTATGTGCAGCTGGGGGCCGGCAATATCAATGAGGTCGAGGACCTCCAGGGCCAAGTGATCCGGGCGCTCAAGCGCCGGGGCTTTCTGGTTGTGGTGGCACGATCTCCGATTTCACTTCAGTCTAGTGGGCCTACTGGCGCTGACCGGGTCATCATGGACTATCCCAATAGCCGCTATTATGAGGCCTTCGACGTGGCAGTCATGGCGGGGGGCTACAACTCGGTGTGTGAGGCGGTGGCCTATGGTGTGCCAACGATCTTCATCCCCAACGTGTCAACGGGTTCCGATGACCAGCTGAAACGTGTCAATCAAGTCAGGAGGGAGGGGTACTACGAGGTGATGACGACCTACGACGATAAGCGCTTCACGTCTCTGGTAGACAGGGTGATGACGACGGAGCGGTCGCCTGGCGGTTACGGCCTGGCATGCGAGAATGGTGCCGAGCAAGCGGCCGCGCTTGTTGCTCGCTTTTCGAGGGGCGAGGAACACATGATTGAAGCACGGCGAGTGAAGTAGGATGTCGGTACTGCGGCTGTTTTATGACTATGCGCGATGGAGCGGATCCATTTATCGGAAGCTGTTCTCCATCGTGCCTTGGCGGACCGCGGGAGTGGCCATCTTCTCGCTGTTCAGCCAGTTCACGCTGATGTTAGCATTTTTCCTGCCACTCAAGGTCATCATCCTGATCGGCTCTACGGGGATCCCAAAGTACTTCCCCCCGTCCTGGGCGAGCCTGGACAGGAATTCGCTGGTGATCATGCTGAGTGTCTCAGCAGTGGCCTTCTACCTTCTCCACCTAGTGGCCGAGAGGGGCGTTGATATCTTCGCAGACAGCGGGGCCCGCACGCTGGTGGCCAGAAGCCGAAAGATGACGCTTTTCGCTGGCCAGGAGGAGTTTGCCAAGAGCGTCTATCAGCGCATGTCGCGGATCCTGGCTGCCGGCTGCTTTCTGGTATTAGTTGCGTTGTTCTTCATGTTGTTCTACCCCTATCTCTTCTTCGTGCTTACGGCCTACCTGTCGCTGTCGCTGCTACTGGTCTCCCTTACCGCCGAGTTGAGTGACTGGGTCAACCGCCTCCTTGTCGAACAGACCAAGCTCTTCATCCAGACGGCGTCAGGCATCGGTTTCCTGTGCCTCTTTGTATTTATGGTGGCCGACTTCGTACTGTGGCAGGGCGCGGAGTTCATGGTAGCCATCATCAGCTTGCTGCTCACCCGCCAGCTGTTACAGAAGCTCGTGGGAGCTCTGGTCGATGGTGTCTCGCTGTACCAGAAACGCCTGAAGATCAATGCTTTGTTCTTCCATGGCCATGCGCTATCCCACACCGCACCGGTAGACTCCGGCAGCTCGGTATGGCGTTTCCTAGGTCCGGATATCCAGCAGCAGAAGGTCACTCGTTTCCTTGTAGAAGAAGGTCGGGACACCAGCAATTTCGCCATCGCCTCCATGACATGGCAGGATCAGGACCAGCGGGGCGTGCTTTGCTTCAGGGTCGAGGTTGAGCAACAAGTGCCCCAGAAGAAGAAAAGCCGAGAGCACTATTTGTTGAAGATCTATGACTCCGGCAAGCAGGGGCTGGCCCGCCGGGAAAAGGAACTGCTGCAGAGCGAGCTTGCGCCTGCGCCCCCCTGCTTGGAGGTCTTCGCCTTAGGGGACGTCCTCGGATATGCGGCGATTGCCTACCGCCTAGAGGGGGCCAGGGAAGTATCATCCAAGGAGTCGAGCGAGGCGAGGCTCGAGTTCATAGCGAAGTGCTGGTCCTCACGGCCCTCTGCCTCGACCCTGGATCGCTACACCAGGTCTCATCCAGTGCTGGCCGCACGACTCTCCGAGCAGTCTCTGGAACGACTCGAGGTCATCGCCCAGAATGGAACAGGCCTCGCTGACGTGCTCCGTCTGCGCGAGGCATTTCAGAGGATCAAGGGAATACTGGATGGCCTGCCGCGCTGTCTCGTGAACAAGTCAATATCGCGCCATGCGCTACTCAGGACTCGTGGGGGCGACGTGGTGGGGAGCGATTGGGCTAACTGGGCCCTGGAGCCGGTGGGCGTCGGCCTTCCCGTTTCCAACAGCGTCCTCGAGCGTCTCCCGGCTTTATTGGAACGGGCGGCCATCGCCAATCCCGAGCTGGTCGATATTGACCCGCAGCGGGTCATGCTGGCGGCGTACATGTCGCATTGGGAGCGTCTGTGTGCACGCCAGCAGTATGCGCAGGCCATTCGTTTGATCCCGGCAATGCTCTCCTGCCTAGGAGCGGAAGAAGCATCTTGTGATGATGCCACCGGACAGCCGTCAGCCAGTCTTCTGGACGGGAGATAGCCGCTGTGATTCACACGTCCTTGGTCACCGTCCTCTTGCCTACTTACCACGACTGGGCGGGAGTGAGGGCCTGCCTCGGCGGTCTGGACCGACAGCAGCTCCCAGCTGAGTGCTTGGAGTTACTGGTGGTGAATAACGCCCCAGACGATGCCCCACCCTCCGACTGGTGCTTACCCGGCAATGCCCGGCTGTTGATGGAAGCAAACCCCGGCTCCTATGCCGCCCGCAACTGCGGTATTGCCCACGCCCGAGGCGACGTGCTGGCCTTTCTCGACGCCGACTGCCTGCCAGAACCCGGTTGGCTCGAGGCAGCGCTTGCTTGCATGGAAACCCATGGCGCTGATCTGGTGGCCGGTGATATTCAGCTGACCTACCAGAGTTCGAAGCTGACTCCTGCCGAGTGTTACGAGAAAGCCTTTGCGTTTCGCCAAGCTCAGAACGTGGAGCGGGGCGTTGCCGTGACCGCTAACCTGGTTGTCAGGCGTGAGGCCTTCGATGCCGTGGGCGTGTTCAATGAGCGTATGATGTCCGGCGGGGACTTCGAATGGACACGACGTGCGGCGGCGGCGGGCTTCAAGCTGGTCTATTGTCCAAATGCGGTGGTGCGCCATCCGGCTCGGAATACCCTTTCCTCTCTGGCGCAGAAGGCGAGGCGTGTCTCAGCCGGTAGCATGGCACTGCATGGCGAGAAGGGAGCGTTCCAAGGCGGCGGTCGAGTGCTGGGCAATCTTGGCCATGACCTCCGTGAGTTATTGGGCCGCCGCGACATGACCTGGCGTGAGCGTGGCTGGGCCCTTGGTGTGCTGATCTATCTGAAGGGCGTCAAGCTGCGTCAGCGCCTGGCAATGCGGTTCGGTTACCGCCAGGCGGGGGAGCTTCCCCGGTGAGAGTCCTGTTGGTGGCATCTTTTGGCGGGCACTGGGTCCAATTACAGCGGCTGGCTGAACTTCTGGAGGTAGATGAGCAGATCTTCGCCTCCACCGCCGATGGACACCATGGTGGCGCATCCTACTACCTCGATGACTTCAGCGTACGTGAACTGTGGAGGGGCGTTCGTCAGTTGCCCAGGGCAGTTCGCATTGTCCGCCGAAGCCAGCCTGATCTGATTATCAGCACCGGCGCGGCGCCCGGGTTGCTCGTGCTGTTCGCTGGTTTCCTGCTGGGCAAGAAGACCCTCTGGGTGGACAGCATCGCCAACTGCCGTCGGCTCTCTCTGTCTGGCAGGGCCGCCAAGCTGTTTGCCACTCGGGTTCTCACCCAGTGGCCGGATCTGGCGGCGGGTCGAGTGTGCTACTTGGGGAGCCTTCTGTGAGAATCCTCTTTGCCGCTGGAACCCAGTTTGCCTTTCCCCGCATGGGCCAGGTGGTGCTTGAGGTTTCACGCCAGCGGCCAAGCTGGCCATTGGTCTATCAGGCCGGCCCTGGGGCGTCACTCCACCGTTTCTCATCGTTATCCAACCTGCAGGCTCAACCGTTGTTCGCGGCGGAGCTGTACCAACGGCTCTTTGCCGAGGCCGATCTGGTGGTGACACATGCGGGCATGGGGAATATCTTGGCCTGCCTAGAACAGGGCAAGCCGTTCCTGATGCTGCCGCGCCAGGCCAGGCTTGGGGAGCACCGCAATGATCACCAGGTGGATACCGCCGAGGCGATCAACGAGCGTTTTTGCATCCCCATTCACGAGGATGTTGACTCTTTGGTCAGGTCGATTCTGTCGTATGATGCGTTATCAGCAACCGCGGTCGATGGTGACGCCATCCTCCGCCGGCGCAAGATATTCGGGAAGAAGCTCAATGCGCTGATTGGCTCCCTATAGCTTAAAGCGACCTCATGGATAGAAGACCTCCTGGAATTTCTGAGCGATACCCCGCGCAACTGATCGTGCCAGTGGTAGATCTCTTTGCTATGGTGACTAGTGCGCTGCTGGCGTATTGGCTTCGCTTCGGTACCTTCGATATGCACGAGCGCTTCTGGCTGGCCACGGCCGTCATGGCGCTTTTCGTTGTGCTCTTCAATGTGATGCAGCGGAGTTATGCCAGATGGCGCATCACTCGAATACCTACCTTATTGGCCAGGCTATGCCTGGTGTGGGCTGTCGTGGCCATTATGGCGGCCTCCTTGATCTTTTTTGCCCACGCGGCCGAGCGCTTCTCGCGTTTGTGGGTGGGTGGAACCCTCCTTATTTCGTTCAGTATCTCGGCAAGCGCCCGAGTGGCGGCGCAGCTCGTGCTGCGGCGGGCCCGGCGTTTCGGCCGGGCTCGGCGCACGGTGTTTCTGGTGGGGCCATCCGAGCAGTTGCTTCAGGTGGGTCGGGGAATGCGTAAAGCTCCGGCGGAGGGGTACTCGATCGCTGGCGTCCAGCGAGTTGCGGGTGAGGTGGGCGCTACGCAGCTGGATCAGTTGGCCAGACGGGTAGTGGAATCTGGGGCACGCGAGGTGTGGATCTGCGTCCCTCTGGAGATGGGGGGCATCGTTCAATCCATTTTCTATGTCTTGCGCCACCACACTGTGGAGGTTCGCTTCATTCCAGACTTTCGTGGCATGCAACTGCTCAATCATCGCATGAGCGAGGTGGCGGGGCACCTGGCCGTGGATCTGAGCGTGACCCCCCTGGATGGCCTGGCGCGAATCATCAAACGTCTGGAGGATCTGATCCTGGGGGCCCTGCTTACCCTCCTGATCATTCCCGTGTGCCTGACCATCGCCATAGCCATCAAGGCGACGTCGCCCGGGCCTGTGCTGTTCAAGCAGTACCGCACCGGCGCCAACGGCAGACGCTTCAAGGTCTACAAGTTCCGCTCCATGGTGGTGCATGGAGAGCGCAATGGCCACGTCACCCAGGCCAGCCGCAGTGACCCCCGAGTCACGCGGGTTGGTGCCTTCCTGCGCCGAACCTCCCTCGATGAACTGCCGCAGTTCTACAATGTGCTGCAGGGTCGGATGTCGATTGTGGGGCCCAGGCCCCATGCCTTGGCGCACAACGAATACTACAAGGACATCGTGGAGTCCTATATGAAGCGCCACAAGGTCAAGCCAGGGATAACCGGCTGGGCACAGGTGAATGGCTACCGTGGCGAGACGGATACTGTCGAAAAGATGGAAAGGCGGGTCACCTGCGACCTCTGGTACATCGACAACTGGTCACTGTGGTTGGACCTGCGAATCATCTTTCTGACGATTTTCAAGGGCTTTATCAGCAAGAATGCATATTGAGGAGCGATAGGGTGATTCTGGTAACTGGCGGTGTCGGCACAGTGAAACGGGGGTGATCAGCTCGGAGGCCTTTGAAGCCCAAATGATCGCATAGATCGGTGTCCACCAATCTGGGTAAGCTCAGGCTGGTCTGCCGAAAAGAGTCTGGACGAGATGATGGCCGACACCTGGCGCTGGCAATCGGCCAACCCGCAGGGCTACGCCGTGTAGCGCGGACCGACCCATGGCATGTGATAGAATGGCCGGCCTTGCGCCGGCCATTTCTGTTTCTGGCCTACCGAACTCCTGACTGCTCGAGCTTGGCACCCTCCATGATCATGCCTACTGACTCCGCCCCATCCGCTTCGCCGGCGTTGTTTCGCCAGCCCTCCCTCATCCAGCTTTACACCAGCCTCGCTGTCTTCCTGTTGGGAGCGATTGCCCTGGTGGTACCTAGCGGCTACTCATTGGGTGCCGTGTTGCTGCTGCTGGGGAGCGTGGTGCTGTTGATCAAGCGGCCGTCGCTGGGCCTGGATCGCCGAGACATGGCCATCATGGCGGCCTTGATCCTCTATACGGTGATACGGATCGCCGCGGCCTGGTGGGATGGCCAGGGCTGGTCGGGTGTCGATAAGCCCATTCGCTTCGTTCTGGCAATTCCGGCAATGCTGCTGGTCATGGCCTATCCGCCACGCTTGAGCTGGTTCTGGAGTGGCCTGGCCATTGGTGCGATCGGTGCCGGCAGCTGGGCCGGTTGGCAGAAGTTGGTGGCGGGCGTGGACCGTGCAACGGGCTATACCTACGTGATCCAGTTCGGCAATCTGAGCATGCTATTGGGCATCCTCTGCCTGGCGGGACTTGGCTGGGCGTATGTGCAACGCCACCGTCACCTTTGGCTTGGCTTGATGGCAGTGGGGGCCTTGTGTGGTGTTCTGGGCTCGCTGTTTTCCGGCAGCCGGGGCGGTTGGGTCGGCATCCCCTTTATCCTGCTGGTGCTCTATCGGGGATATGGACGTCATCTCTCTTTTGGGCTCAAGGTTACGGCGCTGGCTATCGTGATCGGCGGTGGGGCGTTGATGTATGCCCTACCGCAGACCGGTGTTCAGCACCGTGTCTTTATGGCGTTCAATGATATAGAACGCTATGTGGAGGGCGAGAGTCGTACCAGTTCGCTCGGCGCCCGCTTCGAGATGTGGAAGGGGGCCACGCGCCTGATCATGGAGAAGCCGCTGACCGGCTGGGGTGAGAACGGCTATCGCCGCGCCATGCAGGCCCTGGGAGAGCAGGATATCGTCCACCCTAGGGTGGCGAATAAGTATGGTCACCCGCACAACGAGTTTCTCAACGAGCTGGTCAAGCGGGGCGTTTTCGGTTTGTTGGCCCTGCTGGCCCTCTACCTGATACCCATGCGCCTCTTTGGCAGGCAGATGGTGGGCCGAAATCTTGAGAGTCGCAGCCTGGCGATCGCAGGGGTGTTGCTGCCGGTGGCATATATCGATTTCGGCCTATCCCAGGCCTTCCTGGCCCATAACAGCGGCACCATGATGTTCGCGTTTTTGCTGGCGGTGTTGTGGGGCTGTTTCCGAGCCACGGGTATGTCGGAGCCGGCTGAGTCTGTTCGGTAGCGGCATGAGAGGTGGTGAGGAGTCCGATGGGGTCTGACCTCCATTGATTGGGTCAAACCCCTAGTCAACCTTGCGTCAAGGTTATAGCAAGAAGAACTGGCTATACATCGCCATTAGTGGTTCACCGCCGAGCAGGGCAATCCAGCCGGCCAGAGCGAGATAGGGCCCGAAGGGCATCGGGGCGCCGCGCAGCCTGGGGATGGCGAGCTGGATCAGGATGCCCAGCAGCGCGCCGACCCCGGCGGAGAGAATCAGCAGCAGCGGCAGGTATTGCCAGCCCATCCAGGCGCCCAGGGCGGCGAGCAGCTTGAAGTCGCCATAGCCCATGCCCTCCTTGCCGGTGATCAGTTTGAACGCCCAGTAGAAGCTCCACAGCACCAGGTAGCCGGCCATGGCGCCGATTACCGCACTGGACAGCAGTAGTGGCTCAAACAGTAGTTGATAGAGCAGGCCCGCCCACAGCAGCGGCAGGGTGAGCAGATCGGGCAGCAGCTGGGTGCGCAGGTCGATCGCCGCCATGGCGAGCAGCGAAAGGCAGGCACCGAGCACAAACAGCCCCTGCCAGGTGGCACCGAATAGTGCGACTACCGCTACGGCGAGTGCCCCCCCGGCCAGCTCAACCAATGGATACTGGGGGCTGATGCGGGTGGTGCAGTTGGCGCAGCGCCCGCGGCGCTTCAACCAGCCGAGCAGCGGGATATTGTCGTGCCAGGCGATGGTCGTCTCGCAGCGCGGGCACATCGAGCGCGGCGTCAGCAGGTTGAAGGTCTCCTGTTGCTCCTCGGGAAGCTCCAAGGCCTCGCGGGCCTCGGCTCGCCAGCCGAGCATCAGCATCACCGGCAGCCGGGCGATCACCACATTGAGGAAGCTGCCCAGGCAGAGGCCTATCATGGCCGCCAGGAGATAAAGCAGGATAGGGGGGAGGTCGAGCACGGAATGAGACCTTGTTGCTTGATTTGATGGAAAGTTTGTAGGAGGGAGCGGTTCGGCGCCCCCGCTCCGCATAGCGACTGGCGCGGTCACGTGCCTCGATGATGTTCCATTTCTCTGCTAAAGCCATTGGGAGGCCTACGGCCTCCGTTCGCTCGGCGGAGCCGGCCTCCTACAATATGGTGGCCGCTTGGCTGCTTTCTCAGATAACGGAGCCGAGTTCGAAGATCGGCAGGTACATGGAGACGACCAGGCCGCCGACCAGCACGCCGAGCACCACGATGATAAAGGGTTCGAGCAGCGAGGTGAGGGTATCGACCATATTGTCGACCTCCTCCTCGTAGTAGTCCGCCACGCGGTTGAGCATGGCGTCCAGCGAGCCGGCTTCCTCGCCGATGCCGACCATCTGTACCGCCAGCGGCGGAAACTTCTCGGTCATGCGCATGGCGAAGTGAAGCTGTTGGCCGGAGGAGACGTCCTCACGTACCTCTTCCACGGCGCGCTCGTAGACCTTATTACCGGTGGCGCCGCCGGCGGTACTCAGCGCCTCCACCAGGGGCACGCCGGCCCCGAAGGAGGTGGCTAGGGTGCGCGAATAGCGCGCCACGGCGGACTTGTCCAGGATCTGGCCGATCACCGGAATCTTCAACGACCAGGCGTGCATGCGGTAGGCGAAGGCTTCCGATCGCTTCATGCCATTGCGGATGAAGAACACCAGCGCGACGATGCCGAGTACGCCCCACCACCAGTATTGTTGCGCGAATTCGGAGAGCTGCATGGTCATGCGGGTCATCGCCGGCAGCTCGGCGCCGAAGCCCTGGAACAGGCTCTCGAACTGTGGCACCACCTTGATCAGCAGCAGGGCAGTGACCCCCACGCCCACGCTGATCACCGCGGCGGGGTACCATAGCGCCTTCTTGACCCGGCCCTTGAGCGCCTCGACCTTCTCTTTATAAGTCGCCACGCGATCGAGCATGCGGTCCAGCGAGCCTGACTGCTCGCCGGCCGCCACCAGGTTGCAGAACAGCCTGTCGAAGTGCTGGGGATGGCGGCGCATGGCCTCGGAGAAGCTGGAGCCGGCACTTACATCGTTCATCAGCTCCTGTACCAGGGCGCTCATGGCGGGTTTCTTCATGCTCTCCGCCACTACCTGAAAGGCCTGCAGGATGGGCACGCCGGCGCGGATCATGGTCGACATCTGGCGGGCGAAGAGCATGATGTCGCGGGGCTTTATCTTGCCCATGCTGCCGCCGATGCCGCTCTTGCGGCGAACGGTCTTGACGATGATGTTCTGGCCGCCCAGGACTTGCTCGACCTCCTGGCGCTTGGTGGCGACCAGCTCGCCCTTCACCTTGCGTCCGCCGGGGCCCTTGCCGGTCCAGTTCCAGCGATAGAGCTTGGTCTTCTGGCTTGCTTTGGTCTTCTTTGCTGTTTTCGCCGTTGCCATCTAGATCCCTGTTCCCTGATGCTGCGTCTTGACGTTGTTTTACTGGCCATCCAGCGTTAGCGACATTTTCCGGGGAGGCCTTCGGCCTCCTGTCGCCCGCCGGCCTGCTACCATGCTTTCCTCGCCCTACGTTCCTCGCCCCCTCGCTCCTTGGCCCTTGGTCAGTCCTTCGTCACCCTGAACACTTCCGCCAGGCTGGTAACCCCCTGCATCGCCTTGTGCAGGGCGCTGCGGCGCAGGTCCGGGTGGCCTTCCTGGCGCGCCTGGCGGTCGAAGTCCATGGAGTCGCCGTTCTTCATGATCAGATGGCTCATGGCGTTGCTGATCGGCACCACCTCGTAGATGCCCACGCGTCCTTTGAAGCCCTTGGTGCAGTGCTTGCAGCCGACCGGCTCATAGATGGTCGCCGCGGCGACCTCCTCGGCGCTGAAGCCCTGCTCCTCGAGCACCTCGTGGGGGATATCGGCCGCCTGCTTGCAGCGGTCACACAGCCGCCGTGCCAGGCGCTGGGCGATGATCAGGCTTACCGAACTGGCGATATTGAACGCGGCCAGGCCCATGTTGGCAAGGCGTGACAGCGTTTCCGCCGCGGAGTTGGTGTGCACGGTGGAGAGCACCAGATGGCCGGTCTGGGAGGCCTTGACGGCGATCTCGGCGGTCTCCAGATCACGGATCTCGCCGACCATCACCACGTCGGGGTCCTGGCGCAGAAAGGCGCGCAGGGCGCTGGCGAAGTCCAGGCCGATCCTGGGCAGCACGTTGACCTGGTTGACGCCGGCCACCTTGATCTCCACCGGGTCCTCGGCGGTACAGATGTTGCGCTCCACCTCGTTGAGGATATTGATGCCGGTATAGAGCGTCACCGTCTTGCCGCTGCCGGTGGGGCCGGTGACCAGAATCATGCCCTGGGGCTGGCTGAGCGCCGTCTCGTACATCGCCTTCTGATCGGGGGTGAAACCGAGCTGCTCGATGCCGATCTGGGCCGAGCTGGGGTCCAGGATCCGCAATACCAGCTTCTCGCCATAGACCGTGGGCAGCGAGTTGACACGAAAATCGATGGAGCGTGTCTGGGAGAGCTTGAGCTTGATGGCACCATCCTGGGGCAGACGGCGCTCGGAGATATCCAGCCGCGCCATCACCTTGAGGCGCGCGGCGATGCGGGTGCGCATGGCGAACGGCGGATGGGCGATATCATGGAGCATGCCATCGATGCGGAAGCGCACCCGATAGTTGGTCTCGTAGGGCTCGAAGTGGATATCCGAGGCGCCGCGGTTGATGGCATCGAGCAGGATCTTGTTGACGAACTTGATGATGGGGGCATCTTCGCGGGCCGACTGGGCATCGCTGTTGATATCCACCTCGCGGCCGCCACCCTCCTCGGCGTAGTCCAGCTCGCCGATGGCGTCATCCACCCCCTTCAGCGAATCGAGCATGCTCGATTCGCTGCTGGCCAGATAGCTCTCCAGCACCGGCACCAGCTGGTCCAGCGGTGCCAGTACCCCCTCCGGCGAGAGGCCGGTGGCGAACTGCAGTTCGTCGAGCTGGGTCAGGGTGGAGGGGGAGGGCACCGCCACCGTCAGCCGATGGCCATGCTGGATCAGCGGCAGCACCTTGAGCTTGCGCAGGATCTTCTCGGGGAAACGTTCCGCCCTGGGCAGTGTCTCCAGGCGAATGGCATCCAGATCCACGATGGGCAGGCCATACTCCCGGGCCGCGGTCAGCGTGGCCTCGCGAGCCGGCACCAATCCTGTATCGATCACATGGTGCAGCAGCGAGACCTCGCCCTCCCGCGCCTCCCTCTCGGCTCGTGTCGCCGCCGCGGCGCTGAGCCGCTCATCGGCCACCATGCGCCGGGCCAGGCCACGTAGCCCGGCGGCCGGATCGTCGCTGACGGGCGGCTGGGAGGAGGTCGGCGGTGAGCGGTAATCGTTCATGGCGTCTCGCGGCTGTGGGGGGGCGTGGCTTACCTCTATAGCCACACTGGGATGGCGCAACTCATACCATTCTAGCCGTTCGTACCCCTCGCGCCCACCCACCGTCCGGGTGCGTGAGGCCACCAGGGGCCTTGTCAGTGCAGCCTCAGTTCTGCACTCTGGTGAGCATTAGAGTTGTGATACTTAGACGATTCTGACCTACAATAATCCTTGCAAGGTTGCAAAGCGTAAATTAATGTAACCATCATCCAAGGATGAGACATCTGATCCTGGTGGAAACGGTGGGGGAACAATCCCCTCCAGGCCATCGAAACCAACGCCGCACGGGCAGCACGGCAGGCTCACGCCACAAGCGCCACGGCGGAATGGCAAGCAAGGGGTAAGGAATGAAGCAAATGATGATGAAGAAGGCACGGCTCAACAAGGCTCAGGGGGGCTTTACCTTGATCGAGCTGCTGATTGTGGTGGCGATTATTGGGGTCTTGGCGGCCATCGCGATTCCGCAATACCAGGATTATGTCGATAATGCGGAAGATGGGGCTTGCCAGAGTGAAGCTAAGGCATTTGCTAATGCGGTTGCAGCTGAGAGAGCTCTTGGTAACGCTGATCCAGATACAAGTGATGTATTTGATGGTGCTAATGATGGATCATCGCCATCATGTACTTCCCTTACTGTCAATGCCCAGGATAATACAATTGTTAGTTATAATTCCGGTTCGGGCTCTGGCGATAATGATACTGGCGATATTGAGATTGGTGTTGATCAAAACTAAGTCAATCAGTGACACGGCTACGATCAATCGGGAGCAGACCTCCGTTCCCCCTCTAGCCTGAATCAACCAGCGGCCGGCAGATATGCCGGCCGCTGGTTTTTTACAGAGCGCAAAGATTCTTAAAGTTTGTTGCGATGCACAAAAACATCTGCTATTGTTGCAGTGCATCAGAGCGGAACCTTCACGCAAGAGGCTCCGTTCACAGACACTGAACTAGGAGGTTCCCAGATGACCAATGCATTTTCATTCGACACCAAACAGTTCGATACCGCCCAGATCGATTCCCTGTACTTCGCCCCGGCCCGTGCCTTCGCGGCCCTCTCGGTAGACTACACCGAGAAGCTGGTCAACGCCCAGCTCGAGGCCACCCGGGCCTACACCGATCTCAATCTGGCGCAGCTGCGCCGCCTGGTCGAGGTCAAGGACGCCGAAGGCCTGAAGCGCTACGTCGAAGGCCAGCAGGACGTCGCCAAGCAGCTGACCGAGCGCCTGAAGGGCGACGCCGAGAAGGTCGTGGCCCTGCAGCAGGAGTTCGTGCAGGAGAGCCAGAAGCTGACCGAGGGCAATGTCAAGCAGGCTCAGGAAAGCGTTAAGCAGGTTCAGGAGAGCGCCGAGAAGGCCACCGCTTCCGCCACCAGCAAGTCTGGCAAGGAAGCGTCTGCCAAGAGCGGCAAGTAAGCTCGACGCAGGACTCGTTGCCAGGGCGCCATAGCCGCTTCTGATAACGAGCCCCGGCAAGACCCAGCAGGCTGCCGATCCCAGGATCGGCGGCCTGTTCGCGTTGTGCGTTTGTTATGTCGCCGCTTGTTCGCTTGGCTGCCTACACTGTCGTAACGTAACCGGCAGGGAGGCCCACCCCATGAGCGAATTTCTCGATACCTTTCCCTCCATTTCCCACCATGGCGGCGCCAGTGGCGTGACCGGCAGCTGTCATCGCCTGCAGATCAGTAAGGATCGCGCGCTGCTGGTCGACTGCGGCCTGTTCCAGGGCCAGGATGCCGATCACCTCGACAGCTTCGAGCAGCTCAGGGTGAGCTTCCCCGTCGAGGATCTGCTGGCGCTGGTGGTGACCCATGTGCATATCGACCATATCGGCCGGCTGCCCTATCTGCTGGCTGCGGGGTACTCGGGGCCGATCCTCTGTTCTATGCCCACCGCCAGGTTGCTGCCGCTGGTGATCGAAGATGCGTTGAAGATCGGCTTCACCCGCGATCGCGCATTGATCGAGCGCTTCCTGGGCGAGGTGGAGGAGCGGCTAGTGCCGCTGGGCTACCGCGAGTGGCACACCCTGGTGGACGATGCTCGCCATCGGGTGCGGGTCAAGCTGCAGCGCGCGGGGCATATCCTCGGCTCCAGCTATGTGGAGGTGGATCTGCTCGACCGTAAGAGCAGTGTTGTTCAAAATACGCTTGGCCAGCGCATTATATTCTCCGGCGATCTGGGCGCGCCCTATGCGCCGCCGCTGCCGGCGCCGCGGTCGCCCCGGGGTTGCGATGCCCTGGTGCTGGAGAGCACCTATGGCGATAGGCGTCACGAGGATCGCCGCCAGCGTCGCGGCAGGCTCAAGGCGGCCATCGACCGGGCCCTTGCCAACGGTGGCACGGTGGTGATCCCGGCCTTCAGCATCGGTCGCACCCAGGAGCTGCTCTACGAGATGGAGACGCTGATCCACCGGGCCGACAGTCGGCGCTGGCGGGAGCTGGAGATCATCGTCGATTCGCCTCTGGCCGCGCGCTTCACCGAGGTCTATCGCGAGCTCAGGCCCTGGTGGGACGCCGAGGCCCACGCTAGGCTGCGCGCCGTCGGCATCCGCTCAGCTTAGAGAACTTTTATACCGTTAGCTCGCATGAGGAACACGAGCGTACGGTGGCCTATCTGGCCGATAGCCACCGGCCGGCGGTGGTGATTGCGGCCAGCGGCATGGTCAGTGGCGGGCGGGTGGTGAATTACCTCAAGCGCATGCTGGGTGATCCGCGCCACTGCGTGCTGTTTACCGGCTACCAGGGCGCCGGCACGCCGGGCCGCGATATCCAGCGCTATGGGCCCCGGGGTGGCTGGGTGGCGCTCGATGGCGAGCGCATCGATATTCGCGCCCGTGTGGAGACGGTCTCCGGCTACTCGGCCCATGCCGATGCCCGGGATCTTCTGAACTTCGTGCGGCGCATGCGTCGCCCGCCGCGCCATATTCGGCTGGTGCATGGCGAGCGCCACGCCCAGCAGGCGCTGCGTGACTCGCTGCTGGCCTGGGCGGCGGAGGCGGGCCATGAGCTGGAGGTGACATTGGGCGTGGATTTCCAAAACCCCTGAGGGAGCTGCGATACTCGAGGCCTTCGTTGATTCGTCGAACCGTGTAGCAGGGAGCATGCCATGGCCACCATCGAGCACAGTGCGATTCTCGCGGCAGCGCCGGAGCGGGTCTTCGCGCTGCTGGAGCGCGTCGAGGACTTCGCCGACTACTCCGATCTGATCCACAGCATCGAACCGCTGGGCGATGACCGCTTCCGCTGGCATGTACATGCGGTGGGGCGCGACTGGCACTTCGATGTGGCGATCACCGAGCGGCGCGCGCCGGAGGCGCTGGCCTGGGAGTCGCTGGATGGGGTGGAGAACCGGGGGCGCTATCGCCTGCGCCCGGTCGAGGGGGGCACCGAGGTCAGCCTGACCCTGACCTATACGCTGCGCAGCAAGCTGCTGGAGAGGGCGGTGAACAAGGCCGCCACGCCGCTGGTCAACCGCGTGAGCCGGCAGATTCTGGAGCGGGTGGAGCAGCGGCTGTGAGCCGTTGCCGAATGGTGCCGCTGGCAATTCCGTCTTGTGGTGGGGGGATTGTGTCTGAGGACTCGCGCCGTCACCCCTTGAGCGGCTGCTTGATAAGAAGCTCCACTCGACGGTTGGCGGCCCTGCCCGCGGCGTTGTCATTGCTTTCCAGGGGCTGGGTGTCGGCATAGCCGATGGCACGCAATCGGTCTTTCGAAACCCCCTGGGTGGCCAGGTAGCGCAGCACGGAAATGGCGCGTCCCGCGGAGAGTTCCCAGTTGGACGGGAAGCGGGCCGTGTTGATCGGCAGGTTATCGGTATGGCCGACCACCGAAATGCTGCCATCGACGCTGCTCAGCGTCTCGACCAGGCCATCGAGTACGTCCTCTCCGCGAGGGGCCAGGGCGGCTTGGCCACTGGCAAAGAGCAGGTTATTGTCAATGCGCAGGGTAATGCCCTCCTCGCCTTCCACGACACTGATGCCTTCCGTCTC
Organism: Halomonas sp. LES1; assembly: GCF_031846005.1. Taxonomy (NCBI): domain Bacteria; kingdom Pseudomonadati; phylum Pseudomonadota; class Gammaproteobacteria; order Oceanospirillales; family Halomonadaceae; genus Halomonas; species Halomonas sp. LES1. The sequence continues at coordinate 505,191 of NZ_JAVRGC010000002.1, forward strand.
CAGCCCCTTGAAGCGCGGCTGCAGCCCGCTGTGCCGGGGTAGCAATCCTGCTGGCTGAGGCGTGCCGTCGGACATGACGGCCATGACTGCACTCCGTGCGACAGGCGCGATGCTGCCTGGGGCGTTCACGGCACTCCGACTCTCCCGACTGCCCTGGCCATGTTCTGTCATGGCAAGCAGCAGAACGAACAGGGTAATCAGCAGGGTCAGCACATCCAGATAGCTCATCAGCCAGCTCTCCGCATCACTATCCCGCTGGGGGAGAGGGGATAGGGCGTCATGGGGGTGGCGCTCAAGCATCTGCAGAGGCCTCGTTGCCATGTCGGCCAGGGCGCTCCGGGTCACGTATCTCGTCGTGGTAGTTGGCGACGAAGGAGTGGAGGGTCTCTTCGATAAAGGAGGGCAGCCGACGCTTGGTGATCATGGAGATCCCCTCCAGCACCATGTTCATGGCGATCAGGCGCTCTTCGGTACGCCGCTCAAGCTTGACGGCAATGGGCTTGAAGACAAGGTTCGCCAGGAGAATGCCATAGAAGGTGGTTAACAGGGCAACCGCCATGCGCGGCCCGATGACATGCAGGTCGCCTGCCTCCATGACCTCGAGCATATTCACCAGGCCGACCAGGGTGCCAATCATGCCGAAGGCCGGGGCATAGGTCGCCATGGTGCGAAAGATCTGTGCCTCGGCATGTTCACGCGCCTTGAGCCGGGCAATACGCCAGCGCAGGAGGTCGTGGATCTCCTCCTCCTTGGTATTGGCAATGACCAGCTGAATGCCGTTGCGAAGGAAGGGGTTGCGCGTCTCCTCCAGGGCATTCTCCACGGCACGCACATCGCCTTTCAGCCAGAGTCGCGACAGATAGACCAGCTCCTCGATATCGTCGCGGATATAGGTGTTCTCGCGCCGGAAGACAATGCCCACCAGGCGCACGACCCTGAGCACCTCCTTCAGGGGGTAGCTGATAAAGGTGGCCGCCATGGTGCCCGCGATGACGATGCCAAGCCCGGGAAGATTGATAAAGCTTTGCGGAGACTCGGCGGTGAAGAACAGGACGCTGGCAAGGAGTACGCAGCTTGCCAGGATGCCGATCAGCGTCGATGGATTCATAAACCATTGGCTCCGGGGTTGGTAGGGCAGGGGAAAGGGAGAACAGCATACCCAATCAGCGCGTTTCGGCCAGCCGAGTGCGCAATCGGCTCACCGCCTGACTATGTAGCTGGCAGACCCGGGACTCCGTGACACCCAGCACGGCCCCGATCTCCTTGAGGTTGAGCTCCTCCTGGTAATAAAGCGCCATCAGCAGCTTTTCGCGTTCCGGCAAGGCCTCGATCGCTTCCACCAGGCGCCCGCGCTGCTCCTGGTCGAGCAGCTGGGCGAAGGGGGTGGCCTGGCTGTCTTCCGCGGGCAGCCGTCCCTCGCCCCCTTCCTCCATCAGCTCCTCGAACGGCAGCAGCTGACCGTTGTTCGTATCGTTCAGTAGCCGCCGGTACTCCTCCAGCGAGATATCCAGTGCCTGGGCGATCTCGGTCTCTTCCGGCGGGCGGCCATAACGCTGCTCGAGCCGGTGAATCGCCGCATCCATGGCCCGAGCACCACGCCTCACGCTGCGTGGCAACCAGTCCCGCGAGCGCAGCTCATCGAGCATGGCACCACGGATGCGCTGGTTGGCAAAGGTGGCGAAGCTGGCCCCCTGGCCGGTCTTGTAGCGCTGCAGTGCCTCAAGCAGACCGACGGTGCCGGCCTGGATCATGTCATCCAGGTCGATGCTGGCAGGCAATCTTACCCGAAGTGCCAGCGCCTGGCGGCGCACCAGGGGCAAGTACTGCTCGATCAGCTGCGTCTGGTCGATCTTTCCATGTGCTGTATACATTGCTATGCCTCGCAGCTAACCCTCACGATAGTTGACGATGACCTGCAGGCCTCGTGTCTGGACCGCGGGACCCGGGGTCGTCAGACGAAAATCGAACCGCAGTGGCAGGCCGGCGCTCAGGCCGGCCAGCTCCTCGGTGCTCCCGCGCTCCCCATGCAGTGGTAGGCATCGATGCGGGTGGCAGAGCCGAACCGCTACCCGCTGGCGTGCCGTATGGGGGAGTGAGTATCGCCATGTCACGCTGGTGATCTCGCGGTTGCCGGCTACCGGAGAGGGAGGGGCCAGGGGGCTGGAGTGTACCGCCACATTGGCCAGGGCAACCCTGGGACCGGTATCGCTCGCCACCCAGCTACCGGCTCCCAGGCTGGGAAGGGAGAGCAGCGCCAGGCCGGTCGTGAACAGCGACAGGAGAAGACGGTACATCATTTCGCAAATACCAGCAGATCGATCTCCAGACGGCTGGCGGCCACCTGGCGAAGGTTCTCGATGAGTCCGCGACGAGGCACATCGGGGTGGTGTACGGCCAGCAGGCGCCTGGGGCCACCCTGTTGGCGCAGGGCGGTGAGCGTCGCCAGGCCACGGCGAAAGGCTTCGGCATCACGGTCGACCCACAGTGCCCAGCGGGGTTGCTCGGTGGCCAGTGTCGCCAGGTGGGCGCTGTGCGGTGATACCGGCACCAGGCGCCAGCCATCCGGATCACTCAGCCAGCGGTAGCCCTGGTGGTGCCACTGCTTGAGCAGGGCCCGCACCGTGTCGAGACAGCCCTGCGGCCCCACCACCATTAGCGTGGTCCGGGCCGATGCCGCGGGACGAGACCTGCTGGCCGCCCTGCTACGCAGTCCTGCCGCCTGGTCCATTAGGCCGCACCCCCGCCGGTCTGGAGTTGGCGAATCGCGTCACGCGTGGCGAATAGCTGCAGCAGCGCCTGGAGCAGGGCGGTGTCACGGCGCCGGCGGCGACCTCCCTGCAGTTCGAGCAGCTCGGCGCGCAGGTCCATGGCCTCCTCATCCTCGGCATGCTCCAGGTGAGTCGTCACGGCTGCGATGCCGGCGGCCAATGCCAGGGTCAGCTCGGGGCGTGTGGTGGGTGGCAGCCACTCCTTCAGCGTCGACATGGCCTGGCGCGTCAAGGGTTCGAGGCTTTCGCCCTGCAGTGCGGCCAGCAGCGGCCGAGTCTCGACGGGTCGTATGGAGGAGGTCAGCCAGTAACGCTTGCCGAGCAGGCGGCCACTCTCTTCGTCATGCAGCACCATATGCCATGCCTGGCAGTGGGGGGCTGCCCGGTCGGAGAGGTGTTTGGCGAGCAAGGAGACCGGCAGCCTCGAGAGTGACGCCTTGACCGCCTTTCCGCGCAGGCGAGCGGTCAGTTGTCCGTCAGGCTCGGCCAGCGCGGCCAGCCGTGAGAGGGCAAGAGGCTCCCCCTGGTGAACGACTCGCGCTGCCGGTTGAGCGCGGGCAAGCCAGCGGATATCGCGCCGCTCGAGCTGCTCGCGTAGCGTGGCGCTGGGTAGCGTCGGGAACAGCTGAAACAACGGTGACTCATCATCGCAGCGTGTCATGGCGGCCTGCAGACGCTCGCTCTCATCCGTGGGCTGGTGATGCTGCAGCAGAACTGGCAGACGGGGAAGGCCCATGGCGTCGAGGAGCATGTCGGGCAGGCGCCAGTCGCTGCTGCGCGCGGGCCGGCGTGGGGCCCAGAGCAGACCGGCGGCGGGTGGCGTGTGTGCGGGAGGCTTCAGCAGAGCCGGTAGCGCCTCATGCTGGCGCTCGGCCGAAGCGGCACTCAGGTCCCAGGCGCTCTCGAGCGCACTGAACCCTGGCAGGCGATGGCGCAGCCGCGTCAGGCACAAGGTGATACGGCGGCCTTGCCCCAGCAGCTGGCCGCCACTGGATGCCGGCCCCGGGGATGGCGCAGGCGGTTCTACCGAGAGTGGTGAACGGGTGGATAGCGCACGGGCCGCCAGTGACGATGCGTCGGGCAGGGTCAGGTCCTCGGGTACCCGCTGACCGCAGGAGACGAAGGAGAGGGTCAGGCCGTGACGGATGATGGTTTCAAGCGCCGGCGCCAGGCGGCATGCCTCGTCCTGCTTGGTGAGCAGGCAGCGCTCGATCCGGGCGTTGGCGGAGCCGGCGGCATCGCGGTAGCGCCGGACCACCTCGTCGAGGGTCTCCGGCTGGCTGGCGGCATTGAGCAGCAGCACCATCTTGACCGTGACCCGACCACCCTGAAGCTGAGCAATCTGCTCGACCACCCGCTGATCGCGCTGGCTCATGCCAACGGTATCGATGATCACCCAGCGGCGTCCCAGCAGGCGGGGTGCCAGGAAATCCACCGGCTGCTGGGGGTCCAGTGCCACCATCGGAATGCCGAGCAGTTCGGCATAGATCCTCAGCTGCTCGTGAGCGCCGATACGAAAGCTGTCGGTGGTGACCAGTGCGACACGCTCGGCACCGTGGCGCTCCACATAGCGTGCGGCAAGCTTGGCCGTGGTCGTGGTCTTGCCGACCCCGGTGGGGCCGACCAGGGCGGTGATGCCGGGGGGGTCAAAGAATGCCTCCCCGTCTTCAGCGACACTCAGCTGGTTGGCCAGCTGTCGCTGCAGCCAGGCCAGGGGGCGCTCGTCATCCGGCGAGGAGCGATCAAGCTCGCGGGGCAGGCCGGTGACGACCCGCCGTGTAAAGGCAGGGCTGAAGCCGGCTTCGCACAGGATGCGTCGCAGGCGCCCGGCGCAGTCGGTCTCGGGGTGGCGGCGCGCCTGTTCTCGGGCCAGCAGGGCGCGCATGTCCTGCATCTCGCTGAGCAGTCGCTCGCTCATGGCCTGCAGGTCGGGCGCCTCCCTTCCGGAGGTGGCAGGGTGGGAGGCGGAGGAGCCGGACTCCGGGGGCTCATGACGATCTCCGCGCGCGAGCGGCTCGACCGCTGGAGTGGCGGGGGCAGGAGCAGGGGAGGCGGCCAGGTGATTGACGGCATCATCGGCCATGGCCAGGATCTCCACCCCATTGTCGGTGGGGCGGTTGGCCAGGATCAGGGCGTCGTCGCCGAGTGCTTCACGCACCTGGCGCATCGCCTCGCGACTGTTGACTCCAGTGAAGCGCATGACGCCCATTTAGCGTCCTCCAACCAGGGTGGTGACACGTAGAGTGCGATCATCGGGAATTTCGGCCTGAGACAGCACCGCCAGATGGCGCAGGCGGCGTCTCAGGAAGCGTGACAGCAGGGCACGCAGGTTGTGCTGCACGACCAGCACCGGCGGTTCGCCACTGCTCTCGTGGCGCTCGAGTGCCTGCTGGGCCTGGGTCATCAGGGTCTCGGCCAGGCCGGGTTCGAGGGCGCCGTTGCCATTCATGGCCTGGCTCAGCACCTGCTCGAGCTGGCCATCCAGGCCGATGACATTGAGCTGCTCCTGGCCACCGAACCACTGTTGGGTGATGGCGCGGCCCAGCGCGATGCGCACCAGTGCCGTCAGCTCGTTGGCATCCTGCTGCTGAGGGGCGTGTTCGGCGAGGGTATCCAGGATAGTGCGCAGGTCACGGATGGCGACCTCCTCCTCCAGGAGGTTCTGCAGGATGCGCTGGAATACCGTCAAGCTGATCACCTTGGGTATCACATCCTCGACCAGCGCCTTGTTCTCCTCCCCGAGCTTGTCGAGCAGCTTCTGCACCTCGGCACGCCCCAGCATTTCAGCGGCATGTCGCTGCATCAGATGGTTGAGGTGGGTCGCGATCACCGTGCTGGCGTCCACCACGGTGTAGCCGAACACCTGAGCATGTTCACGCTGGTCGCTGTCGACCCAGACGGCGGGAAGGCCGAAGGCCGGCTCTCGGGTCGGGGTACCCTTCAGCTCGCCCGTCACCTGGCCTGGATCGATGGCCAGCCACTGCCCGGGATAGGCATCGGCGTGGCCGATCTCCGCGCCCTTGAGGCTCAGGCTATAGCTGTTGGGACTCAGTTCCAGGTTATCGCGAATATGGACTACCGGCGGCAGGAAACCCATTTCCTGGGCGAACTTCTTGCGCACGCTCCTGATCCGCCCGAGCAGCTCGCCCTGCTGCCGGGCATCGACCAGCGGAATCAGGCGGTGACCGACCTCGAGCCCCAGGGTATCGACCATCTGTACATCATCCCAGCTCGCCTCCGGCGCCTCCTGCACCGGCGCGGGTGCGGCAGAGATCTCTTCTTCGACCAGCTTGCGTTCGCGCTCACGCATCAGCCACCAGGCCAACCCGCCCAGCAGGGCGGTGAAGATCAGGAACACCAGGTTGGGCATGCCGGGCACCAGGCCGAGAAGCCCCATGACCCCGGCCGCCAGAATCATGACCTGAGGGTTGACGAACAGCTGGCTGATCATCTGCTGGCCGACATCCTGGTCGGTGGTCACGCGGGATACCGTGACACCCGCGGCGGTCGAGATCACCAGGGCCGGTATCTGGGCGACCAGCCCATCACCGATGGTCAGCAGCACATAGGTGCGCGCGGCGGCCTCGAAGGCCATATCGTGTTGCAGCATGCCGATCAGCAGGCCGCCGATGATGTTGACCACCATGATGACCAGGCCGGCCATGGCATCACCGCGCACAAACTTGCTGGCACCATCCATGGAACCGTAGAAGTCCGCCTCCTGGGACACCTCACTGCGGCGCTTCCTGGCATCTTCCTCGCCGATCAGGCCGGCGTTGAGGTCGGCATCGATGGCCATCTGCTTGCCGGGCATGGCGTCCAGCATGAAGCGGGCGCCCACCTCGGCGATCCTGCCGGCCCCCTTGGTGATGACCATGAAGTTGATGACCACCAGTATCAGGAAGACCACCAGGCCGACGGCAAAGTTGCCGCCCACCAGAAACTGACCGAAGGCCTCGATCACCTTGCCGGCGGCATCCCCCCCGGCATGACCCTCCATCAGTACGACACGGGTGGAGGCGACGTTCAGCGACAGGCGCAGCAGGGTGGTAAACAGCAGCACCGCCGGAAAGGCGGCAAAGTCCAGCGGCTTCTGGGTAAACATGCTCACCAGCAGCACCATCACCGCCAGGGCGATATTGAAGGTGAACAGCAGGTCCAGCACGAAGGGGGGCAGTGGCAGGATCATCATCGACAGAATCATGATGATCAAGACGGGGCCGGCGAGGACCTTCATCGGGACCCTGGCCATCCAGTCCTGCTGCCCCAGATAGTGGCTCAAGCCCCTCATGGACGTGCCTCGTCGTTCTCGCCATTGGGTGCCGCGACATCGAGCTCATCGGGCACCGGCAGGTCATGGGGGAGAGGTGGGGGCTCACCGCCCTCCTGCCGCGCGCGGCTGAGGCCGAAGGCCCAGGCCATGACTTCCGCCACGGCAGAGTAGAGTGACATCGGCACTTCCTGGTCGAGATCGACATGATGATAGAGGGCACGCGCCAGCGGTGGGGCCTCCAGGCGTGGGATGGCATGCTCATCACCCAGCTCGCGAATCCGGGCGGCCACGGCGTCGGCCCCCTTGGCAATGACCCGGGGTGCCTGCATGCCCTGCTCACGGTAGATCAGCGCCACGGCATAGTGGGTCGGGTTGGTGATAATCACGTCGGCCTCCGGTACCTTGCTCATCATCCGCCCGCGCGCCATGGCTTGCTGCTGCTGACGTATTCGCGCCTTGACCTGGGGATCGCCCTCGGACTCCTTGTGCTCGCGTTTCACCTCGTCCTTGCTCATGCGCATCTTCTTGGCGTGGCTCCAGATCTGGTAGGGCACGTCGATCAGGATAACGACCAGTAGTGTCAGCACCATCAGGCCACTGGCCTGGGCGGCCATCCATAGCGCCTGGGCCAGGGCCTGACGCACTGGCTGGTCCATCAGGTCCATGAAGGCACCACGGTTCAGGTAGAGAAAGGCGACCCCTACGCTGCCCACCAGCAGGGACTTGGCGATCGCCTTGGCCAGCTCCACCAGCGCCTGTACTCCGAAGATACGCTTCAACCCCTTGAAGGGGTTGAGCTTGCCAAGCTGAGGCTTGAGCGACTTGGCGGAAATCAGCCAGCCTCCGAGCAGGGCGGGTGCTACCAGGGCGATCACGGTCAGCAAGAGAAACAGCGGCAGCATGGCATAGAGCGTACGACTGCCGAGGTTCAGCGCATTGATCAGCATCGGCGTGGTCTCCATGGCCTGGCGACGCTCGAACAAGAACGCCTGCTCCATCACCATGCCGAGCTGACCATAGAGCATCTCGCCCATGCTCCACAGACCGACCACGCCACCGAGCAGCAGCATAAACGTCGCCAACTCCCGGGATCGAGCGACCTGGCCCTCCTCGCGTGCCTTTTCCAGGCGTCGCGGCGTGGCCTCTTCGGTCTTTTCCTGATCGCTATCCTGGTCAGCCATGGTCGATTACCGGGCACGCGTATGCACCCTGGCCATTGTGACGCCGGCAGGAAAGGGGTGATGCGTTAAAAAGGGCCGGTAATCGGGGTCTTATCGGCGACACGCGGCCCAATTCATCGATCGGCGGGGGGAGGCGTCAGAAGCCCAGTTGATCCAGCAGGTCATCCACCTGATCCTGGCCGGTAACGATATCCTCGTTATCCGGCTTGACCTGGGGGCCGTTGAGCAGCCCCTCTCCACGGCGTCGATCATCGGACTCCCACTGGTCACTGGCCTTCTTCTGCAGGTCGTCGCGTGCCTGGCCGCTGGGCACGGCGTCGATCAGGACCTGTACAAGCTGGTGCTCGATCTCGCGGATCACGTCCATCATCTTCTTGATCACCTGGCCGGTCAGGTCCTGGAAGTCCTGGGCCATCATGATATCGAGCAGCTCCTGATGGGTAGCCTGGGTCTTGTCGGGAACCGTTGCCAGGTAGCGGCGAGTGTCCGTGACCAGTGCCTTCGCCTCCTCCAGCTCCTTGGGTTCGGCGAACCACTCAGCCCAGCGGCTATCGAGAGACTTCGCTTCCTCGCTCAGGCTGTCCTGCAGCGGCTGCGCCCGGTCGATGGCGTTCAGTGCACGGTCGGCGGCCTGCTCGGTCATGCTGGCGACATAGCTAAGCCGATCGCGAGCGTCGGGGATCGCTTCGGCGGCACGCTCGATCTCCTTGTCGAGACCGAGCTCGCGCATGCTCTCGCGCAGCATTCGGGTCAGATGCCCGATGCGCTGAACCAGGTCATCGCTGTGAGCGGCCTGGTTTCCCTGGGGAAGATCGTTACTCATGCCTCATCTCCTCGCCGCAGGGCACAGGGCCCCACGACGGCCGTTGTTACATGCCAAGTTGCAAGCCAAGTTATATATCAAGTTACATGCCAAGTTTTTCGAAGATCTTGTTGAGCTTCTCTTCCAGGGTGGCCGAGGTGAAGGGCTTCACCACATAGCCATTGGCACCCGCCTGGGCGGCAGCGATGATATTTTCCTTCTTGGCTTCGGCCGTGACCATCAGCACGGGCAGCTCCTTCAGTGAGTCATCGGCACGAATCTGCTTGAGCATCTCCAGGCCATCCATGTTGGGCATGTTCCAGTCCGATACCACGAACTCGAAGCCACCGGACTTCAGCTTGTTCAGGGCGTCCTGACCATCTTCGGCCTCTTCAACATTGGTGAAGCCCAGTTCCCTGAGCAGGCTGCGCACGATCCGGCGCATGGTCGGGAAGTCATCCACTACCAGGATGCTCATGTTCTTGTCTGCCATCGGTTATCCTCATGTCGTGTCATGGCAAGTTGCTTCGGCATGGCTGCCGAGCTGTTCAGAATTCTTCCCACTCCGCCGCGGCAGGCGTCTCCCGGCGAAGAGAGGTCTGGGTCGTCTGGAGTGAACGGGAGCCTGCCGCATGCCGCCCGTCGGTGATGACGGCCGCATCACGGGGAGTGCCCTGATCGGTGGGCCCTGGGAATGCTGCTGGCATTGATGATCCAGAGGAGGCCGGCCGTGTCAGGTGGAAGACCGCGACGGCTCTCTCGAGGCGGCTCGCCTGCTCCTCGAGAGAAGCGGCCGCGGCCGCGGCCTCCTGGACCAGCGAGGCGTTCTGCTGTGTCACCTGGTCCATCTGGCCGACGGCCTGGCTGACCTGCTCGATGCCGTCGCTCTGTTCCTGAGAGGCTGCCGAGATCTCATCCATGATGTCGGTGACACGGCGAACGGACTCGACCACTTCCTGCATGGTCGTGCCGGCCTGCTCCACCAGGCTGGAGCCCTGGGTGACCTGACCGACGGAACTGTCGATCAGGGCTTTTATCTCCCTGGCAGCGTCGGCGCTACGACTGGCCAGTTGGCGGACTTCGCTGGCGACAACCGCAAATCCACGCCCATGCTCGCCGGCTCTAGCCGCCTCTACCGAGGCATTGAGAGCCAGGATATTGGTCTGGAAAGCGATGGAGTCGATCACCCCGGTGATATCGGCAATTTTCCTTGAGCTGCCCGAGATGCCGTGCATGGTGCTCACAACCTGCTGGACGACATCACCACCGCGTTCGGCAGTGTTGGAGGCATCCAGTGCCAGGCGGCTCGCCTGCCGGGCATTGTCGGCGTTCTGTTTCACGGTGGCGGTAATCTGCTCCATGCTCGAGGCCGTCTCCTCCAGAGAGGCGGCCTGCTGCTCGGTGCGTGAGGAGAGGTCGGCATTACCGCTGACGATCTCCCGGGTGCCCAGGTGAATCGAGGCGCTGCTGTCACGGACATCACCGACGATGCGGATCAGGCTTTGCTGCATATCACGCATGGCTGCAAACAACTTGCCGATTTCGTTGCGGCCATGGTCTTGAATCTCCTGAGTCAGGTCCGCCTTGGCGATACCTTCCAGGGTCGCGATTGCATGGTTCAGTGGGCGAATAACCACACCGCGCAGGCCGAGATAGATCAGAGCAGAAAGCAAGGCGATGATCGCGAGGACGCTAGCGCCCAGTGTCGCGTAAAACTCGGTAATACGGTTGTACTCGGCCTGTAGCTTGCTGCCGCGATCATCGGCGTAGTGCACGAAGTCGGTCAGTGCAGCCTCCTGCGCCTTGGCCGGCTCGACCATCTGTACGCGAAGCACACTGAAGGCACTGGAGTTCAACTGGTCCAAGGCCTGGTGCTGTTGACGTGCGAGGTCAAGCATCTCGGTGAAGGTGGCCTCGATTTTTGCTCCCAGCTCAGAGCCTTCCTCGGTTCTTGGCACCGCCGCAAAAGCCTCGAAACGCTCTTCGGCTCTGCCGATTTGATCCAGGGCAGAGGCGAGACGGTTGTCGGCTTCGCCACGGCGCCCCAGCATGAAGTGGTTGGAAGCGGTTTCGAGATCCAGGAGCGCCCCGGTGAGCAGGGCATCGGCACGATTGATTTCGTTAAGCTGGCGGATATTGATCTGATCCAGTGTGGCCATGGTGTCGCTGGCCTGTTTGCTGGCAAGGAAGCCCATGCCAGCAACGGCGAGGACGGCCAGCATCAGGCAGGCCAGGACCCCAACCATGATGGTGTGGAGGCTGATGTTACGCGTCAAACGTGTCATGTCGAGCTCCTGCGTCGTTGTTGTGGTGCCGTTGTTATGGTGCCGTTGTTATGGTGCTGTTGTTATGGCGTCGCTGCCGTGTCCCCACGGCCCGGAGAGTAAGGCTTGTCGATAGAGTTGAAGGCTAGACACGCTGCGCGCGGCCCGAGGCGGTGACCAGGGAGAGCAGTCGCGGGGCGATCTCCATCAAAGGAAGGACTTCGCTGGCGGCACCCAGGGCGATCCCCTCCCGTGGCATGCCGAAGACCACGCAGCTTTCCTCATCCTGGGCAATGGTCGGGGCACCGGAATCGCGCATTTCCAGCAGACCCTGAGCGCCATCCTTGCCCATGCCGGTCAGTAGCACGCCGACGGCATTGCGCCCGGCCTGGGTGGCAGCCGAGTGGAACAGCACATCCACGGATGGGCGGTGGCGGTTGACCGGTGGGCCATCGTCCAGTCTCGCCACGTAGTTGGCACCGCTACGGGCAAGCTTGAGGTGGGCATCCCCCGGAGCGATGTAGGCGTGGCCGGGAAGAATCCGTTCGCCGTCGCTGGCCTCCTTGACGCGGATCTGGCACAGGCGATCGAGGCGGTCGGCAAATGAGCGCGTAAAACCACCTGGCATATGCTGGGTGATCACGATGGCCGGACTGTTGGCTGGAAGGGGCTCGAGTACCTGGCGGATCGCCTCGGTGCCGCCGGTGGAGGCACCGATAATGATCAGCTTTTCACTGGAGATAAGCGGGGCCTTGAGGCGCTCGGGAGAGGGCGCGTTATGTCGACGCGCGGGATAAGGGCGAGACCGAGCGGCGGCACGGATCTTCTCGGCGATTTCATTGGCATACTCCAGCATGCCACTGCGAATACCCAGGGAAGGCTTGGCCACAAAGTCGAGGGCGCCCAGCTCCAGAGCGCGTAGGGTCACTTCGGAACCGGCCTGGGTCAGTGACGAGACCATCAGGACCGGCATGGGGCGCAGGCGCATCAGCCGCTCGAGAAAATCCAGCCCATCCATGCGTGGCATTTCAACATCGAGTGTCAGAACGTCGGGGTTGTGGCGCTTTACCAGATCACGAGCCACGATCGGGTCGGGGGCTACCGCGACCACTTCCATATCCGGCTGGCTGTTGATGATCTCTGTAAGCAGGTCGCGTATCAGCGCCGAGTCATCGACACACAGCACCTTGATTTTACGGGCGCTCAAGTGATTATCTCCTGTGGTTCTGACAGAGCAGTCTCTCCGGCAGGGGGTGCCGAAGATGTCGGCAGCAGGCGCCAGAACTTTAGCCTCTGTCCGAAAACTGGCTGCGCTTGGCTAGTTGCGGCGCAGGTAGACCGTCTGGCCGCGTAACTGGAAACGGTCGGTAATGTAAGAGAAGTTCTCGGAGTGGCCGGCAAACAGCAGACCATCGGGCTTGAGCAGTGGGGCGAAGCGCTCGAGGATACGCGTCTGAGTTGGCTTGTCGAAGTAGATCATGATGTTGCGACAAAAGATGGCATCGAATGACCCTTGTACTGGCCAGCGGGGCGAGAGCAGGTTCAATGGCTGGAAATCGACCATCGATGCCACCTCGGGGCGGACCCGTGCCAGCCCCTGCTGAGGGCCTCGGCCACGCTGAAAGAAGCGTTTGATGCGTACCTCCTCCAGCTTGCTCACCTGCTCCAGCGGATAGACACCGGCTCTGGCCTTGGCCAGGGCGTCGGTATCGATATCAGTGGCAATGACCTCTGCGCGTTGGCTCGCCTGCTGGCCGAGGGTCTCCAGCAGGGTCATGGCGATGGAGTAAGGCTCCTCGCCGGTCGATGCAGCGGCACTCCAGACCCGTAGGCGGCCTGGGCGGTCACGCATATGGTCGGCCAGCAGCGGAAAGTGGTGCGCTTCACGAAAGAAGGCGGTCAGATTGGTGGTCAGGGCGTTGGTGAAGGCTTCCCACTCCCTGGCATCTGGCTGTCGCTCAAGCCTGGTCAGGTAGTCACTGAAGCGGATCAGCCCATAGTGGCGCAGTCGCTTGGCGAGACGGCTGTAGACCATCTCACGCTTGTGCTCGGCCAATACGATCCCGGCGCGCTGGTAGATGAGCTGGCGGATTTTCGTGAAATCCGCCTCCGTCAGCTGCAGATCACGTTCGAGCCTGCTGTCTGCCCAGCCGGGCCCGGAGCCCGGCGGGGTGACATCATTTGGTGCGCTCAAAACTCCTCCCACTCCTCGACTCTATCTGACGATGGCGCCAGGCCAGTGGCGCCATCGCTTTGCGACGTTGTCGCTCTGGTAGCAGGGGCAGGAGTCACGGCTGCCTGTTGACGATTCCGCGTTGGAGCCTGCTCCATGCCACTTCCGTTCAACCGAAAGGCGGCAATGGCATTGGCCAACATGACGGACTGGTGTTCCAGATCACCGGCGGCCCGCGCGGAGCTCTGGACGCGGGCAGCATTCTGCTGGGTCACCTGATCCATCTCGGCCACGGCCGAGTTGATCTGGGTGATGCCATGGCTCTGCTCTTCGGAGGCGGCGGTGATCTCGCCGAGGATATCGTTGACTCGAGCCGAGGCCTCCATGACCTTGGTAATGGCCGCTTCGGCCTCATGGATCAGCGTCGCTCCCTTATCGATCTGCTGGGCCGAGCCATCGATCAACTGGCGAATCTCACTGGCCGCATCGGCGGAGCGGCTGGCCAGGTTACGAACCTCCTGTGCCACCACGGCAAAGCCTCTTCCCTGCTCCCCGGCTCGTGCGGCTTCCACCGAGGCATTCAGGGCCAGGATGTTGGTCTGGAAGGCGATGGAGTCGATGACATCGATGATCTCGGTCATCCTGCGCGCGCCAGCGGTGATCTCATCCATGGTCGACACGGCACGCTGCATCAGCTCCCCAGATGCCCCCGACTCGTTGGCATTTTCCTCGGCCAGGCCGCTTGCCTGGCGAGCATTGTCGGAGTTGTGCTGCACCGTGGTGGTCATCTCCTCCATGCTGGAAGCCGTCTGCTGTAGAGAAGCCGCCTGCTGTTCGGTGCGCGCTGACAAGTCCTCGTTGCCCCGCGCGATATCGTGGGCAGCCGGGGTGACGATAGCGATACCGCCATTGACGTCATTAACGATGCTGCCGAGGCTCTTGCGCATGATATCGAGTGCATCCACCAGCTGACCGAGCTCGTCACGGCGGTGGGCGGGAGGGTCTGCCATCAGGTTGCCCGAAGCGATCTGCAGCGTGAAGGCGCGAGACTCGCGTATGGGCCGCATCACGGCACGTAGCGTCATTCCGGCGATCAAAACGAGCAGCAGCACCCCGACACCCAGCAGGGTGGCCAGCGCCATAAGCATCTGCCGTTGACCCTCGCGCGCCTGCTGGGCAAGCACCCCGGCATTATCCTGCTTGTCGGCGATCAGCGCATTGATACTGTCGGCGAGGGCCTCACCTTGCGCCTGCATGGTCTCGATGTGTTCAGGGAGGTTGCTGAAGATATCGAAGTTGTCTTCGCTATGTAGCAGCGAGATCGCGTATCCGAGGCCATCCTGGCGGTAAGCGGTCAATTCATTATCGAAGGTATCGGCAGTGCCGTCCTGGTTGGTGTCACGGGCACGGAACTCAGACCAGAGTCGTTCGAGCCTCTCATCGATGTCGGTCAGCTGGTCAGCATGCTCGAGCTTTTTTTCAACCAGCTCGAAACGATCACTGCGGGAAAGCATCTGGTGGGCCTGAGTCGTCAACTGGTCGATCTGCTGGAGGCGGGCGACATCCTGCAGGCCATCGCGATCCAGGGTGCGCAGACGGTCTCCCGAGACTTGCAGGCCGTAAAGCCCCAGAACACTGCTGGCGACAAGCAGTAGCCCCGCGACGAGTACCATGGTGACAATGCGAGCACGCAGGCTGGTGAGGCTGGCGCCAGCCAGCCAGCCGCTCAGGCCACGGCGCTTGAGTTGCCCCTTGTCCAACTTGAGTCCGCGACTATTGCCTTCGCGGATGCGGGTATAGGCGGCTTCCGCGTGCTCCACATCCTTGCGTGAGGGCTTGACTCGCACGGAGACGAAGCCCTTGACTTCGCCTCCCTCGATGATCGGCGAGACGTTGGCCTCGACCCAGTAGTGATCACCGTCCCTGCGACGATTCTTGACCAGGCCCTTCCAGCTTTGGCCTTGCTTCAGGGTGTCCCAGAGATTCTGGAACGCCATTTCGGGCATGTCGGGGTGGCGCACGATATTGTGGGGTGCACCTATCAGCTCGTCGTGGCTGAAACCGCTGACTTCGATGAATGCCGGGTTGGCGTAGGTAATTCTTCCCTTGAGGTCGGTACGTGAAATAAGGAAATGATCGTCATCGAGCAGGTACTCCTGCTGGGTGACCGGCTGATTATTACGCATGCTGTTCCCCTACAAAGCGTTTGTCGATGTGATTGTTCTGAAATGACTGTTCTGAAATGATTGGTTTTAATGCGGCTGTTTTAATGTGATGACGGTGTCATGGAGCACTTTTCGAGCCTAGAAAGACTCCCACTCGTCATCGTGATCGTTATTGCGCCGCTGGCTCTGCTGCTGCCGGGTAGGCGGTGATGCCGATGATGGCTGGCGGTCGGCAAGCGACGGCATCCATCGCGAGAGTTCGTCGCCCGACATGTCGTTACCGGTGTGGCCGGCACCGGCTCCTGTCGAGCTCTCGAGCCGGAAGCGATTGACCGCGGCCTTCAAGCGACTGGCTTCGGCCTCCAGCTGATTGGCGGCACTGGCGGCACTCTGCACCAGACCGGCGTTCTGCTGCGTCACCTGATCCATCTGGGTGACGGCCTCATTGACCTGGCCGATGCCACTGCTCTGTTCGCTCGAGGCAGAGGCGATTTCATCCATGATGTCGCTGACGCGCTGCACCGAGGTGACGATGTCCTCCATGGTCTTGCCGGCCTGGTCGGCGCGGGTGGTGCCACGTTCGACCTGACTCGCCGAAGCCTCGATCAGGCCGCGGATCTCATGCGCGGCATCGCCAGAGCGTTTGGCGAGGTTTCCGACCTCCTGGGCCACCACGGCAAAGCCTTTGCCATGTTCACCGGCACGAGCCGCCTCGACGGAGGCATTGAGTGCCAGGATATTGGTCTGAAAGGCGATGCTGTCGATGGTCCCGATGATCGTGGCAATGCGCTGGGAACTCTGGCTGATATCATGCATAGTGCTGACCACCTCGTTGACGACGCTGCCTCCCTGCCGTGCCGTCTGGGTGGCATTCGCGGCCAGCTGGCTGGCCTGGCCGGCATTGTCGGCGTTCTGGGTCACGGTAGAGGAGAGCTGCTCCATGCTCGAGGCGGTCTCCTGCAGGGAGGAGGCCTGCTGCTCGGTGCGTGCGGAAAGGTCGTTGTTGCCGTGTGCAATGCTCTGAGTCCCCAGGTAGATGGCGTTACTGCTGTCACGAACGGTCGAGACGGTGTCGGCGAGACCTTGCTGCATGGCGGACATGGCGGCGTAGAGCCGACCGATCTCGTTGTTGCCGAGCTTCGGAATGCGTTGCGCCAGGTTGCCCTGCTGCATCCTCTCGAAGTAGCCCACCAGCTCGCTCAGCGGACGGATAACATTGGCGGTCACTCCCCATAGCACGACCACGACGCTGCCAGCGGCGACCACCAGGCCGACAATCATCAACCACTCAAGCATGTCGACCAGGTCAGTAAAGTCAGCGTAGAGGCTCGCACCACTGCGTTCGGCATCGACGAAGAAGTCGACCGCAGCGTTGTAGAAGGTCTCGGTAAGTTGCTCGACGTCGGGAGCCAGGGCCTGAAATCGCTCGACATCTCCTTCGGTCAGCGCCTGCTGTTGGGCCCGGAGTCCGTTATCCAGCAGGCGGATGAAGCTCGCCTGCATGGCGTCGATCATGGCCTCCCGTTTATCACCTCCCGGTAGTGCCAGAAACGCCTGAAAGCTGGACTCAATCCTGGATAGTTGGCTCTCCAGCGCCTCGGCCTGGTCCTGAACGGCCTCGCGCTCCTGGGGCACATCGCTGTCCAGCAGGCGCGCCTGCAGATCACGAAGCGCGAGCTGGGTGAGGAGCATCTGGGTATTGGTGCGGTTGAGGGCAGCCTGCTGGTCGACATTGACCTCGTTTAGGGTCTGCAGCACCGTTTCGCTGTGGCGTGCGGCATACAGGCCCAGTCCCCCCAGCGTGATAACCAGTACTGAGAACAGTGCCAGTACCAGGCTCCAGCTGAGGCGAACCGTCATGTTATCGAGTCGTTTCACGTTCTCATCCCTAATTCGTCAGTGGGTGGCGGTGGCGGCATGTCGTGCGCCCCTGGGGTCTGCAGCAGCGGCTGGCTCAGTATTCCGCGCGGCCGGGTGGCGTCATGACGCCCCGGTTCGGTCTGACGAGTACTCAGCTGGAAGTGGGCTACCTGATTGCGTAGGCGCTGGGACTGGTGGGTCAGTCGCTGCGAGGCTTGGGTGTGCTCTTGCACCAGGCCGGCGTTCTGTTGGGTCATCTGGTCCATCTGGGTGACGGCCTGATTGACCTGCTCGATACCCTGGGACTGCTCTTCGGAGGCGGCGGAGATCTCGCCGATCAGGGTGGTCAGCTGCTGGATGTCGCGCACCATGCCGGAGATGATCTCGCCGCTCTCCTCCACCAGCTGGGTGCCATCGGTCACCTTGGCATCCGCCCCCTCGATCAGCGTCTTGATCTCGCCGGCGGCCTCGGAGCTGCGGCTGGCGAGCTTGCGTACCTCCTCGGCAACCACGGCAAATCCACGACCATGCTCGCCGGCTCGAGCGGCTTCGACCGACGCATTGAGTGCCAGAATATTGGTCTGGAAGGCGATGGAGTCGATGGTGTCGATGATGCCTGACATCCGGGAGGCGCTGTCGTTGATCTCGTTCATCGACCCGGCGACACGCCCCATGGCAGCATGGCCGCGCTCGGCGTTGCCGGTGGTTTCCTGCGCCAGAGTGCTGGCCTTGCCGGCATGTTCCGCATTCTGACGGACCGTGGCGGTGAGCTGTTCCATGCTCGATGCTGTCTCGGCCAGGGAGGCGGCCTGCTGTTCCGTGCGGGTGGCAAGCTCGTCATTGCCGGCCCCGATCTCCTCGACCACGCTATTGACCTCATCGGTACCATGGTGGATATGACCGATGGTCTCGTCGAGGCGGCGGCGCATCCGTTCGATATCGAACAGCAGGCTCGTCTGGTCATCCTTGCGGAGCTTGACCTGACGATCGAGGTTGCCCTCGGCAATACGCCTGACCACCTCGGCTGCATAGCTGGGGTCGCCGCCCAGGCGGTGGGTAACGCTGCGGATCACCAGTCCCATCAGCAGCGAGAGCGGTATACCGACCCCGAGCAGGGCCAGCAGACTCTGGGTCAGCCCGGCGATAAAGGCGGCGTCGATGTCGTCGATATAGACCCCGGTGCCCACATACCAGCCCCAGGGCTCGAAGAGGGTGTTGAGCGAGGACTTTTCTGCCAGGGCGTCCTCTACCGAGGCATGCGCCCAGAGATAATCCACGACGCCGTCGTCGGTGCGCACGTCCTCGACGAATTCACGGAACAGGTAGCGGCCCTCCTCGTTCTGGAAGTCACGTACCGAGGTGCCGACCGGCAGGCGGGGGTGGGCGAGCAGCTCGTAATCGCCGTTGAAGATGTAGATGTAGCCGCGTCCCTCGTCATAGGTCATCTCGCGCACCGCATCGGCGGCGCGCGTCCGGGCTTCACTCAGTGGCAATTCGCCGGAGTCGGCACGCTGAGCGTGGTCCTTTACCAGGTTGACCGCCATATCGACGTAATCGCCCAGGGCGTTGCGCCGCTCTTCGAGCATTGTCTGACGATTGTCCCAGGCGCCCCAGATTACCAGGCAGATCATGCCGACCCAGATAATGCCCAGTGATCCCCATAGCTTCTTTGTCATTGTGAGTTGTCGCATGTGTGCTCCGGCTCCGTCTTACTCGCTGGCTTGTTCCACCAGGGCCATTTCGTCGCTGGTCAGCAGCTTGTCGATATCCACCAGCACCAGCATGCGGTCCTCCAGGCTACCCAGCCCGCTTAGGAAGTCCGAGGAGAGGGTGACACCGAACTCGGGCGCCGGCTTGATTTGATCCGGCGTCAGGGTCATGACGTCGGAGACACCGTCGACCACGATACCGACCACGCGGTCGGCGACATTGACCACGATCACCACCGTCTGGCCGCCATATTCGACCTTGTCGAGGCGGAACTTGATACGCAGGTCGACGATGGGCACGATCACGCCACGCAGGTTGGTGACGCCCTTGATGAACTCCGGGGCGTTGGCGATGCGGGTGACATTCTCGTAGCCGCGGATCTCCTGCACCTTGAGGATATCGATGGCGTACTCCTCCTCGCCTAGCGAGAACACCAGGAACTCGCGGCTCTGGGCCTCCAGGGTGGCGGCATCGAGGCCAGGATTGCTGAGGTTGCTCATGAGGCTTCTCCTTCGGTTTGGAGACGACGCTCCGGATCGTGATAGAGGTCGTGCTTGTGGTCGGAACGTTGCTGGTGCCGCGCCTCCTTCTTGGCGCGATTGAGACGATGCAGGCCGGGGATATCGAGGATCAGGGCGACACTGCCATCACCCAGGATGGTGGCGGCGGAGACACCGGGTACCTTGCGGTAGTTGGTCTCGAGGTTCTTGACCACCACCTGCTGCTGACCGATCAGGTCATCCACCAGCAGGGCATAGCGGCGTCCCTCGCCCTGCACGATCACCGCGATGGTCTCGTTGAACTCGGTCTTGGCGTCGGCGACATCCAGCGCCTCGTGAACCGCCACCACCGGCAGGTATTCGTCACGCACCTTGAGCACCACATCGTCACCCGCCATGGGGTAGAGGTCCGCGGAGGATGGCTGCAGCGACTCGAGCACGGTGGCGAGCGGCAGTATGAAGACCTCCTCGCCCACCTTGATCGTCATGCCGTCGAGGATCGCCAGGGTCAGTGGCAGCACGATGCGGATGGTGGTGCCTTGGCCGGGGGATGACATGATCTGCACCTGGCCGCCCATGCCTTGAATATTGCGCTTGACGACATCCATGCCCACACCGCGACCGGAGACGTCGGTGACCGCCTTGGCGGTGGAGAAGCCAGGGGCGAAGATCAGTTGCCACACCTCATCGTCACTCATGGTGTCGGAGACCGGCAGGCCGTTCTGACGGGCCTTGTCCAGTAGCCTGTCGCGGTCCAGGCCGGCACCGTCATCACACACCTCGATGATGATATTGCCGCCCTGATGACGGGCCGACAGGGTCAGCTTGCCGATGCGGGGCTTGCCGTTTGCCTCGCGCGCCTCCGGTGGCTCGATGCCGTGGTCCAGGCTGTTGCGCACCAGATGGTTGAGCGGGTCGATGATGCGTTCGGTCAGGCTCTTGTCGAGCTCGGTGGACTCGCCTTCGGTGACCAGCTCGATCTCCTTGCCGAGCTTGGCCGAGGTCTCGCGGACGACCCGGGGGAAGCGGCTGAAGACGAAGTCCATGGGGATCATGCGCACCGACATCACCGCTTCCTGCAGGTCCCGCGCATTGCGCTGCAGCAGGTTCATGCCGTTGAGCAGATTGCTGTTGCTCATGCCGTCCATCTCGCTGACGGTCTGGTCGAGCATCGACTGAGTGATGATCAACTCGCCGACCAGGTTGATGATCTGATCGACCTTGTCGACTGACACGCGGATCGAACTGGACTCGGTGCTTTTCCCCTTGTTCGATCTCGCGTTACCTCGCTTGGGCGAGCCGGCCTTGGCGGGAGGCTGGGACTTGGCTTCGGCGGGTGAGGCGGCATCTGACATGTCGTCCTGCGGTGCCTCATCGCCGGCTGCCCCATCTTCGAGAGTGGTATCGGCAGCCTCAGGGGCAGCGGAGGAGGGTGGAGGCGTCGCCTCTTCACCGTCGTCGAGGCGGATCTGCACCTGCTCTGGCTCGGCGATAAAGCACATGACCGCCTCGATATCGTCTGGAGTCACTGCGGTGGTCAGGACGATCTCATAGCATTGCGGGTTGCCCTGCTGACTCTGGACGTCACCCAGCTGCTCGAGCTCTTCGACCAGGAGAGCGCGGTCCCGGTCATTGACACCGAGCAGGCTCACCACCAGCTGCTGTTCACCCGTGGCAGGCCGAGTCGCCTCATGCGCTGCGTCGGCGGGGCCAGGCTCTGTCTCTGCCTTTATGTCTGCCTCTGTTTCTCCCCCCACCTCTGTCTGCTTTGATTCTGGGGGGGTATCCGATTGGGAAGATGCCGCTTCGTCAGGCAGGGGGAGGGCCTCTGCGCCCTCGAGCCCCTGGCCGATCTCCTCCAACGCCAGCCGTTGCAGTGTCTGGCAAATGCGGGCGAAGGCCTCCTGGTCAGGCTCCTCGCCGTTACGGTAGGCGTCGAGCTGGTCGTTCAACATATCCTTGGTTTCCAGAAAATTGTCGATAATGTCGCGGCGCAGCGTCATTTCACCGCGGCGAGCATGGTCGAGCAGGTTCTCGAACAGATGGGTGGTTTTTTGCAGGATGTCGAAACCGAAGGTGCCTGCGCCGCCCTTGATGGAGTGGGCCGCACGGAAGATGGCATTCAGCTGCTCGGCATCCGGCTCCTCGACATCCAGCTCGAGGAGATGACGCTCCATGTCGGCGAGCAGCTCTTCTGCCTCTTCGAAAAACGTGTCATAGAAATCGGTGATATCCATGCGCAAACCCTTGCCCTGAAAGTGTGGTGCCCGGTACCGGGCCTAGTCTGCCCCGAGTGCGCCCTGCAGGCTCTCGATAAACTGTATTGCCGGGGCGGTGTCGACCTGCCTGGTGCGCTGGCTGAGGGGGGACGGTTCCCCCGCACCGTTGAGCGTGCCGGGACGACGGATCCGCTCGGCGACCTCGTCGAACAGCACCAGCAGCTCGATTCGTCGGTTGATCGGGTCGATGGCCTCTGTGTCCGCTATGGGTACCCGGTCGGCAAATCCCGATACTCGCAGCAGCTTGTTCGGGGCCAGTCCGCCCGCAGTCAGCTCCCGACGAGAGGCATTGGCGC
This sequence comes from Halomonas sp. LES1, assembly GCF_031846005.1. Taxonomy (NCBI): domain Bacteria; kingdom Pseudomonadati; phylum Pseudomonadota; class Gammaproteobacteria; order Oceanospirillales; family Halomonadaceae; genus Halomonas; species Halomonas sp. LES1. The sequence goes on from NZ_JAVRGC010000002.1 coordinate 527,462, forward strand.
GGTCGGTGGACAGCTCCCAGTTGCTGTAACCCCGGTAGCCGTCAAGGTAGGAAAGGCCGTCGGTGTGGCCACTGATGCTCAGGTCGTTATCCAGCTCGTTGAGCAGGGGGGCCATGGTCCGCAGCAGGTCGCGCATATACGGGGCCACCTGGTTGCTGCCCAGCTCGAACATGGGACGCTGCTCGGTATCCAGCAGCTGAATGCGCAGCCCCTCCGGAGTCATCTCGAAGCGCAGTTGATGACGCAGCTTGCGGAGGTCCGGATCGGCGTTGATGGCGGTCTCGATACGCTGTTGAAGGTCGCGAAATGCACGCCGCTGGACATCGCTCGGCCGGGTCTGCTGGCGCAGGTCGATACGGGCACGCTCGCCATCGGAGTGGGTCGCATCGGGTCCTCCACCGGGAATGATGTTGCTGCTTTGTGCCTGGCCGCTGCCCCCCGTGATGGCGGTCAGCAGTGGTGTGCGGAAGTACTCGCCGACGGCCTCTCGCTGCGTCTGTGACGCCTGCGACAGGATCCACATCACCAGGAACAGGGCCATCAGTGCGGTCATGAAGTCAGCCAGGGCGATCTTCCAGCTGCCTCCATGGTGCCGGTGTATCACCTTCTTGCGTCGAATGATGATGGGTCGACGGTTCTGGCTCATGCGCTGCCTTCGCCGCCACTGGTGCCGCGTACGTACTCTTCCAGTTCGGAGAAGCCGGGGCGCTCCTCGCTATGCAGGGCCTTGCGTCCGAATTCGACGGCTAGCTGGGGAACATAGCCGTGCAGGCTCGCCATCAGGGTCACCCGCATGCACTGCAGTACCTTTTCCACCTCCTTGGTCTGGCGCTCCACGCGGCTGGCGAGCGGGTTGATGAACCCGTAGCCGAGCAGAATCCCCAGAAAGGTGCCGACCAGGGCGTGGGCAATCATCTGGCCCATCTGGTCGGGGGCGGCATCCGCCGCGCTCAGTGCCTTGACCACCCCCATGACAGCGGCAACGATGCCGAAGGCCGGCATGCCATCGCCGACCTTGGCGATGGCATCGGCGGGAATATGGGCCTCCTGTTCGAAGGCCTCTATCTCGTGGAGCATCAGCTCGTCGATCTCCAGGGGCTCCATGGTGCCGCTGACCATCAGGCGCAGGTAGTCGGTGAGAAAGGCCATGATGGTGGGGTCGGCGAGGATCCGCGGGTGCTCGGCAAAGAGTGAGCTCTCCTCGGGAGCCTCGATATCGCGCTCGATGCCCAGCATGCCGTCGCGACGAATCTTGACCAGCAGCTTGTACTGCACCGCCATCAGTTCCAGATAGAGCGCCCTGTCGTAGCGCTTGGAGCGGCGTAGACGACCGAAGATACGGAATGTCGCCTTGATGGCCTTGCCGTTGTTGGCGGCGATAAAGGCGCCGATGCCGGCGCCGCCGATCATCAAGAACTCCGTGGGCTGGAAGAGGGGGCCGAGACTGCCGCCCGCCAGCACGAAGCCGCCGAATACAGAAAGTAGTATTACCAGATAACCGATGGGTATCAGCACAGCCGCTATCCCTTGATCGAGACATGAGTTGAGTCCTTTCAGGGTTATCGGCGGGCGGGATGTGGACTTGAGGCGCGCGTGAAAAGTTCGATCCGTTGAAGCCGGCTTCAACGGATCGCAGGGCGGCTCAGACGTGGCGGGAGGCCTGTGTCCTGCAGGGTGATCTGGCCTCAATGTCACGACTGCGGGGGCTGCGACTCCGCCGTGTCTTTCCGGCGCGAGAAGGGGGCTGGCAGATGCCGCATACGTAATCGTGGTCAGGGCTGTGTGCATGGGCCACGAAGTGTCCTGCACAACGTCTGCAGGTGGAGAGTTGCAGCAGGTCGCTTTCGAAGAAGCGAACGAGCGTCCAGGCGCGGGTCAGGCCGAGCACCACCTCCATCTCGTCGTGGCCAATCTGCTCCACATAGAGGCGGTAGGCCTTGATAAAGGCGGTCATGCGTTCACAGCCCTGCCTCTCGCGTAGCCCCAGGTAGATATTGTAGAACAGCGACGAGTGGATGTTGGGCATCCAGGTAATGAACCAGTCGGTGGAGAAGGGCAACATCCCCTTGGGGGGTGACATGCCGCGGACCTCCTTGAATAGCCGTACCAGGCGTGCTCGGCTCAGGCTGGTCTCCGTCTCCAGCACCTGGAGCCTGGCCCCCAGCTCGATCAGGTCGATGGCAAGCTGTACCTGCTGCATCTCCTTGAGAAGACTCTTGTCACTCATTGGACTTACCTGAAGCTTCGTCATGGTGTGTCGAGGCCATCAGCAGTGCAGCGTGAAGTGACGCAAGGCCTTGTGGGCGTGGGTTGTCGGTTATCTGGCGCAGCTGTTCCGCGCTTTCGTAGCCGAAGTGGCAGAGCAGCTGGTTGGTGCGTGCCAGCTGGCTTAGCTGGCGGGCGTCCAGCCCGGCAATGAGGTCGGCCGTTTCGCTACTGATCTTCAGGCGAAACATCGCCTCGTCACGGTCATCGCTGATCAGGCGTTGGGCCAACAGCAAGTAGGTGAGATTCAGTTCCTGGATCTCTGCGCAGAATGAATTGGATGTCATGGTTCCCTGACGACTTTTTTCAGGCCGCATGGCGGCCAGTAGATTATGGGCCGCTGCTGTCGCTGGCGGCATGTCGCGGAACCATTGTGGTCATTATATAAGATTAAGCAATTGACCCAGGGGGGTAAAAGTATGAGATTAAAATAAGAGGCAGGGGTATGGTTTTTATAAAAAAACAATATATTCAATTGGTTACATAAAGAAATCGATGGCCGGTCGTACGGCGGAAGGTTACAAAACGTTACTTTGTGCGCTTTTTTATACCATCGGGTTCTTCTTGGCTGTTTTCGTATACCCATATCAGGATTTCAGCGATAACCTGGTAGAGGTTGGGAGGGATCCGCTCGTCCAGATCCAGCTGCATCAGCAGGCCAACGAGCTCAGGAGCATCATGCACATGGATGCCCTGCCTCTGGGCCTCGTGAATGATGCGCTCGGCGAGCTCGCCATACCCTTGTGCCACCACCCTTGGCGCATCGTCAGCATCCCGGTAGGCGAGGGCGACGGCCTGGCGGCGACTCCTGTTCGATTCATGGCTGGGCATCGGGAGTCTCTTTCGCCAGGGGGGCAAGGGTAGCACTCACCTCCTCGAAGCCATGAGCGTTCAGTCGAGCCTTGAGGGCAGGGAGGCCGGCTTGAAGGCGTTCGAGCGTGTCGTTATGGATGATGTGCATGTCGATCTCGAGTCGCGAGGCCTGCATCCATACCGAGGCCTTGATTCTACCGATACCCTCGAGATCGAGGTCGATATCCGAGCGCCAGGTGCGCTGCGAGTCTCCCTCTGGTGCATCATCCTCTGCGCCATCTCTCGACGCCTGGTGCCCTGTCGGTGGTTGAATCAGCAGGGCCATGAACAGGCCGCTCCAGACATCACCCTCCCAGCGCAGTGCCGGGGTCACTAGCATTTCAAGCTGGTGACGCACGATGCCCTGAAGGCTCTCATGTATCGCTTCCTGTGCACCGGCCTGTGGAGAGCGCGCCATGATGGCATCGTTGCTCTCGCCGCGCACAGCATGCTGACTTGCCGCCGCCTGTGAAGCCGGCGCTTGTAACGTAGCGGGGCCGGCTGTGGCGACAGTCTTGTCGGCGGGTGAGGGTGGGGCCGGGAGCGTTGAGGAGGAGTTCGCCGGATGAGATCGTTGCAGGCCCGGGAGAAGGGGGGGGCGCCTTTGTTGCGAGCTGGAGGTCTCCGGTAAAGGAGCGGGTGAAAAGCGCAGTGCACGCCACATCTGTGGCTCTCGCTCCAGCTGTTGGCGCGGGAGCTCGCCCTTGTACCAGCGACTCAGATGGGACTCGTAGAACAGACCGCTATCGCGAATGCTGCTTTCAAGACGGGAGGCGACATGGCTGACATCGGCTGACTGACCCGAGGCGACCAGCGGTAACCGGGTTGACAGTACGGATGGCGGGGACGGGAAGCGTAGCAGTAGATCGGCGATGGTACGGCCTGAGCTGCTCAGGTGGGTCTGTGTGGATGTCGCCGATACGGCAGGCTGTCGAGCCGAAGTGATCGACTCCTCTGTCGCCTGGGGTGAAGCGCGATTAGTGCCCAGCGTCGAAGTGGTGTTGGTGCGGGCATCCAGTCGGGAGTCGCTATGCAGGGCCCGCGGTGCATCTGCCGGAGAGGTCGGCCTGACCGGCTGGTTCAAGTCCCGTGGCGGTTGCGTGTCAGCCCGCTTCCCCAGCACCTGGTGGAGCAGGGTGTCCAGCAGCGGTGTGATTCCACTCACCACAGGCCCTTTTTATTGGTCGAATGGCTGTCCAGGTAGGAGGCCTGACGGCCACCCGCCGGCACTCCATAGGCGCGGCTGAGATTGCGCTGTTGCCGGGAGGTGTCGATCAGCTCGCCCAGCTCTTCACGACGCGTCATCAGCTGGTCACGCAATTGAAGATTGTTCTCCAGGATCCTCTTGATCAAGTCAGCCTTTTGCTGGCGATGCGCCTCTGTCAGCGTTACCGCTTCGTCCAGCTTCTTGAGGTGCTCAGTCTGCAGCACATACTCTGTCTGGCATGTGATCAAGGTATCCCATTCCTGCCGATGTGCCGCCTCCAGCATGCGTCGAGTTTGTAGCAGCATGGTTTCGTAGGCAGCTATTACCCCTTGGGATGATGTGGTGTCGGTCGGCATGATCATCACTCCTTGGCAGCGATTGGTTCGCCAACTTCTTTCCAGGCACCGGCAATATCGTTGAGGATCGCTTCGGCTCGATCCAGACATTCGACATCATTGTGCAGATTGGCGGCGAGTAACTGGCGGATTACGTAGTCGTAGAGCGAGGCCAGACGTTCGGCGATCTCGCCTCCTTTTTCTGCGTCCAGGGCGGCCAGCAGGCCATTGTTGATAATATCCATCGCCTTGGAGATAGCCTTGCCTTTCTCGGCGATGTTGTTGGCTTCCAGGTGAATGCGGGCAGTCCGGATCGAGGCGATGGCACCATCAAACAGCATCACGATGAGCTGGTGTGGGCTGGCGGACATGACGCCACTCTCGACACTGATCCGGGCGTAGGCATTGGCGCCGCGCCCATATGCGGCTCCTCGCATGGCTGACATGGTATTGGTCGCTCCTGTTGGGTTGTGACGGCTTAAAGGTGGTGCGGGCATCATATGATGTGGCCATCTTGATACAGTATGTCAGGTGACAGAGTTTGCAGTGGCAAGAACAACACATGTCTGCGCTATTATTTCGAACTATCGGCGCCGAAGCGGGCGACTTTAGCGTCACCTGCTAGGTGGAGATCGGAATCTCGTGGACAATCTCGCCCAGCTGTCGCGTGACATCCCCTTCAATGACCTCTCCGAGATCCTGCCCTGGGGGTTCCGCCTTGCGGGTGATCTGGACACGGTTGGGGAGGCTCTGTGCATCGAGGCCTTGCACCCACCCCATCTCTCCCGATGCAAACAGCACCAGTGAGCCCACCGGGTGCAGGCCAAAGCGCTGGATATAGCGTTTGACCCACTTCTGATCGAATCGGTCGGGCCTGGAGAGGAGTTGGCGATAGACATCATCGATACGGTGGGCGGGGCGATCCGGCCGATCACGTCGCATCGCCTCGATAACGTCGACGACGGCGGCGGCACGTGCCAGCTCATGGAGCTTGTCATGCTGCAGGCCAGCAGGGTACCCGCTGCCATCGAGTCGCTCGTTGATATTCTCGGTGACAGAGACCAGCACACTGCGCGATAGCCAGTGACAGCGACCCATTCGATCGATCAGCAGTCGGACATGTGTCTGAAGGCGTGCATGCTGTTCTGAATCGAGTGCACTGGCGTCCAGGAGCTCCGCAGGAAGAAGGGCTTTGCCCAGGTCGTGAATCATCGCGCAGGCGATCATGCCCTTGCGCAGGTCGCGTGGGATTCTGTCGAGGCCGGCCAGATTCAGCAACTGGATGGCCACGGCGAGCGAGTGGCGCACCAGTCGTGACTCGTGAGGCAGGCAGCGGGGAGCAAACAGCAGGGCGTTGCGGTCCTCATCGTGGAGCTGCAGCAAGCGGTCGGCATGCCGGGAGAGCTGTACCGAATCGATCATCCCGCCTTGCTGAAGCTCCAGCACCTGGGCATCCAGATAGCCGGCGACGCGTGCCAGTCGCTTGGCCATCGGCGTGGCATAGGCCTCGATATTGCGCCTGCTGATACCTGGGGGAGACGTCGTGCTGGTCTGGAAGAGCAGTGAGGGCAGGCGCGACGTCTCATTCCCGTCTTCATAGCGAGCGGCCTCGCGCTCGATCTCGCGTACCAGGTGCCAAAGCTGCCGTTCCTTGTCGGGGGTGACGGCCTTGAACCGAAAGCCTACCCGCAGGCTCTGGCGTTCCGTATCGACTTGCTGATGGCGAAGCTCGGCAGCACCCTGGAAGCGTGTGCCATCCGGAAAACAGAGCTCCACGTCCAGTTGCTGGTCGGCTTCGGCGAGTAACCCGCTAGCCGTGAGGGGCATTTCGAGCTGGCAGCCCTCCAGGGACAGGTCCTTGAGGTCCCCCTGAGTCGAGTGCCCCTGGTCATTGCGCAGGATGCCGCCGACCTCCATTCCCAGCCGCAGCCGTGCTCGAAATGAGGAACGTCGTTGAAGCTCTTCCAGGTGGTGGGGGTAGACGCTGACGCAGAGGAGCCGGCCGTTCTCCTCGTGGCAGGATTGAGCGGTGAGGGCGGGGGTGCGCACCATCTTGCCACTGATCTGCCCGAGGATGCGGAAGGAGTGCTCCTGGCGTAGCGCGATGGCGAGTTCGCGTATGGCGCTGATATCCAGGGTTAGCGACTCGCCCGGTGACTGCTCCACCAGAAGCACGGGCTCCGGCTTGCCGCCGGCTCCCTGCATCTCCAGTGAGGCCCCTCCTGGCTCCATGAGTGCGTCCAGAAGAGCCTCGACCTCATTGGGGCGCTCTACACGTGTGTAGCCATCACTGCTCTGCGACATCCTTGCCTCATGCGTTGCTCATCATATTGGGGTTGGGCCAGATATCGGTCCTTGCGCAGAAAACTTGAGCCTGGATGTGCCGGTATCGAGGCGACGGCGGTGGCTATCGAGGGGGTGGCGCGGCAGAGAGGTGATGGGGCGCTACGGTGTGTCTCGGATTCAGAGGGGCGTGTCGCCGAGCCGATGGGTGTCAGGGCGCCTTGCGATTGGTTTGCGGTTCTCGGCCTCAGGCTGAGGCGTTGAGTTGGCCGCTGCCGGCGAGATGGCGACCCTTGGCGGTGTAGGGGCGTGCTTCGGCGATGCTCTGCAGGTAGTCGAGCATCTGTCGATTGTGTTGGGCGCGGGTGCTGATCAGGTATCCATTGCGCTGGTTCTGTCGTGCCGTCACCCGTGTCAGCTCCAGCATGGCTTGCCACTCCTCCAGGCACCCGGCGTCCTCGGCCGCCTGGCGAGAGCCTTCGATGTCAGTGGGGTAGCCTAGTCGGTCCTGAATGGAGAGGCGACTCTTCTCGGTGGTTGCCAGGGCGTCCAGCAGGGTTTGCTTGTCCTGGGCCACCTGTTCCAGTGCCCTGCCTTCTATCTGGCCAGCAGTCAGCAGCTCCTGTTCCTGGGCAAGCAGGCGCGATAGTTCCTTCAACCGTGTGGTCTGGGTCTGCAGGAGGCGTGATAGGCTCATGGCTTTCCGTTTTCCTGGTCAAGCAGATCCTGGACGCTGGCGATCAGGCCGTCGGCGATGCGTTCGGCACGAATATCTAGCTTGCCGTCACGGATGGCTTCGCGAATCTCTTCGACACGGGCGCCGTCGATATCCTGACTGGCGTCAGTGGCGGCCTGGCTCAGGTGTGTCACACTGGCCGGGCCGGTATCCTGCTGCTTGCCACCCTGGGTGCCTGGCACCTTCTGTGTCTCCTGGCGCGACTCGATTTGGGTCTGGCGAGTCAGGTTGGGGTGTTGATGGTTGATTTTCACGGTGGTTGGCCTCGTGAGGGGTGCGTTACGCAGGCTATCGGCCGTTTCGGGCGAAGCTTTAGCCCAACGACGAAGAGCCATTTCAGTGTGGTCGTTTCGGTGTTAGAAGTCCACGGCGACTCTTTCCGGGCCTACCACCTCTCCCTCCACGATGCGTCGGCCGGGAAGCCTGACCCGAACCCTGTCACCCAGGCCGCCTTCGTCGATGGCTTGGCCCTCGCGCTGTACCCGGAAGCCGGTGCCGGAAGCCTCCACCTGCACGCTGTTATTGCGATAGACGAGCCGCGGTGTCTGGATATGGTGCGCCTGAAGGGTGACTCCCGGCGTCAGGGGGCGAGTGGCGTGCTGGCCGATGGCTTCTTCGAGCGTCATGACGGTGTGGTGAGGCAGGCGGCCCAGATTGCCGTGTTGCAGGGTGAGGTCCTTCGCGCGTATTGGTTCGCCTCGGTCGAGGCGCCTCGCCACCTCGACATAGCTGCCTGTGATGTCGATGGTCGCCTGCAGATAGCGCACCCGGCGGCCATCCTCCCCGCAGCGAATCCCGACCGAGACCCGGCTGCGCAGTCGGGCTTCGGGGTTGGGCAGGAAGGGGGACGGGTTGTCGCATTCACCCATCCGTGCGCTTGGTGGTGATACCTCGATGACCACCTCGTCGCCCAGCTGGCTGGCTCGTTCGTAGAGCAGTGTGTGAACGCGCTCCAGCATCAGGCGTTCGTTGGCACCGGCGATGAGGGGCAGTGCCAGTAGCAGAAGCGGTGTCAGCAGCCAGAGGGGTCGTGGCCAAGCATGGCCCGGCCAAGCGTGGCCCGACCAGAAGATGCCAATCATGGAGTCATGCCAGGGTATCAAAAGTGGGTGTCGGGGCGTAATGCGATTCTAGGTCGCAAGCCTGGTGGCGTATCGCTTGAAATAGGCGTTTTGAAGAGTGCTGTTCCAACCTTTGGTCTGACAGTGCCTGCAATAACCTTCATCGTCCAGGAAAGCTTTACTCGGGAGAGAGGGGATGATTGACCGGCTCGAAGCGTCATTGAATTTCCACCAGCAGGCGCTGGGGCTTCGTCAGGAGCGTCAGAAGGTGCTGTCCAGCAATATCGCCAATGTCGATACGCCGGGCTACAAGGCCCGCGACATGGATTTCGCCAGCGCCCTCTCTCAGGCCGCCTCCCGTACCGGGCACGGGCTGTCGCTCTCGCGCACTTCCGAGCGCCATCTCGAGAGCAGCGCTACTTCGCTCGGCTCGCGCGATCTGCTCTATCGTGTCCCGGCCCAGCCGAGCCTCGACGGCAACACCGTGGACATGGATGTGGAGCGCGCGCAGTTCGCCGACAACTCGGTGCGCTACCAGGCCGCGCTGACCCTTCTCAATAGCCGCATTCAGGGTCTCAAGAAGGCCATGCAGCCTGAATAAGCAGCCCGAATAAGCAGCCCGAACAACCAGGAGCGAGTGCATGACGATGTTCTCCATCTTCGAGATTTCCGGCTCGGCCATGAGCGCCCAGTCCCAACGCATGAACGTGACCGCCAGCAACCTGGCCAACGCCGACAGCGTGGCCGGCCCCGACGGCGAGGCCTATCGCGCCCGTCAGGTGATGTTCGAGACCCGCGCTCAGTCGCGGGAGGGCATCGGCGGTGTCGGCGTGCGCGAGGTGGTGGAGGACCCATCCCCCATGCGCCTGGAGTACCGCCCCGAGCACCCCCTGGCCGACGAGGAGGGCTATGTCACCATGCCCAACGTCGACCCGGTGGGTGAGATGGTCAACATGATCTCCGCCTCGCGCTCCTATCAGGCCAACGTCGAGGTGATGAACACCAACAAGCAGCTGATGCTCAAGACGCTGACGCTGGGTGAGGGGTAAGCCATGGCCACCACGATCGACAGCGGCGTGCTGAATGGCATCAATGGCGTTTCGGCGGGGCGTGGCGGTATCGGGGCCGGCGCCAATGACTCCCAGGCGCTTAACGACAACTTCATGACCATGATGGTGGCGCAGCTTCAGAATCAGGATCCGCTGAAGCCGATGGAGAACAGCGAGATGGTCTCCCAGCTGGCGCAGATCAACACCCTCAATGGCATCGAGGATCTCAACGAGACGCTGCATGGCATCGGCAGCCAGATCGACGCGGGACGTGCCCTGGAGGCCGCCGGCCTGATCGGCCAGGGCGTGCTGGTGCCGGGTGATCGAGTGCTGGTGGGGCGTGATGGCGAAGGCAACGTCAATACCACGCCGTTCGGCATGGAGCTCGCCGAGCCGGCCGAGAACGTCAAGGTCACCATCACCGACGGCGCGGGCCAAGTGGTGCGGCGCTATGACATCGGCGCTGTGGATGCCGGGGTCTCCTCCTTCCAGTGGAATGGTGAGACCGACCAGGGCAGCTTCGCTCCCGACGGTGCCTACAATATCCGTCTCGAGGCGACCCAGGGTGACAAGGAACTCTCCATCGACGCCTTGAACTACGCCATGGTCAATGCGGTGACGCCCACCGACGATAAGGGCGGCTTCGCCCTGGACCTGGGCGCCGTGCAGGGCCAGGTCGGCCTGTCCGCCATCAAGCAGATTCTCTAACGCTTTAAAAAATAGTTCGGCTTACGCAGAGGGAATAACACCATGGGTTTTTCACAAGCGCTCAGCGGCCTGAATGCCGCCGCCTCCAGCCTTGATGTCCAGGGCAACAACATCGCCAACTCCCAGACCGTGGGCTTCAAGAGCAGCAGCGCCCAATTCGCCGATGTCTTCGCCAACTCCAAGATCGGTCTGGGCACGCGCATGTCGGCGGTGCTCCAGGACTTCGGCGAGGGCAATCTGGAGAGCACCGGCCGCGCGCTCGATCTCGGCATCAGCGGCCAGGGCTTCTTCCGCTTCATGCAGAACGACCAAGTGGTCTACTCCCGCAACGGCCAGCTCTCCATGACCGCCGATGGCTACCTGCAGAACGCCCAGGGGGCGCGGATCATGGGGTTTGGGGCCGTTGGCGGTGAAGTTCAGGCTGGCGGGCAGCCAGAAGTATTGCAGGTCGGCACAGCAGAGCTAGAAGCGAAGGCAACGGAAAGTGTGAGCATGGTAGCCAACCTTGACTCGCGTGTTACAGATAATGAGTTGAATGAAGTCGATATTGGTGGAACCAAAGTTCCCTATCACTTTTCTAGTAATTTCACCGCTTATGATTCGCTAGGGAATCCGAAAAATACGACTGTCTACTTTCAAAAAACGGGCGCTGGTTCATGGAGTACCACCGCTACTGTTGACGGCGAGATGGCGGGGGCTACCACGTTGAATTTTGATAGTAACGGCCAAATTACTAATGATCCCGCCACCATCGAAGTTGACCTTGCGTTGGCTAATGGAGCCAATGGCTTAGATTTTGATATTGATGTTTCGGACTTCACTCAGTTCGGTAACACTTCACGCACCACCGATCTGCAGCAGGATGGCTACACCTCCGGTGCCTTCGTGGGCATCAGTATCGAGGCCGATGGCACGATCATGAGCAACTTCTCCAACGAGCAATCGGCGGCGGTGGGGCAGATCGCCATGACCAACTTCCGCAACCCCGAGGGCCTGAAGGCTGAAGGCGGCAACGCCTGGTCGGCCACCCAGGCCTCCGGCCAGGAGCTGGTCGGCGCGCCGGGCACCGGCCTGCTGGGCAGCATCGAGTCCGGCGCCATCGAGTCCTCCAACGTGGATATGGCGCGTGAGCTGGTGGACATGATCGTCACCCAGCGTGCCTACCAGGCCAACTCCCAGACCATCAAGACTCAGGACGAAGTCCTGCAGACCGCCATCAACCTGCGCTGATCGCGGAGACTGAGCCATGGATCGCATTCTCTATACCGCCATGAGCGGCGCGCGCCAGAGCATGGAGCAGCAGGCGGTGGTCAGCCACAACCTGTCCAACGTCAGCACCACCGGCTTTCGCGCCCAGTTGCACGCCATGCGCGCGGTGCCGGTGCAGGGCGATGGCCCGCTCGATACACGCGTCTCGGTGGCCGCCTCGACGCCGGGATCGGATTTCTCCAGCGGCCCCATCAATCGTACCGGGCGGGCGCTGGACGTCGCCGTGGAGGGCAATGGCTGGCTGACCGTGCAGGCGGCGGATGGCGAGGCCTACACCCGCCGCGGCGATCTCCAGGTCGATGGCGATGGCTTCCTGATGACTGCCAATGGCCGGCCGGTGATGGGCGAGGGCGGTCCCATCCAGATTCCGCTGGGGGCCCAGGTCTCCATTGGCGCGGATGGCACCATCAGCACCATCGGGGCTGGCGAGGACCCCGACGCCCTGGTGCCGGTGGATCGCCTCAAGCTGGTCTCGGCGCCGGAGCAGGGCCTGCTGCGCGGCGATGATGGCCTCTTCCGCCCGGCGGCCGGGGCCGAAGGGGAGCCACCGGCGGCCCTGCCGCTGGATGATGAGGTGTCACTCGTCAGCGGCGCCCTGGAGGGCAGCAATGTCAGTGCGGTGAAGGCCATGGTGTCGATGATCGATGTGGCTCGCCGCTACGAGATGCAGATGAAGGGTATCAGCACCGCCGACGAGAACGCCCAGCGCGCCAACAGCCTGCTGTCGATTCAGGGCTGATCGCGCCTGCCGTCACGCGCCAATTCGCAAGGAATTTCAATGATCAAGTCACTATGGACGGCCAAGACCGGCCTGGAATCCCAGCAGGTCAATCTGGATGTCATCTCCAACAATCTGGCCAACGTCAGCACCAATGGCTTCAAGCGCTCCCGCGCCGTGTTCGAGGACCTGCTCTACCAGAACATGCGTCAGCCCGGCGCCCAGAACAATATCCAGGACCGTCTGCCCTCCGGCATGCAGGTGGGCACCGGCGTGCGCCCCGTCGCCACCGAGCGCCTGCATACCCAGGGCGGGCTCGAGAACACCGAGAACTCCCGTGACCTGGCCATCAACGGCCAGGGCTTCTTTCAGGTATTGATGCCGGACGGCAGCACCGCCTACACACGGGATGGCAGCTTCCAGCTCAACGAGAACGGCCAGATGGTCACCGCCAACGGCTATCCCCTGGAGCCGGCGATCATCATTCCCGACAACGCCCTGTCGATCTCCATCGGCGAGGATGGGGTGGTCAGCGTGACCGAGCCCGGCACCAGCCAGCCCAACGAGGTCGGGCAGATCACGCTCTCCACCTTCGTCAACCCCACCGGGCTCGAGAGCGTTGGCGGCAACCTCTATATGGAAACCGCCTCATCCGGGCCGCGTAACGAGAATATGCCGGGCATGAATGGCACGGGGCGCTTGTTCCAGGGCTATGTCGAGACCTCCAACGTCAATGTGGTGGAGGAGATGGTCAGCATGATCCAGACCCAGCGCGCCTACGAGATCAACAGCAAGGCGGTGCAGACCAGCGATGAGATGCTGGCCCGCCTGAGCCAGCTGTAACCGATGATGGCAATGGCGGGAGAGAGGGCATGATGACAGGGCGCCTGGGTAGGCCAAGCCTGTGGTGGATGGTCGCGCTGATGCTGCTGATGGGCGGCTGCGCCCAGGTTCCTCGCGCCTCGGTGGTGGGGGAGCAGGAGCGCATCGAGATTCCGCAGCCGCCGCTGCCACGCGCCAACGGCTCCATCTACCAGGCCGAGCGCGGCTATCGCCCGCTGTTCGAGGATCGGCGCCCCACCATGGTGGGCGATATCCTGACCATCGTCCTGGACGAGCAGGTCAGCGCCAGCAAGAACAGCCAGTCCAGCGCCGATCGCAGTGGTTCCTCCAGCCTGGGCTTCGACCAGCAGGCCGATGCCATCGAGCAGCTGGCCGAACTCGGCTTCGATATCTCCGCCTCCGGGGAGAGCGACTTCAGCGGGGGTGGCGGCTCCGAGGCGAACAACTCCTTTACCGGCACCATTACCGTCTCGGTGCTGCAGGTGCTCAACAATGGCTATCTACGGGTGCGGGGCGAGAAGCAGATCGCGATCAACCAGGGCACCGAATTCATCCGTTTTGCGGGGGTTGTCGACCCGCGCACCATCACCGGCCAGGGGGCCGTGATGTCGACACAGGTGGCGGATGCCCGCATCGAGTACGTCGGCGATGGTTACATCAGCGAGGCGCAACATATGGGCTGGTTGCAGCGGTTCTTCCTCAATGTCTCGCCCTTCTAGCAGGAGTTCGACCGTGAAGCCTTCTTCGCAAGCGTGCCACAACGGTTTCTTTGCCCTGCTGGTCGTCATCCTGCTGGTCGTGATGGCGGCCACACCGGCGCGTGCCGAACAGATTCGTGAGCTGGCCAGCTTCGCCGGCGTGCGCGACAACGTCCTGGTGGGCTATGGCTTGGTAGTCGGGCTGGACAATACCGGTGACCAGACCACCCAGGCGCCGTTTACCGGGCAGAGCCTCGCCAACATGCTCAACCAGCTGGGCGTGACGGTCCCGGAAGGGACCAATATGCAGCTGCGCAATGTGGCGGCGGTGATGGTGACAGCGGATCTGCCGCCCTTCTCCCGCCCCGGCCAGCGCCTGGATGTCAATGTCTCCTCGGTGGGCAATGCCCGCAGCCTGCGCGGTGGCACCCTGCTGATGACCCCGCTGAAGGGCGCCGATGGCGCGACCTATGCCATCGCCCAGGGCAATCTTCTGGTCAGTGGTGCCAGTGCCCAAGGCGGTGGCAGCAGTGTGCAGATCAACCAGCAGGCCGGCGGACGCATCACCGGGGGTGCCATGGTCGAGCGCGAGGTGCCGCTGGACCTGGGCGCCCGAGGCGGGCTGCTGGAGCTCGAGCTCAACCGCACCGACTTCGGTACGGCACAGCGAGTGGTGGCGGCCATCAATTATGAGTTTGGGCGGCCGGTTGCCTCGGCGCTCAATGGTCGAGTGATCGCCCTGGATGGCCCGCAGAATGCCAACGCGCGAGTCAACTTCATGGCGCGGATCGAGCAGCTCAACGTCACGCCAACCGAGGCGCCGGCCAGGGTGGTGCTCAACTCGCGCACCGGGGCCATCGCCATGAATGGCCGTGTCACGCTGCGCCAGGCCGCCGTGGCCCACGGCAACCTGGCCATCACCATCGATACCGATGTGGGCGTCAGTCAGCCCAACCCCTTCGGCGGTGGCGAGACCGTGGTCGTCCAGGACACCGAGGTCAGCATCGAGCAGCAGCCCGGCACCCTCAAGGTAGTGGAGGGTGCCAACCTGACGGAGCTGGTGGATGCACTGAATACCCTGGGAGCGACGCCGGCCGATCTGATGTCGATCCTCGAGGCGTTGAAGGCTTCGGGGTCACTGCGCGCAGAGCTGGAGATCATCTGATATGGCGCTGAGTCATGGTAATGGCCTGGATGGCCAGTTTGCCCTGGAGATGCAGGGCCTGCAGCGGCTCAAGCACAGCGCGCGTCAGGATCCGGCGAGTGGCGCCGATGCGGCTGCCCAGCAGTTCGAGGCCCTGTTTATCCAGATGATGGTCAAGAGCATGCGCGACGCCGTGCCCACCACGGGGCTTCTGGACAACAAGCAGAGCGAGTTCTTCCAGTCGATGCTCGACCAACAGTGGTCCCAGACCATGGCCAGCCGCGGAATCGGCCTGGCCGACAAGCTGGTCAGCGAGCTCGAGAGTCGTGGCCTGGTCCCGTCGCAGGCAGCGCCGGCCGAAAACGCGCTGATCGCCGGTATTCCGCGGGGAACCCCCAGGCCGCTGCGGGATGCCATTCAGTCACTACCCTCGAGCGCCGTGGAACCCGGTGAGTCGCAGGCAGTACCAGATAACAGCGTCAGTGGCTTTATGGCGGCGCTGGATGCTCGACCGAGGGGGGCGGCCGCTGATTCAGGTGGCGACATGGCCACGCAGCAGGCCGCGGGTTTGCCGGCGTCGCGCGAGCGCTCCGCGATGCCGGCACATGTGCGGACCTTTCTCGACCGCCTCGAGGCGCCCGCCCAGGCGGCCAGCCGTGCCACGGGCGTGCCAGCCGAGCTGATCCTGGCCCAGGCCGCCCTCGAGACTGGCTGGGGGCGTCATGAGATCTCCACCCGGGACGGCGGCAACAGTCACAACCTCTTCGGCATCAAGGCCGGCAGTAGCTGGCGCGGCGAGACCACCGAGATCGTGACCCATGAAGTCTACGGCGGACAGCGTCAGCGGGTGCGCGACGACTTCCGGGTCTACGCCTCCTTCGAGGAGGCGTTTACCGACTACGCCAACCTGATCGGCAACAACCCCCGCTACCGGGCGGTGACCGCGGCCGCGAGCCCGGCCGAGGCGGCGCACGCCCTGCAGCAGGGCGGCTATGCCACCGACCCGGCCTACGCCGACAAGCTGATCGCGGTCATGCACAGCATAGGGCCGCTGGGCACGGACCGGCAGCTGGCCAGCGCCGGCTCCATCGCGGCCGCTGGCCTGCGCTGAGTTGGGCCTCAAGATTCTCGGCGCGCTGCCGATTAACGGGGTAACGGCCAAGGGAAATGCCACATGAGTATCTTTTCGACTGGGCTGAGCGGTCTGAATGCCGCTCAAAATGCCCTGCAAAGCACCAGCAACAATATCAGCAACGTCTATACTCCGGGCTACAACCGCGAGGTGACCGTTCTCGGCGAGAGCCGTGCCGGGGGTGGCGTGCAGGTCAACGATATTCAGCGCCAGTTCAATCAGTACGTGGCCGGCCAGCTCAACGCGGCCACCAGCAAGTCCAGTGCGCTGGAGGCGTATAACCAGCAGGTCGGGCAGATCGACAGCCTGCTGGCAGATCGTGATGCCGGCCTGGCGCCGCTGATGCAGAACTTCTTCTCCGCCATGGAGGACCTGGCCAGTGCGCCTTCCGATCCCGCTGCCCGTCAGGGCGTGCTCGGTGCCGCCGATACCCTGACCGCCCAGTTTCGCTCCTTCGACGGCTACCTGCAGGATATGCAGGAGGGCATCAATGGACAGATCGGCGACGAGGTCACCCAGATCAACAACGCCACCGAGCAGCTGGCCGATATCAATCGGGAGATCGCCCTGGCCCGGGCACGCAGCGGCGAGGCGCCCAACAGCCTGCTCAACCAGCGTGACCGGATGGTTCACGAACTCAATGAGCGCATGGACGTGCGCCTCAATATCCAGGACGGCAAGACCTACAACATCAGCCTGCCCAACGGTCAGCCGCTGGTGGCCGGCACCCAGCACTATCGCCTGGAGGCGATGGACTCGCCCAGCGATCCCCTGCGCACCGTGCTGGGCTATCGTGACTCCAACGGTGATCTGGTGGCGCTGGATGAGGACACCGTGACCGGCGGCACCCTGGGCGGGTTGATGGACTTCCGTGCCGAGACCCTGGATAAGACCCAGCGCCAGATCGGTCAGCTGGCGGTTTCCCTGGCGGAGGCCTTCAACGAACAGCATGCCAAGGGTGTCGACCTGAATGGCGATTCGGGGGGGGATCTTTTCGAGATCGACTCGACGTCACTGCACCGCGCCGGCGGCAGCCTGAAACTGGCCATCGATGATCTGGACAAGATCGCTGCGGCGGGAGTGAGTGGCGGTTCAGGCAACAACGAGAACGCCTTGGCGATGCAGGATCTTCAAAAGGAAAAAATCGTGAGCGGCTCCGCCACGCTGAGTGGCGCCTATGGTGCCATGGTCAGCGATGTGGGCAATCGCACCAATATCGTCCAGGCCAACCTCGATGCTCAGCAGGGCCTGACCGATCAACTGCGCGCGATGCAGCAGTCCGAATCCGGTGTCAATCTGGACGAGGAGGCGGCCAATCTGATCCGTTATCAGCAGTTCTACCAGGCCAATGCCCGAGTTATCGATACCGGCACCACCGTCCTCGACACCATCCTCGGCCTGCGTAACTGATCCGGAGAGAGAACACGATGCGAGTCAGCAGTGTCACCATGTACGAGCAGAGCATCTCGTCCATGAACCGTCAGCAGAACGACTTTCTCAAGGTCAGCCAGCAGATCGCCAGCGGTCGGCGGGTGGTCAATCCTTCCGATGACCCCCAGGCCGCCTCGCGGGCAGTGGGCGTCGACCAGTCCCGCGCGGTGACCCAGCAGTTTGCCGACTCTCGCGTCAGCGCCAGAAACTCGCTGGCCCAGACCGAGAGCGTGCTCAACAGCGTTAGCGACGCCGTCATCAGCGCCAAGACGCTGATTATCCAGGCGCAGAATGACACCTTGAGCGACCCCGATCGACAGTCTATTGCCTCCGAGCTGCGCGGCATCTACGAGACCGTCTTCGGCCAGGCCAACGCCACGGATGGCAACGGCCGCTATATCTTCGGCGGCTACAAGGATGACGCTCCGCCCTTCGAGAAACAGGCGGGCGATGTCGCCTATGTTGGCGATAGCAACATTCGTGAACAGCGTATCGACGCCTCTCGCCTGATGAAGGTTGGCGAGAATGGGGAGTCGATCTTTCAGAGCACGGCCGGCGATGTGGATGAAGACAACACAGATCTCTTCACGACCTTCGAGAAGGCGCTGAACGTACTGGAAAATCCGCCAGGTGACGCCGAGACGCTGCACGGCACCCTGGACGAGGTGATGCGCGAGTTCGACAACAGCCTCGACAACGTGCTGACCAAGCGTGCCTCCGTCGGTGCCCGCCTCAACGAACTGGATGTGATCGACAGCGTGGGGGGCAACCGCATGCTCAACTACGAGCAGACCCTCTCCGACCTGGTGGATCTCGACTACGCCGAGGCGATCGGTGATTACACCCTGCGCCAGGTAGGCCTGCAGGCCTCCCAGAAGGCGTTCGCCGACATGAAGGGCA
Organism: Halomonas sp. LES1; assembly: GCF_031846005.1. Lineage (NCBI taxonomy): Bacteria > Pseudomonadati > Pseudomonadota > Gammaproteobacteria > Oceanospirillales > Halomonadaceae > Halomonas > Halomonas sp. LES1. The sequence continues at coordinate 546,093 of NZ_JAVRGC010000002.1, forward strand.
TGTCCTTGTTCAACTACCTCTGATTTCTTTCTTTTCCCTGCCGGCCATGCCATCCCCGTCTCCGGCATGGCCGTTTTGCCGTTCCGGTACCTGCCCAGGTCGGAACGGCTTTTTTCGATTTCGCAAGTTATGGCACGGGCAGCGGCGCCATCGTCTCCAGCAGCCCCTGAAGGAAGTCAAGCCCATTGGCGAAGTGTCGCTCCAGAAAGCCGCCCAGCTCGGTCATCAGTACCATCAGCAGCACCAGGCCGACGGTAAGCGAGGTCGGAAAACCGATATTGAATACCGTCAATTGCGGCGCTGAGCGGTTGAGGATGCCAAGGGCCAGGTTGATGATCAGCAGGGAGGCCACCAGCGGTAGGGCCAGCAGCATGCCGACGGTGAAGATGGTGCCGCCGTAGCGGGCCAGCAGGATAAAGGCGTCGGGATTGAAGCGACCGATGCCGACGGGTAGCGTCTCGAAGCTCGCCACCACGATCTCGAGAACCACCAGATGGCCGTTGAAGGCCAGGAACATCAGCAGGGTGATCATGTAGAGTATCCGCGACAGCACCACCATATTGGTGCCGCTTGCGGGGTCGAAGAAGGTGGCGAAGGCCAGGCCCATCTGCAGGCCGATAAAGTCCCCAGAGGCCTGAACCACCGAGACGATGATACGTACCGTGAGCCCGATGGCCAAGCCGATCAGAGTCTGCTCGACCAGCGTTCCCAGCCCCGCCCACGAGAAGAGCGGAATATCCGGCATGGCCGGCAGCACCGGGGCAATCACTATGGCAATCGCGCCGGCGGTGGCGATCTTGGCCTGGCGGGGCACGCTGGAGTGGCCCCAGAGTGGGGCGCTCAGCATCAGCGCGGTAATCCGCGCAAAGGGCCAGAAGAAGGCCACCAGCCAGCCGTGCAGCTGATCGAAGGTCACCTCCACCATGGTGTTACATCAGCATTGCAGGGATATTGGTGAAGAGCTCCCGCGTGAAGGTGGTGATCAGGGAGAGCAGCCAGGGGCCGGCCAGTACCAGCACGGTGAACACGGCCAGTATCTTGGGAATGAACGAGAGGGTCATCTCGTTGATCTGGGTAGCGGCCTGAAACAGGCTGACCAACAGGCCGGTGGCCAGTGCGGCAAGCAGCAGCGGGGCGGCGAGCAGCAGCGTCACACGCATCCCCTGATAGGCCAGATTCATCACCATTTCCGGTGTCATGAACGGCTCCCTAAATCAGCAGTTATCATGGATTGGTGGCAAAGCGCGATGGCGCCTGGCAATGGAGGTGTTAAAAATAGAACCGTTTAGAAATAGAAGCTCTCGGCCAGGGATCCCAGGATCAGCTGCCAGCCATCCACCAGCACGAACAGCATCAGCTTGAAGGGCAGCGAGATGGTGATCGGCGGCACCATCATCATGCCCAGCGACATCAGCGTGCTGGCGACAACCAGATCGATGATCAGAAAGGGAATAAAGATGGTAAAGCCGATCTGGAAGGCCGTCTTCAGCTCGCTGGTAACGAAGGAGGGCACCAGGATGCGTAGCGGTACATCCTCCGGGCCCTGCAGATCACCGATGTCGGCCAGGCGCGCGAACATGGCCAGGTCCGGTTCCCGGGTCTGGGCCAGCATAAACTCCCGGAAGGGCCCCTGGGCCAGCTCCAGGAACCGGCCAAGGTCGATCTCGTCATTGCTCAGTGGCACCCAGGCCAGTTCGTGAACCTGGTTGAATACCGGCGCCATGATAAAGAAGGTCAGAAACAGCGCCAGACCCAGCAGGATCTGGTTGGGAGGGGTCGCCTGGGTGCCCATGGCGGTGCGCAGCAGGCTCAATACGATGATGATGCGGGTAAAGCTGGTCATCATCAGTAGTGCGGCCGGTAGAAAGGCCAGCGAACTGAGCAGCAGCAGTGTCTGCAGCGATAGCGACCAGCGCTGCCCGCCATCTTCGGTCGGGGTGCTGATGATGCCGGGGATTTCCTGGGCGAGGCCCAGTGTTGGCAGCAGCACTCCGGCGAGCGGCAATGTCAGGAACAGAAGCCATTTTACCGATTCGCGCCGGGTCACGAGTCTCTCCTGTGGTCCAACCCGGCATTGCGCTTGAGTGCCTTGGCGAAGCGTGTGCCGAAACTGTCGCCAGCCTCGAACGGGGGAGGACTGTCGTGGCTTTCGGGTGCGCCGGGTTCTGCCGGCAGGCTATGCAGCATCTCCACACGACCGTTGCCCACACCGATCACCAGCCACGTCTCCTTGACCTGGACAATGGTGACTCGCTCCCTGGGGCCGACCAGGGCGGAGTCGATAACCCTGAGCTGGCCACCGCCGCGGCGCTGATAAGGGCCCCAGCGGCGCAGCACCGCGGCGGCGAGAAACAGGATCACCAGGATCAGCGCCAGGGCGGCTGCGGTCTTGCCCAGCATGGCCAGCCCCAGCAGCGACTCGCCGCCGGCGCTCGCGGCCTCGATGCCGCCCTGTACCTGTTCGCCAGCGTTCTCGTTCATCTGTTCAGCTTCTGCACCCGCTCGGAGGGGGTGATGATCTCGGTGATACGGATGCCGTACTTGTCCTCGACCACGACCACTTCACCCTGAGCAATCAAATAGCCGTTGATCAATATGTCCATGGGTTCACCGGCCAGTCCTTCCAGCTCGATCACCGAGCCCTGGGCCAACTCCAGCAGCTGCTTGATCGTCAGCTTGGTGCGGCCGAGCTCCACGGTGAGCTTGACCGGGATATCCATGATCATTTCGAGATCGCGGGCCACGGTAGCACCCTGGCCCTGCTCCAGCGGGGGAAATACGCTATGGCTGGCCGACTGAGCCTCGGGAGGCGGGTCATCGGAGCTTGTGGGCTCCTGGTCGGCGGCTTCGGCCGCCTGCTGCTCTGCCAGAGCTGCGGCCCAGGGATCCTCCTCGTCTGCCGGCTGGGTATCGTCGTTCTGCTCGGACATGGCGACGGACCAGTCATCCTCACTGATGTTCCTATCGGGCTTGTTGGGGTCAGTCATGGTGCGATTCCTTAGCTTTCGAGGCGGCGCCACGCGGTGAAGCCCCCTTGACGAACGTATCGGCAGGCTCGTGGTCGGCGGCATGGTCAAAGATTTTTCTTACCCGCAGTGCCCGCTGCTCATGGCGGCTACCGTATTCACATTCCATCACCGGCACACCATCGACGCTGGCGGTGACCGTTTCGGGGAGCTCCAGCGGTAGTACGTCGCCTGCCTTCATCGACATGACATGGGAGATGCGGCTGGGGATATCGGCAAACTTGGCGATCAGCTCCACCTCGGAGTGGCGGATTTCACCGGCGATACGGCGTGTCCAGGCGCTGTCCTGCTTTGGATCGCCGTCTCGGAGGGGGTTGGTCAGCAGGTCGCGCAGCGGCTCGATCATCATGTAGGGCATGCAGATCTGGAAGCTACTGGCCAGATTGCCCACCTCGAGATTGAAGTTGGTATTGACCACGATTTCGTTGGGCGAGTTGGTAATGTTGGCAAATTTTGACTGCATTTCGCTGCGTAAGTATGAAATTTGCAGCGGGTAGACCGATTTCCATGAATCGCTGTAGGCACTGATGGCCAGATCCAGCAGGCGCTGAATGATGCGCTGTTCGGTATTGGTGAACTCGCGCCCCTCGGAGCGAGTGACGAATCGCCCATCGCCTCCGAACAGGCTATCTACCACCATGAAGACCAAGCTGGGAGGAAAGACAATCAGCGCCGAACCGCGCAGTGGCTTCATGGCGATGATATTGATATTGGTGGGTACCGGCACGTTGCGAGAGAACTCGCTGTAGCTCTGGTAGCGTACCGACTCCACGGTAATGTCGGCACTGCGACGGATCAGGTTGAACAACGCCATGCGGAAGTAGCGAGCGAAGCGCTCGTTGATGATATCCAGCGAATGCAGGCGTTCGCGAATGATCCGATGCTGGGTGGCGGGGTCATACGGACGAATGTGCGAGGCGCCGTCGCCCTTGGCTTCGGGCTCGTCGTCGCCGCTGACACCCTTGAGCAGGGCATCGATCTCTTCCTGTGATAGCAGGTCGTCTTGGGACATGGTGTCTCGGTCTCCTGCCCGACTACTGGACGATAAACTCAGTGAACAGCACGTCCTTGATGGCCAGTGCGGGCTGTCCGGGCTCCAGTGGTGCCTCAAGCTCGGTGATGATGTCGTCGGCCAGGTGCTGTTTACCTTCAGCGGAGGTCAGCTCACTGGCCTTCTGGCCCGAAAACAGGGTCAGCAGACGGCTGCGCACCTGGGGCATGTACTCCTCGAGCAGCGCCTGTGTCTGGTCGTCGCCCAGCTTGAGCGTGATGCCGGTATAAAGCAGGCGTGAGCCGTAGTCATCGTCGGCGAGATTGACCGTGAACGGCTCGATGGAGAGAAAGATGGGAGCGCTGCGCTCCGCCGTGGCCGGTGTCTCCTCGGCCGAGGCGTCGGGCTGGCTGAAAACGAAGAACAGGGTGACGGCAGTCACGATGCCAAGAAGCATCAGCAGTGACACTAGCCCCCAGATGAGCTTGCGGGATCCACCGGCAGATTTCGCCATTCACTTACCTATCGTGTTGTATCGGATGTTTCCATCATGGCTGGATAGAGTATGCACCCCGTGGCGCCATGATAGTGAGCCGAACAGGCCCGACTTGCGGGCGCATCTTCAAGGATCGTGCCTAAAGAGGCTTAAAGTTGCAGAAGCTCAGGCGTAGAGGTCGACCCGACCGTCGAGGCGGATCGTACGCTCGCCCCCCTCCGACAGGCTCTGCGAACCTGTCTCGCCAGTATCGGACGACGTCCCGCCAGCCAGCAGGGTCTGGCCGCTCTCGTGCGATTCGCCATGACCCTCGTTGCCTGCATGCTGTTCGCCCACCGTGGCCTCACCCAGCTCGATGCCTTGTTCGGCCAGTGCCTCGCGCAGCTGCGGGATCGACTGCTCGAGGATCTGGCGGACCTGCCCGTGGGCCGACAGGAACTGGGCCTGGGCGCCCTGGTCTCCCATCTTGAGGCTGATGGACAGCGGGCCGAGCTCGGCGGGGTGAAGCTTCAGCTCGACCCGCTGCTCGCCGCCGCTCTGACTCATTCGAATCAGCTGCTGGCCGAGTTGCTGGGGCCAGGCCGGGCTGTTCACCGGGGCGCTCAGGCTAGCGGTCGGCGCCGGTGATCCACCCGTCGCTGAACCCGTTGCCGTCACGCTGCCGGTCAAGGGGGACAGCGCTTCGGAGAGGCTCCCTCGTGGCGCCTCACCCTGAAGCGAAAAGGTGGTAGAGGCCAGCTCTCCCTGGCGTGTGAAGGCAGTGCTGGTGTCGATGCCACTCAGTTGCGGGGCCGTGGCGTTGCCGCCATGGGCATCACCCATTTGTGTCTGGCCACCGCGCTGCATGGCAGCCAGGATGGTGTCGCGAAGCGTTGCTCTGGGAGGTGTCGCGGCATCTCCCTGCCATGCCCTGGCCATGCCGCTGCCCGACTCGCTCGCGCCTGGCAGCAGGGAAGGTGACCATGGCGCCAGGCTCGGCTCAGCGTCAGCCCCTGCCAGCCGGCCCGCCTGCTCGATCAGGGACAGGCGTTCGCGCAGTGTCGCCCACTCGTCAGGCAGGTTGTCATGCCGGGAAACGGGCCAGGCCTCATTGGAGCCACCTTGGGGCTGGAGCCCTGACGCAAGCTCCAGCGCCGCTTCACCATCGGATGAAGACAGAAGCGACGCCAGCTCGTTCAGCATGGTCTCGATGTCACTCTTTGCAACGCCAGCCTCGTCGAGCTGCACATTCAGATCGCTCAGCAGGGTGGCGATGTCACTCTGCGCAACACCCGCCGCGTCGAGCCCCTTGGCACTCGGCAGGCCGGCAGCACCCGAGGCGCTCGTCTGCGGATGAGGCGAGGCTGCCGTGGTGCTGCCGGCGGATGTCATGCTGGCCAGCTTGCTGGCAAAGGTCGGTGAGCCGGCAGGGGCACCGTCATGATGGCTGGCGGACTTGGCCGGCGAGGGGCTGAGAGGCATAACATGCTGAACATTCATCGAAAGTCTCCTCGTAGGCTCAGAATCCGCCCTCTCGGGGGCGGTGGGCCAGGCGGCTGTTGACCAGGTCATCGCTGACGCGTTGTTCGCGACGCTGGGCCATGCGCTGCTGCTCCTTGGCACGCCGTTCGGTCAGGGTGTCATAGGAGCTCAGGCGTCGCTGCTCCTGCTGCCACCGTTGGCGGGTGTGGTCGATCCGCTGCTGCTGGGTCTGCATGGCATGTCGGGCGCGCGCCAGGGCATCGTCGAGAGAGGCCAGGAACTGTTGATAGTTGCGCATGGTAGCGGGATCGATGCCGTCACGCATGGCGGCATTGAGCTTGTCGGCATACTCCTGCCGATAGTCGGTGAGTGCCGCCAGCTGGTCGGCGACCTGCTTGGCATTGCGCTGTTCGCCGGCCAGCGCCTGGCCGGCCTGGTCGCGAGAGTCGCGGGCCAGCTCGATCAGGGTATCGAGGGGAGTATGGGGCTGAGTCATGCCGGACCTCCGACAGTGCTGATGAGGGCTTGCTGAGAGGCAGCAATATCGGCGATCTCGTCGATGCGTTGTTGCAGGAAGGTCTCGAGCTGCGGAAAGCGCTGTACGGCCTCATCGAGCTGAGGGTCGTTGCCGGGGTGGTAGGCGCCGACGCTGATCAGGTCCCGGTTGCGCTGGTAGCGGGAGAACATTCCCTTGAAGCGCTGGGCCAGCCGCTGCTGTTGGTTATCGGCCACGGCGGTCATGACGCGGCTGATAGAGGCCTCGATGTCGATCGCCGGGTAGTGACCCGCCTCGGCCAGGGTACGAGAGAGCACGATATGGCCATCGAGGATGGCGCGTGCCGAGTCGGCGATAGGGTCCTGCTGATCATCCCCCTCGGTCAGCACCGTGTAGAAGGCCGTGATCGAGCCGCCCCCCGGTTCGGCATTGCCCGCTCGCTCCACCAGGCCCGGCAGCTTGGCGAATACCGAAGGGGGGTAGCCCTTGGTGGCGGGTGGCTCGCCGATGGCCAGGGCGATTTCGCGCTGGGCCATGGCGAAACGCGTCAGTGAGTCCATGATCAGCAGGACATTGTGGCCCTGGTCGCGGAACCCTTCGGCCAGGCGCGTGGCATAGGCCGCACCCTGCAGACGCTGCAGCGGTGAGGTATCCGCGGGGGCGGCGACCACCACCGAGCGTGCCAGCCCCTCCTTGCCGAGAATATTGTCGATGAAGTCCTGGACCTCTCGACCACGCTCGCCGATAAGGCCCACCACGATGATATCCGCGCGGGTGTAGCGGGCCATCATCCCCAGCAGCACCGACTTGCCGACCCCGGAGCCGGCAAACAGCCCCATGCGCTGGCCGCGCCCCACGCTGAGCAGCGCATTGATGGCGCGTATGCCGACGTCGATCTGCTCGTTGATGGGGGCCCGCGAGAGTGGGTTCAGCGGCGGGCTGGCCAGCGGAGCTCGCTGGGCCTCCTGCAGCGGGCCGAGGCCATCCAGTGGGCTGCCATTGCCATCCACGACCCGGCCGAGCAGGCTCTCACCGATGGGGAATCGCCGCGCCGCATTCGGGTTGCCCTCCACCAGCGGGAGGACCCTGGCGCCGGGGGAGAGGCCGCTGATTTCGGCCAGCGGCATCAGGTAGAGGCGGTCGCCGGCAAACCCCACGACCTCGGCCTCGGCGAAGCGGGCGGGCTCGCCGGGCAGCGAGGGTAGCTCGATGCGGCAGGCATTGCCCAGTGCTACCTGTAACCCTACCACCTCGATCACCAGGCCGGTCGCCCGCACCACCCGGCCGCTGGAGCGGTAGATCGGCAGCGGTGCCACGCGCTGGCGTACACCGCGCAGCGCCTGCTGCCAGCGTGCCTGGTAGGGGTTGGTGGCCTGGCCTGCGCTCACGAGTGCTCCTCCTCGCGACCGGTCGAAACGGCCCGCTGGCCTGGCGCTTGGGGGCTGCGACGGCGCACCTGCGCTTCGATGGCCTGCCAGCGTCTCTCCCAGGTGGCATCGAGCTCGCCGCTGGCGCTGGTGACACGGCAGCCGCCACGGCTGATCTGATCGTCGGGCTGCAGTGCCCAGCCGGCCGCCGACAGCTCCTCGCCGAGGTGCTTTTCCACCAGCGCATGGTCCTGGGGGTGCAGCCACAGGCGCTGTTGGCCCAGCAGCGGCGGGTCGGTGTGCAGCAGCGCGCGTACCACTTCCAGCACCTGGTCTGGCCGCTCCTCTAGTGCCTCGCCGGCAAGCTTGCGCCCGGTTTCCAGGGCCAGGTCGGCCAGGTCCTCGGCAATGACCTCGTCCAGGGTGTCGAGTGCGCTGGAAAACTGCTGGGCAAGCTCGCCCAGGGGAGCGAGCAGCTCGTGTTTGCGAGCCTCGAGCTCCTGGCGTGCCTGCTGGCGCCCCTCCTCGAGTCCCTTGGCCAGCCCCTCGCGGTGGCCCGCCTCGAGGCCTTCCTGGTAGCCGGCGTCACGGCCCTCCTGCATGGCCTGCTCGCGCAGGGCGTCGAGGTCGGCCTGGCGCCGCTGGCGCTCCTTCCGGCGGCGTTCGGCCTCGGGGTCGTCGCGAGTCGGCCCTAGGTGACGCTCGGACTCCGCCTGTGGGGCGCCCAGCTCGTCCATTTCCCAGCGTCGCCAGGCCCTCTGCTGGCCACCCGGGTCGAGGTGGCGGGTATCAGACATAGGTCTCGTCTCCGCCGCTCAATACCACTTCGCCGGCATCGGCCAGGCGGCGCACCACTTGCAGGATCGTCTTCTGTTCGGCCTCCACCTGGGAGACCCGGATTGGCCCGCGCGCCTCCATATCCTCGCGCATCAGGTCGGCGGCACGCTGGGACATATTGCGCATGAACTTGTCCATAAGCGCCTCGGGAGCCCCCTTGAGCGCCACCACCAGGGAGTTGGTATCGATCTCCTTGAGGATGATCTGGATGCTGCGATCGTCGAGGTCGATAAGGTTCTCGAACAGGAACATCTCGTCGATGATCTTCTGGGCCAGATCCTCGTTGTGCGAGCGCACCGTCTCGATGGCGGCCTCCTCCTGGTTGGTATTCATCAGGTTGAGGAGCTCTGCCGCCGTGCGTACACCGCCCATCTTGCTGCGCTTGAGGTTCTGGCCATCGAGCATATTGGTCAGTACCTCGGTCAGCTCCTGCAGGGCGGCAGGCTGAACGCCGCTGAAGGTGGCGATTCTCAGGACCAGATCATTGCGCAGCCTCTCGTCGAACAGCGCCATCACATCGGCCGCCTGATGACGCTCCAGGTGGATCAGAACCGTGGCGATAATCTGCGGGTGCTCGTCGCGGATCATCTCGGCGACTATCGATGGTTCCATCAGGTTGAGGGCGTCGATGCCCGAGCCACTGCCGCGAGTCTCCAGCACATCCTCGATCAGGCTGCTGGCACGATCACTGCCCAGCGCCTTGGTGAGCACGGAGCGGATATGCTCACTGGAATTGAGGTTCAGGGCGATAAACTCTTCGGTCTCGTCACTGAATGCCTGCAGCACCTTGCGCATCTCATCGTGGGAGACCTGCTCGAGGCTTGCCATCTCCAGGCTGATCTGCTGGATTTCCTGCGGCGAAAGAAACTTGAAGACTTCTGCCGCGGCATCCTCGTCCAGTGCCAACAGCAGGATGGCGCTGTGGCGAACGCCGCCCATCTCCTGAAGCTTACTCATGCTTGTTCATCCAGCTGCGTACGATCATCGCCACCATGCGTGGGTCCTCCTCGGCCATTTCGCGCAGGTCGTTGAGGTTCTGTTCATACGCCGTGGCCTTGCGACGGCGGGGCTTCTCATAGGTGGTCGTGTCTCCGTCCTTCCTGGCGCCATCTTTGTTCGACTCCTCGTCATCCCCCACGCGGGCCGTGACGGTGGGCGCTGGCTGCTGAGGTGCCGGGAGGGCCGTGGCACGCTTGATAAAGGGACGCAGGAGCAACAGGTAGAGCAGCAGAATAGCCAGGCCGATCAGCAGATACCGGCCAAGCGTGGCCGCCAGCTGCTGGATATCGGGGCGCTGCCACCACTCGAGAGGGGCTGTCTCCTGCTCATCCACGGTGAAGGGGCTGTTGACCAGGGCGATCTCGTCACCGCGTGCCTCGGAAAACCCCATGGCCTGACGCACCAGGCGCTCCAGCTGGGTAAGCTCTTCCTCGCTGAGCGGCTCTGCCCGGGCAGCGCCGTTCTCGTCGATGGTCTCACGATAGTTGATCACCACGGCGGCGCTGAGGCGCTCGATCTCCCCGCGGCGATACTGGGTATGCGAAACGGTGCGGTCGACCTCGTAGTTGATCACCTGGTCGCGGTCCAGACTTGACTCGTTGCCAGTGCCCTCGCCATCGGCACCCTCGTCACCGGCACCTTCGGCATCCTCGCCGGCGGGGGCTTCGATCGGTGATACCGCGATGCCGGGGGGAGTGTTGGAAAGGGCCCCGGGAATACCGCCCGCGACCTCCCCATCTCCCTGCCAGGTAAGGCGCGACTGAAGGCTGCGCACGGCGGCTTCATTGGGCGCCTGATTCGGCCCATAGCGCTCGGCCGTCTCCTCGCGCTGCGAGAAGTCGATATCGGCGGTCACCTGGGCCTTGACGTTGCGCAGGCCCAGAATCGGCGTCAGGATCGACTCGATGCGCCGCCGATAGGAGCGCTCCACTTCGGCGATATACTCGAGCTGGGTGCCGTCGAGACCCAGGCCGCCGCCATCGCTGGGGGTCAGCAGCTTGCCATGCTGGTCGACCACCGTGACGGCATCGGCCGCCAGGTCCGGGACGCTGCTGGCCACCAGATGCACGATGGAACTCACCTGGCCCTCACCGATGGTGCGCCCCGGCTGCAGGGTGAGCACCACCGAGGCCTTGGCGGGTTCGCGGTCACGCACGAAGACCGAGTCCTTGGCCAGGGCCAGGTGCACGCGGGCCCGCGCTACCGGGCCCAGCGACTCCATGGAGCGTGCCAGCTCGCCCTCGAGGCCGCGCTGATAATTGATCTGCTCGGCAAACTGGCTGATGCCAAAGGCCTGGTCCTGCATCAGCTCGAGCCCGGCGTTGCCCCCCTGTGGCAGGCCCTGCTCGGCAAGCTGCAGACGCAGCGTGTGCACCTGACTGTCGGGAACCAGCAGTGCCTGGCCCCCCTGGCTGAATCGGTAGGGCACGCCACGGCTATCCAGCTCGCCGATGATGCGCCCCCCATCCGCCTCGCTGAGATTGCTGTAGAGCACACGGTAGTCGGGGCTTCGCGCCCACATCAGCAGCGCCACGATGATGGCAATCGTGGCCGCGCCGGCGATCACCAGGCCCAGAATGGGGTTGCCGCGCAGTCGCGTGAGCCCACGCGCCAGACCGCCCGTCTCCTCGCGGGACTGGCTGTCGGTGGCGGTGGCGCCCTTACTCATCAACGCCTCCGTTCCCGGAGGCGCCTGGCAGGGCACGCATCACCACCCGGTATAAAGGGTAAAAGGGCATTGACGGCGTCCGTTCATCGCTTTCGACCGCACGCCGACGGGGTGCGGTACTATGATGGACGCCATTATCCGGGCTTGCCGCCACCCTAAAGGAATGAAAAGCCACTCTTTTGTCGGTCAATTGCTCGTTTGGTTTCGGGGCAGGGGTGATAGGCTAGCCGGGAAATCCGCTTCTTGAGACTCCGTTTCTCGAAAGCTCCGCATCAATACGTCGATACAGGCGGGTCGACATGACGGGGTCGCCCGACATGAGCGGGTCGACATCAATGGTCTTGCATAAGGTAGTGGTGGCAATGAGCACGCCAGCAATCGAATCCGTTCTTTCCCAGATGCAGTCCCTTGCGTCCCAGGCGGCTGGTCAGGCGGGTGGCCAGCAGGTGGATACGCGCGTCGGTGGGGGCTTTGCCGGCGAGCTGCATGATGCCATCCATCGTATCAATGACCTCAAGCTCGAGTCTGCCGATACGGCTGCGGCATTTCAGGCCGGCGAGCCCGGGGTCGAGCTCAACGATGTGATGGTGGATATGCAGAAGGCCAGCATTGCCAGCGAGATGGGCACCCAGGTGCGCAATCGCCTGGTGACGGCCTACAAGGACATCATGAACATGCAGGTTTGATGCAGGAGGCTTTCCGGCACTGTCGCCGGCACTTTCGTCGACACTCTCGGTCGATGTCGCCGGCGTTGATCACGCCTGTGTGCGGACCAGATTGCCCTTGAGCTCCTCCAGGCGCTCCGCGACCCGCAGCAGCTCCTCCGCGGGAATCTGGCGGATCACCTCGCCGCTGTCGCGATCCACGATGCGCGTCACGGGGCGCTCGGTCATATCCGAGAGCTCGAACTCCAGCCCGAAGGCGCGCATGGTCTCGTTGATGCGCTGGACGGGGGCTACCAGTGCATCCTGGCTGATCGCATCGCCGCCAGAGCTCCCCTGGGAGATGGCGCCGCCGGGGTTGGGTAGCTGAGCCAGTACGCTATCCAGGCGCTGGCGCGGGGGTAGTTCGTTGATGGTCCCGAAGGGCGCGGCGGCGGTGGCATCGGCAAGTGGTAATGTCATTTGTTGCTCCCATCTTCTGTTTTTGTTGGCGCCAGACCAGCACGGACACACAAGGACTCCGTCTATTCTATCGGCCGTCGTCGCCAGGACTTTACTTTGCGACGCCGGCCCTTGCCTCAGGCTGGCTCCATCTGTCGCCGTGCGGCCGGCAGCTGCCGGGCCGGCGCGCCGCGCTGGGTGACCGTGAAGCGGCCGGCCAGCCGCGACATATCAACGGCCTGCTGGTCCAGCGAACGGCTGGCGGAGGCCACCTGTTCCACCAGTGTCGCATTCTGTTGAGTCACCTCCTCCAGCTGTGTCAGCGCCTGGTTGATCTGCTCGATGCCAGCCGACTGCTCGCCGGTCGCCGCCGAGATGTCGTGCATCAGCTCGGCCACCTGCCTCACCTTGAGAGTAATGGCCTGTAGCGTGGTGCTGGTGTCATTCACCAGGGCTTCCCCGTCGTTGATGCGTGCCACGTTATCGTCGATCAGGCGACGGACCTCCCGTGCTTCCTCGGCGCTGCGGCTGGCCAGCTTGCGTACCTCCTGGGCCACTACCGCAAAGCCGCGGCCATGCTCCCCCGCGCGGGCCGCCTCTACCGAGGCGTTGAGGGCCAGCAGATTGGTCTGAAAGGCGATGCTGTCGATGGTCTCGACGATGCAGGTGACCCGCTGGTTGGCAGCATGGATCTGCTGCATGGCGTGGCTGGCGCCCTCGGCGACCCGGCTGGCCTCGTTGGCCTGCTGGTTCATCTCCTCGGTCATCCGCTCCGCCTGGCGGGCATTGTCGGCGGTGCTGCGCACGGTGGCGGTGATCTGCTCCATGCTCGAGGCGGTCTCCACCAGCGAGGCAGACTGCTCCTCGGTGCGCTGGGCCAGGTCCTGGTTGCCCTGGGCGATCTCGCCGCTCGCCACCTCGACCGAGTGTGCGTTGTGTTGAATGCTGCCCACCAGGGCTTCGGTCTCCTCCGAGGCCTTGTTGAAGGCGCCATAAAGGCGTGACAGCTCATCCGTTCCCGGGGCTTCCAGACGCTGGGTAAGATCGCCGCCGCGCCCCCGGATGCTGGCGAGGTTGCGGAACAGTGGAGCCAGCAGGCTGCGAACGGTCATCAGCGCAAGCACGATGGCCAGGCCGGCCGCGACAGCGGCAACGATCAGATAGGCTGTCAGGCCCCGGTAGGCCTCCTCGCGCAGCCGAGTGGCTTGCGCCAGGATGTCTCCCACCATCCTGTTCTCCACCTTCTTGAGGTGCTGAATCTTCAGGGTCTGCTGGTCGAACCAGTGTTCGGCACCGATGCCATAGCCGCCTCGCGGGCCGCGCTCGATGGCGGTCTGACGCATGTCGCCGAGCCTTGCCATATCGGCACCATGCATCAGGCGTTTCAGGGGGTCCCCATGCTCGGGGTTGGCCAGCGCCTCGAAGCTGTCGATAAATGCCGCTTCACGTCCGGTCAGGGAGAGCAGGCGACGGTGGGTCGCCACCGACATGCTGTTGGTGCCGAAGCTGTTGGCCAGCAGGGCGCGCTCGATGCCGGCAAGATCCTTTGCCTGGAGCAGGCCGGTGTAGGCGGCGAGCCGACGGGTGATATCGGCATCATCCGCGAGGTGGGCCACCCGGCCGATCATCGCGATCAGTTCGCCGTTCAGCGCGGTGTAGTCCACTACCGCCGGCTCGGCGCCAATCGAGAGCTCGAGCACCTGGCGACGGAGCGCCGGCAGGGTCCTCAGCAGGCGATGAATCGTGGCGATACGCTCGCCGAACTCGCTGTCGAGCGTCTCGGGGTCGAGTTCGCCCGCCGTCGTGGTGAAGATCGTGATCCGCGCGTCGGTGGCGGGGTGCTGACGCGGCGCAAGACGGTCATTAAAGCTGCGTCCCCCGCTGCCGATATAGCCACTGGACATGCCCCGCTCGCGTTGGAGCTCATGCACCAGGTCACCGGTTTGCGAAGAGAGTTCGGCGAGTGTCGTCAGCTGCTCCATATTGCCTGCCAGTTGCTGGCGCTCGAGGATGCCGATCAGGGCGAACCCCGTCAGCGCCAGCAGCGGCAGGGTCAGGGCGACGACAAACTTCCAGCCCATGGGGATGCGGTTCAACAGCGCTGTCATTTCGGTATCTCCCGGCCCTTACAGGGGCCTTCAGAGGTAGGCCAAGGTTCGTGGGGCAGGGAGGGGGCGACCGCTGTTGGTGGTGTTATGAGGGATCGGCTAGCGCCTGCCTGGCCTGGCTATCGACCCGTCTGGAGGCGGCTTTAGTCAAGCTGTTGTGGGGTGAAGGTTGTTCTGACCTGGGTCAATAAACAGGGCCGGATGGGTGCGGGCATCATGCAAAAGGCAGTGTGAAGAGGAAGAGTGAAAGGAGAAGGGGTATGTCGGCATGTTTCGCTTATCCTGATATAGATCAAGATGATGTGGGAAAAGTAGTGTAGCGTTCAGCTTTTTGGCAGTGCTGCCTGCTCCGTCGGCCTGTCTGTTGTTCTTTGTAACTGTTCTTTGTATCTGCTCCTTGTATCAGCCAGCAATAACAGGAAGGCAACATGCCGAGCCGACAGTGTGAGTCAAACCTGGGGGACGGAATGCTCGTCGCAGACAATCAGGCTGGAGTGGAGCCGGCGCCGTCGGCCCGTGGCGCGAGAGGAGAGGAGGCGGCCGGTCACGGGAACACCATTGCGGCGCTGCGTCAGCGCCTCAATCAACTCTCCATTGCGGTCGAGCAGAGCCCGGTCGCCATCGCGATCACGAATACCAGTGGTCAGATCGAATACGTCAACCAGCGCTTTCTCGATGTGACGGGCTATGGCCGCGAGGAGCTGCTGGGCAAGACGCCGGCGGTGATTCAATCGGGAGAGACGTCCTCCGCGGTCTATCGGGATCTCTGGGAGACGCTGAAGGCCGGTGAGGTGTGGCGTGGTGAAATACGCAACCGGCGCAAGAGTGGCGAGTGCTACCTGGAAGCCGAGGTGATTACCCCGGTGCGCGATGATCAGGGCAGTGTAATCAGTTTTGTCGCCATCAAGGAGGATATCACCGAGCGTCGCCGCCAGGAGCGCGAGCTCGAGCTGCTGGCAACGGTTTTCCAGACCGGGCAGGCGACCATGATTACCGACGCCGAGATGCGGATCGAGCGCGCCAACCAGGCATTCACCGATATCACCGGGTATCGCGAGGAGGAGGTGGTCGGCAAGACCCCCAAGATCTTCAAGTCGGGGCGCCATGGGAAGGCATTCTATCGGCGATTGTGGCAGTCGCTTCTTGACACCGCGCACTGGCAGGGTGAGATCTGGAATCGCAACAAGTTCGGCGAGGTCTATCCCTTGTGGCAGTCGATCACCGCGGTACACGATGACCAGGGCGAGATCCGCCATTTCGTTGCGGTGTTCCACAATATCACCGAACGCAAGCGCATGGAGGACGAGCTGGAGCGCCAGGCAACACGGGATCATCTCACCGGCGCCTTCAACCGACGCGCCTTCGATGCCACCCTCTGCCATGCTCTGGAACAGGCCGAAAGGGATCAGGCACCTTTTTCCCTGCTGTTATTTGATATTGACCACTTCAAGCAGGTCAACGACCGCCATGGTCATGATGTCGGTGACGCCATCCTCAAGCGCCTCGCCGAACGGGTCGCGAGGACGCTGCGCGCCACCGATATCCTGTGCCGCTGGGGCGGCGAGGAGTTTACGATTCTGCTGCAGGACACCCCTCTCAAGGGGGCGGCCAGCTTCGCCGAACGTCTGCGTCAACGGGTCGCCGAGGCGCGCCTCAACGGCCTGGCGGTGACGATCAGCACCGGAATCGCCGAGTACCGCCCGGGTGATGATACCGGCTCGATGTTGGCCCGGGCCGACGATGCCCTCTATCGCGCCAAGCAGGCGGGGCGCAACTGCATTAGGGTGGAAAGCGAATGATGACGACGCTGATGCAGGAGGCCTTCCATCAGGCGGGCGAAGCGATGGTGATTGCCGATGCCGGCT
Organism: Halomonas sp. LES1; assembly: GCF_031846005.1. Lineage (NCBI taxonomy): Bacteria > Pseudomonadati > Pseudomonadota > Gammaproteobacteria > Oceanospirillales > Halomonadaceae > Halomonas > Halomonas sp. LES1. The sequence goes on from NZ_JAVRGC010000002.1 coordinate 562,511, forward strand.
TCAAGGTGCTGGCCGCCAATGACGCCTTCGCCGAGCTGGCCCGAGTGGAGCCTGCGCAGGTGCAGGGGCTTTGCATACGCGAGCTGCTCGACGAAAGCCGCCTGGCCATGGATTTCTGCGAGATGCTGCGCGGCGGTGACCATGTGAAGGCCGAGCTCATGTTTCGCAACCGGATGGGGCAGAGTGCACCCGTGCTTCTCTCCCTGTCATGTATTCGGGATGCCGATGGCGGGCGCGATCACTATCTGATGGTGCTCTCCGATCTGATGGCGTTGGCTTCTTCTGGCCGCAAGGTGGGACGGGAGGTCTACTTTGACGCCCTGACAGGGCTGCCCAATCGCGAGCTGCTCGGTCAGTTGCTGAATGAGTCCATCGAGCATGCCAAGCGGCGTGGTGCCCAGCTGGCGCTATGTGTTCTCGATGTGGATCACTTCAAGGCCATCAACGACAGCCATGGCCAGGAGATAGGCGATCAGCTGATTACCCAGCTGGCCCATCGCATCAGCCATCTCGTGCAGGGTGATGACATCCTGGCGCGCATCGGCGGCGATGAATTTGCCCTGCTGCTTCAACAGGGGGCCGATAAGGAGACGCTGACCTGGCTGCTCAACAGCATCTCGGCACCGCTGTTTCTCAAGGGGGCCACGCTCAGGGTGACGGTCAGCCTGGGGGTGGCCCTCTACCCTCAGGACAATGTGGATGGCGATGTCCTGCTGCGCCATGCCACCCAGGCGATGCATCGTGCCAAGCAGCAAGGCCGCAACAACTTTCATGTCTTCGACTCGCGCTTCGACCGTGAACTGCAGGCCAGAGAGGAACAGCGCAGGCGCTTCCGGCAGGCCATCACCGACAACGAGCTCTGCCTGCACTACCAGCCTCAGGTCGATATGTTCGACGGCCGAGTGATCGGGCTGGAGGCGCTGGTGCGTTGGCAGCACCCCGAGAAGGGGCTGCTGCTGCCGGGGGCCTTCCTGCCGCTGATCGAAGGCAGCAGCCTCGATGATCTACTCGGCGAGTGGGTGCTGGAGGCAGCGCTGCGCCAGCTCCAGGCCTGGGGCAGGGAGGGCCTTGAGCTACCGGTCAATGTCAATATCAGCCCCACCCATCTGCTGTCGGATGACTTTGTGGAGCGCCTCTCGCTGATGCTGTCACGCTACCCGGAGGTGCCCGTCACGCGCCTGAAGCTGGAAATACTCGAGAGTACCGCCCTGGGCGACTTGCCGGCGGCGCTGGAGACCATGCGCCGCTGCCAGGCGCTGGGCATCGACTTCGCCATCGACGACTTCGGCACCGGTTACTCCTCGCTGACCCATATGCGACAGCTGCCGGTTGACCTGATCAAGATCGACCAGAGCTTTGTGCGCGATATGCTGGATGACCCCGGTGACCTGGCCATCGTCGAGAGCGTTATCTTCATGGCCAATCGCTTTCAGCGACCGATGCTGGCAGAGGGCGTCGAGACCATCGAGCATGCCAGGCGGCTGCTGGCGCTCGGTTGCGGCCAGGCCCAGGGCTATGGCATCGCCAAGCCCATGCCCAGCAGTGACTTGCCGGGCTGGCTCACCGAGTGGGCCGGGCAGCATGAGTGGACGGCGCTGGCCATGCAGGTGACACCGCCCTCGGCAGAGGGCCCGCCCCGCACGCGTGCCTGTCGGCTGACCAGTTGATGGCCGCCTGGGTGGCTGGCGGCCTCGGCGCTATCCGGTGCGTCGTTACCGCGGGCCGTGTCAGTCTTGTCCTGACGCTATTTTCATCCTGACCTTATGAGACCCAAATGGCGCAAGATTTCCCCGTAGACCGCATCATGCAGACCAGCCTGTTGAGCTGCCGGCGCCAGACGCCGCTGTGCGAGGCGGCGGCGATGATGGCAGAGCGGTGCTGCAGCGCCATCCTGGTGATGGAGGAGGGCCGCGCCGTTGGTATCTGGACCGAACATGACTGCCTGAGTATCGATTTCGATGACCCCGCCGCCATGCGGGTGCCGATCGACGAGGTGATGAGCTCGCCGGTGGCCACCCTGCGCCAGGGGGCGTCCATCGGTGAAGCGGCCCTGCACTTCGCCAGCGAGGGGCATCGCCACTTGCTGGTTGTCGACAGGCGCCAGGCGCCTTTGGGGATCATCACCCAGACCGATGTCGCCTTGAACCAGGGGCTGGAGCCCTATCTGCGCTTGCGCGACGTGGCCAGCACCATGCGTGGCCGGCCGCTGCAGCTGTCGGGTGATACGGGGCTGGGCCAGGCGGCGCGCCGGATGAAGCAGGCCGGCTGCGATGCCGCCGTGATCGATTGCGGCGCGGGCGCGCTGGGCATCCTGACCGAGCGTGATATGGTGCGCTTCGTCGCCCGCCACCCGGGGGGAACGTCGGTCGGTGGGCTGGCCAGCCGGCCGCTGCTGACCGTACAGGCAAGCGACGCGCTGCTGAAGGCGCGTGATCTGCTGATCGATCATCGGGTACGTCACCTGGGGGTATTGAGCGACCAGGGGGAGGTGGTGGGATTGCTGGGATTTGGCGATATCCTGCTCGGGGCCGAGCATCTCTATCTCAAGGATCTGCGTGAGGCGCTGGAGCAGCGCGACCGGGCACTGACCCAGTCACGCCTCCATCTGCAGATGGCCGAGAAGGTGATCGACTCCTCGCTGGAGGGGGTCATCATCACCGATGCCGATACGCGTATCGAGTTCGTCAACCCGGCCTTTACGCAGATGACCGGCTACACCCTGGAGGAGGCGGTCGGGAAAACGCCGGCCATGCTCTCCTCAGGGCGTCAGAGTGCCGCCTTCTATCGCGAGATGTGGGAGACCCTGCAGGAGCAGGGCTGCTGGCGCGGCGAGATCTGGAACCGGCGCAAGAGTGGTGAGCTCTATCTGGAGCTGCTGACGATTACCGCCATCCATGATGAAGAGGGCGAGGTGACCCATTACGCGGCGCTGTTCAGCGATATCACCTATATCCGCGAGAACGAGGAGCGCGTCAAGCGACTCGCCTACTATGATCCGCTGACCGGCCTGCCCAATCGACGCCTGCTCGACGACCGCCTGAAGCTGGCGCTGCGCCACGCCCACCGCCAGGGCAGGCGCCTGGCGGTGATCTTTATCGATCTCGATCACTTCAAGCAGGTCAATGATGCCCTGGGGCATGCCGCCGGTGACGAGCTGCTGCTGCGTGTATCGCAGCGGCTGCACGCGGGGCTGCGTGAGGATGACACCCTGGCGCGGCTCAGTGGTGACGAGTTTATCGTGCTGCTCAACGATGTGGAGGAGGTCGACCAGGTCACCCGGGTGGCGCGGCGCCTGATCGACACCATCGGCGAACCCTTCAAGATCGACGGCCAGGTGTTTCGGGTCGGCTGCAGCCTGGGCATCGGCCTCTATCCGGACGATGCCACCACGGCCTCCGCGCTGGTGCGCTGCGCCGACTCGGCCATGTATCAGGCCAAGCAGGAGGGTCGCAACACCTATCGCCTGTTTCGAGCCGACATGCATCAACAGGATGCCGTCTGCCTGCAGCTGGAGACCGACCTGCGCAATACCGCCGAGACCGGAGAGGGGCTTGGGTTTCATCTCCAGCCGCTGATCTGCCGCGACAGCGGCGAGGTGGGAGGCGCCGAGGCGCTGCTGCGCTGGCAGCACCCCACCCGCGGAGCGGTATCGCCCGGCGAGTTTATTCCGCTTGCCGAGCGCTCCGGGTTGATCCTGCCGCTGGGTGAGAGGCTGCTGCATCTGGTGGCGGGCCAGCTGCGCCGCTGGCTCGATGCCGGCTACATGCCGCCGCGCATCGCGATCAACCTATCGGCCAGGGAGTTCTGGCAGTCTGATCTGGTCGGTCGTGTGCAGCGGGTCTACCGCGACTACCGCCTGCCGCCCGGCCAGATCGGCTTCGAGCTCACCGAGAGCGTGCTGCTGGACAAGTGGCAGAATGCGATAGCCATCCTCAAGGGGTTGCGCGAGCTGGGCTGCCGGCTCTCCATCGATGACTTCGGTACCGGCTACTCCTCGCTGAGCTATCTGCAGGAGCTGCCGGTGACCACCATCAAGATCGACCGCAGCTTTATCCAGGGGCTCGGCGAGAGTCGAGGCAGCACCGCCATCGTCGCGGCGGTCACCGGCATGGCCAGGGAGCTGGAGCTGCGGGTGGTGGCCGAAGGCGTGGAGACCCAGGCACAGCTCGATGCCCTGTCGCGCTACCCCGTTCATCTGATACAGGGGTTCTTCACCGGCCGCCCGACAACGCCGGCCATCTTCGCCGAGCGCTATCTGGCCAGGCGTGAGCAGGCAGTCACCGAGGGGTGGGGGGGCTAAAGTTTCGGATGGCGCCGCCGATAGATCGGGCCAATGCCGAGGCGTGTGGCACCCGCACGCCGCCCGATCCACTCCACCCATGAGTGCTTCCATGTTCACCTCACTGCGTTTTCGCCTGCTTGTCGCCACCCTGGCGGTGATCATCCTCGCCCTGGTGCTCAACACCACCGCCAGCTATCTCACCGTGAAGTCCCACAACGACGATCAGGTGGCCGGTAACCTGGCCGCCGTGGCCAGCGGCAATGCCCGGGCCATCGGTCAGTGGCTCGATGCCCGCACCACCATGCTCGAGGCCGTGCCAACGCCCGAGGCGGGGACCAGGGCCGGGGCCGAGATTGAGACTGGAACCGGGGTTGAAACCAGTGCCGAGCCCGATCAGGCATCGCTGCCCGCGCTCAAGCAGCTCGCCGCCTCGGGCGGCTTCCAGATGAGCTATCTGGCCGATGCCGAAAGCGGCGATACCATCTTCTCCAACGGCTTCGAGGCCCCGGCGGACTTCGACCCCCGGGAGCGTGGCTGGTACCGTGCCGCGGTGGAGGCGGGCAAGCCCATCGTTACGCTGCCCTATGTGGATGTGGCGACCAACGAGCTGGTGGTGACCCTGGCCGCGCCCATGCGACGCGACGGACGGCTGATCGGTGTGGTCGGCGGCGACGTGGCGATCGGCACCATCGTCGATAGCGTGGGAGCCATCGAGCCGACACCGTCGAGCTTCGCCTTCCTGGCCGCCGCCGACGGCACCCTGATCGCGCACCCCGACCCCGAGCTGGCGCTGGAGCCGGTCTCGCGGCTGGGAGCAGGGCTCGATGCCGAGCGCCTGGCGACGCTTGCCGCCACGGGCGAGCCACAGGCCATGATGCTCGGCGAGCAGGCCGTGCGGCTGTTCGCCGAGCGTATCCCCGGCACCGACTGGCAGCTGGTGGTGGCCCTGGATAACCATGAGGCCACCGCCGGTCTGCGCGGCGTACTCACAAGCTCGCTGATCACCCTGGTGGGGGTCGCCCTGGCCGCCGCCCTGCTGTTGGGTGTGCTGCTGCGCCTGGCCTTTCGTCGCCTGCTGGTGGCCCGCGATGCCATGGCCAATATCGCCAGCGGCCAGGCCGACCTGACCCGGCGCCTGCCCGAGCAGGGGCAGGACGAGGTGGCCCAGATCGCCGCCGCCTTCAACCGCTTCGTCGCGCGCATGGAAGAGGTGATGCGCACCATCCGCGACAGCAGCCAGCAGGTGCGCCTGGCCGCCGGCGAGATCACCCACAGCAACCAGGACCTCTCGCGGCGCACCGAGAGCGCCGCCGCCAGCCTGCAGGAGACCTCCGCCTCCATCGAGCAGATCAGCAGCACCGTGAGCCATACCGCCGACTCCGCCCGCGAGGCCAATGGCCTCTCCCAGTCGGCCACCGAGGTGGCCGGCAGGAGCGGCGAGGAGATGCGGCGGGTGGTCACCACCATGGAGGAGATCCAGGACGCCTCGGGTCAGATCGCCGATATCGTCAAGGTGATGGACGGCATCGCCTTCCAGACCAATCTGCTGGCGCTCAATGCCTCGGTGGAGGCGGCCCGCGCCGGCGAGGCGGGGCGTGGCTTCGCCGTGGTGGCCAACGAAGTACGCCAGTTGGCCACGCGCAGCGCCGAGGCCTCCCACGAGATCCGCGAGCTGATCGAACGCTCCGAGGCCAGGGTGAAGGGCGGCACCGCCTTGGTGCATCAGGCCGGCGAGACCCTGGAGACGCTGGTCGGGCAGGTGAATCGCGTGGCCGAGGTGCTCGGCGAGATCACCGCTGCCACCAGCGAGCAGAGCGATGGCGTCGGCCAGGTCAACCTGGCGGTGGCCGATCTCGACCGGGTGACCCAGCAGAACGCCGCCCTGGTGGAGGAGTCCAGCGTGGCCGCCGAGCAGTTGAAGGAGCAGGCCGGCCGCCTGGCCGAGGCCGTGGAAAGCTTTACCCTGAGCGAGCGGGGCCAGGGTGGCGAGAATGTGGCGCCTGGCGCACCACGCACGGCCGGCCGTCATGCCGCGCCGCAGCCGGCCTGACAGTACTCGCGGTACTCGGCACTCCTGTAGGCCGGATAAGCCAAAGGCGCATCCGGCGGAGCCGGCCCTACAGGCACTTCGCCCCGCCGGTGAGCCGGTCCACCCAGGCGGTCACATTGCGTGCCCCGCGCTGGATCTCGCCGACGATAGTCTCGATGAGAGGCTCGTATTCGTTTGGCCGATAAATGCCAGCGTGTGGCCAGTAAGTGGCCGGTAATGGGCTTATTGGCCGGTAAATGGCCGGTAATGGGCGGAGCGGTTAAAGTTATCCTACCGATGGCCGATGCCAGGTAGCAATATCACCCTATTCTTCGTCAGTCGTTGGCTTGACAGGAGCGTCTTATGGCAAGTATCTCATCTCTCGGCATCGGCTCGGGGCTGGACCTGAACGGGCTGCTCGACCAGCTACGCGACGCCGAGCGGGGCAAGCTCGAGCCCATCGTCGCCCAGCAGCAGCAGCAGGAGTCGCGGATCTCGGCGCTGGGCAAGCTGCAGTCGGCCATGACCCAGTTCGACGACAGCGTGGCGACCCTGAACGACGCCTCGCTCTATGAGAGCCTCTCGGCCAGCGGGGGAGGGGACGCGCTCTCCGCCAGCGTGGACGCCACCGCCCAGCCGGGCAGCTACAGCGTGGAGGTAAGCCAGTTGGCCACCGCCGGCACTCTGGCCACCCAGCGCGTGGCGGCGCCGGATGCCGATATTATCGGCGATACCGCCACGAGCCTCGAGCTCACTTTCGCCGAGAAGGACGACCAGGAACCGCCGCAGAACGTCACGGTTAGCGTCGATGTCGCCGTCAACAGCACCCTCGAGGATATCCGCGACGCCATCAACGCCAAGGAAAACGCCGGGGTCAGCGCCTCCATCGTCAACGATGGCGAGGGCTACCGCCTGGCGCTGAACTCCAGCGAGACCGGCGAAGAAGCCTCCATCGAGACAACCAACTTCAAGAGCATCCTTTCGACCGACACTCAGAACGTCATCGATGCGGACAACACCAACAAGGTGATCGCACAGGCCGGCCAGGATGCCGCCCTGAAGGTCAACGGCATCGATATCACCAGCGCCAACAATACCGTGGAAGGCGCCATCCAGGGCGTCACCCTGGATCTCAAGGCCACCACCGGCGACGGCCAGCCCACGACCCTGAAGGTGGAACAGGACACCCTCAAGGTGCGCGAGGCGGTTTCTGGCTTCGTCAAGTCGTTCAATGCCCTCAAGGAGACCATCGGCACGCTGACCAGCTACAACAGCGAAACCGGCCAGGCCGGCGAGCTCAACGGCGACCGCACCGTGCGTACCGTGGAGTCGCGCCTGCGCAGTGTGCTCTCCGGCGGCGTGCCCGGCAGCGAGCTCAGCATGCTCAGCGAGGTGGGCATCACCCTGCAGCGCGACGGCACCCTGGAGCTGGACGAGGATGTGCTGAGCGATCAGGTCAGCGGCAATATGGCCGCTCTTGGCGAGTTCTTCGCCGGCAGCGAGGGCAGCTCCGGCATGGCCGAGCGCGTAGGCGACACCTTGGGGCGTATGCTCGATGATGAGAGCGGCCTGGTATCGCGCTCCATCGAGGGCGCCGAGGGGCGCATGGAGCGCCTGGGCGAGCGCTATACCCGCATGGAGGCGAGCGTGGAGCGCACCATCGACCGCTATCGCACCCAGTTCGGCCAGCTCGACGCCATGATCGCCAATATGAACCAGACCAGCAGCTACCTCACCCAGCAGTTCGACGCCCTGGACGCCCAGCTCGGCCGTAAATAACCCCACCTGCCATTCCGAGTGACCTCCTTGCTTGTGACATGCGCCCCGGCCGCAAGGCCCGGGGCGCTGCCGTTCCGTGCAGGCAAAGCGGTATAGGCCAAACGCGCCGCCTGGCCCCGGCGCCCGGCCTGTCAAGCCGCCCAGGCCAAAAAAATCGCGTTTCACCCTAAAGTTCGCTCAACAGCGGTCGTTAAATGGAGTAACGGCCAACGGCGCCGTTGTGGCAGGCCCGCTGGGCCTTGGGTAACACACGCAGCGGGCCCGCCAATGGAGCCCTCAACTACCGGGAAGGAATCACACCATGTCCGTGATCAATACCAACATCACCTCGATGATCGGTCAGCAGAACCTGAACGAGTCGAAGAACGCCCTGACCACCAGCATGGAGCGTCTCTCCTCCGGCCTGCGCATCAACAGCGCCAAGGATGATGCGGCCGGTCAGGCCATTGCTAACCGCATGAGCGCCCAGATCACTGGTCTCTCTCAGGCGAGCCGTAACGCCAACGATGGTATTTCCATCGCGCAGACCGCTGAAGGTTCCTTGAACCAGATCAACGATAACCTCCAACGCGTTCGTGAACTGACCGTTCAAGCCCAAAACGGCACCAACTCCGATTCTGACCTTCAATCCATTCAAGACGAAGTAAATCAACGTCTCAACGAAATCAATCGCATTTCAGAAGAAACAGATTTCAATGGCGTTAAAGTGCTCTCTGAAGACGTTAGCACTATTGCGATTCAAGTCGGAGCTAACGACGGTGAGAGCATTAGTGTAAATCTCGAAACTATTAATCAGAAATCGCTCAGTCTTGATGGGTTTGATTTGTCGAGCACTTTGCGAGATGTGTCCGCAGCAGAAGACCGTTACTCATCTGATTCTGTACTTTTTAATAAGACTGACATGCAGGCTGAAGGTACCGTAACTACTGCTTCTGAGCTTGATTCAGCTGGAACGTCAATTGATGGTTATGAGTTTGGCGGTGAGGCGCTTACTACGGGGAACTATGAAGTTAGAACCTTCGAAGGTGAGCAGTATGTAGTCGGTACTGCTGGCGATGTTGATGGTAAAGTATTTTCTATTGATTCTGTCGACGAAGCTTCAGGAGCTCTGACAGTCAATATTGGCAACGAAATTACTGGTCAAGTTGCTAGGGCAGAAGGTGACCGTGGAAGTTCTTTTGACTTCCAAGATGGCACTTCTGGTATTACAGCCAGCGATTATGATATTAGTGTAGTGACTAATAATAGTGGTGATCGCCTAGCACGCGCGGTAGATGATCAAGGTGGTATCTCTTATTACGATATTAGTGCTGAGGGAAAAGCGCAAACTGACGGTAGTGTAAGCATTACGTTAGGCAGTGAAGTGGCTGAAGGCACAGGTGATCTTGCTGGCGTTACTACCGACCCTATGAAAAAGCTGGATGATGCGCTATCAAAAGTTGACAGCCTTCGCTCTGAGCTGGGTGCGGTTCAGAACCGTTTCGAAGATGCTATCAGCAACCTGAGTACTAACGAGACCAACCTCTCCGCTGCCCGCTCGCGCATCGAAGATGCCGACTACGCGACAGAAGTGGCCAACATGACCAAGAACCAGATTCTGCAACAGGCGGGTACGTCGGTTCTGGCACAGGCTAACCAGCTGCCGCAGAGCGTGCTGTCTCTGCTGGGCTAAGACTTGCTCTAAGGGAAGCAGCTACCCCTTTGGCAATGCCATCGAACCGGCCCCATTACGGGGCCGGTTTTTTATTTCTGGAGGCGGCATGACGGCGGATGAGCACCAGCGCGTGATCGATGAACTTCAAGCTGTTATCGACGATACCCAGCACACCCTCGACCGCTTCGAGGCAACCGACATGGCGTCCGAGATGCCGGAGGACGTTGAACAGCTTCACGCTATTCTCGATCGTGCGGTCAGGGACCAGAAGGCGCACACGCTGCGCATGCTAACTAAAAATAAAGGACACCCACTTACTTGACGGCACGCCCCGGCCGGCTATGTTGACAAACAAGCCTCCTGCCGAGGGCTTCCCCATGGCCCAGCCCCGCTCCACGCTGATCTCGCTCGAAAGCACACCCTGGTACCACCTGGTCAACCGCTGCGTGCGACGCGCGTTCCTCTGTGGTGTCGATAGCGTCAGCGGCAACAGTTACGAACACCGGCGCGGCTGCATCAGCTGGCGGGGCTCTTTGCCATCGACGTGGCGGCCTACGCGGTGATGAGCAACCACTACCATCTGGTAGTGCAGGTGGACGCCCGGCGGGCCGCCGAGTGGAGCGACGACGAGGTGCTGTACCGCTGGACGCGGCTCTTCAGCGGGCCACTGCTGGTGCAGCGCTATCGCGCCGGTGCCGATCAGTTACCGGTGGAGGTGGCGGCGGTTAGGGCGCTGGTCGCGACTTACCGCGAACGGCTGGCGGATGTCTCCTGGTTCATGCGCGTGCTGAATGAATCCATTGCCCGCCAGGCCAACGCCGAGGACGGCGCCAAGGGGCGTTTCTGGGAGGGGCGTTTCAAGAGCCAGGCGCTGCTCGACGAGTCGGCGATTCTCGGCGCCATGGCCTATGTGGATCTCAACCCGATCCGCGCCGGTATGGCACAAACCCCCGAGGCCTCCAACTTCACCTCGGTTGCCGAGCGCCTGGCCGAGCTGTCAGGTGACGACGAGATGGCCGGGTGGGAGGCAAGGCGGGAGGCAAGAGTGGAGACACCTGATGAGCCGGCCCCCGAAGATGCGGCAACGCCGGCCAGCCAGCTGCCGGCCTGGTGCGAGAGCCTGCCACTCCAGCCGCTGATGCCCTTCGATGCCACCGCTCGGCTGCCCGCGGCCATCCCCTTTAGCCTGGAGGACTACCTGGAGCTGGTCGAGACCACCGGCCGCAGCCAGCGCCCCGACAAGCGCGGGCTGATAGAGGGCCACACTCCCCGGCTGCTCGACCGCCTGAACATCGACCCCGAGGCCTTCATCGCCGCTTCCACCATGCTGCTCAAGCGATTCGGCAGCGCCGTGGGCACACCGGCCAGCCTCACTTCCTGTTGCGCCGCCCGCCAGGCGCGACATCTACGCGGCATGCGGATGGCGCGTGAGGTGTTCGAGCGGCAGGTGGCCTAAGATTCAGGCCGGCGGGCATCAGGTTGTCTTTCACGCCCTTGGGACAGGTCAGGATCTAGTAGATACGTTCGGTGGTCGCCAGGTAGTAAGGTGCATAGCAGACTGGGCGTGAAGTCGGTGGGAGTGCCGCCTAGGCTCGATAAGCCAAAGATGCATCGGGTGTGATACTGACGCCCACTCTATGTCCGGTGCGCTGGTGCTTACCGGGCCTACGGATCTGGGTGGTCCACCGGGTTTGGATGTTCCACGCAGTGTCCTGTGTTCGGGATTCACTGTAATGCGGCTGATCATCACGCCAGACTGCAAAGCACCTAGAAAAGACACCTGGCTGTGTGATAACTCGGCCAATATTGCCTGGTTATCGTTTCCAGGTCCGGGCAGAAGAGGAGACATGTATCACAGCGGATGAACACCAACGGGTGATCGATGAGCTGCAAGCCGTCATCGACGCACACCCTCGAACGCTTCGAGGCCACCGGCATGGTGACCGAGATGCCCGAAGACTACGACCAGCTGCTGGCGATTCTGGATGACGCCGTGACCCGGCAGCGGGCGCATACGCGGGTGATGCTGGATCAGGCGTAGCGGCCAGGGCTACCTATCGGAGATAGAGTCGGGCAAGAAGGGTGGCTCGCTAGGTGTGTTGAAGCGAATCGCCGGGGTTCTGGGCCTGGAGCAGGATGATCTGACATAGTGCGGCGGTTCATCCATGCGAGCCCCTTGCCTGCAAGACGAGGAGAGTCACCATGTTGTCGATACGCCAGGGAGCGGCCTGGAGACCGTGGGTCGCCGTGCCGCGCTGCTGACGCTCTCGGGCTGCGCCATGCTGGCGCCGTCTCCGCCGGCGAACCAGACCAACGTCTGCGAGATCTTCCGCGAGCAGCCGGAATGGTACGACTATGCCCGGGCTTCCCAGGAGAAGTGGGGCACGCCGATCGCCACCCAGATGGCCTTTATCCAGCGGGAGTCGAGCTTTCGCAGCCATGTGAAGCCGCCGCGCACGAAACTGCTCGGCTTTATCCCCTGGGCCCGGCCGTCGTCGGCCTACGGCTATGCCCAGGCGCAGGGTCCGGTGTGGGGCGAGTATGAGGCCGACGCCGGGCACTTCTTCGCGCGGCGCACGCACATGAAGCATGCCACCGACTTCATCGGCTGGTCAACGCGCGTACCCGGCGCATGACCGGCGTCTCGCTGCACAACCCGGAGCATCTCTATCTGGCCTACCACGAGGGGCAGGGCGGCTATCGCCGTGGCAGCTGGAAGGGCAAGCCGGCGGTGCGGCGCGCCGCCCGCGATGTGGCCAACACCGCGGCGCGCTATCGACGCCAGCTGTCGAGCTGCGAGGCACAGTTCCGCTGCGACGGCTGGCTGGAGGTATGGCCGTTCTGTCGCGGTTAGGCGGGGAGTCTTTTGCTTTACAGCTCTCCCACTCATCCTTGGCGTGGGCGACGCTTCGGCTGTGGCTCGTCTCACGGTCGGCAGGGCTCCCTGACGGAGAGAGGTTTCCTGCCAGGCGGTAGGGCACTCGATGCCTGGGTCGCCTCGCTGACGCGATCGACCAGTTTTCCCCCTTCATGCACGGCCTCGCCGTTGCGCTCGCTCGGTGGCGGTGATGTCGCTCCACAGCGACTCGATGGCAGCGAGGTCCTGCTCCGCGTTCTCCAGGTGCATGTCAATATTCTGGCGGGCCCGGTATTTCCTTTGAATAAAAATTGATAGGAGGCTAATAGTTAAAGTTTCTCCCTGCCACGCCGATAACACTTTCTTAGACTTCCGCGGCCCCGGCCGTGCGGCATCCATTGAAGAGAGAACTTGATGCGCAATCTATCCATTCGTGCCCGCCTGTTGACGGCTTTCGGTATCCTGGTGGCGTTGATCCTGGCGATCAGCGCGCTCAGCCTGCACGCTCAGGGCGTCAGCGGTTCTGCGCTGCATGACCTGGCGCGCATCAATCTCGCCCAGGCCAATGCGGCCAACCGCATGGAGGTCAATATCGCCGAGATGCGCAACCATATCGTGCGCTTCGGGGAGTACAGCCGTGCCGATCAGGAAGCGAAGGCGGCCAGCGAGATCGCCCTGGCGGGAGAGGCGCTGCAGCGCGCGGAGGAGCGCATCGAGGCCTTTCGCAATGTCACCATTGGCGCCTCCAGCGAACGGGCGCGTTTCCTGGAGGCTATCGGCGCCACCTACGCCGAACTGGTGAGCCCCGGCTTCAAGGAGGCGCTGCTCGCCGGCGATATGGAGGGCATCTTCGCCTACCGTGGTCAGGTGACCGAGGCGGGGAATCGCCTGGCCGAGCTGGTGCGCGACTTTATCGGTTTCTCCGAGGCGCGTGCCGAGATGCGCTATGCCAAGGTGGAGTCAATGGCGACCTGGATGGATCGTCTGCAGCTGGCGGGGGTGGTGCTTGCCCTGCTGATCGCCGGGGGGCTCTTTGTGCTGATCACCCGCCGCGTGGTGGCGCCGCTGCGCGAGGCGGTAGAGCACTGTGAGCGTATCGCCAAGGGGGATCTGACCCGGGCCATCTCGGACCAGGGGCGCAACGAGATTGGTCGGCTGCTAGGTGCGCTTTGCGACATGCAGGAGTGGCTGCGCCAACTGGCGGGCACCCTGCAGCAGAGCAGTGACAGCGTAGCCACCGGTGCGGCGCATATCGCCGCGGGCAGCCAGGATCTCGCCTCACGCACCGAGGAGCAGGCCTCGGCGCTGCAGGAGACCGCCGCCAGCATGGAGCAGATTGTCTCGACGGTGCGCCAGAACACTGAGACCGCCGGGCGCGCCAATCAACTTTCCCGTGAGGCGGCCCAGCAGGCCGAGTCCGGGCCCACGAGGTCGAGGAGACAGTGGCCAAGATGCGCGACATGGAGGAGAGCTCGCGGCGTATCGGCGAGGTCATCGAGTTGATTGACTCCGTCGCCTTCCAGACCAATATCCTGGCGCTCAATGCCTCGGTGGAGGCGGCCCGCGCCGGCGAGCATGGCCGTGGCTTTGCCGTGGTGGCAAGCGAGGTACGTACCCTGGCGAGCCGTACGGCAGACTCGTCCCAGGAGATTCGCCGCATGATCGAGGAGGTGACGCGTCAGGTGAGCGAGGGCTCCAGCCAGGCGGGGCGCAGTGGCGAGAAGATCCGCGAGGTGGTGGATGCCATTCGCCAGGTCGCTGGTCTGGTCGATGAGCTGGCGCTCTCGGCCACGGAACAACAGTCCGGTGCCGACCAGATCGGTGCCGCCATCACGCAGATGGATACCGTGACCCAGGAAAATGCGTCTCTGGTGGAGCAGACTTCCACGGCATCGGCCAACCTGGAGGGCGAGGCCAGGCGCCTGGCGAAGCTGACTGGCTCCTTCAGGCTGAATGCCGCCGCGCACGGTACGGGAGAGGCGCACTCCGTGGCGCCTCTCATGCCGCCCAGGGAGGCTTCAGCGGACGATCGCAACCAACAGCTGGGTGCTGAAAAGGCCAAGGTGCCGGTCGGCGGGGCGATGGCCAATACCCGCGAAGAACCCCAGTGGGAAGCGTTCTAGGGACAGCTTGGCGGAGGATGCAAGGCCATGATTCCGCTGTCAGCTGGCTCTGGGGCACCGGTCCGCTGTGCGGGCCGGTGTTTTAGCGCGGGAGAAGCGGTCAGGTCGGCGTCATGGCGCTGCCAGCGCGTGCGATGGTGTCGTAGCGACTCAGTGCCAGCTCGGCCGAGGGCGGGCCGGCACCGCGGCTGTCATTGGTGTCGGCTGCCGCGGCCGGGCGCTCGGAGGTTGCATCAAGCGAGGAGGAGCCTTGCTGCCTGTCGTCATTTACCCCCTCGCGGGCATCGTCCATTTCGCTCTGCTGCTGTGCCAGCTCCAGCTGTGCCGCCATCATGTAGCCGCGGGCACGGGCGGCGACCTGGTGGTCCTTGGGTGAGGGGTCGGCGGGGGCCAACCACGGTTGTCGCAAACATGATCTACCTCGACCGAAAGGGCCCGCCGGGCGGGCCGCGTTTCTGGTAGAGTATTAACATCTTCTGTTTTTGCTGCAACTCGCCCCGCCCATGCCCAGTATCGATGTGGTCATCGAACTCAGCTACGAAGCCTGCCTGGCCCACTACGAGGGGCGGGTGGGCCAGGTACATACTCGCAGCCTCGACGGTCGGCGAGTGGTGTTTCCCGCCGAAGCGCTGCGACGTGTGGTAACGCGGACTGGCGTGAGTGGTATCTATCGGCTGACCTTCAGCGACGCCGGGCGCTTTCTCGCCATTGAACGCCTGGGATAAACCCGGGGCGGACCGAGACCCTGGCCTGCACTTCCTTCGGTGAAGGCTTATATAAACGGTGCAGCTCGGCTAGCATACTTCGACTCTTCCCTCGCTTTTCGGTGCCATTTGCATGCAGCGTCGCGATCTCCTTGCCGTACTGGGGTGCCTGATGGTGGCGCCTGCAACCCTGGGCGGATGCCGACCCGCTGTTTCGCCAGGCTGACCAGGCGATGTATACCGCCAAGCGCCACGGCAAGAACTGGCTGTATATCGTGGCTGCCTGAGGCGACCAACCAGGGCTATCGCCGATAAATCGGGTTCCCACAATGGCTTGTAGACCCGGTAAGCGATAGCGCACCGGGCGTGGTGGGGATCCACGATGTGGCCGGATGCACCATCGGCTATCCGGCCACATGTTCCCGAGACTGTTCACACCAGTCTGCAATTAACCTTCTTGAAGCCCGCCTCGAAGCTCTCGCTGCAGCGCCTTCAGGCGCGGAGAGAGGTCCTCTCCCAGGGATTCGAGTGACGGCCTGGCATAGAAGAAACCCTGCTGTTGGGTCATGCCGGCGCGTCCCAGCCAGAGGGCTTCTTCGCGGGTTTCTACGCCTTCGGCAATCACGGTGATCTCCAGCTCGGTTGCCAGCCGGCGAATGGCATGCAGCAGCGCCTGGCGACGACGGTCCTGATGGCAACCCATGACCAGCTCCCGGTCCACCTTGATCTTGTCGGGTTCCAGCACGGTGAGCAGGTCCAGATTGGCATAACCGCTGCCGAAGTCATCGAGGGCGGTGGTAAAGCCCATTTCACGATAGCTGTTGACGATTCGCTTGAGGTGGGCCCGGTCGACAACGCGCTCGGTTTCGGTGAACTCGAAGACCAGCCGGTCGGTGGGCCAGCCAACCCTTCGCGAGGTCTCGAGTGTGGCCTGGATGCAGGCTTCCGGCTCATACACCGCATTGGGCAGGAAGTTGATCGACAGCCGCTCGCGCATGTCCAGTTGGCTGGCCAGTTCGATGGCCTTGATGCGACACGCCTGGTCAAAGCGGTACATCAGGTCATCGGTCACCTGCGAGATCACGCTCCAGGCGGATTCATTGCCGGGCCCCCTTACCAGGGCCTCGTAGGTGGTCACCCGGGCGCCGGCAAGATCAACGATAGGCTGAAAGGCCATGGTGAAGTCGAAAGGTAGCGGCCCATCGCAACGGGCGCAGCGGTGAGGTCCTCGAGCACACTGGGGCATTGCGTGTCCTTGCAGCGGTGGGCGATATGGGGGTTCCATCGTGGCGATGATCGAAGAGGCACATCGTGCAGCATCAATGATTGCCCTATCGGCCAGGCAGGATAAAGCTTGAGGCGCCAGGGTGGCATTTTTGGCCGGTTCGAGAGCAGGTCCGTGAAGGGGCGCAGCAGTCGTAAGCTTGTGCTGGGGGGGGTGTCACCCTAAGGTTGCACTTTTTCGCGTAAATTCTGGAAAGGCCCGGGCACCATGATCGACGAGCACCGCGGACGCGGGCGACACGCCAACCTGATGCAGCCGCTGCCGCCGGATGATGACCCGGGCGGCTGGATGATCAGCTATATCGATGTGATGACGCTGCTGGTGGTTCTGCTGGTGCTGATCATTGCGCTCGGGAGTATCGGTGTCGGGCCGAGTCTGGTGAATTCTGACGAGATGGAAGCCGAAGCAGCGGCATCGACACCGGCGGTGCCGAGACTGGGTATTCCTCTGCCCGAGTTGCTGCATGAGGCGAGGCTTCGGCGCCGGAGCGCCCCCCTGCCGGCAGGGGAGCTGGCACCCTCGGCCATTTCGGCGGCGCTGGGCGTGGCGGGGCTCCCCGACCGTGGGCCGACGCCGCCATTGCCGCTGGCTCGCCGCTCGCCTGATGGGCGCGCACCGGCACCGGTTTCGGCACCGTCCATGGTGCTGCCCAGCGGCCTGGACCTTGATGCACCGCTCGCCAATACCCTGCTGATCCTGACGGACAATCCCCCGGCCGGATTTCAGGAGGTGGACGAGCGGGCGATAGCCGGGGCCCGTTTCGTGTCGGAATCACTGCCCCAGGCACCTTATCTGCCCGACCTGGAGGGCATGGAAGTGTCGCGGGTTCCCGAAGGCGTGCGGCTGCGGGTCGAGGACCGGCTGCTCTTCCCCACGGCCGACGCCGAGCTGACCGATGCGGGGGCCGCGCTGGTTGCCGGTCGGCTGCGCGAGCTGGTGGAGCGCTACCCAGGGGAGGTCTCGGTGGAGGGGCACTCGGATAGTCGTCCGATCAGCACCGAGCGCTTCCCCTCCAACTGGGCGCTCTCCAGCGGGCGTGCCATCGCCATTGTCGAGGCGCTGGTGGCGGCAGGGGTTGAGCCATCGCGGCTGCGCGCCGTGGGGATGGCGGATACGCGGCCGCTGGAAAGCAACGAGACGGCCGAGGGCAGGGCGCGTAATCGGCGGGTCGAGGTGATGATTCAGGCCCGATGATCGGCGGCCGCTAATGGGCCGGCTCCTCCGCTCGTCGGGTGTTCTCCAGCAGCCTCAGCATGGAGGGGAGCTGGCTGGGGTGCAGCATCAGCAGGCTCTCCCCCTCGGTGTTCCCGCAGGGCGTGATAACCGCAAACTCGCCCTCCTCGAGATGAAACTCATGCACTTCTCTTTCGCCTTCCGCCAGTCGAAGGTGGATGGAGCGGTAGGGGGCATCCTCACCATAGATAAGCCGGTGATAGACCTTGAACAGGGTATACAGCGCGAGGCCATCGGTGAAGGCGGGCCAGCGCGAGGGGTTGTGGCGGGTCTCTTCATCGATGGCGAGACCGGCCTGTTCGGCACGCTCAATGGCCTTCACGAGTGGCCTGGCGAGCAGCTCGCCAGGGTTTCCCGTGTCGTCAGCCTGGTACTCGAAGGTCTCACGATGATGGGCTTCGAGGGCACGCAGTTCGTCGAGAGAGCCGAGGCGGTAATCGCCATGGCGTAGCGACTCCGGCGCACACTCGCCGTTTTCCCAGCCATGGATGAGTCGTACTAGAAGGGTACGTTGTCGCAGGGGGCGGGTCACCAGCTCGGCCAGGGCGACTTGCAGGTGCAGTAGCCGTTCCGTTGCCATATTGCCAAAGGCGGTATAAGGGTCGGTAAAGATCCTGTGCAGGCGGCCTGGCGCGTGCTCCTTGGCTTCGGTGAAGGGCATGGCATGAATCCATTGGCGGGTGAAGGTGGGGTGCGAGAGAACACTACATCGGTGTCGACCAGCAGGTTGTCAGCTTGATTCAACGATAACGATAGACCCGCAGGCTGGGCAGGAAGGGCTCATCCTCGAGCTTCTCGTCGCGTCGGCGGGCGCGGGTGCGGGTCTCGGGGGGCTGCAGGGGCGGCAGGTTATGGTCGGGTAGTCGGCCATCCGGCGAGGGCACGAACAGCGGCAGGGCGACGTTCATGGCGCGCCGGGTGCGGCCATCCTCCAGCGGCTCGCGATAGAAGAGGTTGGCGCGCATCAGCGGGGCCTGGCGCTGCACCTGGGCGAGGGGCTCTCCGCTGGGAATGCCGGCAAGCTTGCGCAGCTGGATGCGGATATGCGGCGCCTCGCTGTCGAAGGTCAGCAGCTTCTGCTCGGCTTCCCGCACCGTCAGTTTCTTGATCGAGCGCCCGCTCGAGTACCAGGCCAGACGCACCCGGGTCAGCGGCGCCTCGCTTGCCGGAATGGCCCGCCAGCACTGCTTGAGGTGGACCCGGGCCAGCCCCTCGCCGCGCAGGTGGTCGTGCAGGGCCGGGTGGCGGAAGGGCAGCACCGCCTTGGCCTCGGGAATCAATGACGGCGCCTGGTCGCGTATTTTGGCGGTCAGGGCCGCGAACGCCGCCTTGGTGGCATTGGCCGCCGCCACGGCCTCCATGACCTCGTCACCGGCCGCCACCAGGCCGATATAGGCACGGGTGGCGCGACCGTCCTGGCCATCCTGATACCAGACATCCTGCAGCGCCTCGCGCAGCCAGGCCGCGGCTCTTTCGCCGTCGACCGGCTCGGGTTCGCCGAAGATCCAGCAGGCGCCGGGGGCGCGAGCATGGGCCTCGGCCACCGCGGCGGTGGTCTCGACCAGGGCGTCGAAGGCCGCCTCCAGCTCGGCAAGCAGGCGGTACTCGGGGCGCTGGGAGGATGAGCTGGTCATGGTTCGTCCTGGAAGCCGCGCTCGGCGCGCAGGATCATCTCGTCGATCTCGGTCTCGTCCATGGCCGGTTCACCGGCGATGCGGTGGCTGCCATCGGCCCAGGCGCCGAGATCGATCAGCCGGCAGCGTTCGCTGCAGAAGGGGCGGTAGGGGTTCTCATCGCGCCATTCGACCTTCTTGTAGCACTGGGGGCAGGCGACTTCCAGGGGGCGTTGTGATTGGCTCATGGGGGCTCCGTGGCTCTGGATCTATCGAGGGGGGAGGGGGGCAGTCCCCGTGCGGGGGTGGGACTGTCCCGACTGTCAGGACGCCAGTTCGCGGTAGTGCCGATCGAGCTCGTTGACTCGATGGCGCATCGCCTCTTCGCTGCCGCCATTATCCAGCACGTCGTCGGCGCGGGCCAGGCGTTCGTGGTGCGGCATCTGGGCGGCGACGATGGCGCGGGCCTGGGCGGCATCCACCTCGTCCCGGGCGGCGGTGCGCTCGATCTGCAGCGCCTCGGGCACATCGATCACCAGGGTGCGGTCGACCATCTCGCTCTGACCGGATTCGAACAGCAGTGGTGAGACCAGCAGGCCATAGGGGGCGCCGGAGGCGTGAAAGTGCGCCAGATACTCGATCAACCGTTCCCGGATGCGCGGATGGGTGACCGACTCCAGCCAGCGTCGCTCGTTCTCATCGGCGAAGACGATCTCTCGCAGGGCGCGGCGTTCGAGGGTGCCGTCGCCGTTGAGCACCCTGGCGCCAAAGCGCTCGGCGATCTCGGCCAGCGCCGGCTCGCCGGGCTCGACCACTTCCCGGGCGACATCGTCGGCGTCGACCCAGGGCGCGCCGAGCGCCGCGAAGGCGCGGGCCACGGTGGACTTGCCCGAGGCGATCCCCCCGGTCAGGCCGATGATCAGGGCCATGCTGAGACTCCTTGTCATGGTAGGCCGGGCAGTCACAACACTGCCCAAGTAGAATTGCCCAATCCGATGGCCTGGGAGTCTACCATTCTTGTCTTGCTCCGGGAGCTGGCGGTCCGCGACCTCCTGCATCATGGTAGAGGGGAGTCGCCATGGGTGATGCCGATGACGGTGTAACAGGAGGTATGATGGTCGAGCCGCTTGGCGCAGCACAGGTGTTTCAGGCGTGTCCCGAAAAGGGCTTTGGCTTCGAGGTCTCCAGCGAGCTCGCGCCGCTGGACCTGCTGGCGCGTATCCCGGTGCCCATCGTGGTGCTGCCGTGACCCTGAAGGGCCTCGCTATGGCACAATATCCGATCCGTGAATCGACAAGGATCGCCAATGGCGTATGTGCTGGTGATGGGCGGTCTCGCCCTCTCGGTTAGCTTTACTCTGGGCTGGGCACTGTGGCGCCTGGTCGGTGGGGCCCTGGGCTGGCTGGGGGGCTCTCCGTCGCGGGGTGCGAAGGTCAAGCCGAAGGCCCGCAAGCCCGCGGCCAGAAAGCCGGCGAGCAAGGCGTCCGCCAGCACGTCGTCTGCCACCAAGTCATCTAGCGGCAAGGCCGTAACGCCTCGCAAGGCGGCCGCCAAGCAATCTGCCACTCCCCCCCGCGAACCCTGGGGCCTGACCCGCGGGCTGGCGGCGAACCGCTCCCTGTTGCCCCTCGCCAGCCTGGCCCTGATGCTCTATGCCTTCGGCCGACTCGTCGTGTTCGGCCTGCAGCATCGTCCCGTGGAAGCGCCGGCCTCGTTTGCCCAGGTGGTGATGGTGATTGGCTGGGCGGCGGCGGTACTGCTTGGCCTGGCCCTGCTCTCCCTGCTGGCACGCTGGCGCTGTCGGGGGTAACCGGGGCTGCGAACCCGCGCAACGTTGGCGAGTCTTACCGAGGAAGCCACCGAAGGAGAAGCTTGTGCTAGCCAATATCCAGCGGTTCTTTCAGCAGATGCTCGCGGAGGAGGGCGACGGCGCCGGGCGTGAGGCGCCGAGCCTGGAGCTTGCCGCCGCGGCGCTGCTCTGCGAGGTGATACGCGCCGACTACGAGGTCACCCCGGATGAACTCGAGACGTTACGGGATCAGCTGCGTCGACATCTGAGCGTCAGCGACGAGGCGATCGACGAGCTGATGAACCTGGCCCAGCAGGAGGTCGAGGGTGCCGTCGATCACTATCAGTTCGTCTCGTTGATCAGACAGCATTACGACTACGCCCGGCGCTGTGAGCTGGTGCGCATGATGTGGGCGCTGGCGCTGGCCGACGGTGAGCAGCACCATCTGGAGGAGCATCGTATTCGCCAGCTGGCCGAGCTGCTGCATGTCAGCCACGCTGATTTCATCCGCACCAAGCTGCAGGTGCAGCAGCAGGGTGGGGCCAGCGCAGATGGCTGAAGACTCAGTTGGCTGGAGACCTGGATAGCTGAAGACCCTGCTGGCTGCAGACGCGGATGGCTGAAGACCCAGGTGGCTGAAGTTTAGTGGCCTGAGTCTTTTTCTATCTCTGGGGTATCCATCTGAATGCCGGCAGAAAAACGGTAAGAAATCTTGTTTTCGGGAAGGTATTTGGAAGCCTAGCCTGCCGGTGAAACGTTATGATTCCCTGAGTCTTTCGCCGTCGGGTTGCAGCTGGCCCGGTGGCATGGAAACGTCATTCGTTGAGTGGGCCTCTCCCTGTGGTGAGGCCTGCGTTCTTTCCAGTGAGGTGTTGGTGATGTCTCGTGAAATCGTGGTTCTGGGGGCCGGCATGGTCGGCGTTTCGGTGGCCTGGCATCTGGTGCGCCAGGGCCATTCGGTGACGCTGGTGGACCGCCGCGAGCCGGGCCGCGAGACCTCCTTCGGCAATGCCGGCATCATCCAGCGCGAGTCGGTGCGGCCCTACGCCTTTCCCCGCGATCTCGGCACGCTGATGCGCGTGCTGCCCAATCGCGAGGTGGATATTCGTTATCGTACGGCGGGCATGCTGAGCGCCGCCAGCCCGCTGCTTCAGTACTGGCTCAACTCCGGCAAGACCCGCTACGCCAAGATCGTGCCGGAGTATGCGTCGCTGATCATGCGCTGCCTGGAGACCCATGCCCCGATGATCGAGGCCTCTGGTGCCGACCATCTGGTGCGTCGCGACGGTTGGCTCGAGCTCTACCACACGCAGAAGGCCTTCGATGAGCGTATCGTCGAGGCTCGGGAGAACCGTGACCTCTACGGTGTCGAGTTCGAAGTGCTCGATGCCGCCGGCCTATATGCCAAGGAACCCCATCTCAAGAAGGGGCTGGTGGGTGCCATTCACTGGACCCAGCCGTGGACCGTCGCCGATCCCGGCGCGCTGGTGCAGGCCTATGCCGAGAACTTCCAGCAGCAGGGCGGCCGCTTCCTTAAGGCCGAGGTGCAGGGTGTCGAGAAGGGCGGCAAGGGCTGGAAGGTGACCACCGATCGCGAATCGCTGGAGGCGGAACAGCTGGTGGTGGCGCTCGGTCCGTGGAGCGACAAGTTGCTCAAGCGTCAGGGTATCTCGGTGCCGCTGTTCGCCAAGCGCGGCTACCATATGCACTACGCCAGCGCCGATGACAATGCGCATCTCAACCACTGGATCATGGATGCCGAGACCGGCTTCCTGCTCGAGCCGATGCGGGCGGGGATCCGCCTGACCACCGGGGCCGAGCTGGCCGACCTGGATGCCCCCCCCAAGTTCAAGCAGCTCAAGGCCGCGGAGCGGGCCGCAAGGAAGATCTACCCGCTGGGTGAGCGGCGCGACCCCGAGCCCTGGAAGGGCGCGCGCCCCTGCCTGCCGGACATGAAGCCGATCATCGGGCCGGCACCCAAGCAGGACGGGATGTGGCTGGCCTTCGGCCACGGCCATCAGGGCTTTACCCTGGGACCGGTGACCGGGCTGCTGTTGAGCCAGATGATGGCAGGCGAGACGCCCGAGGTGGATATGGCACCCTTCAGCGCCACACGCTTCTGAGTCTGGCGTCACCCTGGAGGGCATGGGGCAAGTCGAGCTGACTACCTCAGCAGCGCCGCAGGGCCTATCAGGCCTTGCGGCGCCGTTTTATCTGGTGGGTGGCCAGCTTGACCATCAGGGTGACGACAAACACCAGCCAGCCGGCGGTGGCCATCACATTGAACAGCAGCAGCTTCTGTACGCCGCTCAGGGGCGCGAAGATCAGCTCGAAGGTGATGCCGAACAAAAAGGCGAGAAACAGTGGCAGCGCCAGGATATGCATCCACATCTCGGTGCGACGCTTCCTGACGTGATAGCGGCGCAGGAGAACACGGGTGGGCCGGTGCACGAAGGTGACCAGTACGGTGGTGCCGAGCAACAGCAGGGCCGCCACGGTGGGCTGAAGATTGCCCAGGTGGGCCGACAGGCTGATCGACCAGTACACGACCAGCCACATCAAACCGGCCATGCTGGCAGCCAGATCGGCATAGTGGCGAACCTTGGGCATCTTTTCTCTCCCTGAAATCTGGCCGCATGATACGGGATATCCTGGCTGCCTGGCGAGTGGCTAGGTGCTTCCGGAGGCGCTAGGTGGCGAGGCGCAGCACCAGCTTGCGGACCCAGTACCAGCGATTGATCAGCAGGGCGGTGAAGATCAGCGAACAGCCGGCGAGCTGCAGCAGGGTCATGGTCTCGCCGTACCAGGCGGCGGCCAGCAGTGCGGTCCAGACCGCCTCGAGCATCAGGATGACCGCAGCGTGGCTCGGGGTGGTGAGGCCCTGGGCGTGAATCTGCAGGAAGAAGCGCAGGGTGCTCGAGAGCAGGATGCTGGCCGCCAGCCAGCCCAGGATATCGCCGCCTAACCGCGCCGGCCATGGCTCCACCAGCGCCGAGGCCAGGCTGAGCAGAACGCCGACGACGGTAAGCTGGATGGCGGTAAGCGGCAGGGCGGGCAGGTGGCGTACCACCCGCGTATTGGTGTTGATCAGCAGCGAGAAGAGCAGCGCCGAAGTGGCGATCAGCCACTGGCTGGGCTCCAGGCGCAGCCCGGCGTTCAGCGACAGCAGGCCGAAGCCGGCCAGCGCAATGGGCAGGGCGATCCAGGTGGTGCGCGGCGGTCGGTCGCCGAACAGCAGGCGGGCCACCACCGGCACCAGCAGGATGCCCAGGCTATTGATAAAGGCGCTCTCGCCCAGGTGGCGGGAGTGGAAGAGCCCCATGACCCAGAAGCCCAGCGCGGCGCTGAAGAGCAGGCCCACGCCGGCGCTGGTGGCGAGGTCGCGTCGGCTCAGCCGGCGCAGGGCGGGAAGGGCGAACAGCACCAGTATCAACCCGGCGAGCAGGAAGCGTGTGCCGATAAACAGCAGCGGCGGCATGCCCGCGAGAGCCTCCTTGGAGAAGATCCAGCCGGCGGCGGCGAGCAGGGTGACGGTCAGCAGCAGCAGGTCGGCGCGCAGCGGACTGCGCTCCAGGGAGTCGGTCATAGGGCGTCCGGTGAAGAGGCAAAACCAGCATGCTACCAGACTATATGCAGGGCTATCGCAGTTGAGGTTGTGGCCTGGGGCTGATCCGTCGACAGATCTGCGAAGGGGCGCTGTGAACCCCTCCATGGGCGCTACCGACGCCATCCCTGGCGTAGGACCCCTTCTACGATCTGTCCCCGGCGCCCCTTGCAGAGCCAGCTGCGATAGCCCTGAGACTATATGGTTCGCGGTTCTGCCCTGCCCGGCGGCATTCGGTATACTGGCGCGACATCGATTGACCCCGTCGCTACATTCGAACTCGCCACTACATTTGAACTCACTACTACAGGATCCCCCGTGACTACCCTGACCCTTACTCGCCCCGACGACTGGCATCTCCATCTACGCGACGACCGGGCGCTGGCCGCCGTGGTCGAGGCCTCTGCTCGCCAGATGGGCCGTGCCATCATCATGCCCAACCTGACGCCGCCGGTGACCACCACCGAACAGGCGCTGGCCTATCGCGAGCGGATCCTGGCGGCGTTGCCCGAGGGTAGCCGCTTCGAGCCGCTGATGACCCTCTATCTCACCGACAACACGCCCGCCGAGGAGATCGAGCGTGCCCATGCCAGCGGCCTGGTGCAGGCGGTCAAGCTCTATCCCGTCGGCGCCACCACCAACTCCGCCTCCGGGGTGACCGACCTGGCGCACTGCGATGCCGCCATCGCCGCCATGGCGAGGCTGGGGATCCCGCTGCTGATGCATGGTGAGGTGACCGACGCCGAGATCGATATCTTCGATCGCGAGGCGGTGTTTATCGAGAAGGTGCTCAAGCCCCTGCTGGAGCGCCACCCGAGCCTCAGGGTGGTGTTCGAGCATATCACCACGGCCGAGGCGGCCGAATTCGTGGCCGCGGCACCGGCCAATGTGGGCGCGACCATCACCGCCCATCATCTGCTGTTCAACCGCAACCATATGCTGGTGGGTGGCATTCGGCCCCACTACTATTGCCTGCCGATCCTCAAGCGCGAGCGCCATCGCGAGGCGCTGCTGGCGGCGGCCACCTCGGGCAGCCCCAAGTTCTTCCTGGGCACCGACAGCGCCCCCCATGCCCAGGGTGACAAGGAGAGCGCCTGTGGCTGTGCCGGGGCCTATACCGCGCCGGCGGCGATCGAGTACTACGCCGCCGCCTTCGCGCAGGCCGGCGCCCTGGATCGCCTGGAAGGCTTCGCCAGCCACCACGGCCCGGATTTCTACGGCCTGCCGCGCAACGCCGACACCATCACCCTGGTGCGCGAGCCCTGGCAGCTTCCCGAGTCGCTGCCCTATGCCGACGGGGCGCGCATCGTGCCGCTGATGGCCGGCGAGATGCTGGAGTGGAAGCTGGTCGACGAATAGTCGGTCTGGTGCCTTCGCTACCGCCCGATAACACGAGTGCCCGTGACTGCCGCTGTTGGCGGCAGTCTTCGGGGCTGTGTAGTGCTAACGCTCGACAGGTCGGGCGCCTGCAACACCGGCGATGGTGGTGTGTGCGTCAGGCGCTCTGTGCCACGGTCTCACGCTGCCGATCGCCCAGGCGGGCCACCATCGCCTCGATCATCTTCGAGGAGTGCAGGGCGGCCTTCTCCAGGAACTCCTCGAAGGAGAGATGGTTGTCGCCGCCGCCGGGGATATCCGAGAGGGCGCGGATCACCACGAAGGGGCAGCCGTAGAGGTGGCAGGTCTGGGCGATGGCCGCGGCCTCCATCTCGGCGGCGAGCATGGTGGGGAAGCGCCGACGGGTCTGGGCCACCAGGTCGGGGCAGGCCATGAACACATCGCCGGTGGCGATCAGCCCCTCGACCACCCGGACCTCGCCCAGCGCCTCGACACACTCCCGGGCCAGGTGAACCAGCCGTTCGTCGGGCAGGTAGGCCGCCGGCATGTCGGGGACCTGGCCATGCTCGTAGCCGAATACCACGGCATCCACGTCGTGGTGGCGGACCTCGTTCGAGACCACGATATCGCCGATCTCGAGCCCTTCACCGAAGCCACCGGCGGAGCCGGTATTGATGATCGCCTCGGGCTGGTACATGTCGAGCAGCAGGGTGGTGCCGACGGCGGCATTCACCTTGCCGATGCCCGACTGCAGGATCACCACCTCCACGCCGTGCAGCTTGCCGCTGTAGAAGGTGCTGCCGACGTGGGTGTGGGTCTCGCACCCCTCGAGCAGGGAGGCGAGTCGTTCCACCTCCTGACTCATGGCGCCGATGATGCCGATGCGCCTCATGCGAAGATTTCCGTCCACTCGTTGCGCTTGGCCAGGAAGCCGCGGGCGATCTGCTTGGCCCCCTCGAGGCTGTGGCTGGCCGCCCAGCCGCACTGCATCTCGTTGCAGGCCGGCACCTCGTCGGCCTCGAGCACATCCTTGAGAGTGTTCTCGAGCAGGGTCAGCACGCCCTCGTAGTCGTCGTGGTTGATCATCGCGATGTAGAAGCCGGTCTGGCAGCCCATGGGGCTGATGTCGACCACCTTGTCGGAGTGGTTGCGCGACAGCTCCGCCATCAGGTGCTCCAGGGAGTGCAGGCCGGGCATCTCCATATGGTCCTGGTTGGGCTGGCAGATGCGCATGTCATACTTGTGGATGGTATCGCCGCGCTCACCGGTCTTGATATCGGCCAGGCGCACGTAGGGAGCCTTCACCTTGGTGTGATCCAGGTTGAAGCTCTCGACATTCATCTTGTCGCTCATCTTTGTCTCCTCAATTCTGTTTGGGGGCCTGCTTCGGGGTGGCCTGCTTCGGGGTGGCCTGCTTCGGGGTCAGGCCCCAACCCCCGGGGTCTGACCCCAGGGGGACCCCAGGGAAAGGTTAACTGGCGTCGTGCATATCGGCGGCCTGCAGGGTGTTCTCCAGCAGGCTGGCCACGGTCATGGGGCCGACACCTCCGGGAACCGGGGTGATCCAGGCGGCACGCTCGGCGGCGGCCTCGAAGTCGACGTCGCCGATCAGGCGGCCGTCCTCCTGGCGGTTGATGCCCACGTCGATGACGATGGCGCCCTCCTTGACCCACTCTCCCTTGACCAGCCCCGGCTTGCCCACCGCCACGATCAGCACCTCTGCACGGCGCACATGCTCCTCCAGGTTGCGAGTGAAGCGGTGGCAGACGGTAGTGGTGCAGCCGGCGATCATCAACTCCAGGGCCATGGGGCGGCCGACGATATTGGAGGCGCCGACCACGGTGGCATCGAGGCCACGCACCGCCAGGCCGCTCTCCTCGAGCAGCGTCATCACGCCCTTGGGGGTGCAGGGCCTCAGCAGCGGCAGGCGCTGTGCCAGACGGCCCAGGTTATAGGGGTGGAAGCCGTCCACGTCCTTGTCGGGGCGTATGCGCTCGAGGATGGGGCGGGCGTCGAGCTGCTCGGGGAGGGGCAGCTGGACCAGGATGCCATCCACGCTGGGGTCGTCATTGAGCTGGTCGACCAGCGTCTCGAGCTGTTGCTGGGTGGTGTCCGCGGGCAGCTGATGTCGAAATGACTCGATGCCGGCCTCGACGCAGGCGTTGTGCTTGTGGCGCACATAGACCGCCGAGGCGGGGTCTTCGCCGACCAGGACGACGGCAAGCCCTGGCGTACGGCCCCCGGCTTCGCGGCGAGCCTGCACCTGGCGGGCTACCTGCTGGCGAACACGGGCGGCTATCGCTTTGCCATCGATCTGTTGCGCGGTCATCGAGGATCCTCTGGGTGGCCGGTAGTAAAGGTAAGGGCGTGATTTTCGCATGCCGAGCGGTCGAAACAAAGCGGGTGATATCAGCAAATTGTGTTCTGCCACTTGACGGGCGGGGAAAGTCACGTAGAATACGCAGCGCTCGACGAGGCCTGTGCGGCGGCGTCCAGCCCGCTTGATCGCCGTCGGAGTGTAGCGCAGTCTGGTAGCGCGCCTGCTTTGGGAGCAGGATGTCGGGGGTTCGAATCCCTCCACTCCGACCACAACTTCTTGAATGTCTTGCGGTTTTTTGACACTCAGGGTTGCGGCGAGGCGACCTGGAACGTAGAATGCGCCCATGGCTCAATCGGATAGAGCAACGGCCTTCTAAGCCGTAGGTTGCAGGTTCGAGTCCTGCTGGGCGCGCCATACGGTGCGGTGGCAGGCAGTCAGTGCGAGCAGTTGTCGAAGTGGTGGATGTAGCTCAGTGGTAGAGCCCCGGATTGTGGCTCCGGTGGTCGTGGGTTCGATCCCCATCATCCACCCCACCTCGACATGCCTGGCAAGATCAAGGCAGTGTTGCAAGTTCAAGATCGTTGTAAGTTCAAGGCTATGGTGGATGTAGCTCAGTGGTAGAGCCCCGGATTGTGGCTCCGGTGGTCGTGGGTTCGATCCCCATCATCCACCCCATGTCTTGTGTTGCCGCTCTTGTGTCGGCAATGGGTCTTGTGGCATCAGGTTAGTCCCTCTCTTTTATTTTTACCCTCATGCGTTTCATTCCGTCCGTCGCAGGGCAGGTTTCTCTTTTTTTCTCGCTATTTCGATAAATCACGTGCGGTATGTGTCACGCGGTCGCTCAGGCGTCGGCGTTTTTTGGCGTGGGTGCGCCGCTGGCCCTTGTAATCTCACGCAGTGCCCCCACTTCTTTCGCCTCAGTGCTTGCCAGTGCCGGACGGGATTCATAAAATCATCCTTTTGATTTTTCATTCACGCAATCAACACAATGCCCCCAGTCGGTAGAGGACATTTCATGCAAGTTTCCGTCGATACGACCTCCCAGATCGAACGCCGCATCACGGTCCAAGTGCCGGCCGCCGAAATCGATGAGGCCGTCAACACCCGTCTCAAGGATGCCGCCAAGAACGTTCGTATGGACGGTTTTCGTCGGGGCAGGGTGCCGATGACGGTGATCCGCCAGCGCTACGGCAGCGAAGTGCGCAACGAGGTGGTGGGCGAGGTGATGCGTGAGCGCTACGTTCGCGCCATTTCCGAGAACGAGCTCAACCCGGCTGGTCTCCCGCAGATCGAGGCCACCGTCAACGAGGCGGGTAAGGACCTGGAGTTCGTCGCGACGCTGGAGATCTACCCCGAGATCAAACTGGCCTCCATCGAGGGTGCCGAGGTCGAGCGCCCGGTGGTCGAGGTGAGCGAGGCCGATGTCGACGAGATGATCGACACCCTGCGCAAGCAGAACGCCGAGTGGGAAGAGGTCGAGCGTGCCGCCGAGGATGGTGACCAGGTGACCATCGACTTTCAGGGCTTCCTCGGTGACGAGCCCTTCGAGGGTGGCAGTGCCGAGGGTCATGACCTGGTGATCGGCTCCGGCAGCTTTATCCCCGGATTCGAGGAGCAGCTGATCGGTGCCACCGCTGGCGACGACAAGGAGCTCAAGGTCACCTTCCCGGAGGACTACCAGGCCGAGAACCTGGCCGGCCAGGAAGCGACCTTCAAGGTCAAGGTCCATGCGGTGAAGGGCCAGGCCCTGCCCGAGGTGGATGCCGAGTTCGTCAAGAAGTTCGGCGTCGACGACGGTGACCTCGACAAGTTCCGCGCCGAGGTCAAGAAGAACATGAGCCGTGAGGCCGAGCAGGCGGTGGACAATCGCGTCAAGCAGCAGGTGCTCTCCGCGCTGCAGAAGGCCAACGAGGTCACCGTGCCCCAGGCGCTGGTCCAGCAGGAGACCGATGGTCTCAAGCGCCAGGCCGCCCAGCAGTTCGGCCTGGGTGAGGACTTCGATGTCTCCCAGCTGCCCAACGAGCTGTTTGAGGAGCAGGCCAGGAGTCGCGTCGAGGTAGGCCTGCTGCTGGCCGAGGTGATCAAGGTCAACGAGCTCGAGGCCAGCGACGACGAGATCCGTGCCAAGG
The DNA here is from genome assembly GCF_031846005.1 of Halomonas sp. LES1. Lineage (NCBI taxonomy): Bacteria > Pseudomonadati > Pseudomonadota > Gammaproteobacteria > Oceanospirillales > Halomonadaceae > Halomonas > Halomonas sp. LES1. The sequence continues at coordinate 593,250 of NZ_JAVRGC010000002.1, forward strand.
TGCAGGAGCTCGCCGAGCAGTACCAGGAGCCCGAGCAGGTGGTCGAGCACTACATGGGCAACGACCAGCTCAAGACCCAGGTCAAGTCCGCTATCCTTGAAGAGAAGGCCGTGGGCGTGCTGCTCGAGCAGGCCAGCGTCAAGGATGTCGAGATGTCCTACCAGGATGTGCTGGCAGCGGCCCAGCAGCAGGAAGAGGACGATGCGGAGGAAGGCAGCGATGAGGCCGGCGAGGAAGAGCGCCAGGCCTGATCGATGCCCCCGCGCCCCGGCCAGTGCCGGGGCGCCGTTTCTCTTCGCTTCCATTCATCGGATGCAAGGACAACACGCAGATGAGCAACGAGTTCGAGACCCAGAACGCCGGGGGCCTGGTGCCCATGGTGGTCGAGCAGAGCGCCCGCGGCGAACGCTCCTACGACATCTATTCCCGCCTGCTCAAGGAGCGTGTGATCTTCCTGGTGGGTCCGGTGGAAGACTACATGGCCAACCTGGTGGTGGCGCAGCTGCTGTTCCTGGAGTCCGAGAACCCGGACAAGGACATCCATCTGTACATCAACTCGCCGGGTGGCTCGGTGACCGCTGGCATGTCGATCTACGACACCATGCAGTTCATCAAGCCTGACGTCTCCACCGTGTGTATCGGCCAGGCGGCCAGCATGGGGGCGTTGTTGTTGGCCGGTGGTGCGCCGGAGAAGCGCTTTTGCCTGCCCAACTCGCGCATGATGATTCACCAGCCTCTGGGCGGGTACCAGGGGCAGGCCTCGGACATCGAGATTCATACGCGCGAGATTCTCGGCATCCGCGACAGGCTCAACCGTATCCTGGCGGAGCATACCGGCCAGGATATCGATACGATCGCCCGGGATACCGACCGTGACAACTTCATGGACGGCAACCAGGCCGTGGAGTATGGCCTGATCGACGCCATGCTGGATAAGCGGCCAACATCCTGATAGCGTGATTTGCATTACACGCTGATTGTTCCCGGCGGCGCAGGCCGCCGTAGCGAGCTCGGTGGTGCCGGCCTTGGCGGGTACCACCAATATGAAAAGAGGTAAGCGAATGGCTGACGGCAAAGGCAAGGACGACGGTGGCAAGCTGCTCTACTGCTCGTTCTGCGGCAAGAATCAGAACGAGGTGCGCAAGCTTATTGCCGGCCCGTCCGTCTATATCTGTGATGAGTGTGTCGACCTCTGCAATGACATCATTCGCGAGGAGGTGCTCGATGCCGATGCCGAGAGCGACGACGAGCGCCTGCCGACGCCGCGCGAGATTCGTCACACCCTCGATGACTATGTGATCGGCCAGGATCGCGCCAAGATGGTGCTGTCCGTTGCCGTCTACAACCACTACAAGCGCCTGAGTTCCGAGGTCAAGAAGGACGACGTCGAGCTTGGCAAGTCGAATATCCTGCTGATCGGCCCCACCGGCAGCGGCAAGACGCTGCTCGCCGAGACCATGGCGCGGCTGCTCAATGTGCCGTTCACCATCGCCGATGCCACCACGCTGACCGAGGCCGGCTACGTGGGCGAGGATGTCGAGAACATCATCCAGAAGCTGCTGCAGAAGTGCGACTACGATGTGGAGAAGGCCGAGCGTGGCATCGTCTACATCGATGAAATCGACAAGGTGTCGCGCAAGTCCGACAACCCCTCGATTACCCGCGATGTGTCGGGTGAGGGCGTTCAGCAGGCTCTGCTCAAGCTGATCGAGGGCACCACGGCCTCGATACCGCCCCAGGGCGGGCGCAAGCACCCTCAGCAGGAGTTCCTGCAGGTCGATACCGGCAACATCCTGTTTATCGTCGGTGGTGCCTTCGCCGGCCTGGAGAAGGTGATTCGCGACCGCGTCGAGAAGGGGGGCATCGGCTTCAATGCCGAGGTCAAGAGCAAGGACGACAGCAAGCCGGTGGGCGATGTACTGGCCACCGTGGAGCCCGAGGATCTGGTCAAGTTCGGCCTGATTCCCGAGTTTGTCGGTCGTCTTCCGGTGATCGCCACCTTGACCGATCTCACCGAAGAGGCGCTGATCGAGATTCTCACCGAGCCCAAGAACTCGTTGATCAAGCAGTATGCCAAGCTGTTCGAAATGGAGAACGTGGAGCTCGAGTTCCGCCAGGATGCCCTGCAGGCGGTGGCCGTCAAGGCCATGACCCGCAAGACCGGCGCCCGTGGCCTGCGCTCCATCCTCGAGTCGGTGCTGCTCGACACCATGTACGAGATCCCCTCGCTGGATGGTGTCAGCAAGGTGGTGATCGATGCCTCGGTGATCAATGGCGAAAGCGAGCCGCTGTTGATCTATTCCCAGCAGCAGGAAGCCGCCAGCGACGGTACCGACGGCTGAACGATCGGGGGTACCCCCCACGGGAGCACCTTACCTCCATCGCCGGCCCGGCCGGCTGGGGTCATGGTGGCTCCCGTTTTTTTGTCGTGTCGCCTCCTGCCTTGCAATCTTATCCGGTCGCCCCCATTCCACGGGGCATCCCTTCGCTTTTCTTGAGGTACGTCTGCGATGCAGCAGAACGCTGATCAGACCCTGAGTCTGCCCCTTTTGCCGCTGCGGGACGTGGTCGTCTATCCGCAGATGGTCATTCCCCTGTTCGTGGGTCGCGAGAAGTCGATTCAGGCGCTCGATGCGGCCATGAGCGCCGACAAGCGCGTACTGCTGGTTGCCCAGCGTGAGGCCAGCAAGGACGACCCCAACCGCGAAGACCTGTTTGCCATCGGTACCGTCGCCGAGATCATGCAGCTGCTCAAGCTCCCCGACGGCACCGTCAAGGTGCTGATCGAGGGGGTCTCGCGGGCCGATGTGGGCGAGCTGAATGACGGTGAGGACTATACCAGCGCCGAGGCGCTGCTGCGTGAGAGCACGCCCCTCACCGAGCGTGAGCAGGATGCCCTGGTGCGCGTGCTGCTCAACCAGTTCGAGCAGTACGTCAAGATGTCGAAGAAGGTGCCCAACGAGGTGCTCAACTCGCTCTCCGGCATCGAGGACCCCAGCCGCCTGGTGGATACCATCTGTGCGCACCTGTCGCTGAAGATCGATGACAAGCAGCAGCTGCTGGAGATGGACAAGGTGCGCGATCGCATCGAGCACCTGATGGCGCTGATCGAGTCCGAGATCGATCTGCTGCAGGTCGAGAAGCGCATCCGCTCCCGGGTCAAGGAGCAGATGGAGAAGTCCCAGCGCGAGTACTATCTCAACGAGCAGATGAAGGCCATCCAGAAGGAGATGGGCGAGCTCGAGAACGTGCCCAACGAGGCCGAGAAGTACGAGCAGGCCATCGAAGAGTCGGGCATGCCCAAGGAGGCGCGCGACAAGGCCGTTCAGGAGCTGGGCAAGCTCAAGATGATGTCACCCAACTCCGCCGAGGCCACGGTGGTGCGCTCCTACCTCGACTGGCTGGTGTCGGTGCCGTGGAAGAAGCGCACCCGGGTCAAGCATGATCTGCTCCACGCCCAGAAGGTGCTCGACGAGGATCACTATGGCCTTGACGAGGTCAAGGCGCGGATCCTCGAGTACCTGGCGGTGCACAAGCGGGTCAAGAAGCTCAAGGGGCCGGTGCTGTGTCTGGTGGGTCCCCCCGGGGTCGGCAAGACCTCGCTGGGCAAGTCCATCGCCCGCGCGACGAACCACAAGTATGTGCGCCTGGCGCTGGGCGGGGTGCGTGACGAGTCCGAGATTCGTGGCCACCGCCGTACCTATATCGGCTCGCTTCCCGGCAAGATCGTTCAGCGCATGTCCCGCGCCGGGGTCAGGAATCCGCTGTTCCTGCTCGACGAGGTCGACAAGATCGGCATGGACCATCGTGGCGATCCCGCCTCGGCGCTGCTCGAGGTGCTCGACCCGGAGCAGAACGACACCTTCAGCGACCACTATCTTGAGCTGGATTACGACCTATCCGAGACGCTGTTCATCTGTACCGCCAACTCCATGAACATTCCCGGGCCGCTGCTCGACCGCATGGAAGTGATTCGTCTGCCCGGCTATACCGAGGACGAGAAGCTGGCGATCGCCAAGCGCTATCTGGTACCCAAGCAGCTCAAGGCCAACGGCTTCAAGGAGGATGAGCTGGCCTTCTCCGATGAGTCGCTGCTCGAGTTGATCCGCTACTACAGCCGTGAGGCCGGGGTGCGTGAGCTGGAGCGTCAGATCGCCAAGGTCTGTCGCAAGGTGCTGCGAGTGCGCATCGAGAAGGAGGGCAAGGAGGGCGCCCAGGCCCCGATGCTGCTGGCCGCCACGGATATCGAGGAGTATGCTGGGGTGCGCCGCTACAGCTATGGGCTGGCCGACCAGGAGGATCAGGTGGGGCGCGTGACCGGCCTGGCCTGGACCTCGGTCGGGGGTGAGCTGCTCAATATCGAGTCGGTGGTGACGCCTGGCAAGGGGCGTATCAACAAGACCGGCTCGCTGGGCGACGTGATGAAGGAGTCGGTGAGTGCGGCCCACACCGTGGTGCGCGCGCGAGCCCTCTCCATGGGCATCGACCCCGAGCGCTTCGAAAAGGAAGATCTGCATATCCATGTGCCCGAGGGAGCGACGCCCAAGGATGGCCCCAGTGCGGGTATCGGCATGGTCACCGCCATGGTCTCGGCCTATACCGGGCGTCCGGTGCGCTGCGACGTGGCGATGACCGGCGAGGTCAACCTGCGGGGCGAGGTGATGCCGATCGGTGGCTTGAAGGAGAAATTGCTGGCCGCCAGGCGCGGTGGTATAAAGACCGTGCTGGTGCCCGAGGAGAACCGTCGGGATCTCAAGGAGGTGCCGGAGAATATCAAGGAGGCCCTCGATATCAGACCGGTGCGCTGGATCGATGAGGTACTCGAGGCGGCATTAGCAAAAAAGGATGAAGAGCCCAAAGAGGAATCTCATTCAGAAGAAGCCTCGTCGTCGCAGTCAATGATTAGCACGCATTAAGGTCAATTTCCCCACCATTATTCTGGCGAAAGCCTTGTATGGTGGGGCTCTGCCCTGAATGTAGCTTGACAGCGGTTTCTTCACATTGCTATAAATTACCCCATGCTGTGATCGTGCTTGTTAACTGAAATGCCGGTTCGATTGGGGCCAATTTCCGAAAAAGTCAAGGGGTGAAGTGTGAACAAGTCTGAGCTGATCGAAGCCATCGCCGCGTCTGCCGATATTCCCAAGGCTTCCGCCGCGCGTGCCCTGGATGCCATGGTGGATTCCGTGACGGAAAGCCTGAAGAAGGGTGACAGCGTCTCCCTGGTCGGCTTCGGTACCTTCCATGTGAAGGAGCGTGCAGCGCGTACCGGTCGCAACCCCCAGACCGGTCAGCCGATCGAGATCAAGGCGGCCAAGGTTCCCGGCTTCAAGGCCGGCAAGGCGCTGAAGGATTCCGTCAACTAATTGTCGCCGAGCTGGAGTCGCGCGTTACGCGCCGCTGATGGTTCGCCGTTGATGGTTGATTGATACAGGCGCATCGCCCTCGGCGGTGCGCCTGTCTTCGTTATTGATTCCACCCTTTCCCAGTATCCCTTTTGAGGCAACACTTCCGAGGCCTGCATGCTGCAAAGTATTCGAGACCGCTCCCGAAGCTGGGGAGCCAAGATCATCATCGGGGCAGTGGTCGTGACCATGGCGATGTTCGGTGTGGATTCACTGGTGGGCCTGTTCGGCAACAGTGGCGACGAGGTCGCCGAGGTCAACGGCGAGCCCATCATGCGCCAGGAGCTCGAGCTCTCGGTACAGCGGGCCATCCGCAGCGGCCAGGTGCCGCCGGAGCAGGAGCGGGCCCTGCGCAGTCAGGTGCTCGACGAGCTGATCACGACTCGGGTGTTGAGTCAGTATGTCGAAGAGGGCGGGATGCACCTCTCCGAGGAGCAGCTCGACCAGATCATCGTGTCACTCCCCGAGTTCCAGGATCAGGAGGGCCGGTTCGACCAGGAGCTGTTTCGCAATCGCCTGGCCAGTGCCGGCTACACGCCGCTGGGCTTTCGCCAGCAGCTGCGCAGCGACATGAAGCAGCAGCAGCTGCAGCAGGGGTTGGCATTCAGCGACTTCAGCCTGCCCAGTGAACAGGAGCGCCTGGCCGAGCTGCAGCGGCAGACGCGTACCTTCCGCCATGCCGCCCTGGGGGCTGACGACCTCGACGAGGAGATCTCTCCCTCCGATGAGGCCATCGAGGCGTATTACGCCCGGCATCAGGAACGCTTCCGTCGTCCCGAGCAGGTACGCCTGAACTATGTGGTGATCGACCGCCAGGCCATGGCCGACGAGGTGGAGGTCGAGGAGGCGGCGCTGCGCGATGCCTGGCGCGAACAGACGGCCAATGCCGACCGCCGGCTCTCGCACATCATGCTGACCTTCGGTGATGAGCGCAGCCGCGAGGAGGCGATGGCCAAGCTCGAAGAGGTTCAGGCGCGTCTTGCCGATGGCGAGGACTTCGCCGACCTGGCCGCCCAGCTCTCCGATGACACCGTCTCCGCCGAACAGGGGGGCGATCTGGGGGTGGTCAGCCGCGGCTTCTTCGGCGACGCCTTCGATGAGGCCGCCTTCTCGTTGGATGAGGGGGAGGTCTCGGAGGTCGTCGAAACCGACAATGGTCTGCATCTGCTGACCGTGACCAGCCTCGAGCGCGAGTCATTCGAATCGATGCGGGATGAGCTGCGCCGCCAGCTGGCGATGGAGCGCGTGTCCGGAGAGTTCAACGAGAAGGTTCAGCAGCTGATCGACGAGAGCTTCGCCGCCGATGATCTGCAGAGCGTCGCCGATGACCTGGGCCTCGAGCTTCAGTCCAGCGACTGGGTCTCCCGTGATACCCGCGAGGGCGTGCTCTCGGAGCCGGGGGTGATGGCCCAGGCGTTCAGTGAGGATGTGCTCGAGGAGGGCTACAACAGCGAGGTGATCGAGCTGGATAGCGATCGTCGCCTGGTGCTGCGCCTCGCCGAGCATCGCGAGGCGACCACGCTGCCGCTGGTTGATGTGCGCGACGAGGTCGCCGCCGAGGTCGCGGCGCAACAGCGCCGTGAGGCGTTGCGTGCCAGGGCGGATCAGCTCGTCGAGTCGCTTGGCGAAGGCGGCACCGTCGAGCTCGACTGGCAGCAGGCCGAGGAGGTCAGTCGCCAGGAGACTCGCGGCCTCTCCCGTGCGCTGGTGGAGGCGGCCTTCCGGCTTCCGGCCCCCGAGGGGGATTCGCCGGTGTATGGCAGGGTGGTCGACGGTGATCGCGCCGTGATCATCGCCCTGGAGTCGGTGGGCGAAGGCGAGGTCGACGATCAGTCCGAGCGCTTCGTCGCCTCGATGGCCGAGCGCCTGCGCGCCCAGGCGGCGATCCAGGGCCTGATCGAGCATCTTCGCAGCGAAGCGGAGATCAAGCGCTAGGCGTCAGCGCTGAGCCGCCAATTGACAGCCCCCTGCGAGCCATGATCTCGCAGGGGGCTCTCTTTTTATGGTATTCCCCCCTGCGATGGGGGCATTGCCAGCGTCAAGTCAAAGAAGCAAGATTTAATATATTAATTCCAAGAGCCTTCGATATATGCAGTTCAAGACAGCTTCGATCGCCCTCGACACCTGGCTGATGGTGGTTTCCACCACCTTCATGCTGATGGGGGGCGTGGCACTTGTAACGAACTCACTGCATCTGTCGGGGCCCATACTGCTTGCGACGGATACCGCCCTCGCATCGCTGTTCACCGGCATCGGTCTGCTTGGTGTCTGGCTTCGCCAGCCCGGCCTGCGTGTCATTGCCGGCATCGCCATGGCCGGCCTGGGGATTGACACCCTGGTGGAGGGCGGCCTGGGTGAGTCCCCTGGAACCACTACCGGCTGGTTGCAGGCGGGTGTCACCCTGGGGGCGCTGGAAGCCTCCCTGATGCTGGCCGTTGCGCCCTGTCTGTTGCTGGGCATGAGGCGACCATGGCTCAGGAAACTGTGGCGAATCGCCGGCATGCTGCTGCTGGGAATCAGCGCCCTGGCGCTATGGACGCTATTCGGCGGTAGCCTGAAGGGGTGGCCGGCGGGGGCAGCCTACTCCGAAGTGTTGGCGCTGTTCACCCTGCTGCTCGGAGCCGCCATGCTGGTCGCCGGCTACCGGCCGGTGCACGGCAGGCTCTACATCGGGCCCAGGACCCTCTGCGCCTGCCTGCTGGGCGTCGCCATCAGCAGTGCCTCCTGGTATCTGCTGAACTGGCAACAGCTGGTGCGTGAGACCGGTCGTGCCGAGCTGATATTCGAGACGGCTCGCCTGGACACCGAGAGGGCGGTGAGCTCGCGTCTGCAGTCCCTCAGGCGCATGGCCGAGCGTCTGAATGCCTCGAGTCATGGATCGGGTGGCAGGGTCGCGCGGTACGACCAGGTGAGCTATCTGCGTGACCTTTCGAGCCTCAGCGCCTTCGGTGTGATCACCCGTGAGGGTCGCTGGCAGTGGCTTCGAGGGGGGGATGCCGAGGCGAGGCGGTGGCTCAGGCAGCAGGCCGGTCGGCCACTCGTGGAGGAGTGGGATGCCTCCGATTTCAGCCAGCCAATCATGCTGTTGCCCGATGTCGATCACCCCAGGCAGGCACTGGTCGTGGTCGGCATACCCCGGCATGACTATCGCCTTGTCGCGTCGATCCATCTGGGCCGGCTGCTCGAGAGTGAGCTGCATGTATCGCTTTCCACGTTTCAGGTGGCGTTGCTCCATGGCGGCGAGACGCTGCTGCGGGTGGCGGCCCCGGGTGTGACCCCCAGGGGCCTGACGGAAACGCCTCGCATGCTGTCGCGCAGTATCGGGCTGCCGGGTGGCGTCAGGCTTCGCCTCGATATTCATTCGGCCATGCCATCGCTGTGGCCGATGGCACTAGGAGTGCCGGCGTTTGTTGGGCTGGGTGGGCTGGTGCTCAGCTTCCTTCTGACACTGAGCCTGGGGCTGGCAAGACTCAATGCCGACCGCTCCCGGGAACTCGACCATTCGCGGCAGCACCTGGTTCGCCAGCAGGCCATCCAGGCCATGATCGCCGAAGAGGCCCCGCTCGACGCCCCGCTCGAGGCGGTCTGCGAGATGCTGGAAGAGCAGCTACCGCAACGGCTCTGCTCCATCATGCTGGCCAACCAGGCGGGCACCCGTCTCGAGCTGGCGGCAGGCCGCCGCCTGCCGGAGGCGTATCGGGCCGCGATACGGTCCGTTCCCATTGCGGAGGGAGTGGGTGCCTGTGGCAGCGCCGCCCATACCGGCAGGCTGGTGGTGTGCGATGACCTTCCCGGTGACCCCGCCTGGCGAGGCTACCAGGCGCTGGCAAGGGAGCACTCGCTGCTTGCCTGCTGGTCCTATCCCGTTCTCTCGAGAGACAACAGAGTGCTCGGCACCTTCGCGGTCTATTCACGCGAGCATGCACGGCCCACCGAACATGAGCTTGGCCTGGTTCGTCAGGCGGTGGATATCGTCGCCCTGGCCATCGAGCGTGACCATGACCGCCGCTCTCTGCAGGAGAGTGAACAGCGCTACCGCTCGCTATTCTCCTACAATCCCGATGCGGTGTTTTCCCTGGATATGCAGGGCTACTTCATCAGTGCCAACGCCAGCTGCGAGGAGGTGACGGGCTACCGTCTCGATGAAATACGGGGGGCTCACTACTCACGCTTCGTGCAACCCCAGGAGATGTCCAGGATCCAGTCCCATTTCGACCAGGTGTTGAAGGGCGAGGCGCAACGCTATCAGCTGGAGGTGGTGGGCCGGAGTGGGGAAGCGCGACAGCTGGATCTGACCAATCTGCCCATCATCGTGGATGGGAGTATTCGCGGTGTCTTCGGTATCGCCAAGGATATCACCCAGCGTCGAAGGAGTGAGATGCGCCTGCGCATCCTCGAGCAGGGCGTCGAGGTCAGCGTCAATGGTCTGGTGATCGTGGATGCCCTCAAGCCCGATATGCCGATGACCTATGTCAACCGAGCATTCGAGGCGATGAGCGGTTATTGCCGGGAGGAGGTGTTGGGGCGCAACTGCCGCTTTCTACAGGGCCCGGATACCGACCCCGGGGCGTTACAGGAGCTGCGGGATAGGCTGGCCAGTCAGCAGGAAGCCCATGTAACACTGTGCAACTACCGCAAGGACGGCGGCACCTTCTGGAACGAGCTGTATGTCTCGCCGATCCGTGACCAGGACGGGCAGGTTACCCACTATGTAGGGATTCAGCATGATGTCTCCGAGCGCATGGCCTATGAGGGCCAGCTGGCCTATCACGCCCGTCACGATGTGCTGACCGGCCTGGCGAACCGTGTCGTTCTGGAGGATCGTCTTCCCCGTGATCTGGCGCTGGCGAACCGCGAGGGCAAGTGGCTGTGTGTGCTGTTTATCGACCTCGATGGCTTCAAGCCGATCAACGATAGCCTCGGCCATGCCATCGGTGACCAGCTTCTGCAGAAGCTCGCCAGGCGACTGACGGAGATGGTACGTCGCGAGGATACCCTGGTGCGCTTCGGTGGCGATGAATTCGTGTTGCTGCTCAATGACCCGGGTGATGAGCAGCGAGCGATGGAAGTGGCCGAGCGCTTGCTGGATCTTGTTGCGCGACCCTATCGCATCGAAGGGCACGAGCTGCACTTGACGGCAAGCATCGGGATCGCCGTCAACGTCGATCGCCATACCCGACCGATGGAGTTGATTCAGCAGGCCGATATGGCCATGTATCGCGCCAAGCAGCAGGGGCGCAATACCTACCAGTGGTTCACTCCCGAGATCACCAAGCGGGTGAGTGAGCGCGTCGCCCTGCGTAGCGAGCTCCAGGAGGCGATCGATACGGACTCCTTCGAGCTTCACTATCAGCCGCTGTTCGATCGCGATGGCGAGGTGGTCGGGCTGGAGGCGTTGCTGCGCTGGTCGCATCCCGAGCGGGGCGATATCTCGCCGGCGACGTTTATTCCCATCGCCGAGCAGACGGGGCAGATCATCCCCATCAGTCGCTGGGTGTTGACGCGGGCATGTCGGGACATGGAGGCGCTGCGCCGGCAGGGCATGAGCTCACTCGGCGTGTCGGTGAATATTTCACCGCTGCAGTTCCAGCGTGACAACTTTCTCGCCATTCTGGCGGACACGCTGTCGCTCACGGGGCTGCCTGCCGAGTGGCTGACCCTCGAGTTGACCGAGGGCATCCTGATGAGTGAAACCGACAGCGCCATCGAGGCCCTGGACGCCTTGCGAAGCATGGGGGTTCAGGTGGCGATCGATGACTTCGGCACCGGTTTCTCCAGTCTGAGCTATCTGAAAAACCTGCCGGTCGATACCGTCAAGATCGATCGCAGTTTCATTCGCGAGATCGATCGCAATGCCGATGACGCCTCTCTTGCCCAGGGCATCACCTCCATGGCGCATCATCTGGGACTCAGGGTCGTGGCGGAGGGGGTAGAGACCGACAGCCAGTACCAGCTGGTGCGGTCTCATGGCTGTGATCTGTTCCAGGGGTTCCTGCTGGCAAGGCCGATGTCGTTCGAGAGGCTTCAGCAGTTCCTTCAGAAGAGGCGGGGGAGTGCCGGTGTCAGCCTTGGGACAGGGGCACCTTTCACAGGGTCACCTCTCTGAGCGCCGGCCCGGTCTCTTCCTCGATGACGACCTCCCAACCCAGGGTCGGCTGCCAGTCACCCAGCACGATACGCCGGGCCGGCCGTCCATCGACCTCGAGCTCATGCACCGCCGGGCGGTGGGTGTGGCCGTGGATCAGGGTGGTGACACCCTGTTCGGCCATGACCCGGATGACCTCATCCTGGGTGACGTCCATGATGTCCTCGGCCTTGTTGGAGTTGGCCTCACCGGACTGATCACGAAGCTGCCTGGCCAGGGTGATACGCTCCTGGATCGGCATCGACAGCACCTGCTTCTGCCATCGCGGATCTCGGGCCTGGGCGCGGAAGGCCTGGTAGGCCTCGTCGCGCGTGCACAGGCTGTCGCCATGCATCAGCAGCACCGGGCTGCCCCCGAGGGTGACAACGGTAGGGTCCGCCAGCAGGGTGGCGCCGGCTTCGCTCGCGAAGCGTTCGCCGAGCAGGAAGTCACGGTTGCCATGCATCAGGTAGATCTCGGTGCCGTCGTCGGCCAGGCGGCGCAGTGCCGTGGCGATACGGGCCGCGAGATCGGCATTGCCGGTGGGGTCGACGCCAACCAGATCGAGCAGATCATCGCCGATCCAGGCTTCGAAGAAGTCACCCAGGATATACAGGGCGTGGGAACCATGGGCGCGCTCCTCCAGCCAGCGCAGAAAACCCTCGGTGATCTCGGGGGCGCCAGGGTGCAGGTGCAGGTCGGAAATCAGCAGGGTGGCCATATGGAGAGTTCCCGGTTTGGCAGCAGAGAGCAAGGCGCCCGCACGGGGCGGGCGCCAGCTGGGGGCAGGACGGAAGGCTTATTCCTCGATGTAGGCCTTCTTGATCACCACGTCCTCGGCGGGCACATCGGCGTGCATGCCGCGGCGGGTGGTGTCGACGTTCTTGATCTTCTCGACGACGTCCATGCCGTCGACCACACGGCCGAAGACGCAGTAGCCCCAGCCCTGGATGGACTTGCCGCTATGGTTGAGGAAGGTGTTGTCGGCGACGTTGATGAAGAACTGGGCGGTAGCGGAGTGCGGATCCTGGGTGCGGGCCATGGCCAGGGTGCCGATCTCGTTGGCCAGGCCGTTGTCGGCCTCGTTCTCGATGGGGGCGTGGGTCGGCTTCTGGTCGAAGTTCTCGTCGAAGCCGCCACCCTGGACCATGAAGCCTTCGATCACACGGTGGAAGAGGGTGCCGTCGTAGAAGCCCTCACGCACATATTGTTCGAAGTTGGCGGCCGTCTTGGGGGCCTTCTCGTGGTTGAGCTCGACACGAATGTCACCGAAGGTGGTCTGCAGTACGATCATGCGTAAGTTCCTGTGCAATAAAGGGGCGCTGCCTTGGCGTTGCCCATGGACGTGGCGCTATAATACCGGTTTTGCCTCGCTGCGCGAAGCTAGCCTGATGATGGCCTGGATCGCCGCGGCGAGGGGCGCCGGGGATGAGCCGAAGAGGAGGTCCTATGCCAGGGATGGCATCGGTAGCGCCCAGGGAGGGGTTCACAGCGCCTCCTCGCAGGCTCGTCGCCGGAAAAGCCCCGAGCAGTGAAGGCCACAGTCAACGGCCCCCGGACCGCACCCCAACCAGAGGTTGTTTTCCCAACCATGACCACCGACACCACCAGCGCGCCGAACTTTATTCGCAACCAGATTCGTGACGAGATCGAGGCCGGCCGCGACGGCAAGATCGTGACCCGCTTCCCGCCGGAGCCCAACGGCTTCCTGCATATCGGGCACGCCAAGTCGATCTGTCTCAACTTCGGCCTGGCCGAGCAATTCGGTGGTGACTGTCATCTGCGCTTCGATGACACCAACCCGGCCAAGGAGGAGCAGGCCTATATCGACGCGATCAAGGAGGATGTCAGCTGGCTGGGCTTCCAGTGGGTGGGCGACGTGCGCTTCGCCTCCGACTACTTCGATCAGCTCTATGCCTGGGCGCAGCATCTGGTGCGTGAAGGCAAGGCCTATGTCGACGACCTCTCGCCGGACGAGATCCGCGAGTATCGCGGTACCCTCACCGAGCCGGGCCGCCCCAGCCCCTATCGCGAGCGTTCACCCGACGAGAACCTCGACCTGCTCGAGCGCATGCGCGAGGGCGAATTCGCCGAGGGGGAGAAGGTGCTGCGAGCCAAGATCGACATGGCCTCGCCCAATATCAATCTGCGCGACCCGATCCTCTATCGCATTCGCCATGCCAGCCATCACCAGACCGGCGACAAGTGGAAGATCTACCCCTCCTACGACTTCACCCATGGCCAGTCCGACGCCATCGAGGGGATCACCCACTCCGTCTGCACCCTGGAGTTCGAGGATCATAGGCCGCTCTACGAGTGGTTCCTCGACAACCTGCCGGTGCCGGCGAAGCCGCGCCAGATCGAGTTTGCCCGGCTCAACCTGAACTACACCCTGACCTCCAAGCGCAAGCTCAGGCTGCTGGTGGATGAGGGGATCGTCGATGGCTGGGACGACCCGCGCCTGCCGACCATCTCCGGGCTGCGTCGCCGCGGCTATACCCCGGCCTCGATCCGCAAGTTCTGCGAAATGATCGGTGTGACCCGGGCCGATGGCGGCCTGGTCGAGATCGCCATGCTTTATCACGCCATCCGCTCGGACCTCGAGGACAACGCGCCACGCGCCATGGCCGTGCTCAAGCCGCTCAAGGTGGTACTGACCAATGTGCCCGAAGGGCATGAGGAGACCTACGAGGTACCTGGCCACCCGGCGCGGGACGATATGCCCGTGCGCAAGGTGCCCTTTACCCGCGAGCTCTATATCGACCGGGACGACTTTATGGAGGAGCCACCCAAGAAGTTCTTCCGCCTGGCGCCGGGCAAGGAGGTGCGGCTGCGCAACTCCTACGTGATCCGCTGCGACGAGGTGGTCAAGGATGAGGCCGGCGAGATCACCGAGCTGCGCTGTTCGGTGGACTTCGACACCCTGGGCAAGAACCCCGAAGGCCGCAAGGTGAAGGGTGTGATCCACTGGGTCAGCGCCGAGCACGGGGTGCCCATGGAGGTGCGTCTCTACGACAATCTGTTCCTCGAGGAGCAGCCGGACAAGGACAAGGATGCCGACTTCCTCGAGCATCTGAATCCCGAGTCGCTGGTGGTGTGTCAGGCCATCGGTGAGCCCAGCCTGGCCGGGGTCGAGCCCGAGAGTCGCTTCCAGTTCGAGCGTGTGGGCTACTTCTGCGCCGACCGCCATGCCTGTGGCGAAGGCAAGCTGGTGTTCAATCGCACCGTGAGCCTCAAGGACAGCTGGGCCAAGACCCTGAAGAAAGAGACGCAGAAGAAAGAGTCCCGGAAGCAAGACGCGCAGAACAAGGGCTGAGCATGACCGATATGCAGATCTACAACACGCTGACACGCCGCAAGGAGCCCTTCACGCCGATCGAGCCGGGCAGGGTGCGGATGTATGTCTGCGGCATGACCGTCTATGACTACTGCCACCTGGGCCATGCCCGGGTGATGGTGGCCTTCGACGTCATTACCCGCTACCTGCGTCATAGGGGATATGACGTGACCTATGTGCGCAACGTCACCGATATCGA
This sequence comes from Halomonas sp. LES1, assembly GCF_031846005.1. Lineage (NCBI taxonomy): Bacteria > Pseudomonadati > Pseudomonadota > Gammaproteobacteria > Oceanospirillales > Halomonadaceae > Halomonas > Halomonas sp. LES1. Next base: position 608,315 of record NZ_JAVRGC010000002.1, read on the forward strand.
TGACAAGATCCTGCGCCGGGCCGACGAGAATGGCGAGACCATCGCGTCGCTGACCGAGCGCATGATCGAGGCGATGCATGAGGACGAGGCGCGCCTCGGGGTGCTGGCGCCGGATCAAGAGCCTCGGGCGACTCGACATATCGACGACATCATCGCCATGATCGAGACCCTGATGGCCAAGGGCTACGCCTATGCCGCGGACAATGGCGACGTCTACTACCGGGTACGACGCTTCGAGGGCTACGGCAAGCTCAATAACCGTGATCTCGACGAGATGCGTTCCGGTGCCCGCATCGAGGTCGATGAGCACAAGGAGGATCCCCTCGACTTCGTGCTCTGGAAGGCCGCCAAGCCGGGCGAGGCGAGCTGGCCTTCGCCCTGGGGCGAGGGGCGTCCCGGCTGGCATATCGAATGCTCGGCCATGTCGAAGTGCTGCCTGGGCGAGACCTTCGATATCCATGGTGGTGGACCGGACCTGACCTTCCCGCACCACGAGAACGAGATCGCCCAGTCGGAGGCGGCCAACGGCAAGCCCTTCGTCAATACCTGGATGCACGCCGGCGCGGTGCGGGTGAACCACGAGAAGATGTCCAAGTCGCTGGGCAACTTCTTCACCATCCGCGAGGTGCTCGAGCACCATGATCCCGAGGTGGTGCGCTACCTACTGGTGGCCAGTCACTATCGCAGCGCGATCAACTACGCGCCGGAATCCCTGGCCGATGCCCGCAAGTCGCTGGAGCGCTTCTACAACTCCCTCGCCGGGCTGTCTCTCGAAGGGCACTCTCTCGACGGACTGTCGCGAGAAGGGCGCTCCTACCACGGGCAGTCCCGCGAAGAGGCAGCGGCACTCGGCGGTGCCGGGGCGGTGGTCGAGGGCGTGGTCAGCGACTTCGACAAGCGCTTCAGCGCGGCCATGGACGATGACTTCAATACCGCCGGGGCGCTCTCGGTGCTCTTCGACCTGGCCCGCGAGCTGAACCGCGCAAAGAAGGAGGCCCCCGACCAGGCGCCGGCCCTGGCCGCCGAGCTCAGGCGGCTGGGCGGCATACTGGGGCTGCTGCAGCAGGACCCGGCCCTCTTCCTCAAGGCGGGGGCCGGTGAGCTGCCGCTCTCGGAAGCGGAGATTCAGGCGAAGATCGACGAGCGCGCCGCGGCCAAGAAGGCCAAGGACTTCGCCACCGCTGACGGGATTCGCGACGAGCTCGCCGCCCTGGGCATCATCCTCAAGGACTCCCGCGAGGGTACCGGCTGGGTGTTCGAGAGGCCCCAAGCCTAGCCTGGCTCGGGAGCCTCGGGTGCCATCGAGTCAGGTCATCCTGTAGACGCTCGGCCCGCCGAAAGGGGCCGGGCGTCTATGTTTTTATACATCTTATTGCTGCGGGTCTGTCATGGTCATGAAGCCGAAGAGGTCGGTGCGAGACTCGATCAGTCTCGAGGCGCTTGGCAAGCCGCCGATGCCCGAGGGGCGAGTCGTCAGGGGACTGGTGCTGAGCGTGGTGCTTGGGCTGTTGCTGGGTGGCTGTACCCTGCCCTCGCTGGAGGGACGGAGCATGACCCGGGCGCTGCCCCTCGAGCAGGCGCGTGATACCACTCTGGGCGAGCTGGTCCGCGACCGGGTGGATCGACACCCTGAGCGTAGCGGCATCTACCCGCTGAGTGATGCTTACGAGGCGTTCGCCGCCAGAATGCTGCTGGCAGAGGCCGCCGAGCAGACCCTCGATCTGCAATACTACATCTGGCACAACGATACCGCGGGCAGCCTGCTGTTCGATGCCGTGCGGCGTGCCGCCGATCGTGGTGTCAGGGTCAGATTGCTGCTGGACGATAACAATACGGTGGGGCTGGACGAGACCCTGGCCGCCCTGGATGCGCACCCGGGGATCGAAGTACGCCTCTTCAATCCGTTTGTGGTGCGCTCGCCTCGGGCCATCGGCTATGTGACCGATTTTTCCCGCGCCAATCGCCGCATGCACAACAAGTCATTCACCATCGATAACCAGGTCACCATCATCGGTGGGCGAAACGTCGGTGACGAGTACTTCGGTGCCACCAGCGGGGTGCTCTTCTCCGACCTTGATGTCATGGCGATCGGACCGGTCGTGCAAGACGTTTCCGAGGACTTTGACCGCTACTGGCATAGCCAGTCGTCCTACCCGGCGAGCCGGTTGTTGGAGAGTGTCGGCAGGGAGGGGCTGGCGCAGATGGCCGCCGAGGCGGAGCAGGCGCGTGGGTTGCCGAGCTCACAGGGCTATCTGGCGGCACTGGAGGCGAACGGTCTGGTCAGTGGGCTGGTCCGTGGTGATCTGGCCTTCGAGTGGGCCAATACCTGGATGGTAAGCGATGACCCATCCAAGGGGCTGGGAGAGGCTCAGGAGCAGGAGCTTCTGACCACTCGCCTCGGCGATCTGCTCGGCGCGCCGAGGCGCCAGTTGGATCTGGTGTCCCCCTATTTCGTGCCCATGGAGGAGGGCACGGAGTGGCTGGCGGGCCTGGCGGAACAGGGGGTCCGGGTCAGGGTGCTGACCAACTCCCTGGAGGCCACGGACGTTGCCGCGGTGCATGCCGGGTATTCAAAGCGTCGCCGGGATCTGCTCGACGCCGGGGTAGAGCTCTTCGAACTGAAGCGCAGCGGCGCCATGGATGTGATAACGCATGGCAGCCCCTTCGGGCGTTTTGGCAGCTCCGGTTCGAGCCTGCACGCCAAGACATTCGCCGTCGATGAGGAGTGGGTATTTATCGGCTCGTTCAACTTCGACCCCCGCTCGGCGCGCCTCAATACCGAGATAGGCTTCCTGATCGAGAGTCCAGCGCTGGCCAAGGCAATGGATGACGCCTTTGATAACCGGGTGTCCGAGCAGAGCTACCGGGTCAAGCTGGCCGATGATGGCCATCTGGTGTGGCATGAGCAAACCCAGGAGGGTAACGTCGTTCACGATAGTGAACCCAATACCGGGCCGCTGCGCCGAGCCGCTGTGAAGGTCATGTCCTGGCTGCCCATCGAGTGGCTGCTGTAGAGGGCAGGCCGGGGATGAGAAGCCGCTGATCGAGATCCTGTTTGGCGATCTGAGCAGCGCCGACCGCTAAGCGACCGGCGCTGCTGCTCCGCTATCTCCCTGTGCTCCCTGAGTCAGTGGCGGTGATCTCAATGGCCAGAGGGCTAAGCGTCATGGCGCCGGGAGTCGCGGCGCAGGATCGTGCCGCGATCGCCCACGGCATAGACGCCGCCATCCCGCGTGGCACAGATGGCGCGCAGGCCGACATCACTGCCGCTGGGCTCGGTCAGCCACTGGCCCTCCTCCAGGCGCAGGATGCGCCCTCGGGTGCCCACCGCAAAGGCGCCGGCGGCCGGGGAGCCGGCCACTCCCAGCAGGTCATCGCGCAGGCGGGTCGGCTGAAGCTGCCAGCGCTGGCCGTTGAAATGGGCCAGGGTGCCGGAGAGACCCACGGTATAGATATCATCCAGCGTCGGTCCCCAGACCCCGTACAGGAAGTTCTCGGTGCCGACGTTGAACTCGCCCCACTCCTTGCCGTTGTAGCGCAACACCAGGCCGAAGTCGCCGACCGCCAGCAGGTGCCGGTCGTCCCAGCCGTGGAGGCTGTAGAGCGCCGACTGGGTGCCGCTGGGCATGCGCTTCCAGCCCAGGCCGTCGAAGTGCAGGATCAAGCCCTCGTCGCCGACCGCGTAGATCGAGTCGGGGCCGGTGCCCCACAGGGAGAGGATGGTGAGGTCGAGATGCAGATCGAAATGCAGCTGCCAGCGACTGCCATCGAAGCGGTAGATGCGCCCGAGCTGTCCGGCGGCAAACAGCCCCTTGCCACTGTCCCACAGGCAGTGCACCGCAAGCTCGCTGGGAGCGGGCAGGGGGCGCCAGCCATCCGCGTCGAGCCGCAGCACGGTGCCCGCCTCGCCGCAGGCGTAGCAGGTTCCGTCACCGGCCTCGTGGATGCCCCACAGCTGATTGGCGGTGGGGGAGGCCATGGCGGCCCAGGGGCTCGGTTGCGCCGCCGCCGGCGGTGGCGCCAGGGCGGCGGTGAAGTCGGGGGCGGCGGTCATGATGGTGCCGAAGTCACCCACCGCCAGTGCCTCGCCGGTGGGTAGCGTGATGATATCCATCAGGTCGTGGTGACTGTTGCTCTCCAGGCGATCGAGACGCAACTCCTTGAAGTAGTAGAGGTGGCCCTGGTCGCCGACGATCAGCACGCCCTCCTTGTAGGCCTTCAGCGCCCGCAGGCGCGGCATCGGCGTCTCGAAGGTCAGTGCCTGGAACTCGCCATGGCGGTAGCGTACCAGCTCCCCGCGAAAGCCCCCCTGATCGACGAAGTAGCGCCCGCCGCCCAGCAGCAGTTCATCGTCTGCCAGCAGCACCATTGCCTGAAACCCCGAACTCAGGGGGCAGTCGAGGGCCAGCCAGCGGCCCTCCAGGTTGCGCTGAAGCACCGTCCCCTCGCCACCGGCGGCGTAGACGGTGCCGTTGGGGGCACAGGCCACGGCACGCAGGTTGATGCGTGTCGGGCTCGCCTCCCGGTGCCACTCGCCGCCGTCGTAGTGCAGGATCATGCCGTCATCGCCCACCGCCCAGGCCTCGCCTGCGGCGTTGCCGTCGATGGCGAAGAGCGGGGTGTTTTCGCTGCAGGGGGCGAAGCGCCCCTCGTCATCGACGATGCCTCCGCGCTGCTGGTGCCACTCGGCACCGTCGTAATGCAGGATGGTTCCCATCCAGCCGACCGCGATCAGGCGGTCGGGGCTGGGCCCCCAGAGGCCGTGCAGCGGCAGGTTGGTGGGCACGCTCATGCGCTCCCACTGCTGCCCGGCGGCGTCGGGGGCGCCGGTGTAGCGCAGCACCATCCCCTCGTCGCCGACCACGAATACCTCGCCGGCGCCGGCCCAGCCGGACCAGAGCACATCACCGTCACCCGCGCCAACCTCGGGTACCCGGCGCCAGGGGGCACGCCGGGGCGTGCGGGAGCGGGCGCCGTCGAGCAGCTGGCTGAAGAAGCGGCGGCGATCGGGTTGGGCGTTATCGCCATGGCGGGCCTGGGGCATGGTGTAGCGTCCTCGCAGAGTCAGTGGTTTGGTGTAGCGTCCGGGGCTAGCGGGAGGCGTCGCCGTTGTCCGAGGATGTCGTCCCACCGGCGCCGAGCAGGGCATCCAGCTCCGCACGCAGGGCGTCGCGCTGGTCGTCGGGCACGCTTGCCAGTGCCGCTTCCAGATCCCCCGACAGCTCATCAGACATCGACGGGTGCTGGCTCAGCGCCTGCAGGGAGTCGACGGCGGCGGCGGCGAAGGTCTCGCTGGCATGTGCGATACACGCCTCCACCGCGGGCATGAAGGCGCGCGCCTCGGCGCCCTGAGGGTCATCGAGCACGATGGGACGCCCGGCATCGGAGCCGCTGGCCAGGGCCGGTGACAGGGGAATCTGCGCCAGGGAGTCCACGCCGACCTCGGCCAGTGCCGCGGCCAGGTGAGCACGCGGGAAGAGGTGGAACTCACCCCCACAGTGGGGACAGGTGACCCCCGCCATGTTCTCCACGACGCCGAGCAGTGGCATGCCGCGCTCCTGGCAGAAGCGTACCGCCTTGAGGCTGTCCATCAGCGCCACTTCCTGAGGCGTGGTGGCCAGCAGCGCCGCCACGTCATGCCCTTCGAGCAGGTCGGCCAGGGTGATCAGCTCGTTGCCGGTGCCCGGCGGCATGTCGATCACCAGAAAGTCCAGCGGACCCCAGTCGAACGAGCCGATCAGATGGTGCATGAAGTCGTGCTTGTAGGCATCTCGCCAGACGATGGGGGTGTCGTCGCTCTCCATCATGAAGGCCAGGGAGCCGACCTGGATGGGGTGGTCGATGCCCTCGGTGCGAAAGGCGCGGGGGCCAAGGCCACGCTTGTCGATTCGCACACGCTCGCCGACGAAGCCGAAAAAACGGCTCTGGTTGGGGCCGTGAATATCGGCATCGGCGATGCCGACGCGGTAGCCGCGAGCGGCAAGGCCGGCGGCGACGTTGGCCGAGACGGTACTCTTCCCCACGCCCCCCTTGTTGGCCATCACCATGATGATCTGGCCGATCCGCGCCAGGCGCGACTCGAGCAGCTGCTTCTCGTGATGTCCCTTCTCCAGCCGGCAGGTCGCCTCATCCGGGCAGAACTGGCAGGCATGACCGCGGCCGCACTCTTCGGGCGCCAGCGCCAGCGGGTCGTGGGAGGGAAAGTGGGAAACTGACATCGTCGCTAACTCCTCAGCTGTCGGAAGCGCCTTCCAGGCCGGTATCCAGCAGGATCCAGGTATGGGTGACGCGCTTGTTGCCGTCGCGCTCGTTGTCGCTACCCTGCCAGACGGCGAAGGCGATCGGAACCTGCTCGCGTGCGAGGTCCACGTCATACTCGCCGTCGGCGCTCAGGGGGCGCGACATCACCACCCGCCACAGGCTGTCCTGCTCGATGGCATCGGGGTAGTAGGCGCCCGCCCCCGTGACATGCTGCTCGTCGAGGGTGGTGGTGCTGCGGTAACCACCGGCGGCGAGGTTCTCGACCCGGTCGGTGTCGTCGGCACGCCAGTACCAGATGTTGACGGGGTTTTCCGGGCCTGACCCCATCATGTAGGAGGTATCGGTATCGCCGATGGCGTACTGGATGGCCACTCCGTCGCGGAAGCTGTCCACGGTGGTGTCGGTATCCTGGCTGTCATCCTTCCACTGCAGCCGAACATAGAAGCGTTCGCTGGAGCGGGCGACCTGGAAGTAGAGATGCTTGCTGCGGTTGGCGCCTTCGTCGAAGCGCAGCTTGACCGACTGGTGGACCGGCGGGGCCGGGAACAGCTCGGTGCGATACATCGGCAGTCGATCCCAGATGATGTCATCCGGGTCATCCTCGGTGCGCAGATAGATATTGTCGGGCAGGCGTGCCGCCTGGACGCTATCCCCCGGCTTGATCTCGGTGATATTGGGATTGATCTCTGTATGGTCGGCCCAGGCAGCGGCCGTGCCGAGCGCCAGGGCACACGCCATGGTGCCGTGAAGAATGAAACGCGTTGTCATGGCAAATCTCCTCGCAAGGGGAACAGGCCCTTGTGCGTGCTACCTGGTCAGCCCCACATCGGGCCGGAATCGAGTTCAGAACGTTCTTCGGCACCGCGGGGTGGCGGGCAGGGGCCGACGCGGGATGCCAGCGCCGCCTGCTGGTTGCTCGCCCAGCGGGGCAGCACCTCGATCAGGTGCGCCAGTGTCGGGTCGAGCCCGCTGACCCGCTCGGCATGGAAGCGCGCCTGAATGGTCGTCAGCAGCGGTTCCAGATAGCGGGCGATAAAGTCCCGCTGGGCGCGTTGATAGGGCGCGGTATCACGCCCGGCCAGCAGCGCCTGGTGCTCTAGATGGCAGAGCAGGGCGCCGAATTCGAGCATGGCCACCAGGTGATCGGGCTCATCGGCATGACCCTCGTCGCCCTGGGCGGCCTGCAGATCGAAGTGGCGATAGAAGGCCTGCACGTTGAGCAGAAAGCTGCCCGGCGTCTGTCCGCTCAGCAGGTCGTGGTAGGCGCTGGCCACCAGCGGAACCCGTGGCTTGCCGCGCCGCCCCTGCACGAAGGTGCTCATATAGCCGAGCTCCAGTGCGGTCAGGTCGGGGCTTGCCGGCAGTTCCGGCCAGGGTTCACCGGTCAGGGTCTGCCAGGCGGGTGTCAGCGCCTCGCGCAGGCGCCCGCTCTCGAGCGCCTGCTGGGTCTCGGCCAACGGGTAGCCAAACAGCGCGGCGGCCAGACGGTAGAGCGTCTCCGCGGCAACCAGCTGCGCTGCCTCGTCGGCCTGTGTGGTAGGGGATGGTGCGCTCACGGGATCTCCTCGTCTCAGCTCAGCTTGAACATCTCGGCATGCTTGTAGCCGATCAAGGTATCCATCAGCTCGCTCTCGCGTCCCTCGGCCTTCGCCTGGCGCTCCACCTGCAGGGTATCGAGCACCTCACCCACACGCGGACCGAACAGGCTCTCCAGGTAACTGAGAGGAATGCGCGACTCATCCAGCTCCTGACCATCGGTACCGTAGCGGGACGGGGAGAGGGGCGGCACGTAGAAGACGTTTGGCTGAGTGCCCCATTCGGCGTGCAGCGGCAGCGCGACCTTGTACTTCTCGACCAGCTGATGGATGGGCCCCTCCTCGTCGTCGCGATACCCGATCCAGCGGATCCGGCCGACGCATTGCTGGGCACAGGCGGTCGGCAGCCCCTTCTCGATACGCGGATAGCAGAAGATGCACTTCTCGGACTTGGAGATCTGCTCGTTGAAGTAGATCTTCTTGTAGGGGCAGGCGTTGACACAGTAGCGGTAGCCGCGGCAGCGCTCCTGGTCCACCAGCACGATGCCGTCTTCCTGACGCTTGTAGATGGCGTTGCGCGAGCAGGCCGCCAGGCAGGCCGGGTTGGCGCAGTGGTTGCACAGGCGCGGCAGGTAGAAGTAGTAGCTGTTGGGGTAGTCGCCCTCGCCCCGGTCCTCGTCCCAGTTGGCCCCCCAGGTCGGCTTGACGTGGGGGCGCAGCCAGGGATCGGTACCGGTCATCAGCGCTTCCTGGTAGTTGTACTCCCAGGGAATGCCGTAATCCTCCTGGCTCGGCTGACGGCCCAGGCGCAGGGCACCATCGGCATCGAAGCCTCCGCCCATGTTCTGATAGTCCCGCGGGTAGCCGAGCCCCGGCTGAGTCTCCACGTTGTTCCAGTACATGAATTCGCGACCGTTGCGGTTGGTCCACATCAGCTTGCAGGCCGCGGAGCAGGTGTGGCAGCCGATGCACTTGTTCAGGTCCAGCACCATGCTGAGTTGGCGTTTGACAGCCATGACAATCTCCTCTTAAACGGCCCGCGGGTCAGCGATGTCTTCGGCCTTGGCCAGCTCGATGTCGTAGCTGGACTCATGGATATGCTGGTTGGCATTCCACATGGCATAGATGAACTTCAGGTGTCCCCAGCCACCCGCCAGCTCCAGCGGCTGCAGAAACACGGCGTGGGAAACGTTCATGTTGCGGCGATGAATATACTGATGCGGCTCCCAGCCGTGCTCCATCATGATCGAGTCTGGCGGAAGGCTCGGGTAGAACTTGGCCTGGGCAAAGAAGTCACCGTTGCCGTTGAACAGCCGCACCGTGTCACCGTCCTTGATCCCTTTCTGCTCGGCCAGCCTGGGGTTGATATAGATATTGGGCTCGCCGCGCTGCAGGCGAAGCAGATACTTGTTGCTGCGCCAGTTGGAGTGAATCGCCCAGCGGGAGTGTGGCGAGTAGAACTTCAACGGGTAGTTGGAGGCCTCGGGGCCCGCGAACAGGCGCGCCGTGGGTACGGTCGACTCCAGCTTCTTGAACCAGGGGTGATCGCAGTAGAAGGTGATGCGACCGGTCAGGGTGTCGTAGGGTTTCTTGCCTTCGGTCTGGGCGGTGAAGGGGTCGTAGGCCCTGTCCGCCTCGAGCGGCTGATTCAGCCCCGCGTGTTCGTTCATCACGATAAAGCCCCGCTCGGCGGCCTCTTCCAGGCTCACGCCACCGAATTCGGGGGAGTCCTCGATGATGTGCTTGAGCACGTCGTAATCCGTGTTCAGCGTGCCCTGGCGGGTAAAGTCATCATGAATGGTGTGCAGGTCGCGGGTCACGTCACCATCCTGGATCGGGCCGATGCCACGCGCGATGGCGCGCTCCTGAATCTTCTTGGTCAGCAGTGCCATGATGTCCCAGTCCGGCTTTGACTCGCCGACCGGGGGAACAGAGCGGGTAAAGACGTTGGCGAAGCGGTGGTACCCCTGGGTGCGGATATCCCATGCCTCATAGTGGCTGGCCGCCGGCAGCACATAGTCTGCCCACTCGGCGGTGGAGTCCATGCGCACGTTGATGTTCACGTACAGCTCTTCCGCCTGGCGCAGGTGCTCCTCGCGGTACTTGTGGGACATCTTGTTGCGGCGGAAGGTGTTGTCCGCAATGGAGATCATGCCCTTGATTTCGCCATGGTAGGGCATCCAGCCCTTCTCGATGGACTCGTTCATCATCTCTTCCATCTCATCGAGATCGAAGCCGACGCGCTCCTTGAGCTTGGCGTTATCGAAGTGATTGCGGGCGCCTTCCATCATGCCGCCACGCAGGAACTCGCCCAGGCCACCGGGTTCCAGGCGGGCCGATTTCTTGCCTTCGAAACCGGCCAGCTCCGTCCAGCGCGGGTGGTTCCACACCACCCAGGAGGTATCGAGGCCGCCGGTGCGACCGCCATGGCCGGTCAGTGCCAGCGTCAGCGCATAGCCCCAGCAGGTGTAGAGGCAGTTGGAGTAGCTCGACGTGATATAGCCGAGCATGATGATCGCCTTGTGAGCCTTGGCCAGATGGCGGGCCTCCTGGCGAACGACATCGGGGTGGATATTGGTGGTCTCGAAGGTCGACTCGGGGGTGAACTTGGCCGCCTCGCGCTTGACCTGCTCGAATACCGTGGTGACCGCGATGCCATCGACCTCGAACTCGCCCTCGATGGCCGGGTCCACGTCACCCAGCTTCAGGGTCTTGTCATCATCCCCCATGGAGCCCCTGGCCTTCACCGCCTGGCCGCTGTTCAGGTCCCAGTGGTAGAACACCTCGTCGGAGCCACCCTCCATCAGGTCCTTTTCGCGTAGCAGCTGGCCGTCGTCGAGGCGCACCAGCATCGGCAGGTCGGTCTGCTCCTTCATGAAGGCCGGCTTGTAGAGCCGCTCCTCGATGATGACGTTGACAAACGACATCGCCAGGAACGGATCGGTGCCCTGGTTGATCGGCATCCACAGGTCGGTGTGAATGGCGCTGGGGTTGTAGTCCGGTGCGGTGCTGGTGATGCGTGCGCCGTTGTACTTGGCCTCCCAGATATAATGGGCGTCGGGGATGCGGGTGGCGTTGGGGTTGATCATGCCGAGCATGATGTAGTCGGCATCGAACCAGGCGTCCGAGGTGAAGCTCTCCAGCGGATTGCCGTAGGCCAGGTGAGCGCCGGTCAGCAGGTCACCCACCACGGTGAAGCCGTCGAGCTGGATACCGCCCACCAGGGCGGCGAAGCGGGCCGGCCCGGACTGACGCACCATGGTCTGGTTGCCGGATCCCTGGTGAGTCTTGAGCTTGCCGGGGCCATGCTTCTCGAAGATATCGATGATCTTGTCGGCGATCTCCTCGGTGGCCTGGTCCCAGGAGATGCGCTGCCACTTGCCTTCGCCGCGCTCGCCGGCGCGCTTGAGCGGATAGCGCAGGCGGTCGGCCTCATACATGGCGGTGGAGTGGATGGCACCCTTCTGACAGCCCCGCGGGTTGGCGTCGGGAATGTTGGGGTTGACCTGGGGGTACTTGGCGATCTGCTCCTCGCGAATGACGATGCCATCCTTCACGTAGACGTTCCAGGCGCAGTTGCCCATGCAGTTGATGCAGTGGGCCGCGTGACCGACGCTATCCCAGGTCCACTCATTGCGGTAGAGATCTTCCCAGCCGCGGTAGGGGTATTCGGTGGCCAGGGTGTCGTTGATAGGCTCTAGCCGGTTGAGTGCCCAGACATTGCCGCTGAGCATGGCACCGGTGCCGGTGATTCCCAGCCCCTTCAGGAAATCGCGACGCTTAAGCTTCCACATCCCCATGGTTCTCTCCTCATCAAGGGCCATCGCCCGCCGTGGAACCGCAGCAGCGATGAAGCACATAGCACGGCATTTATTAACGTTGACTGATCAAGAACTGATGTTTAGCAAGCCGGGTGGCCGGTACCGCGTTACACCGGAGCAGGAGCGGGTGTCGTGCCAGGAGGAGTGCGGTCTGTCAGGGAAAATGGTTGGTGTTGTCGGCCACCTTGGCTAATCAGGTCGCCTCGAATTATAGACGTCGTATACCGGTGGGCTAGCGCAAAACGGCCCTGGCACAGCGTGATCTCAGGTATGGTTGATGTGCATCAATAAAACGGTGCCATGAGGGGAGAGCGTCTTGTATACAAGGAGCCCTGGCGCTAAACAGTGGCCTCGTGGCGAACCTCGCCATGATTCGGTCAGACGATGAGGAGAGGGTGATGATCAACAAGCGCGTTAGAGGCTCGGCAGTGGTGCTGCTGTTGTCTGTGGTGGCGTTCTCCGGCACGGCCAGCGCCGCCGGCGATGCCCAGGCCGGAAGCGAGAAGATCGCTAACTGCGTGGCCTGCCATGATGCCGAGGGCCAGGGGACCGCCGGTATCTACCCCAACCTGGCGGGGCAGTCCGCCACCTACCTGGAGAGCGCCCTCAAGGCCTATCGCGAGGGGCAGCGTGCCGGTGGCATGGCCGCGGTGATGACACCCCAGGCGGCCAACCTGAGTGATCAGGACATCGCCGACCTGGCGGCCTATTACAGCTCGCTGTAACGGGGCGGGCACCCCCTGGGGGTGCCTGCCTTATGCCCCTGGCGGCAGCGGTATCTGGCGCGGCCAGTCGTCGGCGACGATAAACAGGCGTCGCCAGCCGGCCTCGGGGTGCCACAGGGCGATCTGCAATGGCGGGGCAGGCGTTCGGAAATAGGCGATAAGCTGGGCTTCCAGTTCGCGAAGCGGCTGAAGGTGCTCGGGCCGGGGCAGGGCAAGCCAGTGCGGCTTGTGAAGCCTGAGCCCCCGGGTGCCGCGGGGCAGGCCGTCGCGATAGCGATGCCAGTCGTGCCAGTACAGCCAGCGACCCCGCAGGTGGTCCTGGGTCGCCTCTCTCGGGGGCGGCAGGGGGTGGTGCCAGGGGGTGAAGAGCACGCCGGGCATGGCGACCCGGCTGGTCAGACACGGCAGCGCCCCTGCACGGTCGCCATATGGTTCCAGTGTGGCCTTGATGGCATCGAGGGTCTCGGGCCGCTCGGTCATCCGCAGCTGGTGGCGATGCAGGTGCTCGCGCTTGCCGGCCAGGCTGTCGGCGCCACCGGGGCCGATCCAGCGGGCCTGGGCGTGTTCGTCGCCCGGGCCTTCCTCCAGCCCGAGATAGAACTTGATGGCCACCTCGAGATGGGTGATCGACGCCTCGGCATGGCACCGGTAGAGCAGGTCCAGCTCGCCGAGCGTCAGCTTGCCGTCGAGGATGGGCAGGTTGTGGGCCAGGAGCTCCGTGCCCGGTGCCGTGTCGAGCAGAAACTGCCAGAGGCGCTCGTGGTAGAGCCCCATGCGCCCCTGCAGCGCCTCGCCCACATGGCTCTCCAGCGCTCGCGGCCAGGCTTCCAGCTGATCCAGCCAGTCGGCGGCACGGTCGTCATCCTCCAGGCCCAGCAGCGCCCGGCTCGGGCGTCCCGGCCAGGGCATGGCGATCAGGTCGGGGGCCAGCAGCAGCCACGCCAGGTCGCGCACCAGCGGGTGGTGGCAGCGATCCAGCAGGGGCTGCGGGGGATTAGGCATTGAAGCCTCCTCTGCGTGGGTTTGGGCTATCGCAGTCAACGATAAGGTGATAGCGAAAGGCGTCGGGGACAGGTCGGAGAGGGGGTCCGAGGACCAGGGGTTAGGAGCACTGCTCCGAACGGGCTGGCCATGGATGGCCAGCACCGGACCTGCAAGCGGAGCGGGACGCGAGAGCGCCGCAGGGCCGAGGTAGCCTACAAGGATGTACTCGTAGCGCCCCCTTGAAGGCCTGTCGCCGGAACAGCCTTGAGCGATGTTGCCATCTACGATAGCCCTATGCGGTGGCGGCGATGTGCTGCAGGTATTCCCGAGTTTTCTTATACTCAGGGTACATCCATGATCCGTCAGGTGGTATTCCGTCATGCAACGTTCCCTGTTTTCCCTCGCCGCCATCGCCGCCGCCGTTTCGCTCGGCGCCACGCCGCTGCAGGCCCAGGAGCCGGTTACGGTGTCCTCCAAGATCGATACCGAAGGCTCGGTGCTGGGGGAGTTGATCGTCCAGCGCCTCGAGGCGGGCGGCGTCGAGGTGGAGGAGCGGCTGCAGCTGGGGGCCACCAGCATCGTGCGCGAGGCGCTGCTGGCCGGCGAGATCGACCTCTATCCCGAGTACACCGGCAACGGCGCCTTCTTCTTCGACATGACCGGCAGTGATGTCTGGCACGATCCCGAGGCCGCCTATGAGACGGTGCGCGAGCGGGACGCCGAGAATGGCCTGACATGGCTGGCGCCGGCGGCGGCCAACAATACCTGGGCGATCAGCGTGCGGGGCGAGCTGGCACGCGACCACGACCTGACCACCCTGGAGGATCTGGCGACCTATCTGGAGGAGGGCGAGACCTTCAAGCTGGCCGCCAGCGCCGAGTTCGTCGAATCCGAGCAGGCCCTGCCCGCCTTCCAGGAGGCCTATGGCTTCGAGCTCGGTGACGACCAGCTGCTGGTGCTCTCCGGCGGCAATACCGCCTCGACCATGCGCGCCGCCGCCCAGCAGACCAGCGGCGTGAATGCCGCCATGACCTACGGCACCGATGGTGGCCTGAAGGCGCTGGATCTGGTGGTGCTGGAGGACACCCTGGGGGTGCAGCCGATCTACCAGCCGGCTCCCGTGGTGCGCAGCGAGGTGCTCGAGGCGTGGCCGGAGATCGATGACCTGCTGGCACCGCTCTTCGCGGCGCTGGATCTCGACACCCTGCAGCGTCTCAACGGGGACGTGGCGGTGAACGGGCGCCCTCCGGCCGACGTGGCCGCCGACTTCCTCTCCCAGCTGGAGGAGTAGGCGGGTGCTGCGCAGGGAGGCGCCGATCAATCGTGTGGTGCTGTCGCTGACGTTGACGGCGCTGGTCATCTGGCTGTGGCTGCCGCTGGGCAGCATCGCGCCCAACCGCATCATGCCCGGCACCGCCTATCCGCTTGCCCAGGCCGTGGGCTGGCCACTGGCGATGGTGAGCTGCCTGCCGCTGCTGGGCCTGCTGGCGGTGGCCTGGCGTCCCACGCGATCAGGCTATCGGGTGGCGCTGGCCCTGACCCTGCTGATGTTGGCAGCCCTGCCGTCATGGCTGGCGCTGATGGCGCAGCAACATCTCGACCCCGAGCTGCCCCAGGCCCGGGTCGGGATCGGCGCCGCCTGGTGGCTGATGCTGTTCTGGCTCTCGCTGTTGCTGATCGAGCTGCGTACCCGGCTGGCGTTGGCCGGCTGGCAGCTGACGCTGTCGTTCGTGCCGGTGCTGGCCGGCTGGTGGCTGGCCGGCAAGGGGCTCGAGTCGCTGGCGCTCCGACAGGAGCTCGAGGGGCGAGGAGAGGCCTTCGGCGAGGCCCTGATCCAGCATCTGTTGCTGGTGGGCGGTGCCGTGGGCATGAGCCTGCTGCTGGGCGCGGCCATCGCCCTGGCCATGCGTCAGAGCCCGCGGGTCGAGCGCCTCGGCTTTGCGCTGCTCAACTTTTTGCAGACCATTCCCAGTCTGGCGCTGTTCGGCCTGCTGCTGGCGCCCCTGGCCTGGCTGTCGGCCCGCGTCGACTGGCTGTCGGCGCTTGGCGTCAGCGGTATCGGTTGGGCGCCCGCCTTCCTGGCGCTGCTTGGCTATAGCCTGCTGCCCATGGTGCGTAACACCTTCGTCGCCCTCTCCGGGGTGGAGCCCGGCGTGCTCGAGGCGGCGCGCGGCATGGGCATGAGCCGCGGCCAGGTCTTTCGCCAGGTGCGCCTGCCCCTGGCGCTCCCGGTGGTGCTCGAGGGGGTGCGGATCACCACCGTCCAGGCGATCGGCCTGACCGCCGTGGCGGCATTGATCGGCGCCGGCGGCCTGGGCACCTTTATCTTCCAGGGGCTGGGCCAGGCGGCCATGGATCTGGTGCTGCTCGGCGCCATGCCGATCCTGGTCATGGCCCTGGCCGTCGATGCGCTGCTGGGCGCCCTGACGCGGCGCCTGGATCACCGCTCAGGCCAGACCACGGGAACCATCGGATGATCGAACTCAAGAGCGTCACCAAGCGCTTCGGTAGCGAGACGGCGGTGGACGCCATCTCGCTGACGGTGAATCGAGGCGAGCTATGTGCCCTGGTGGGCACCTCGGGGTGCGGCAAGTCCACCACCCTGCGCATGATCAACCGGCTGATCGAGCATGATGGGGGCGAGATCCATATCGATGGCCGCCCCATCCGCGAGTTCGATGGCCGAGTGCTACGCCGGCGGATCGGCTATGCAATCCAGAGCACGGGGCTTTTTCCCCACTGGAGCGTGGCCCGCAATATCGGCCTGGTGCCGCGGCTGCTCAAGTGGCCGGCCGCCCGGGTCAACGAGCGCGTCGAGGAGTTGATGGCGCTGCTCGGCCTGCCGGTCGAGCAGTTCGCCGACAAGTATCCGGCCCAGCTCTCCGGCGGCCAGGCCCAGCGCGTGGGGGTGGCCAGGGCACTGGCGGCGGACCCCGATATCCTGCTGATGGATGAGCCCTTCGGCGCCCTGGACCCGATCACCCGGGAGGGGCTGCAGGTCGAACTGCACGACCTGCAGGCACGCCTGCAGAAGACCATCGTCTTCGTGACCCACGACATGGATGAGGCCCTGGCCCTGGCCGACCGCCTGGTGGTCATGAAGGCGGGGCGCATCGTCCAGCAGGGCAGTCCACTCGAGCTGTTGCGGGCGCCGGCCGATGACTTCGTGGCGTCGCTGCTGGGGGGCGATGATCGGGGCCTCAAGGAGGCGGCCATCACGCCGGTCGTCGAGCGCATGCGCCCCCTGTCGCCGCGGCTGCTGCCCCAGGCCAGGGTCGCCCGGGAGGCGACCCTCCACCAGGCCCTGGCGGTGATGTTCCGCGAACGCGTCGAGCGCCTGGCGGTGGTGGATGACGACGACATGCCGGTGGGGGAGATCTCGCTGCGCGGCATCGTCGGCGTCGCCCGCGCGGAGGGTCGTGACAGGTGATCTCGAGATGCCTCAAGCATTGGGCGGCGCCGCTCGCCTGGCTGGTCCTGCTGCTGGCGCTGGCCACGGGAGGCGAGTGGCTCGAGCCGCTGCTGCGCTGGAGCGAGCCCGAGGCGCGCCGGGTCCTCTACCCCCAGGCCGACCTGCTGACCCTGCTGCTGCGTCATCTGCAGGTGGTGGCGATCGCCTCCAGCCTGGCGGTGGTGATCGGCGTCGGGGCGGCGATCCTGGTGACCCGTCCCGCCGGGCGCGACTTCCTGCCCCTGGTGGCCCAGGTCGCCTCCATGGGCCAGACCTTTCCGCCGGTGGCGGTACTGGCCCTGGCCGTGCCGGTGCTTGGCTTCGGCACCTGGCCGATCATCGTGGCGCTGCTGCTCTACGGGCTGCTGCCGATCGTGCGCAACACCCTGGCGGGCCTGGAGGGGCTCGACCCGGGGGTCGAGGAGGCCGCACGGGGCATGGGCATGGGCGCCGCCCAGCGGCTATGGCAGGTGGAGTTGCCGCTGGCGGCGCCGGTCATCCTGGCCGGTATCCGTACCTCGGTGACCGTGAACATCGCCACCGCGGCGCTGGGGGCGACCGTCGGGGCGAGCAATCTCGGCGCACCGATCATCGCCGGCATCGTCAATGGCAATACCGCCTATATCCTTCAGGGGGCCTTGTTGATCGGTCTGTTGGCGCTGACAGTAGATAGCTTTTTTGCCCGTCTTTTGTCAGGTCGCCAGTGAAATCGTCTGGCTGTATGCGACCAAAGGTGAATCCTTTACGGCTGTCGGTTCTTGTCAGGTTACGTTAACGTCAACCTTGGGTTGCGTTGATCCCACGGGAGTGATCCTCCTGGCGAGGGTCGAGACAAGCGACAACACTACCCCCACAAGGGGTAGAGGATGCCAAGATGACAACGACACAAGAGATCCATTCGCCGACGTTTCTCACCGGCGACGAGCTTTCGATTCCCACCTTCCGTCTGCTCAAGCAGGACGGCACCCTGTATGACGGGGGCGAGGCCCCCGAGCTCTCTCGCGAGCAGGCCCTCAAGATCTACCACAGCATGGTGGCCACCCGGGTACTCGATGAGCGCATGATGGCGGCTCAACGCCAGGGACGCCTCTCATTCTATATGCAGTGCACCGGCGAGGAAGCGGCGGTGATCGGCGCCACGGCGGCCCTGGATGATGCCGACATGATCATGGCCCAGTACCGTGAGCAGGGGGCGCTGGTCTATCGCGGCTTCAGCTATGACGAGTTCATGAACCAGCTGTTCGGCAACGAGCTCGATTATGGCAAGGGTCGGCAGATGCCGATCCATTACGGCTCACGCAAGCTCCACTACATGACCATCTCCTCGCCGCTGGCCACCCAGATCCCCCAGGCGGCCGGCTACGCCTATGGCCAGAAGTTGGCCGGGGATGAGCTCTGTACGCTCTGTTTCTTCGGGGAGGGCGCCGCCTCGGAAGGGGACTTCCACGCCGCGCTCAATATGGCGGCGGTGCATGAGGCGCCGGTCATCTTCTTTTGTCGCAACAATGGCTATGCGATCTCGACGCCCTCCATCGAGCAGTTCGCCGCCGATGGCGTGGCGCCGCGGGCCTATGGCTACCGCATGCATGTGATTCGCGTCGACGGCAACGACATCCTGGCGGTGCTCGCCGCGACCCGCAAGGCGCGGCGCATCGCCGTGGAGCAGAACAAGCCGGTGCTGATCGAGGCGATGAGCTACCGCCTGGCGGCCCACTCCTCCTCGGATGACCCCTCCGGCTATCGCTCCAGGAAGGAGGAGGAGGCCTGGCGCGAGAAGGATCCGATCCTGCGCATGCAGCACTGGCTGGTCGGGCAGGGCTGGTGGAACGACGACGAGGAGAAGGCGCTCCAGGAGTCGCTGCGTCGCGAGGTGCTCGAGACGATGAAGCGTGCCGAGAAGCGGCCGCCGCCTCCGCTGGACAGCCTGGTCAGCGATGTCTACGCCGACGTCACGCCGACGCTGCAGCGTCAGCTCGACCAGCTCAAGCGCCATATCCGTCAGTATCCCGAGGCCTATCCGAAGGGGGCGCGCTCCCTGGATCCGGATGTAAAGGCGCGTGATGACGCCAGCGACGCACACGCCCAGGAGGGGGAGTGAGATGCCGACAATCAACATGCTGCAGGCGATCAACAACGCCCTCGATATCGCCATGGCGGAGGATGACAGGGTCCTCTGCTTCGGTGAGGACGTCGGCATCTTCGGTGGCGTCTTCCGTGCCACCAGCCATCTGCAGGAGAAGTACGGCCGTTCGCGCTGCTTCAATACCCCGCTGGTGGAGCAGGGCATCATCGGCTTCGCCAACGGCCTGGCGGCCCAGGGCTCGGTGCCGGTGGCGGAGATCCAGTTCGCCGATTACATCTTTCCGGCCTTCGACCAGATCGTCAACGAGACGGCCAAGTTCCGCTACCGCTCCGGTGATCTCTTCAATGTGGGCGGCCTGACCATACGTGCGCCCTACGGTGGCGGCATCTCCGGCGGGCTCTATCACTCCCAGTCCCCGGAGGCCTACTTCGCGCATACGCCAGGGCTCAAGATCGTGGTGCCGCGCAACCCCTACCAGGCCAAGGGCCTGTTGCTGGCGGCGATCCGTGACCCCGACCCGGTCCTCTTCTTCGAGCCCAAGCGCCTCTATCGCGCCTCCACCGGCGAGGTGCCCGAGGAGGACTACCAGCTGCCGATCGGCGAGGCGGAGGTGACCCGGGAGGGTAGCGACGTCACCGTGCTCGGCTGGGGGGCGCAGATGGAGGTGATCGAGCGTGCCGTGGAGCTTGCCGAGAAGGAGGGGATCTCCTGCGAGGTGATCGACCTGCGCTCCATTCTGCCCTGGGACCAGGACAGCGTGGTGGAGTCGGTGCTCAAGACCGGTCGCCTGGTGATCACCCATGAGGCCCCGCTGACCGGTGGCTTCGCCGGCGAAGTCGCCGCGACCGTGCAGGAGCGCTGTTTCCTCTACCTGGAAGCGCCCATCGCCCGGGTGACCGGCATGGATACCCCCTTCCCGCTGACCCTGGAGAAGGAGTATCTGGCGGATCACCTGAAGGTGTTCGAGGCGATCAAGGCCAGCGTGGCCTTTTGACGCCGATATCGGAAGCGACCAGTCGAGGAGACGACGAGATGAGCGATTTCATGTTGCCCGATATCGGTGAAGGTATCGTGGAGTGCGAGGTGGTGGAGTGGCGCGTGGCCGAGGGCGACGTGATCGAGGAGGACCAGCCGGTGGTCGAGGTGATGACCGACAAGGCGCTGGTCGAGATCACCGCCCCCGAGGCCGGACGCATCACCCGCCTGCATGTGCCCCAGGGGGAGATTGCCAAGGTGCATGCCCCGCTGTTCGCCTATGAGGCGGAGGGTGCCGATGCGACGGAGACGGCAGCGGCAGGTGGCGCGCCAGCAGAAGAGGCGTCGGCGCCAGCGGCGTCCACCGCGGCAGCGTCCACTGCGGCATCATCCACTCCTGACTCGGCCTCCGCGTCCCGGGGGCGGGCGACGAAGGACTTTATCCTGCCCGATATCGGCGAGGGGATCGTCGAGTGCGAGGTGGTGGAGTGGCGCATCCAGGAGGGGGAGACCATCGCCGAGGACCAGCCGGTGGTCGATGTGATGACCGACAAGGCGCTGGTCGAGATCACCGCGCCCGAGGCGGGGGTGATGAGCAGGCTGCATGTGGCCCAGGGCGAGATCGCCAGGGTCCATGCACCGCTCTACGCCTACACGCCGGAGGCGGGCGTCGGCGAGGAGGAGGAGAGCGGTGCTGCGGCCGAGCAGCCGTCAACCCCGGCGGCCACCGCCGAGCGGGCCCCGGAGCGCGAGGCGTCGTCCGGCGGCCCCGAGGGCGTGCGGGGCCAGGGCCCCTATGGACGCATTCCCGCCGCGCCGGCGGTGCGTCGCCTGCTGCGCGAGCATGACCTCTCCCTGGAGGCGGTGCCCGGCAGCGGCAAGCAGGGACGAGTGCTCAAGGAGGATGTGCTCAACTATCTTGAGCAGGGCGGGCTTGAGCAGGGCGCGGCGAGCGCCTCCGGCGAGAAGGGGACCGCGGCTTCCCGGGCGACGGCGCCCGCCTCGGCGGCGCCTTCGACACCCTCCCAGGGGGAGGTGCGGGTGGAGCCGTTGCGTGGCGTGCGTGCGGTGATGGCCCGGCGCATGGTGGAGTCGGCCAGCACCATTCCGCACTTTCAGTATGGCGAGGAGATCGACGTCACCGCGCTGCTGGCCCTGCGTGAACGCCTCAAGCCGCTGGCCCAGGCCGAGGGCGCGCGCCTGACCCTGATGCCCTTCTTCATGAAGGCGATGGCACTGGCGGTGCGCGAGGCACCGATCCTCAACGCCCGGCTCAATGACGATGTCAGCGAGATCCACTACCTGCCGTCGGTCAACGTCGGCATGGCGGTGGATAGCCGCACCGGCCTGCTGGTGCCCAACGTCAAGGGCGTGGAGCGGCGCAGCCTGCTCGAGGTGGCGGCCGAGGTGCAGCGCCTCACCGAGGCGGCCAGGTCGGGCAAGGTGGCCCAGGAGGATCTGCGTAACGGCACCATCAGCATCTCCAATATCGGCGCCCTGGGCGGGACCTATGCCGCGCCCATCATCAACGCCCCGGAGCTGGCCATCGTCGCCATCGGCAAGACCCAGTGGCTGCCACGCTTCGATGCCGAGGATCGCGTGGTCAAGCGGGCGATCATGACGGTGACCTGGGCGGGGGATCATCGGGTCATCGATGGCGGCACCATCGCGCGCTTCTGTAATGCCTGGAAGGGCTATCTGGAAGAGCCCGAGAGCATGCTGCTCCACTTGAGTTGATGCATGACCTGAAGTCGGGGCTGATCTGGCGGCAAACCTTCGAGGAGGCGCTGTGAACCCTTCCCTGGGCGCTACCGACGCCCTGCGGCGCTTTCGCGTCCCGCTCCGCTTGCAGGTCCGGTGCTGGCCATCCATGGCCAGCCCGTTCGAAGCAGTGCTTCTCACCCCTGGCGTAGGACCTCCTCTTCGGCTTGCCCCCAGCGCCCCTCGCTTCCTCAGGAGTCAGCCCCCAAGGGGCTGGCTCCATAGCCGTGATTCATAGGTACCCCCATGACCCAGGCGCCGCTGCAGCAGTTCTATATTCCCGAGGAGCAGTCGGTCTATCTGCTCAGTCAGGATGATGCCCGCAAGCTCAAGGCGTGGGTGGCGCTCTGCCAGGAGCAGCTCGAGCAGCTGGGCTACCGGGAGATCGAACTGATCGGCAAGGGGGCCTATGGCTTCGTCTTCGCCGGCATCACCGCCCTGGGTGACCAGTACGTCTTCAAGTTCACCCGGATCACACTGCCCCAGCATCTGCAGGACCGCCTCGAGGAGGAGGCCTTTATGCTCGAGCAGGTGGCCCATCCACGGGTGCCGGGGTTGATCGCCTACCAGCGAGTGCGCAACCAGTCGATCCTGGTGATGCAGCGGGCGCCGGGGTGGAACCTCGAGGAGGTCTCCCTGCGCGAGGGGCGCCTCTCACCCAGGCGGGTCGTGCGCATCGCCGACCAGCTCGCCGATATCCTGCGCAACCTGCGCCAGGAGAAGGGGCCGGCGGGCAAACCGATCGTCCACGGCGATATCAAGCCTTCCAACCTGGTGTTCGATGCCCGGGACGAGACCATCGCCCTGATCGACTGGGGCTCCTCGGTATTCGCCCAGCTCGATGCCAATCAGCAGTTCGTGGCCGCCAGTGTCATGGAGCTGATGTCGGACAACCTTCAGCAGACCAATGCCCGGCTGGGCGACGTCTACTTTATCGGCGACGAGCAGCTCAATGGTGCGCTCTCCTCGCCGCGCTTCGATGAGCAGGGGGCCGCGGGCACCCTCTATGCCCTGGCCTCGGCCCAGTCCTGCCGCTTCGGTCATCACGCCATTCCGGCCACCTCCCTGGGACTGCCGGTGGAGTTCGCGCGCATGCTCGACGGCATGCTCGACCCCGACCCTCGCCTGCGCATGAGGGCCGGCGATCACTTTATCCGCGAGATGCCTCGCATGGCACGCACGGTGATGATCGATCTGCCCGAGCCGGCGGAGCTGCCGCTGGTGCCGGTCTGGACCCGCCCCTCCGGCCGCGAGATCGACACCGTGGTCTACAGCTCGCGCAAGGCCTTCCTGCGCGAGGAGGGGGTCGCCGAGACCCTCAACGACGTCAATGATGTGCAGCTCGACCGCTACTACAAGAACTTCATGCAGGGCATGGGGGAGACCGAGAAGGCATTTCTCGCCGCGGTGAGTCGCCTCGGCCGCTATCCGGTGGTGGGCGGGCTGGCGGTACGCTGGGAGCGCGAGGGGGTCTATATCGACACCACCCTGAACCTGCATGACCCGGCGCTCAAGCCCGCCTTTATCGCCGCGGTGAACAATATGGTCAACCTGGCCCGGGCCATCTATCGCCAGGGGATCTTCAAGAGCTGCCTGTTCAACGCCCGGGACACCCTGCACCTGGAGCGGGAAGCGGCGGACCGGCCCTTCGTGCTCGAACCCACCATGCAGCTGCGCTATGAGGTCAGTGCGGTACCGGAGCTGGAGGATCGCAGCCGGCTGCATAGCTACTTCGAGGATGGCCCCGACCCGGAGGAGTTTCTGGTCCTGCCCGAGACCATCATCGTCTCGCTGGAGGCGCTCAACGATATCCACCATACCGGCATGATCATCTTCGAGGCGCTGCCTCACCACCTCAAGATCCACAGCTACTACCGGCTGCTGGACCCCTCCCGCGAGGCGGAGTTTCGTCAGCGCCTGGAGGATATTCTGGCCGCGGTGGGGTTGATCGAAGGCCTCGGAATCTCCGGCTTCATGAAGATGCCCTACAAGGACACGCGATTCTTCCCGCATGTGGAGTCCCAGCCGGAGCGCTTCTATCCGCGCAATCCGCGCCAGGTGGCCGAGCTGTCGCCTCTGCGGGAAAGCGGATAGCATCAGGCCTCATTTCTGCACCTGTCACAGGGAGGTGATGCGGCCCATGCTGCAGCCGATGTTGTTCAAGTTGCTGGCCACCGCCGGCATCGTGATCCTGGTGGCCCTGGCGGTGGCGCGGGTAGGGCCGCGTCTCGGCGGGATTCTCGCCGGCACCCCGGTGATCCTGGGGCCGGGCTACTTCTTCATCCTGCGTGAGCAGGCACCGGCCTTCGTGCAGGAGGCGGTGCTCTCGACCCTGCATGCCCTGGTGGCGACCCTGCTGTTCACCATCTGCTTCGTGATCACCGCCGAGCGGCTCTCGGCCCTCAGGAGCCTGGGGCTGTCCTGCCTGGTGTGGTTGCCGGCGGCGCTACTCGCGCTGCACCTCCCCGGGGGCCTGGCGTGGGCGCTCGGCACCTATCTGGCGGTGCTGGTGGTGGCCGAGGGGATCAATCGCTGGCTCAGGTTGGGGCAGCCGGTGGTGGTGGCGAGCTCTGGCTGGCTCGACCTGCTGCTGCGCGGCCTGTTGGCCGGCGGGGTGGTGAGTCTGGCGACCACCCTGGGGGCCCGGGCGGGGCCCGAGTTTTCCGGGGTGATCATGGGGTTCCCCGCCGGCATCCTGACGATTGCCTGGGCGCTGCATGAGCGCTACGGGGCCTCGGTCGCGCGCATGACGGTGAGCATGACCCAGCGGGGAATGCTCAGCCTGCTCGCCTTCTGCACCGTCAGCTATCTCGGGGTGGGGCAGTTACCGGGCATGCTGGTCTTCCTGTTCTCCCTGGCGGCCTCGATGCTCATCAGCGCGCTGCTCTTCATGTTCAGCCTGTGGCGAGCGCGGCGGCTCTACGCCCGCGAGGCGGCCTGAGTCATCCCTGGGCTACTCCAGAATCAATCGCAGTCGGCTCTGCCTTTGAGGTTGCTCAGGTACCGAACCAAGGGGCGCTGGGGATAAGCCGAAGAGGGGGGCCTACGTCAGGGGTGAGAAGCACTGCTTCGAACGGGCTGGCCATGGATGGCCAGCACCGGACCTGCAAGCGGAGCGGGACGCGAAAGCGCCGCAGGGCGTCGGTAGCGCCCATGGAGGGGTTCACAGCGCCCCCTCGTCGGTCCGGCGCTCCGGGGCTTGTCACCAGGTTAGCCCCGAGCTAGAGCCAGCGACCAAGCCATCTGTGATATCTCGGCGAGGTTTCTGTTAGCGATAGTCCTGGAGCACTACCAGAGGGCTACAGGGAGGCCGCCGCCCGGGCGGCCTGGTCATAGATCCCCGACATCGCCCGCAGCATGCTGGCCAGGCGACTCGTCTCCTCGGGCTCGATACCAAGCGAGGAGAGCGACTCGATCAGGCAGTCCTCGCGAATCTCGGCATAGCGCTGGCAGGTGCCGCGCCCGAGTTCGGTGGTCCGGAAGAAGGTCTCCTTGCCGTGCTTCTCGCCCTGCACCAGCTCATGCTTGGCCAGCTTCTTGAGGGCATAGGTCACGGTGTGGCTGTCCTCCACATTGAGCACCAGGCAGATGTCCGCCAGGCGCTTGGCTCGCTCGCGGTGGTTGACGCTATGCAGCACCAGTACGTCCAGCGAGCCCAGTTCCGGATAGCCGGCGGCGGTCATGCAGCGCACCATCCAGCGGGTGAAGGCGTGGGAGGCCATGATCAGGCCGAACTCGAACTCCGACTGCTCCTGAGCCCGATGAGAGAGGTGCTCCGAGGAGACGATGGGGCCGCTGACGCGGCTCCTGTGGCGGGTGGCGGTAGAGTCTGTCATGGAATGCCTACTTGTTCATGGCGGTGGGCAGATAGGTGACGATCTCGGGGAAGAGCGAGATCAGTACCACCCCCAGCAGCATCAGGAAGAAGAAGGGCAGGGCGGCCCAGGCGATGGAGAGGATGTTGCGGCCGGTCATGCCCTGGAGCACGAACAGGTTGAAGCCCACGGGCGGTGTGATCTGGGACATCTCCACCACGATCACCAGGAAGATGCCGAACCAGATCAGATCGATTCCCGCCGCCTCCACCATGGGCAGCATGATGGAGGTGGTCAATACCACCACCGAGATGCCATCGAGGAAGCAGCCCAGCAGGATAAACAGCAGCGTCAGGGCCGCCAGCAGCATCCAGGGCGACAGCTCCAGGGTACCGATCCAGGCGGCGAGATCCCGGGGCAGCCCGGTGAAGCCCATGGCGGCGGTCAGGAAGGAGGCGCCGGCCAGAATGAAGGCGATCATGGTCGAGGTGCGAACGGCACCCAGCAGGGCGTCGCTGAAGACGCGGCGAGTCATGGTGCCTTGAAAGCGCGCCAGCAGCAGCGAGAGGACCACGCCCACCGCCGCGGCCTCGGTGGGAGAGGCGAGGCCGGCGTAGATCGAGCCGATCACGCCGACGATCAGCCCCAGCAGCGGAATCAGCCGCCGTGCACGGCGCAGCTTCTCGACCAGCGGCAGGCGCTCCTCCCCGGGGGGCACCCGGTCCGGATAGCGCCACGCCCAGAGCATCAGATAGAGGGCGAACAGCGAGATCAGCATCAGGCCCGGCAGGATTCCCGCCATGAAAAGGCGTGAGATGGACTGGTCGGTGGCCACGCCGTAGACGATCAGGATGATCGAGGGGGGAATCAGCAGCCCCAGGGTGGCGGAACCCGCCAGGGTGCCGATCACGACACTCTCGTCGTAGCCGCGCTTCGTCAGCTCCGGGATGGTCATCTTGCCCATGGTGGCACAGGTGGCCGCCGAGGAGCCGGAGACGGCCGCGAAGAGCCCCGATCCCACCACATTGGTATGCAGCAGGCGGCCGGGGATGCGCTGCATCCAGGGCGAGAGCCCGCTGAACATGTCATCGGCCAGGCGCGAGCGAAACAGGATCTCGCCCATCCAGATAAACATCGGCAGGGCGGTCAGCTCCCAGCTGTAGCTGGAGCCCCAGATATCCGAGGCCATCACATCGCCGGTGGGAATCGAGGTGAACTGGGAGAGCCCCAGCCAGCCGAGGGCCATCAGCGAAAAGGCGACCCAGACGCCGCTGCCGAGCAGCAGCAGCAGGGCCCCGAAGAGGACAAGCATCATCAATAGCATGGGAATCTCCGGACCTATTCCTGGCCGCTGTCATCGATGGTGAAGGTATGGGGGCGGCGAATGGCGATGCACAGGGTCTGCAGCAGCGTCTCGACCAACACCAGGCAGAACAGGATCACCCCCGTGATCATGGCGGACTGGGGAATCCACAGGGGGATGGGCACCAGCCCATAGGAGGTCTCGTTGAAGGCGATGCTGTCGGCGAGCAGCCAGTAGAGGTTCCAGGCCAGATAGAGGCATAGCGTCAAGGCCACCCCCAGACAGAACACCTCCACCCAGGCACGCAGCGCCGGCGCCAGGCGGCCGATCAGCAGGGTGACGCGAATATGGCCGCCATGCACGAAGGTGTAGGCCAGCCCCAGGAAGCTGGCGCCGACCAGCAGGAAGCCGGAGATATCGGAGAGAGCGGGGATCGCCAGGCCGATGCGCTCGCCACCGATGGCGGTGGCGAGTCGGTCGATCAGGCGGCCGACGATCTGGGCGCTGATCAACAGGCAGATCAGCGTCAGGCAGGCGGCCGCGAGATAGCCGCCGAGGTTGTAGAGGGGTCGCAGTCGATAGGTCATGGGCGCGGTTCCGCGAAGGGTCCAGGCGCGCCCCGGCCCTTGTGGCCGGGGCGGTCGATTCGGGATTACTCCCGGGCACTCCGGTAGGCATCGAGGATCATCTGACCCTGCTCACCGGCACGCTCGACCCACTCCTCGGTCATGGTGTCGCCGACCTCCTTGAGCGTTTCGGCCAGTGCCTCGCTGGGCTCGGTGACGGTGATGCCGTTCTCCTCGAGCACGGCGATGGCGTCATCGGTCTCCTTGCGGCTCATCTCCCAGCCACGGGTCTCGGCCTCGGCGGCGGCCTCGAGCAGGGCCTGCTGGTTCGCCTCGGGAAGGCGCGAGAAGGCCTTCTCGCTGACGATGATCATGTTCTTCGGCAACCACAGCTGGGCGTGGTTGAAGTGGTTGAGGTAGTCCCAGGCCTTGGTGTCGGCGCCGGTGGCGGGCGAGGTGATCATCGCCTCGACGCGGCCGGTGCTGAAGGCGGTGGGGATATCCGGCACTTCCACCTGGGTGGGCACGGCACCGACCAGCTGGGCGATACGCTCACTGGCGGTGTTGTAGGCGCGCATGCTGAGGTTCCTGAGATCGTCGCCGCTCTCGATGGCCTGGTTGGTGTAGATGCCCTGAGGCGGCCACGGCACGGTGAAGAGCAGGCGCAGGCCCTGCTTCTGCAGCTCCTCGGCGATGATCTCGCGAGAGGCCTCCCACAGCGTCCAGGCCTCCTCGTAGCTGGCGGCCAGATAGGGTACGGAGTCCACCTCGAAGATGGGATTCTCGTTGGCCAGGCGCGACATGATCACCTCGCCCATGGGCACGATGCCTCGACGCACCGAGTTCTTGATCTCGGCATGGCCGATCAGCGAGCCGTTGGAGTGGACGGTGATATCCAGCTCGCCATCGGTCGCCTCGCGCACGTCCTCGGTGAACTCACGAATATTGACGGTATGGAAGGTGCGATCACCGTAGGGCGTGGGCATGTCCCACTCGGTGGCGGCCTGGGAGGTGCCGGGCATCGCGGTCAGGCTGACCCCGAGAGCAGCGGCGGTCGCCAGGTAGGGAAGTCGGGAGTGGCTAACAGTCATCGAGAGTTCCTCGTGATGTGTTTTTTTGGAGTGTTTTTTCTGCCGCGTTTTTTTCCGGACAGGGAATCCATGTCAGCGGCTACGCTGTGAGTGTAGTCGCTGAAAGGGTGCGAGGTTAGGCGTGAGGAGTTGGCTACGTCAACGATACCTAGACTAATAGACGATGTTTTGACAACAAAACGTTGGTAAATTCTTATCAAATTTCAGATCGGGAGACTCGCATGACGTCACGCCTCTTGCTGCTCAATGCCGATATGGGGGAGAGCTTCGGCCCCTGGGTCATGGGAATGGACCAGGAGGTGATGCCCCATGTGGACCTTGCCAACGTGGCCTGCGGCTTTCACGCCTCGGATCCCGATGTGATTCGCCAGACCGTGCGCCTGGCGGCGCGGCATGGCGTGCGGGTCGGGGCGCACCCGGCCTATCCCGACCTGGTGGGCTTCGGTCGCCGTTCACTGGCCTGTTCGGCCCAGGAGATCGAGAACCTGGTGCTCTATCAACTGGGGGCCCTGGCGGGGGTGTGTCGCGCGGAGGGCCTCGAGGTCAGCTATGTGAAACCCCACGGCGCCCTCTACAACGATATGGCCCGAGACCAGGAGATCATGAGCGCTGTGATGCGGGCGATCCTGGCCTTCGACTCCTCGCTGCCCCTGCTGACCATGGCGACCCGCGACACCTCGACGGCCGCCGACCTGGCCCGCCAGCACGGGGTCAACCTGTGGTTCGAGGCCTTCGCCGACCGCGCCTACGACGGCGCGGGGCGGCTGGTATCGCGCCGGGAGCCAGGTGCCGTCCATCACGACCCCGAGGTGATCGTCGACCAGGCCGTGCGCATCGCCAGCGGTGAGCCCCTGGTGGCAAGCGACGGCAGCGAATTGACCCTGACCGCAGACACGCTCTGTGTGCATGGCGACAACCCCGAGTCCATCGCCGCGGTGAAGGCGATCCGCGAGGCGCTCAACCGCCTGGGAGCCGGGGCATGAGTCAGGCGCCGAATTCAGGGCTGCCTACGCCGCGGATCGAGTCCGCCGGCCTCGATGGCTGGCTGGTGCGGCTCTTCTCGACCATCGACGAGGCCAACCTGGCCTGGTTGGGTGCCCTGGCACGGCGCTGCGAGACCGCCTTCGGTGAGGCCCTCGTCGATCTGGTGCCCTCCTATACCACGCTGCTGGTGGTGTTCGACCCGCTTCGCCTCTCCCCCGAGGCGGCGCGTAGACGGCTGGCCGAGCTGCTCGCCGACCTGGGCGCCGGCCCTGCCCCCGAGCAGGAAGGAGCGGCCGGCGAGGAGCATGAGCTGCTCACCTGGTATGATCCCAGCGTGGGCCCGGACCTGGAGCGGGTGACACGGCATGCCGACATGAGCCTGGAGGAGGTGATCGACTGCCATGCGGGCCAGGCGTATCGCGTCTTCGCGCTGGGCTTCGCCCCGGGTTTCGCCTTTATGGGCCTGCTCGACCGGCGCCTGGAAGTGCCGCGGTTGGATACCCCGCGCCAGCGGGTGCCGCTCAACAGCGTCGCGATCACCGGCCGCCAGACCGCCGCCTACCCCGCGGTGTCGCCGGGGGGCTGGAACCTGCTGGGCAGAACCACGGCACGGCTGTTCGATCGCGATCGGGAGGGCTTCAGCCTGCTGCGGGTCGGCGATCGGGTGCGGTTCGTCCCGGTGGACCGGGCGACCTTCGAGCGCCATGGCGGTGATGCGACGCCCATGGAGACGCGGCCGGTGGAGGCGGGTATATGAATAAATATACCGTTATCGGGCTTCGCGTCGAGCGTGCGGGGCCCCTGGCGCTGCTACAGGATGCCGGTCGGTTCGGCGTGCGGCGTCTGGGAGTGACCCAGGGCGGGCCGGCGGACCTCCACGGCTGGGCCTGGGCCAATCGCCTGGCGGGCAACGCCTGGGGCACACCGGCCCTGGAGGTCACCTTCGGGGGGCTGGCCCTGGTGGCCGAGCGCGATCTGACCATCGCGGTGGCCGGGGCCGACCTGGCCGCCACCCTGGACGGGGAGCCCCTGGCGCTCTGGCAATCGGTGCCGATCAAGGAGGGCCAGACCCTGGCCTTCGGCACGCCACGCAATGGTCTGCGGGCCTATCTGGCGGTGGCCGGCGGCTTTCGTGCCGAGCCAGTGTTGGGCAGCGTCAGCTGTGTGGTGCGCGAGGGGTTGGGCGGCTTCGACGGCCATGGCGCCAAGCTCACCGCGGGGGATCGCCTGGCGGTGACGCCGGGGGCAGGGGAGCGGGTCGGCAGAGAGGCTGCGCCAGTGCTCGAGCAGCCGGACTACACCGGGCCGGCGAGCCTGGCGCTGCTGCCGGGTGCCCAGGTGGCGGACTTCACCGGCGCCAGCCTCTATGCCGCCTTCAACCGCCCCTGGCGGGTGGACGATCGCGCCGATCGCATGGGGGTGCGCCTGACCGGGCCCCGGCTGAGCTGCCGCATCGGCTCATTGATCTCGGAGGGGATCGGGCTCGGGGCCGTGCAGGTGCCGCCGGACGGCCAGCCCATCGCGTTGCTCAATGACCGCCAGACCATCGGCGGTTATCCCCGGCTGGGTGCGCTGACGCCGCTGGCGGCGTCTCGCCTGGCGCAGTGCCTGCCGGGGCAGGAGGTGCGTCTGGTCGCCACCACCGGCGAGCGAGCGCTGGGCGACTATCGCCGCTTCCGACGCCTGTTCGAGGTGTAAGGCGAGCCTAGGCCCCCAGGCCACTCTCGCGCAGCAACTGGTCGATGCTGGTGCCGGCTCTCGCCGCCTCCGCTCCCTCCACCATCAGCTCGGCCTCGAGGGCGGCGACACCGCCCTCGAGGCAGCGCTCGATGAGTTCGGCCTTGCTCAGGCCGGTGGTCTGGGCGAGAGCGTCGAGGCGTCGATCCAGTTCACGCGAAAACCGCAGCAGATGATGGGGCATGTCACGTTCTCCATGGTAAGAGGCTTGCCGCGTCATACGACAATGGCCATCCTGGCAGGCCTGTATGTCCCTACCATGACAGATTTTCTGGAGAAAGGCATCGGAACGACTCTGCAGGGTTATCGTAGTTACCGACAAGGTGATAGCGAAAGGCGCCGGGGACAGGTCGGAGAGGGGGTCCGAGGACCAGGGATGGCCGAGGTAGCCTACAAGGACGTACTTGTAGCGCCCCCTCGAAGGCCTGTCGCCGGAATAGCCTTGAGCGGTACTGCCATCTGCGATAGCCCTGGCGACAACTGGCCTGCCTAACACGCTGCGGAGAGGGTCTAGGCCAGCCCCTGCTGACGCATCGCTTCGGTGATGATCGGCACCGGGGTCATCAGATGGTCGCGCATCATCCTGGTGGCGCGTTCGATGTCCCGCGCCAGGATGACCTCGACGAGTTCGGTATGCTCCTGATGCTTGCGCGCCAGGGCCTCCTCGGAGAGCACCGTCTCCCGAAGCCAGAGGTGGCGATAGCGCTCCACCTGGTCGAACAGGCTGTCGCGAATCTGCAGCAGATGGGGGGAGCGACAGCCGCTGACGATCGCGCTATGAAAGGCCTGGTGGCGGGTATCCCAGACCTCGAGCAGCTCCTCCGAGGAGTTGACCTTCACCACCTTGGAGAGGGTATGGGCGCGGGCCAGGATGTCGGCTTCCCAGCTGTCATCGCCGCGCTCGATGGAGAGCCTTAGCAGCAACCCCTCGATCTGGGCCCTGGCGTCATAGATATCGTTGAGCTCGGCCAGCGACATCGGCGCCACCCGGAAGCCGCGCTGGCTGATGGCCACCACCAGGCGTTCCGCCACCAGCTGGGAGAGTGCCTCGCGCAGCGGACCGACGCCCAGGTCATAGCGCTCCTTCAGACGGCTCATCAGCAGCTTTTCACCGGGCTTGTAGACATTGCGGATGATGTCGATCTTCAGGCGGTGGTAGGCGCTGACGCCGAGGTTTTCACGTGTTTTGCTATCCATGTTGTCGTCATTTTTCCGATGTGCTGACATGATAACCGAATATCGCCACGCTCGATAATGGCCGCTGGCCTACTCCATCGCCTCGCCATGGGCCGTTTCGCTCGGGCTGGGCCTGAACGCCTGCCAGGCGGCAAAGGTGCTTAGAAAGACCCGGCCGGTCAGGTCATCGAGGAAGTCGCTGCGCTTCAGGCGGTCCATGACCGGCCCCTTCACCTCGGCCAGATGCAGCGTGACCCCCGCCTCATTGAGTCGCTCATTGATGGCCTCCAGGCTCTCCAGCGCCGAGGCATCGATCAGGTTGACCGCCGAGCAGATCAGCACCACATGCTCAAGACCCGGATAACGAGCCACGATCTGCATGACCGTATCCTCGAGATACCGAGCATTGGCGAAGTAGAGGCTTTCGTCGATGCGCAGAAACGCCACATGGCCGAGGGTCTCGACCTCATGGCGCTGGGTGCTGCGGAAGTGCTCGGTCCCCGGAATGCGCCCGACCACCGCGCTGTGGGGGCGACTGGTGCGATAGAGGAACAGGCCGATGGAGAGCAATACGCCGCTGATGATGCCCGCCTCGACCCCCTCCGTCAGGGTCAGCAGGATGGTGGCGGCCATGGCGGAGAAGTCGCTGCGCGAATAGCGCCAGGTCTGCCGGATCAGCGGAATATCGACCAGGGTGAGAATGGCCACGGTGATGGTGGCGGCGAGGGTGGCGATGGGCAGGTGGTATAGCAGCGGGGTGAACAGCAGCGTGACCAGGCCGATGCCCAGCGCCGCGAAGAGGCCGGCAAGGGGGGTCCTGGCCCCCGCCTCGTCGTTGATCACGGTGCGCGAGAGGCCCCCGGTGACCGGCATGCCGGCGGTGAAGGCGGCGGCCAGGTTGGCGCCACCCAGCCCCACCAGCTCCTGATTGGGCGAGATGCGCTGACGACGCTTGGCGGCGAGCATCTGGGCCATGGAGATGGATTCGACGAAGCCCACCACGCTGATCAGCAGGGCCGGCATCAGCAGGGCGCGCCACAGGCCGAGATCCAGCTCCGGCAGCGTCAGCGCTGGCAACCCGCCGGGAATGGCGCCGACAACGGCGACGCCGCGTTCGTCGAGTCCCAGTTGCCAGCTCAGCAAGGTAGTGGCGAGAACGGCCAGCACCGGCCCGCTGCGTGCCAGCAGGCCGGCGGTGGGGGCGGCGAGTCCCAGCTTGATCAGCAGCGGCCGGCTATAGCGACGGCTGGCGACCAGGAAGAGCAGGGTGCCCAGGCCGATGGCAAGTGTCGGCCAGTGCAGCCGGTGAAGATGATCGGCGAGGCTCGCCAGCAGCGTCAGGGCGGTGTAGCCACTGGCCGAGATACCGGCCAAGTGGGCCGCCTGGCTGATGGCGATCAGCACCGCCGAGGAGGCGAGGAAGCCGGCGATCACCGGGTGACTCAGAAAGTTGGCGAAGAACCCCAGGCGCAGCAGGCCCATCGCGACAAGCATCGCCCCAGAGAGCAGCGACAGCACCAGGGCCGCCTGGAGATAGGCGACGCTGCCCGGCGTGGCGACATTGGAGAGAGCCGCACCGGTCATCAGCGCGATGATCGCCACCGGGCCGACCGCCAGGGTACGGCTGGTGCCCAGCAGGGCGTAGAGCACCGCCGGCAGCAGGCTGGCGTAGAGGCCTACCACCGCAGGTAGCCCGGCGAGCAGCGCATAGGCCAGCGACTGGGGGATCACCATGGCGGTGACGATCACGCCGGCCAGCAGGTCGGCACCCAGCAGGCGTCGGTTATAGTGGGGCAGCCAGCTCAGGACGGGTAGATAGCGCTTGAGCATGTTCTCCTTGGCCGGGCAATTGGAATAAGCCCCTATCCTAAACGATATTAGTGGTCTCGATCAGAGTTGGATAGCATCGGATAAACACGTTTTACCTTAATTGCCACACCCATCACCACACCCAAGGACATGATATGCAACGCGAGACCATTGCCCTTCACCACGCCTACACCCCCGACGACCAGCACGCGGTGGCGGTGCCGATCCACCAGACCACCTCGTTCGCCTTCGACAGCGCCCAGCATGCCGCCGACCTCTTCGACCTCAAGGTCGAGGGCAATATCTACTCGCGGATCATGAACCCCACCTACGGCGTGCTCGAGCAGCGCGTGGCGGCCCTGGAGGGCGGCATCGCCGGCCTGGCGATGGCGTCCGGCATGGCCGCGGTCACCGCTGCCATCCAGACCATTGCCGAGGCGGGGGACAATATCGTCTCCATCAGCGAGCTCTACGGCGGTACCTACAACCTCTTCGCCCATACCCTGCCGCGTCAAGGCATCGAGGTGCGTTTCGCCGACAAGGATGACCTGGCCGGCCTCGAAGGGCTGACCGATGCGCGCACCAAGGCGGTGTTCTGCGAGAGCGTCGGCAACCCCTCCGGTGGCGTGGTGGATATGGAGGCCCTGGCCGAGGTGGCGCACCGCCACGGCGTGCCGGTGATCGTCGACAACACCGTGGCCACCCCCTTCCTGTGGCGCCCCATCGAGCACGGCGCCGATATCGTGATCCACTCGGCCACCAAGTATATCGGCGGGCACGGCACCACCGTGGGTGGGGTGATCGTGGACTCCGGCAAGTTTCCCTGGGCGGAGAACGCCGAGCGCTTCCCGCTGCTCAACGAGCCGGATGCTTCCTACCATGGGATCTGCTATACCCGCGATCTGGGCGAGGCGGCCTTTATCGGCCGTGTCCGCGTGGTGCCTCTGCGTAACATGGGGGCGGCGCTCTCCGCCCAGGCCGCCTGGCAGCTGCTGCAAGGCCTCGAGACCCTGGGCCTGCGTATCGAGCGTATCTGTGCCAACGCCCAGCGCGTGGCCGAGTATCTGCAGGGCCACGATGCCGTGACCTGGGTGCAGTATGCCGGTCTCGAGAACCACAAGGATCACGCCCTGGCCAGGAAGTACATGGATGGCCATGCCTCCGGCATCCTCAGCTTCGGCATCAAGGGCGGCCGCGAAGCCGGGGCGCGCTTCTATGATGCGCTGAACCTGATGCTGCGTCTGGTCAATATCGGCGACGCCAAGACCTGTTCCTCGATCCCGGCGGCGACCACCCATCGCCAGCTCAACGACGAGGAGCTCGCCAAGGCGGGGGTAACCGCGGACATGGTGCGCCTCTCCATCGGCATCGAGCATATCGACGACATCATTGCCGACCTCGACCAGGCCCTGACGGCCAGCCAGGCCTAGCCTGGACAGTTAGCCCTGTCTCCCGGGGCTGATCTGGCGACAAGCCCCGGGACGCCGGACCGACGAGGAGGCGCTGTGAATACTTCCCTGTACGCTACCGACGCCTTCCCTGGCGTAGGACCTCCTCTTCGGCTTATCCCCAGCGCCCCTGGAGGGAGCTATTGCCTCGCCGGCTGCGGGGCCTCCCGCGGCCGGCTTTGCCATGCCGACCAGGTGTAGAGGGCGAGTCCCATCCAGATCATCACGAAGGTGGCCAGCTGCACGCCGCTCAGCGGCTCGCCGAACACCAGCAGGGCGATCAGGAACTGGATGGTGGGGTTGATATACATCAGAAAGCCCAGGGTGGCCAGGCGCAGCCGCCTGGCGGCCCCGGCGAAGGCGAGCAGTGGCAGGGCGGTGATCACCCCGCTGGCGACCAGTAGCAGTGTGACCCGGCTACCCTCCAGGAAGTGGGAGAGTTCGGCCTGGGTCAGCCAGCCCAGGGCGATCAGCCCCAGGGGCAGCAGCAGCAGGGTCTCCACGAACAGCCCCGAGAGGCCATCCAGGGGCACCTGCTTGCGCAGCAGCCCATAGGTGCCGAAGGAGAAGGCCAGGGCCAGGCTGATCCAGGGCAGTTCACCCAGCATGATCAGCTGGGTCAGAATCGCGACTGTGGCCATGGCCACGGCCACCGCCTGCGGCCGGTGCATGGTCTCGCGCAGTACCAGCATGCCCAGCGCCACGTTGACCAGCGGCGTCATGAAGTAGCCGAGACTGGCCTGCAGCACCTGGCGGGTCTCCACCGCGTAGATATAGAGTCCCCAGTTGAGCCCGATCAGCAGGGCACAGCCCAGCACTCGCCCCAGCCGCCGTGGTTGGCCGAGCGCCTTGCGGACCGGCGCCCAGCGCCCGAGCAGCGTTACCAGGCCAACCAGAAACAGGCAGAACCACAGCACCCGGTGGATCAGGATCTCATAGGCGGGCACTCCCTCGAACAGGGCGAAGAACAGCGGGAAGCAGCCCCACATGCTGTAGGCGGCCAGGCCGAACATGACGCCCCGGCGGGCCTCGCGATTGGCGGGTGTGGAGGGAGTGTCGAGCATGTGGGGTCTCAGAGGATAGCGGTGGGTTAAACTTAGCAGGCTATTGAGCGCTGTACCATGGGCTCACCTGAAGGCGTGCCGAATGAGGGTGGCGTGTCGAACCTAGGATGGGAGTATCTGGTGCGACTGAGGGCCAAACTGACGGCAAAAAGCCGGGCCCCCGGAATGGAGCCCGGCCAACTATCGATCAGCGCTAGTTGCGAAGTGACGCGCGAGCGTTAGAAGCGGTAGGTCAGGCCAGCGCCGATAGTAACTGGGTCCAGCTTGGTGGTGCCGCTGCCGCTATTAGCACCGGTATCCCAGTCGATCTCGGCATCTACATCGGCCCAGCGGGCGTAACCGGTGGCGCTCAGGTTGCTGGTCAGCGTCAGGTCAACACCCACCTGGCCCACCACGCCGTAGTCATCATCGATATCGATATCGTACGGAGCGGCTTCGTCAATGCTGGAGTAACGGGTGTAGTTGACCCCCAGGCCGACGAACGGTTGTACGCGAGCCTCCTCGATGCCGCCCAGCGGGTAGTAGTTGACCAGCAGGTTGACCGGCATGCGCTCCATGGTGCCCAGGTCATTGCCCGCCAGGCCGAAGAAGTCGTGCTCGACGCTCTCGCCCACGCCCAGCTCGACACCCATCTTGTCGTGGAACAGGTAGCCGCCCGAGAGATAAAAGGCATTCTCGTCGGAGATATTGTCGGTGGTGACCTCGGCCTTCTCGAAGCTGCCGCGGACATAAACATCGCCCGCCTGGTAAGCCATGGCCGCCTGGCTGGCAAAAACGGTAGAAGCGGCGACTGCGAGCGTCATTGTGGTCTTGCGCATGCATCCTCCTGGTGGATTGCCCAAGCTCAATGTTTGAGCGTAGTGCAGAGAGTTCCCTTTACAATGCCAGCCGCATTGTAGGAAACAGTGTTCATGATTTCCAGTCACCCACCGCGTCAGGCAAGTGCCAGGATGTTTGGCGGTAGTAGAAAAGAGCCTCAAGTCGTAGAATACGCACCGATAATTTGGCCCCATGCCGCAGGATGCTGCTTGGGGGGCGGTACAAGCTAAGTATGTGAGAAAGGGCAAGGGAAATGCCCGGACACAATCCTCGGGCGGTAGCGTGCCTGAACGCCTGTGCTTTAACCCCAATGACTCCCGAAGGATCCCGGCCCCGGCGCGGGCTCTGGCAGCTGGCCACCAGATCACAAGGACTCCCCATGTCGAACGCACTGTTATTCACCGGCGATGCCAAGCGCTGGCTGATCGCCATGAGCCTGCTGGCCGCCTTGAGCGGCTGCGCCCTGCAGCCGGGTAGTGGCCAGCTTATGGCCGGCGGCGCCGTTCATGGCAGCCAGGGCAAACCGCTCGATGCCAACCTGAGCGGCTTTCTCGAACAGGCTCCCCCCGGTGCGGTGACCGAGCTGCCACAGAGCCCCTGGGGCCCCGGTGCGGTGGTCCTGGCGGAGGCACCCTATGCCGCGGCCAGCGGACGGGTATGCCGGCAGCTGCGGGTCGAGACCTCGCGTGGTGTGGTCACCTCCCAGGTCGCCTGTGAGAGTGCCACCGGCTGGGAGGCCAAGCGCCTGGTCACCGAAGTTCGTAGCGGAGGAGCCCGCTGATGCCGTTCACGATAAATTCCCGGGCCCTGTTAGCCGGCCTGCTCCTGCTGAGCCTGCCGCTTGCCGCCAGCGCCCAGTCGATCAGCCTGCCCAGCGAGATCGTTCCCGACGCCCAGCAGCGCAGCGCTACATCGGAGTCGCTTGATGTCACCCCGCGTGCCGACTGGCGGGGTGAGGGTACCTATGGTCCTCAACTGGGCCCTGCTTCTCAGCAGCAGCTCGACGCCAATTCCGCGTCGCTGCCGCCGTTCGGCGCCAACCTCTTCGAGGGCGGCTTTCGTGGCACCATGGCCGACGGCCTGAACCCCGGCTACACCATCAAGCCCGGTGATCAGGTCACACTGCGTGCCTGGGGCGCCGTGGAGCTGGACCAGGTCGCCATGGTGGATGCCCAGGGCAATATCTTTATTCCCTCTATCGGTCCGCTCAGAGTGCAGGGCCAGAACAGCAGCCAGCTTGACGCCAGTGTGCGTTCGGCCATCGAGTCGGTCTACCCCGAGAACGTCCAGGTCTACACCAACCTGCAGGGGGTGCAGCCGGTCGGAGTGTTCGTGACCGGCTATGTGGAAAATCCCGGCCGCTATGCCGGCACCCCCAGTGACTCGCTGCTCTACTTCCTCGACCAGGCCGGTGGCATCGACAACGACCTGGGCAGCTATCGGGATATCCGCGTGATGCGTAGTAACCGCACCGTGGCCCGGGTCGATCTCTATGACTTCCTGCTCGACGGCACGCTGGCGCGCCCGCAGTTCCGCGATGGCGATACCATCGTGGTCGAGGAGCGTGGCCCGGCAGTGGCCGTGCTGGGTGATGTCAAGCGCGAATATCGCTACGAACTCACCGGCAACCAGCTCTCCGGCGCTGAGGTCACCCGCCTCGCCCGGCTGCAGAGCGGTGTCTCCCATGTGCTGCTTCGTGGCAGCCGCACCGATGGTCCCTTCGCCCACTACTACTCCCTGGCCGAGTTCGCCGACCAGAGCGTCTACAGCGGCGACGAGGTCACCTTCAGCAACGATGCACGCAGCGAAACCATCGTGGTGGAGCTCGAGGGCAGCTACTTCGGACCCTCACGCTACGCCCTGCCGCGCAACGCCCGCCTGGGTGAGCTGCTCGATGCCATCGCCGTGCCCAAGCAGATGACCGCCGTGCACAGCATCTCGCTCAAGCGTGAGAGCGTGCGCCGCCAGCAGGCTCAGTCTCTGGAGGAGAGCCTGCGCCGCCTGGAGATGACCTATTTGGGCACCCCGTCGCGTACCAGCGAAGAGGCGAGCAGTCGCGCCCAGGAGGCCAAGCTGATCCAGGACTTCGTCAAGCGCGCTCGCCGGGTCGAACCCAGCGGGCGCCTGGTGGTTGCCCATAACGACCGCATCAGCGATATCCGCCTGCAGGATGGCGACGTCGTCACTATCCCAGAGTCCAGCGACTCCATCCTGGTCAGCGGCGAGATCGTGGTGCCCCAGGCGGTGGTCTTCAAGCCGGGGCTGAGTGCCATGGACTACATCGAAGGAGCAGGGGGCTTCAGCTCCCGCGCCGACGACGACCACATCCTGCTGGTGCGCCAGAACGGCGCCGTGGTCGATGCCGACGGCACTCGCCTGCGCCCCGGCGACGAGATCCTGGTGATGCCCAAGGTCCCCACGCGCAACCTCGAGCTCGCCACCAGCATCACCCAGATCCTCTACCAGATCGCCGTCGCCACCAAGGTCGCTGTTGACCTCTAACCGGGCTGCGCCCAGAGACTCGTAGGAGCCGGATTTATCCGGCGATTGGCGCCGACAGGCGGCTTCGGACCCACCATCATCGCCGAATGAATTCGGCTCCTACAGCTCCGGCGGCCACCTACGCTGGCGTAGGAGCCCGATTTATCGGGCGATGATTCATGCAACCAGGCTCACCCGTCGTAGGAGCCCGATTTATCGGGCGATAAGGCCTCCAATCGCGCGATAAATCGCGCTCCTACGAGGCGATGAATCTCTCTAATATGCCCCAAACTTCCAATACCGCCACCCGCACCCCCTGGCAGGTCACCCGCAGCGTCTGGTACGCCATGTTCATGCGCGAGGCCATTGCTCGCACCATGGCCGACCGCCTGGGCTGGTTCTGGATGATCGCCGAACCCACGGCCTTCGTGCTGATTATGGTGGGCATCCGCAGCGTCATCAGTGGTGATCGGCTAATAGTCGGCGCCGACTTCATCCCCTGGATGATTGTCGGAATGATGGGCTTTTTCATGATCCGCGAGGGCATGATGCGCGGACTCGGTGCGGTGGACGCCAGCCGAGCACTGTTTGCCTACCGGCAGGTGCAGCCGGTCGACCCGGTGGTGGTGCGCTGCTTCTTGGAAGGTATGCTGCGCACCTTCGTCTTCCTGCTGTTCATCGCCGGCGGGCTGCTGCTCGGGCTAGACATTGCCCCGGACAACGCGGTCCGCGCCATGCTGATGTGGATCTCGCTCTGGTGCCTGGGGCTAGGTCTGGGGCTGATCGTCTCGGTGCTGGGCTCATTGGTGCCTGAGGTTGGCAAGGTAGTAAGCATGCTCAGTCTGCCGCTGCTGATTCTTTCCGGGGTGATCATGCCGCTCAATCACCTGCCCCACTACCTGCTCGAGTACCTGATGCTCAACCCCATCGTGCATGGTCTCGAGGTCCTTCGGCTGGGCTTCTTCGAGGGTTACAAGGTCGTCCACGGCACCAGCCTGATCTACTTCTGGCTGGTGACCCTGGGGCTGATCGCCCTGGGGTTGTTGCTCCATGTGCGCTTCGCCCAGCGGCTGAAAGCGAAATGAGGGGAAGGGCGGCATGATCGAGATCAAGGGCCTCTACAAACGCTACCATAACCACCACGGCAGCGACTGGGTGCTCAAGGACGTCAACCTGAGCTTTCCGCGGGGTGTCAGCGTCGGCCTGCTGGGGCGCAATGGCGCGGGCAAGTCGACCTTGTTGCGTCTGATCGCCGGAATGGACAGCCCCGGTCGGGGCGAGATCCGACGTAACTGCCGGGTCTCCTGGCCCATCGGGCTCTCCAGCGGCTTCCAGGGCTCGATGACCGGCCGGCAGAACGTCAAGTTCGTGGCCCGCATTCACGGTGGGGGGTTCAACGTGCAGCGCATCATCGACGCCGTCGAGGAGTTCGCCGAGATCGGTAAGGCGTTCGATGAGCCGATCAAGACCTACTCATCTGGCATGCGCTCACGGCTCAACTTTGGTCTCTCGCTGGCCTTTGACTTCGACGTCTATCTCTCCGACGAGGCTACCTCGGTGGGCGATCGTGCCTTCAAGGCCAAGGCCACGCAGGCCTTCAAGGACAAGGTCGGCAAAGCCAGTCTGATCATGGTGTCACACAGTGAGGGCATCCTGAAGGACCTATGCCAGGCCGGCGTCTACCTGCGCCAGGGGCAAGCGACCTGGTACGACGATATCGACGATGCCATCGCCGCCTACCACCAGGACACCTCTCGCTGACCCATCGTGCCGCGGTTCTCGCACCGCTACGCGCTGTCAGCAATGCCTCGATGACCGACAATCCGGTACACCAATTGCCATGAAACACTTCATCAAGACCCAGCCGCAGTGGGCGCTCGCCCTGGTGGCCATTTTCCTCGTTGCCCTCTACTGGTCCATATGGGCTGAAGACCGCTATGTGTCGCGCGCGACCGTGGTGTTGGAGAGCCCGCAGATCGCTCAGCCGGATATCAGCTTCTCGTCGATCCTTACCGGTGCCTCGGGGGACAGCGACCTGCTGCTGCTGCGTGAGTACCTGCTCTCGGTCGACATGCTCAAGCAGGTTCAGGACGAACTCGGTTTTCGGCGGCACTTCAGCGAGCACGGGGATGTCTTCGCCCGGCTCTGGGATCGCGAGGCGCCTATCGAGGAGCTGCACCAGTACTACCGGGATCGTATCAGCGTGGAGATGGACGAGTATGCTGGCGTGCTCAACGTCGAGGTACAGGCCTACACCCCGGAGTTCGCCCATGATTTCGCTTCTCTGCTGCTGCGAGCAGGTGAGCGGCACATGAACTCAATGGGCCAACGTCTGGCGGAGGAGCAGGTGGCCTTCCTCGAGGTACAAGTCGACCGGCTAAGCGACCGGCTGGATGAGTCGCGCGACGACCTGCTGACCTTCCAGAACGAGCAGGGGCTGGTCTCGCCGACCCACACGGTGGAGAGCCTCAACCAGGTCGTCAGTACCCTGGAGGGCGAACTGGCGAGGCTGCAGGCGCGCCGCAGCGCCCTGGGCAGCTTCTCCAGCGCACGTTCCGCCGAGGTGGTGCGGGTAGAGAGCGAGATCGCGGCGCTGCGCGAGCAGATCGACAAGGAGCGTGATCGCCTGGCCCAGGCCACGGGCGACTCCCTCAACCGCATCTCCTCCGAGTACCAGACCCTGGAGCTCAAGGCGAAGTTTGCCCAGCAAACCTACTCCAGCGCCCTGGCCGCGCTGGAGAACACCCGCATCGAGGCGGCGCGCAAGCTCAAGCAGGTCAGCGTGCTGCAGAGCCCGCTGTTCCCCGAGTACCCCACGCGTCCTGAGCGGCTCTACAACATCACGGTATTCGCCATCGTCACCATCTTCCTGGCTTTTATCATGAGCATGCTGATCATGATCATTCGTGATCACAGGGACTGATATGGCCAAGACCTTCCTGATCACCGGCGGCGCCGGTTTTATCGGCTCCGCCGTGGTGCGCGAGCTTATCGCCAATACCGAGCACCGCGTGGTCAATATCGACAAGCTGACCTATGCCGGCAATCTGGAGTCGCTGGCCGAGGTGGCCGATAGCCCGCGCTATACCTTTATCCACGCCGATATCTGCGATGTGTCGGCGGTGCAGCGTGCCTTTGCCGAGCATCAGCCCGATGTGGTGATGCACCTGGCCGCCGAGAGCCATGTGGATCGCTCCATCGACGGTCCCGCGGCCTTCGTCCAGACCAATGTGGTCGGCACCTCGGTGCTGCTGGAGGCGGCCCGCAACTACTGGAAAGGGCTGCAGGAGAGCGACCCAGCCAGGGCCGAGGGGTTTCGTTTTCACCATATCTCGACGGATGAGGTCTATGGCGACCTGGAAGGCACAGACCATCTGTTTGTTGAAACCTCCCCCTACGCCCCCAGCTCGCCATACTCCGCAAGCAAGGCGGGTGCGGACCACCTCGTACGTGCCTGGCGGCGCACCTTTGGTCTGCCCACGCTGATCACCAACTGCTCCAACAACTACGGGCCCTACCACTTCCCCGAGAAGCTGATTCCGCTGATGATCCTCAACGCCCTGGCGGGCAAGCCGCTGCCGGTGTATGGCGACGGCCAGCAGATCCGCGACTGGCTCTATGTTGACGATCACGCCCGGGCATTGATCAAGGTCGCTACCGAAGGCGAGGTGGGTGAGACCTATAATATCGGCGGCCACAACGAGAAGACCAACCTCGAGGTGGTGGAGACGATCTGCGACCTGTTGCAGGAGATAGTGCCGCCTTCTAGACAAACCCCATCGCCGACGTGTCGGACCACCGATAAATCGAGCTCCTACGATGATGCCGGTGATGCTGGTGGTGTTGTAGGAGCCCAATTTATTGGGCGATCGGCGGAGTCTGCAGGCGTAGATCATTACCGAGAGCTCATCACCTTCGTCGCCGACCGCCCTGGCCATGATCTGCGCTACGCCATCAACGCCGGCAAGATCGAGCGAGAGCTGGGCTGGGTGCCCGAGGAGACCTTCGAGACAGGCCTGCGCAAGACCGTGCAGTGGTACCTGGAGTATCCCGAGTGGTGGCAGCGGGTGCTGGACGGTAGTTACCGCGGCGAGCGACTGGGGGTGCTCGAATGAAGATTCTTGTCACCGGGGGCAATGGCCAGGTCGGCTTCGAGCTGCAGCGTCAGCTCTGCCTGCTGGGCGAAGTCTACGCACCTGATCGTGCCGAGTTGGACCTTGCGGATGCGGCGGCAGTCGATCAGTGGCTGAAAGCACACCAGCCCACGCTCATCGTCAACGCCGCGGCCTACACCGCGGTGGACAGGGCCGAAGAGGAGCCTGAGCTGGCTCGCCGTCTCAACGCCGAGTTGCCGGCTCAGCTGGCCGCCTACAGCGCCGCGCGTGGCCTGTGGCTGGTTCACTACTCCAGCGACTACGTCTACTCCGGCGATGGTGAGGCGCCCTGGCAGGAGGAGAGTGCCACCTGCCCGCTGAGTCTCTATGGCCAGACCAAACTTGCGGGTGATGAGGCGGTGCAGGCCAGTGGCTGTGCGCACCTGATCTTTCGCACCAGTTGGGTCTATGGTGCCCGCGGCAACAACTTCATGAAGACCATGCTGCGCCTGGGGCGTGAGCGCGATGCGCTCAAGGTGGTCAGTGACCAGGTCGGTGCCCCCACGCCGGCACGCTTGACCGCCCAGGTGACTACGCTGGCCATTCCGTTGCTGCTCAGGGCCGAGCTAACCAGCGGCGTCTATCATCTTGCCCCCCGTGGTGAGACAAGCTGGCATGGCTTCGCCTGCGAAATCTTTCGTCAGGCTTTGGAAAGTGGCGAAGCGTTGGCCATCACGCCCGGGAACGTTGCCCCCATTCCCACCGCGGAATACCCCACCCCCGCCCAGCGG
The DNA here is from genome assembly GCF_031846005.1 of Halomonas sp. LES1. Classification (NCBI taxonomy): domain Bacteria; kingdom Pseudomonadati; phylum Pseudomonadota; class Gammaproteobacteria; order Oceanospirillales; family Halomonadaceae; genus Halomonas; species Halomonas sp. LES1. The sequence goes on from NZ_JAVRGC010000002.1 coordinate 653,089, forward strand.
CCGCAGAACTCGCGTCTCGCGGTCGACAAGCTTGAAAAGGCACTTGGGCTAACGCTGCCCGACTGGCATAGCCAGCTGGAGCTGACGCTGGAAGAGTACCTCTCCTTGTAGGGGCGCGATTTATCGCGCGAATGAGGCCTCTACCACTCCCGAAGCGTCGGACCACCGATAAGTCGGGCTTCTACTCATGGATGAACATCATGGCCCGAAAAGGCATCATTCTTGCCGGCGGCTCCGGCAGCCGCCTGTTTCCCCTGACCCACGGGATCTCCAAGCAGCTGCTGCCAATCTATGACAAGCCGATGATCTACTATCCGGTCTCGGTGCTGATGCTCGCCGGCATTCGCGAGATCCTGATCATCTCCACCCCGCAGGATTTACCCCTGTTCCGCCGCCTGCTGGGCGACGGCGAGGCCTTCGGCGTTCGGTTCGAGTACGCCGAGCAGCCGAGCCCCGACGGCCTGGCCCAGGCCTTCCTGATCGGCGAGCGCTTTATCGGCGACGATCCGGTGTGCCTGGTGCTCGGCGATAACATCTTCCACGGCCAGCACTTCACCGGCCAGCTCCGCGAGGCCGCGGCCATGCATCAGGGCGCCACCGTGTTCGGCTACTACGTCAAGGATCCGGAGCGCTTCGGCGTGGTCGCGTTCGACGAGCATGGCCGTGCACTCTCCATCGAGGAGAAGCCCAGCGCGCCGAAATCGTCCTACGCTGTGACCGGCCTCTATTTCTACGACAACGACGTGGTGGAGATCGCCAAGACCGTGACACCCAGCGCCCGCGGTGAGCTCGAGATCACCAGCATCAACAACGCCTACCTGCAACGGGGCGACCTGCGGGTCGAGTGTCTGGGTCGGGGCTTCGCCTGGCTCGATACCGGCACCCACGACAGCCTGCTTGAGGCCGCCCAGTACGTGCAGACCATCGAGCACCGCCAGGGCCTCAAGATCGCCTGTCTCGAGGAGATTGCCTGGCGCCAGGGCTGGATCACGACCGACGTGCTGGCGGCCCACGGTCATGCGCTGGCCAAGACCGGCTACGGTAACTATCTGCAACGGTTGGCCGAGGGCCACTTCGGAAGCACTCAATGAAGGTCATTCCCACACGCATCCCCGACCTGCTGATCCTCGAGCCCGTCGTTCACGGCGACGCACGCGGGTTCTTCATAGAGAGCTTCAACCAGCGGGTCTTTGAGGAGGCGACCGGTGTGACGGCCACCTTCGTGCAGGACAACCACTCCCGTTCCAGCCAAGGCGTATTACGCGGCTTGCATTATCAGGTAGAGCAGCCCCAAGGCAAGCTGGTTCGCGTGATTCAGGGCGAGATCCTCGACGTGGCCGTGGATATCCGCCCGAATTCGTCGACCCACGGCCAATGGGAGAGCGTGCGCCTCGATGCCGACAGCCACCGCCAGCTGTGGGTGCCACCGGGCTTCGCCCACGGCTTTCTCGTGCTTAGCGACAGCGCCGAGGTGCTCTACAAGACCACCGACTACTATGCACCCCAGCATGAGAGGGCGATCCGCTGGGACGATCCCAGCCTCGCCATCGACTGGCAGCGTGACACCTGGCGCTGGGGTGACGCCCCCAGACTCTCGGCCAAGGACGCCGCTGCCGGCCGCTATCTCGACCTGTATTCTTCATCTTGAGCTCGACAGGGCCGATCATGACGCAATCACTTCAGTTTCCATCAGCGGCCGGCAGCGACCAGCTGCCTTCCCAGACGCTGATCCCGCAGCTCTCGCTGCAATCGATGTTCTGGCGGCCCAAGTTCGTCAAGGGCTCGGTATGGAGCGTCCACCTGCCGGTGGCGTTCTGGCTGATTGAGGCTCAGCGCCCCCAGCGGGTCGTTGAGCTGGGCACCCAGGAGGGCACCTCCTGGTTCGCATTTTGCCAGGCCCTCGAGAGGCTCAACCCCTACGCCGAGTGCCTCGGCTTCACTGCCGGCCCGCCCGACGCCGAGCTCGTGGAACACACGGAGGCCCAGTACCAGGAGCTCGCGCGGGTTCGGCAGGCCTCGCAAGCCGATGCGCTGGAGCAACTGGATGAGGGCAGTGTCGACCTGCTGCACGTGGCGCCCGGCGTTGCGAAGTCGATCGGCCAGGAGTGGGCCCAGTGGCAGGCTCGACTCTCGGCGCGCGGCGTGGTGCTGATCAGCCAGGCAGGCCCGGGCCAGCCGGGCGAGGCTCTCTATCGCCAGGTGCGAGAGGGCAGAGCGTACTTTCTCTTCGAGCAGTCCCAGGGGCTGGCCATCGTCGCGGTCGGCTCGCAGCAGAGTGACACCCTGAAGCGTCTGATGGAGTTCCAGCCGGGGCAGCCCGGCATGCGCCTGATGCAGCAGGTGTTCCAGCGGCTGGGCCTGGCCTGCTGCACCACACCCCTAAGTGGGCGCCCGGCGGCCCAGGCCGATGGGCGAGGTAGTGACCAGGCGATCAGCACGGCCCGGCGCCAGGTGGAGAGCGCGCGCCGGGCCGCCGAGTTAGCGCGGGAAGAGGCCGAGGCGGTGCGGAGCAAGGCCGACAGAGCTCGCCATGAGGCCGAGTGCCGGCTTGAGGAGGAGCAGGCCACGCGCTTCGACGAGACCGCCAAGCTGACCGAGCTGCTGCAGGCGGCCGAGGCCGCTCAGGCGAAATCCCAGGCGCGCATAGAGGAGCTCGAAACCGCCAAGCGCCAGGCGCTGGAGGAGAGCGAGCGCCAGGCTCAGGCCCTTGAGGCTCTACAGCAGCGTCATCAGGCCCTCGAGCAACGGCATGAACAGCAGCAACACCGCCTCGATGCCGCCGAGCGGGCCAGCGCGGCCCTGCAGGAGGAGAACACGACCCTGCATCGCCAGCAGCAGGCTCGCTTCGACGAGCTTGCCGAGCTGACGCGGATGCTGCAAGAGAAGGAGCGGCGCCTGGCCGAGCTCAGCGAACAGCCGAAGCGCCTGGTGGATGCCTTCGCCACGCTGGGCAAGCGATCGAAAGCGCGGGGCGATCGCCGCACCAGCAAGGAGGATCTGCGCCTCGTCAGGGAGTCCGGCTTCTTCGATGAGGCCTGGTATGCCGGGCGCTATCCGGATGTCGGGCAGAGCGGCATGAACGGCCTCGAGCACTTCGTGAAATTCGGCGGCCAGGAGGGGCGTTCGCCCGGCCCGGCCTTCGACAGCCAGTGGTACCTGCTCGAATACCCCGACGTGGCCCAGGCCGGGCTCAACCCGCTGGTGCACTACCTGCGTTTCGGCAGCAAAGAGGACCGACTACCCACGCCGGTGGCGTGGCAAGGTGAAAAACATGGATCTTGAACAGCAGATCGAGATGATCAAGCACTCCTCGTGGTTCGACGCCGAGTGGTACCTCAGGGCCTATCCCGATGTGGCGAGCCTCGACATGTGTCCGGCGAGCCACTTTGCCCGCTATGGATGGCGGGTGGGGCGCAACCCTTCGGCGGCATTTCACACTCGCGGCTACCAGCAGCAGAATCGCGATGTGGCCGTGAGCGGCGTCAACCCGCTGATTCACTTCCTGCAGCACGGGGAAAAGGAGAATCGTCGAGCACCCGCGGTGCCCACCTCGGAGCATCGGGTCTCGGCCGATCGAGCAGCGCCCCCAGCCCCTAAACAGCCGCAGCCTTCGGCGGGCTCGCTCCCCGATGACATCGCGCAGCGCCAGTCGCTGCAGCTCGAGCACACCCAGCAGCTACTGGAACACTATTTTCGCCGTTGCCAGGAGCTGGAGCTTCGTCAGGGTGCGCCTGGCGATGCCCGCTGAAGACAGCGGGTTGGTTCGCCGGAGTCACACGTTCGTAAGCTTGGTAAACGACACTTTTTTTCCTTAACACACACTGCAAGGATGCTCATGAAAGTCCTGACCGTGTTCGGTACTCGCCCCGAAGCCATCAAGATGGCCCCTCTGGCCCTGCAACTCGCCGATGACGAGCGCTTCGAGGCGCGTGTTTGCGTGACGGCCCAGCACCGCGAGATGCTCGACCAGGTACTGTCGCTGTTCGAGCTTACACCGGACTACGACCTGAACCTGATGAAGCCGGGGCAGGATCTCAACGACATCACCTGCGGCATCCTGCAGGGGCTCAAGGGGGTGCTGGACGAGTTCCAGCCTGACATGGTGCTGGTGCACGGCGACACGGCGACCACCTTCGCCGCCAGCCTGGCCGCCTACTACCAGCAGATTCCGGTGGGCCACGTGGAGGCCGGCCTGCGTACCGGCAACCTCTATTCGCCGTGGCCGGAAGAGGGCAACCGCAAGCTGACCGGCGCGCTGGCCTCCAAGCACTTCGCCCCCACCGATACCTCCCGCCAGAACCTGCTGCGCGAGAACGTGGCCCCCGCCAGCGTGCACGTCACGGGCAACACCGTGGTGGATGCGCTGCTTGCAGTGGTACGCAAGCTGGAGGCCGGTCCGCTGGCGGATGAACTGCACGAGCGTTTCGATTTCCTCGATGATGACAAGCGCCTGGTACTGGTCACCGGCCATCGCCGCGAGAGCTTCGGCGATGGCTTCGAGCGGATCTGCCGGGCGCTGGCCGAGACGGCCAAGGCCCACCCGGATGTGCAGATCGTCTACCCGGTGCACCTCAACCCCAACGTGCGCGAGCCCGTGAATCGCCTGTTGGCCGATATCGACAACGTGCTGCTGATCGAGCCCCAGGACTACCTGCCCTTCGTCTACCTGATGAACCGCGCCCACCTGATCCTGACTGACTCCGGCGGCATCCAGGAGGAGGCTCCGTCGCTCGGCAAGCCGGTGCTGGTGATGCGCAACACCACCGAGCGGCCAGAGGCCGTTTCCGCCGGCACCGTCAAGCTGGTGGGCACGAGCGTGGACGTGATTACCACCGAGCTGACTCGCCTGCTCACCGACGACGACGCCTACCGCGCCATGAGCTTCGCGCACAACCCCTACGGCGATGGCAAGGCCTGTGAGCGCATCCTGGATGCGCTGGTGGTCCGGCAGAGCGAAATCGCCTAATCACGCCCCGCGCCACAACCGGCCAGCCGCCCTGGCCACCAACGCCCGATCTCGGATCGGGCGTTTTCTTTATGTCGATAGCAATATCTGGCACGAACAAGGAAGCAGAGTATGGAATTCAATACGATCTCGATGATTGGTCTTGGTTATATCGGCCTGCCCACCGCCGCCGTCTTCGCCTCGCGGCGCAAGAAGGTGATCGGCGTGGATATCGACCAGCACGCCGTTGATACCATCAACCGCGGCGAGATCCATATCATCGAGCCGGAGCTCGACATGGTGGTGCACGCCGCCGTGCATGAGGGCTACCTGCGAGCGACCACCGCGCCGGAGCCGGCCGATGCCTTCATGGTGGCGGTGCCCACCCCCTTCCATACCGACGAGAATGGCCAGAACCACAAGGCCGACCTGCGCTTCATCAAGGCCGCAAGCGAAGCGCTGGCCAAGGTGCTGGTGCCCGGCAACCTGGTGGTACTGGAGTCGACCAGCCCGGTTGGCGCCACCGAGCAGATGGCGGAGTGGTTGGCCGAGGCCCGCCCGGACCTCACTTTTCCCCAGACTCACGGCGAGGCCTCCGACATTCGCATTGCCCACTGCCCCGAGCGGGTATTGCCGGGCCACGTGGTCCGCGAGCTGGTGGAGAACGACCGGGTGATCGGCGGCATGACGCCGAAGTGTGCCGAGGCCGCCTGCGCGCTCTATGGCATCGTGGTGGAGGGGGAGTGCGTGCCGACCACCGCCCGTACCGCCGAGATGGCCAAACTGACCGAGAACAGTTTCCGGGACGTGAACATCGCCTTCGCCAACGAGCTCTCGACCATCGCCCATGAGCTGGAGATCAATGTCTGGGAGCTCATCGCCCTGGCCAACCGCCATCCGCGCGTCAATATCCTCTCGCCAGGGGCCGGCGTGGGCGGACACTGCATCGCTGTGGACCCCTGGTTCATCGTCGATGCCTGCCCGGAGCAGGCTCAGTTGATTCGCACCGCCCGTGAGGTAAACGACGCCAAACCCGAGTGGGTGCTGTCGCGGGTGAGCGAGGCGCTCGAGGGGCTGCACCGCACCCATCCCGGCGCGAGGCGCAGCGATCTCACCGTGGCCTGCCTGGGCGTGGCCTTCAAGCCGGACATCGACGACCTGCGCGAGAGCCCCGCCCTCGGCGTTACCGAGAAGATCGCCGAGCTGGGCTGCCGGGTGCAGGTGGTCGAGCCCAATATCGAGAGCCTGCCCAAGCGCCTGAACGGCGACAACGTGGCGCTGGTCAGCCTGGACGAGGCCCTGGCCCAGGCCGACGTGATCTGCGTGCTGGTCAAGCACAAGCCCTTCATGCTTAAGAGCGACGCCGTGCGCGCCAAGCCCGCCGTCGTCGATGCGGTCGGCCTGCTCGGATAACCCCTCTTCTTACGTAGGAGCGCGATTTATCGCGCGATTGGCACCGCTAATCCAGCGCCAAGCCATCGGCCCGTAGGAGCCCGATTTATCGGGCGATTGGCGTCGTAGGCCCCGCAGTTTCTATCTATAGCAACTTTACTCTGCATACCGGATATCCATGGACGATCTTCTCCACCTCGCCACTCGGCTTGCCGATCAACCCGCTACGCCCCTGATTGCTCCCATCCCGGGCCGAGTGGCTTATATGGTCAGCCATGGCCAGAGCTACGCCAGCAACGGCTACGCGATTCGCACCCAGGGCATCGCCCAGGCGCTGAACCAGCATGGCTTCGAGACGCTCTGTTTCGTGCGGCCGGGGCGGCCATGGGAGCTGAACGGCGGGGGCGTGAACGTGGCGCCGGAAACCGTCGTGAAAGGAGTGCGCTACCTCCATAGTGCCTGGCCGCAGGGCACGGCTCCCGCCGACGAGAACGCCCACCTGGAGGCCAGCGTGGCGCGCTTCGTGGAGCTGTTCCAGGTCTATCGGCCGGCAATCGTGCTCGCCGCCAGCAACTACACAGTCGGGTTACCCGCCTGGATCGCGGCAAAGCGTCTGGGCCTGCCGTTCTACAACGAGGTACGCGGTTTCTGGGAACTGTCGCGTGATGCTCGCGAACCGGGGTACGCCGGTTCACCTGCCGGCAAGCGAGAAGCCAAGCGGGATGCGTTCGTGGCCCGCCAGGCCCAGAAGGTCTTCACGCTCAATTTGCCGATGCAGGAAGAGCTGGGGCGACGCGGCGTCGACGTGGACCGGGTCGAGATCGTGCCCAACGGCATGAGCGCGCTGCCCGAGATCAAGCCGGCCGATCCGATGCTGAGAAAGCGCCTGGGAATCGGCGAGGAAGACAGGGTAGTGGGCTATGTCGGCAGCATCGCGCCCTATGAGGGACTGGATACGCTGATCGATACCTGCGCCGAACTGGTGGATCAGGGAGAAAGGCTCAAGCTGGTGATCGTCGGCGACGATCAGCCGATCACGAGCGTCGTGGGCCGGACTGACTCACAGGCCGATCACCCCTGGCTGATCCAGGTGGGGCGCGTGCCCCATGATGAGGTGGCGAGCTACTATGCGCTGATCGATACCGTGGTGATCCCGCGCAAGAAGCTGCCGGTGTGCGAGCTTGTCCCACCGATGAAGGCGACCGAAGCCCTGGCCTATGGGAAGCGTCTGGTGGTTTCTGATGTGGCACCGTTGGCTGAGTACGCCCGGAAGTATGAGGGTGTGGTGAGTTTTAATGCGGGGAGTGCCAAAAGTCTGACGACAGGCCTTCAGGGGTCACTGAAGCTGCCTGTTCCGAAGCCGACGACCGAACTGTTGTTCGCCAAGCATACCGAGCCGATGGTAAGGGCGCTGAAGGGGGAGGGGAGTGGGTTTGCTGAGCAGCCGGCGCCCGCGGCAGCTTCCAAGCCGATGACAGCGCCGCACTCGACACCTGCCAAAGCGCTCGCAACCGCTGACGCCGCCTCTGCCAAGCCGTCATCGTCCCAGCACAGCCTCGGCGTCTTTAGCCGCCCGGAAACCGTCGAGCTGCCCTCCAAGGACCCCCTTTGGCACAGCGTGCCGGTCAAGGCCGGCCAGGCACTGATCATCGAAGCCGCTTCCGAGTACCGCAATATCAAGGGCGCCCAGAATCGCAAGGCAGTTTTGCTGATCAACGCCTTCGATGCCGACGGCAAGCCGGTGGATACCCCTTGCGGCAAGATGGCCAAGTCAGGCCACCTCAAGGCCTACTTCAAGTATCTTCCCTGTACCCAGAACCAGATCCAGGAGCTGCACAGCTTCAGCGTACCCGAAGGCGTCAGCGAGATCCGCATAGGCGTGTGTGGCTTCAACAAGAAGGATGACGAGCAGGTGATGCTGCGTGAGCTGCGCATGCAGCCCAAGCCGTACAAGTCCCAGTCCATCCAGTTCGTGCCCCCCAGCGCCCAGGCCGCCGAGATCAGTATTCTTGGCTGGCCGGAGCAGCCGCCCAATAGCAAGCCCTATGTGATCGGCGTCATGGACGAGTTCACCACCGGTTGCTTCGAGCAGGATGTGAACCTGATTCAACCGCGCCCGGATAACTGGTATGCCCTGGCCGAGAAGTACCAGCCTGAATTCTTCTTTATCGAGAGCGCCTGGAAGGGCAACTACGCCAGCTGGCAGTACCGGGTAGCGGACTACGCCAACAAGCCCGGTCAGGAAATCGCCCATATCTGCCAGTACGCCCGGGAGAAGGGCATACCTACGCTGTTCTGGAACAAGGAGGACCCGGTTCATCACCAGAAGTTCATGTGCAGCGCCAAGCTGGTGGACCACATCTTCACCACCGACGCCAACATGAAGGACTCCTACCAGGCCAAGACCGGTAACCCCAACGTCCATGCGATGCCGTTTGCCGCCCAGCCGGCGCTGCACAAGCCGGCGCCGCTGGCGGGCCGCAAGCCCCGCGCCTGCTTCGCGGGCAGCTGGTACGGCAACCGCCACGCCGAGCGCGGCGAAGCCATGCGCTGGCTGCTGCAGGCGGCCAACCGCCACGGCCTGGATATCTTTGATCGCAACCATGGCACCGGCATCTTCCCCTTCCCCGAGGAGTACCAGGCCGGGATCAAGGGCAGCCTGCCCTACAAGGAACTCTGCGGCGAGTACAGCCGCTACCGGGTATTCCTCAACGTCAACTCGGTGACCGACTCCCCCACCATGTTCTCGCGTCGGGTGTTCGAGCTGATGGCCTGCGGTACCCCCGTGGTCAGCACTTATGCCAAGGGCATCGACAACCTCTTCGACTCCGATGCCGTGTGGCTGGTCCATAGTCAGGAAGAGGCCGACGCGGCCCTGCACACCCTGATGACCGACGACGCCGAGTGGCGCCGCCGTAGCCTGGCGGGCATCCGCGAGGTGTTCGCCAAGCACACCTACGCCCACCGCCTGAACGATATCTTCGACCGCCTGGGCATCGAAACCCGCCTGCCCACCGATCCGGCCATGGCACTGGTGGCCGAGGCGCATAGCCAGGCCGATCTTGAGATGCTGAACCAGTTCGCCCGCAAGCAGAGCTACCGCCACTTCCAGCTGGGCATCGCCTGTGCGCCGGGACTGGCGCAGCTGGCCGGTTCGCTCTCGGAGAACATCACTCTGCTGCAGCGGGGGCAGAAGGCGCCCTGGTTGGCGGAGCAGCACGCCGAGTCTCCCCTGGCAGGTTGGTTGAGCCCCCAGGCCCTCTACGGCGAGCACTACCTGCGTGACCTGGCCAATGCCAGCCTTTACGAGCCAGAGGCGGGCGGCTGGGCCAAGGCGCCGGAGCAGGATCGTTTCGCCTATGGCGCGCCGGCCAGCCTGGGCGGCGCGCTCTGGAAGCACACTGAGTTTCTCAAGCAACCCATCAAGGCCCACCCGGAGGCGCGCATCACGCGCCCGGATCTCTACCTCGCCGATTGTGACCAGTTCCAGCTCCTCGGCGCGGCCCAGCAAGCGGTGGGAGGTTAAACCATGACCAAGCGTGTACTGATCTGCGGCAATCCCGACCTCAACTACATCGACGGCTCCTCCATCTGGGCCCAGACCATCGCTCTGGCCGCCGCGGCGACCGGTGAAGCGGAGGTCGAGTTCCTGGCCAGAAGCACCCCGGAGCGCGACGAGCTGTATGGCCCCCTGAAGGCCGCCGGCAATCTCAACATTATCGATGGCAGCGACCGCCAGCACTGGCAAGGTAGGGGCTTTGCCCGCATTACCCCTGCGATGATGGGAGAGCTGGCCATTCGCCTGGACCGCACCCAGCCCTATGACGTCACCATTGTGCGCGGGCTGGAGATCGCCACCCAGCTGCTGGACGCGCCGGACGTGCTGGCCAAGTGCTGGATGTACCTGACCGACATTCCCCAGGCGGTGAGTGATTACACCCCTGACCAGCGTCTGCTGATGCAGCGCATTGCCCAGGGCTGCCAGCGGCTGCTTTGTCAGACGGAGGGCTTCAAGGCACTTTGGCAGGCCTTAGTGCCTGATCTGGGTGACAACAAGGTGAGGCTTTATACTCCGGTGATACCGGATCTTCCCGAGCATCTGTCACCTATTAGTGAGCGTCCCCTGCAGGCGATCTATGCCGGCAAGTTTAAGGGCGACTGGATGACGCTGGAAATGACCGAGGCCTGGCCCGCCATCCACCGCGATCTTTCCGGTAGTGAGCTGGTGATGATCGGAGACAAGATCCACGACGAGCCAGGGTGCCCAGGCTACAAGCACCAGATGCAACAAGCACTGGAAAGCACCGCCGGGCTGCAGTGGCTAGGAGCACAATCCCGTGAAGCAGTGCAGCGGCAGCTTCAGCAGGCTCGAGTTGGGCTCTCCTGGCGTGACGAGGGCATGAACGACACCGTGGAGTACTCCACCAAGATCCTGGAGTATGGCGGGGCCGGCTGTGCGGCGATCCTCAACCGCAACCCCCTCCACGAGCAGCTGCTGGGCCAGGACTACCCGCTGTTTGCCAACAGCGAAGATGAGTTTCGGTGTCAGCTGACCCGAGCGCTCAACGAGCCTCAAGTGGCCCAGCAGGCCGCCGATGCCTTGAAGCGGCTGGCCGAGCGCCACACCTTCTCGACGCGGGTAGGGGAGATCCGTCAGTGGCTGGCGGAGGCCCCCAAGGCGCCCGAGCCGAAGGCCAAGACCAAGGTGCTGGTAGCCGGACACGACCTCAAGTTCTTTACCCTGCTACAGAAGAAGCTGGAAGCCACCGGGCAGTTTGAGTTCCTCACCGACCAGTGGCAGGGCCACAACAAGCATGACGAAGCGAAGAGTCGCGCCCTGCTGGAGCAGGCCGATGTGATTTTTTGCGAGTGGTGTCTGGGTAACCTCAAGTGGTACTCCCACCACAAAAAGCCTCATCAGCGCCTGGTGGCACGCTTTCACGCTCAGGAAAGCCGCACGCCCTACATGGGCGAGGCCAACTGGAACAACATCGACCACATCAGCTTCGTCAGTGAGCATACCCGTCGACAGGCGTTGGAAGTGTTCGCTGGTTTCCCTTTCGACAAGACCTCGGTGATTCCCAATTACCTGGACGATACCAAGTTCACACCCAAGAAGAAAACCGGGGAAGCGCGTTTTACGCTGGGCATGGTAGGAGTCGCGCCCAAGAGCAAGCGTCTCGACCGCGCCGTGGACCTGCTGGCAGCCTTGCTGGAAGAGGACGATCGCTACTGCTTGCGAGTGAAAGGCAAGCACCCGCTAGACTACGGCTGGTTGCTCAAGCGCGAGGACGAACTGGTTTACTATCGCAACGTCTTTGAGCGCATCAATAGCAATCCCCGGTTGCGGCATAAGGTGATCTTTGACCCCCCCGGTGACGACGTAAACGACTGGTTTACCATGGTGGGATTTATACTCTCGCCATCAGATTTTGAATCTTTTCATATGGCTGTTGGTGAAGGTGCTTTAACAGGAGCTGTTCCAATTGTTTGGGATTGGGATGGTGCGATTGAAACCTGGGGGAAGAGTGCGGTGGTTTGTAACCTTGAAGCTGCGAAAAACACTTTATTGAATAGTAAGCTATCAGAGCCTATTGCGGATATTTCTATAAAGCGTTATTTTGCAAAAGAGGTTGTGGAGATTTGGGAGAGGATGCTGGTCGTTTGTTGATATTTTTTTGGTCGAGTGGCTGGTCGTGAGTTTTACCGAAATGCAGAAAACTCCTTTTGTTAATTTTTGATTCATTTATTGAGAGCTTTACATGAGCGATGAAAAAGTTTTTTATTATGGCGTAACAAGATTTAGTGTGTATTTTCCTAGGAGTACGGCTTGGAAGATCTCGTCTCAATTGACTGAGCATGATTATATATCTCAGCTTTATTCGGATGAAAGGTTGGGGCCGAGGTTTGATATATTTTTAGACAGGGCACTTCCTATATACGAGAGCTATACAGAGAGATATAATTATAAGCACATCATCCAGTATTCAGAAGAGTTGCCACAGAAGTGGAAGGATAAGTTGTTTGAGGCGAAGGAAAAATACCCGTTTTTGTTGTTATACAAAGTTAGAGGGGAGGTCGATTACAAGAATATAATTGAGGAGGGGGTTTCATTTTCCTCTTCAGGAGATGCTGTGGTTGTGGTTTTTAGAGTAGATGATGATGACTTGCTGAGTCATGATTATCTTGATCAGCTTTCTCATTATGCGGCCTTCGGTTTTTTTGGCATGTCTGTTTCGTTCAGCTTGGGAGTTGTAGCTAAGTATCAATGTGGGGAATATCGTGACTTTAGGGTGTTAAGGAAGCATCTGATGTCCCAAGGTCAAGCAACTATTGGTAAGTTTGTTAAAGAAGAAGAGAGGTTTTATCTTCCGTCATCAGTTAGTCATATGGAAACAGATCTGCATAGGCCTGTCATAATTGATTCTCGTAAGCCTGCGTTTCTTCAAACGTTACATGCATCTCAAGATACAAGAGCTTCTGTTGGCGAAAAGGGCAATATTTCTGTAATTGATCAAGAGCTTTCTAATAACAAATCAATAGATGACTTCGAAAGTTTTATTAGTCCCTTTCCGACGATAATAGATGATTTTGTAAAGTGCAAAGAGTCTAGGGTGATTTTGCTTGAGTACACCAGTAGTGATGGCAAGGGCTTTAATCCATCATTTGAGGTGGATATTTCACAGGCCGGGAATTACAGGGTCTCTTATGAGCTAAAATTTGAAGGTGAGGTTTTGAGTAATAAGAAGGGGCTTTTGCTATGCATGGGGGTGGCGTCCCAAGATATTGCAGAGGTCTCTGGAATGTCCTTGTCGAAAAGGCCTGAGATTGGTTGGTTCAAGTATATTCCGGTCGCGGGGGGGGCTGTAAAAAGTTCCTTTGAGTTCTCTGTCTCAGAATGCTCAAGTGTCGATAATATTTTTTTAAAAGAGTGGGCATATAAAGGAGAATTTGAGGTTATCATGCTTGTTGTTGAGAGGCTGGGGGGTGTGGTGTGATTAGCTCTGAGATTTTAGCATACTGGTGGAGGCCGTCTGGCGGAGGAGGAAATGCCGGTGATGAAGTAACTCCTTTCCTGCTCAGAGAGTACTTTGGTGTTGAGTATAAGTACTCGCCAATTTCAGCATGCAACTTACTGTCTACGGGTAGTATTTTAGGCTGGCTTTCCAATAGCCAGGGGTTATCTCAATGCAATAGTGATGTGCATGTGATCGGTTCTGGTTTCATGGATCCATCTCAGGCTGTTGGTTCGTTAAGTGATAACGTTAAAGTGAACTCCGTAAGAGGGCACCTTTCTAGGCTTTTGTTGCCAAAGAAGTTGCACAAATCAGTTTCAGTCGGAGATCCAGGTCTCCTTGTGGCAAAGGTTTACGGCGAAATTTCCGATCGAAACCCAAATTATAAGTTTGGTGTGATTCCACATATTACCTTTAGAGGTAGGGAGTCTTTTTGTAAAGCATACCGTGACCTTCCTGGTGTAAAGTTTATTGATATCGCTACAACAGATATTCTTGGTCTTCTGAAGGATATGCTTGACTGCGAGGTTATAATATCTCAGTCTTTACATGGTTTGATTTTTGCTGACTCCTTAGGGGTGCCAAATGTATGGGTTGAGCATGGGGCATTAGGAAGATCTAAGGGTGATTTTAAATTCTATGATTACTTTTCCTCTATTGGAAGACCCTTTAATAAAAAGATTGAGGTTGTTAGGCCGCTAAGTGAAGGCTGTATCTATGAGTCGATGTACAACCCTGATATGGGTTGCATAGGCGAAGTGATCAATGATGTTGAAGAAAGCTTTAAGAAGGGGTTGGGTTTAGCTGAGAAAAGTAACCGTGAAGAAGCTAAAGTTCAGGGTAAAGATCTTGGTCAGGGTAAGGAGCTTATTGCCAAAGGAGAGTTTGTAGCATCGGTAAGTATTAAGATTAACCTGTTATGTTCTGATGGCGTGGTTGATGGTGGTGCTCTCTTATCATTTAGTTTCGAGGGTGAGGATGGAGAAGTAGATAGTCTCATTCTTGGGGATTTGTTAGGCGTTTCATCTTCGAAGAACAAGAATGTAGGACTGTTTAAATACCTTCCTTTGGTACCAGGTGAAGAGGTTTATGAAGTATCTTTGAATGTTCCGCGAGGTGTAGTTTTGAAAAAAATTTATCTGATGAAGTGGAAGAGCAAGAAGAGCGAAATCCGTTTGGTTGGTGGTGTTGTTTCAAGTCACTAGCTGCTTGCTTTGGCTCGCAGGATAATGCCTGTCTGCGTGTTTTTCGAAGTGGTGAAGCCTTGGTTTTTGCGGAAGGTTTTATAGGTTTTGTTACTAATGGTGCTTATGCCGTATCTCTCTCTTATTGAAGTTCGTTAATCTTGGGTGTGGTTGAAGATCCTATTTTTGTTTCAGAAAATCCGCCCGTGGCTCTTGCTATCCATAAGTTATCAAATCGCCTTCAAAAATTATGTTAGCCAGCTGTAGCTCTGTTTTTTAAAAAAACTATGTTTTTCATTGGGTTAAGAAGGTGGTGTTGCGTTTTTTGATGTTTGTTTTTCTACGTTGAGGTGCCGATTTTAAGCCAAATGACAAGCTGGCGGTCGTCCCAATTTTGTGTTAGGAGTTTTTGGATCTGTTATGTGCGGAATCGTTGGCGCTATCGGCGCAATGGAATGTACCGCCTTCCTGCTGGAAGGTCTCAAGACGTTGGAATACCGCGGCTACGACTCGGCCGGCCTGGCACTGCTGGCTCCTGAGGGGGAGGGCGGCCTGCAGCGCGCCCGCGCCAAGGGCCGGGTGTCGGAGCTCGAGTCCCGCGTGGCGGAGCTGGGCCTGAGCGGCCGGGTCGGTATCGCCCACACGCGCTGGGCCACCCACGGGGTGCCGGCGGAGCGCAATGCGCATCCGCACGTGTCCGAGGGGCTCGCGGTGGTGCACAACGGCATCATCGAGAACCATGAGCCGCTGCGCCAGCAGCTCGAGGGGCTCGGCTACGTCTTCACCTCGGATACCGATACCGAGACCATCGCGCACCTGGTGCAGGCCTGCCTGGCGGGAGGCAATGCCTTCGCCCAGGCGCCGGCGCCGGACCTGTTTACGGCGGTGCGCCTGGCGGTGACGCATCTGGTCGGTGCCTATGCGCTGGCGGTGATTCGCGGGGCGGAACCAGGCAGCAACCAAGAGCCGTGCCTGGTGGTCGCCCGCGAAGGCTCGCCACTGATGCTGGGCGTGGGCGAAGAGGGTCACTATGCCGCCTCGGACGCCTCCGCACTGCTCTCGGTCACGCGACGCATGATCTACCTCGAGAACGGGGACGTGGGGCGCCTGACCGCCGAGGCCATCGAGCTGGTCGATGGAGAAGGGCGTCCGGTAACCCGCGAGGAGGTGATCTCCCAGCTCAACGCCGATGCCGTGGAGCTGGGCGACTATCGCCACTTCATGCAGAAGGAGATCTTCGAGCAGCCCCAGGCCCTGGCCAATACCCTGGAGATGATTGGTGGGGCGAGCCGCCTGTCGGCCGGCATCCTCGGTGCCGATGCGGAAGGCATCCTCGAGCGGGTCGACGCGGTGCTGATCCTCGCCTGCGGCACCTCCAGCTACGCCGGCATGACGGCCCGCTACTGGATCGAGGCCGTGGCTGGCGTGCCCTGCAACGTCGAGCTGGCCAGCGAGTACCGCTACCGCGCATCAATCGCCAATCCCGACCAGCTGGTGGTGGTGATCTCCCAGTCCGGCGAGACCGCCGACACCCTGGCCGCCCTGCAGCATGCCAAGGCGTTGGGCCATCGCCATACCCTGGCGATCTGCAACGTGCCGGAGTCGACCATCGTGCGCGAGACCGCGCTGCGCTTCATCACCCGGGCCGGCCCGGAGATCGGCGTGGCCTCCACCAAGGCCTTCACCACCCAGCTCTCGGCGCTGTTCCTGCTGACCCTGCTGCTGGCCAAGCGCCGCGGATATGGCGCCAGGTTCGATGAGGCGCGCGAGCAGGCGTATCTCTCCGAACTTCGCCACCTGCCGACGGCGGTGGCGAAAGTGCTTGCCCTGGAGCCGTCGATTCGCGACTGGGCCCAGCGCTTCGCAGACAAGCGCCATGCGCTCTTCCTGGGCCGCGGCCATCACTACCCAATCGCCCTGGAAGGCGCCCTCAAGCTGAAGGAGATCTCCTACATCCACGCCGAGGCCTATCCCGCCGGGGAACTCAAGCACGGCCCCCTGGCGCTGGTCGATGGCGAGATGCCGGTGGTCGTGGTGGCGCCCAATGACGAGCTGCTCGACAAGCTCAAGGCCAACATGCAGGAGGTCAGCGCCCGGGGCGGCGAGCTCTACGTCTTCGCCGACGGCTGCTGTCACATGACACCGAGCGAGGGCGTGCATATTCTCCGCCTGCCCGAACGGGAGGGCGTCGAGGTCGGGGGCCTGCTCTCGCCGGTGCTGCACGTGGTCGCCCAGCAGCTGCTGGCTTACCACGTGGCCCTGGTGAAGGGCACCGATGTTGACAAGCCGCGCAACCTGGCCAAGAGCGTGACGGTCGAGTGACGAGGAGCGAGCCATGAAGGGGCCGAGGGGCATATTCGGCGCCTGGCGGCGCCGGCGGCAGAAAGCCTACGGCCGGGGCGGCGACGAGGCACACCGGCTGATCGCGCAGTCGACGCTGTTCGATGCCGATTGGTACCGCCGCCAGCCCGGGGTATCCGACGACGCCCAGGCCGCCCGCGATCCGGTCGGCCACTACCTGACACGAGGGGCGGCCGCCGGCCTCGCACCCGGGCCGGGCTTCGACGGCGCCTGGTACCTGGCCCGCTATCCCGACGTGGCCGAAGCCGGGCTCAACCCGCTGGTGCACTATCTGCGCCATGGGCAGTACGAGGGACGGCTGCCCCGGGATAATCGCGCGCTCGCCTGGGAGCACCATCTGTGGCGCGGGGCCGAGGCGGTGATGGTGCCGAGGCTCGAGAGGTTGCGCGGCGACGAGGAGGCGGATGTCGAGGAGCGCCAGCACGCGGCCTGGGCCTTGGCGCGCTGGTGGGCCTGGCGGGGTGAGTGGACGCGAGTGCGTGCCTGCCTGCTGCCCGAGGGGCGGCTGATCACACATCCCGCGCATATCGGGCCGGCCCTGCTGGCGGTGGAGGCGCTCTGTTCGCCTTCGCTCGGGCCGGATTCGAACAGTGAAAAAACCGCGCACCTGCCCAGGGTGCTGGCCGAGCTGGATCGTCGGTTCCCGGAGCAGGCGAATACGGCCCTGGCCCATGCCAATGCCCTGGGCGATGAGACTGAGCGGCTGGCCTGGATTAATCGGATCTGGCGGGCGCAGGGGCTATCGCACATCACGCGTCGGGTGCCTGGTCAGCCATTGACTCTCGATAATCTGGCGGCCGATACGCCTCAGTGCTCGCCGCCTACTCTTCACTCCTCACAACTCACCCCTCACTCCCCACCTCTGGTCAGCGTGATCGTGCCGGTCTACAACGCGGCGAGCAGCATCGCCACGGCCCTGCACAGCCTGTTTGCCCAGCGTGGCGTGGCCCTGGAGTTGCTGGTGGTGGACGATGCCAGCAGCGACGACACCTGGGGGGTGCTGCAAGCACTTGTGGCGGAGTGCCCAGGCCACGTGCGGCTGCGCCTGCTACGCCACGGCGTCAACGCCGGGGCCTACGCGGCCCGCAACACAGGCCTCATGGCGGCGAGCGGGACGCTGATCACCACCCATGACAGCGATGACTGGTCGCATCCTGAGAAGCTAGCCCTCCAGGTTGCGGCCCTTGAGGCCGCGCCTGAGGCCATGGCCAGTCTCTCGCACTGGGTGCGGGCCACTCCGGCACTGCACTTTCATCGCTGGCGTGTGGAGGAAGAGGGCTGGGTCTATCGCAATATCTCCTCGCTGATGGTTCGCCGCGCGGCGGTCGACGCGCTCGGTGGCTGGGACGCGGTGAGCGTCAATGCCGACAGCGAGTATCATGAGCGCCTGATCGCGGCGTTCGGCGAGGCGTCGGTGGTCGATGCACTGCCCGGGGTGCCGCTGGCCTTCGGCCGGGCGGACGCCGGTTCGCTCAGCCAGAGCGGGGCCACCCATTTGAGCACCCAGTTCGTCGGCGTGCGCCAGGCCTACATGGACGCGGCCCGGCGCTGGCATGCAGCGGCCGAGTCTCCATCGGACCTGTACCTCCCCCTGCGGCCTGCCTGGCGACCCTACGCCGCTCCCTCGTCCATTTGCCGCCAGGCGCTGCCGGTGCGCTCGGCCCACCCGCTGGACACGCTGCAGGCCTCGGAGTTGTTCGATGCCGGCTGGTACCTGCGTACCCACCTCGACCTTCAGGACACGATCATCGAGCCACTGGCCCACTACTGGCAGGCCGGCAGCGTCGAGGGGCGCGATCCGGGCCCGCACTTCAGCGTCTCCGGCTATCGCTATGCCTATCCTGACGTCGACGAGCAGGGTCAGGAGGCGCTTCACCACTATCTGACCCGAGGGCGTCACGAGGGGCGGGCCGCCTGGCCGATCCTGCCCGGCGATGCCGAGTACCGCCCAGGTGAGCGCAGCGTGCTGCTGTGCGGTCATCAGGCCGGCCACGCCCTCTACGGCGCCGAACGCAGCCTGCTCGATGTGCTGAAGGCGATGCGCCGGTTGGGCTGGAACGTGGTCGTCTGTCTGCCCTCGGCCGTCAACGAGGCATACGTGGAGGCGCTGCGCGCGCACGCTCGGGCGGTGGCGGTTCTGCCCTATGGCTGGTGGCAGCGGGGACGGGCGCCCGAGCCCGCCACCCTGCGCCACTTCCGCGAACTGATTCGACGCTTCGGGATCGAGGCGGTGCACGCCAACACCCTGGTGCTGGAAGAGCCGCTGGTCGCGGCCCGAGAGGCGGGCGTGCCCGCCGTGGTCCATGTGCGCGAGCTGCCCGCCCACGACGCCGCGCTCTGTCGCACCCTCAATGCCGATGCTGCCACGCTGATGCGAAGGGTGCAGGAGGGGGCGGACCTGGTGATCGCCAACTCCCGAGCCACCGCAACCGCTTGCGAGGCGCCGCAGCACGATGCGTCCCCTTTGCCAGCTCCGCCGGTGCGGGTGGTGCCCAATACGGTTGAAATGGCGCCGCTGCTCGCGCTGCCGATGCGGTCGGCGGTGCCGCTCGCGGTGGGCATGCTGAGCAGCAACCTGCCGAAGAAGGGGCTCGAGGACCTGGAGGCCATGGCCCGCCACTTAACGCGCCTGGCTCCTGACCTTCGGGTGGTGCTCTTCGGGCCGCGGACGCCTGCCCTGGAGTCGCTGTTGGCCCGCCGGGCCCGGGGACTGGCTCCCAAAAGCCTGGTCTACGGAGGCTACGTCGACTTGCCGGTCGAGGCGCTGACCGAGCTGGATATCGTGGTCAGTCTGTCGCGCTTCCAGGAGTCCTTCGGGCGCACCGCGCTGGAGGCGATGGCCGCGGCGCGGCCGGTGGTCGGCTACGCCTGGGGGGCGTTGCCGGAATTGGTGGAGGAGGGGGAGACCGGTCATCTGGTACGGCTCGGAGATGCTCAGGGCGCTGCGCGCCTTGTTGCCGCGTTGGCCCGCGATCCCGAGCGCCGTGCCCGGCTGGGGGCGGCGGGACGCCGCCGCGCCCGTGAGCGATTCGGCGATTCGGCGATGGCGACGGCGCTGCATCAGGCCTACGCGGCGCTGTCGATCCCGACACGTCCGGGCCACGACGATAATTCAAGGAGTCCTGTGTGAAGCTTGCCGTGGCCGCGATCGTCAAGAACGAGAAGGACTGTCTGCCCGAATGGCTGGCTTATCATCGACTGGTGGGGGCCTGCCATTTTCTGATCGCCGATAACGGGAGCAGCGACGGGACACGCGAGCTACTCGCCGCGCGGGACGATGTCACCCTGCTCGACGTGCCGACGGAGGGCAAGGTGCCTCCGCAGCTCGAGGCCTACGAGCGCCTGCTGGCGGTCTGTCCGTCGTGGATCGAGGTGCTGGCCTTCATCGATGCCGATGAGTTCCTGGTGCCGATGGACGCAGCCGAGCCGGTGGCAGTGGGGACGCAGCGCGTGCCCTCTTTGCTGCCCTGGCTAGAGCGACGTTTCGCCGACGAGAGCGTTGGTGCCGTGGTGCTGAACTGGGCCTGCTTCGGCTCTTCGGGCGAGGTCTTTCGCGAACCTGGACTGGTGATCGAGCGCTTCACCCGTCGTGCCGCCCAGGCCTTCGGCCCCAATCGCCACTACAAGAGCCTGGTGCGCCCGCAGTGGGTGTCGGGCTTCGACAATCCGCACCATGTGCGGCTCAGCCGCGGGCGACACGTTGACGCGCGGGGCGAGCCCCTGCAGTTGCGCACCGATCGCGAGGGTCTAGAACGGTCCGGCCTTAGCGAGGAGGTGGTGTGGGAGGGCGCGCGCATCAATCACTACATCGTCAAGTCGGTGGAGGAGTTCCTGGCCGGAAAGGCGAGGCGTGGCAGCGCCTCACGGGCGGAGTATGTAAAGGGACGTTCGTACTTCGAGCGTCATGACCGCAACGACGAATGCTGCGAGCGGGCGGCCGCGCTGGCTCCACGTCTCGAAGCGGCCTTGGCGGCCCCGTCGATCGACGTGTCGGTCCAAGCCCGCAGCGAGGCGGCCATCGAGTGGCCTTTTAGCCTCGTGCGACGGCTGGGACGTCGGGTGCTTGATACGATGGGTTCGTCCCACGACGCGCCTCCCTTCCGCTGGGCCCTCGACTATCCCTCGGAGCAGCGCGCGCCCTGGTACCTGCCCTCCGGGCGCGTGGTCCAGGGCTGGGTGCTGTTGCCCTCTGAGCTCGCCCCGTCGGCTTCTCGTGCGCGGGTGGTGGCGCGCTGGCTGCCTGAGCATGAGCTCTGCCACCCCCTGGAGATCGCTCGCCCGGATGTGATCGAGGCGGTGCTCGGCGTGAACCCCGACGCTCATCCCCAGCGTCGCTGTGGCTTTCGCTTCACCGTGCCGCCGCGGCTGGCCCACTTTCATCTGGAACTGGTGCTGGACGAGCGGCGCTGGCCGCTGCAGGAAGTTCGGTGCCAGCCCCCCGAGGCGGACGACGCCGGGCCCCTGAAGGTCGTCGAGGGGCACGAGGGCTGGCTGTTTCTAGACAACGATACCAACGCCAGCGTCGATCAGTATCGCGGGCGCGTAAGACTCACCGATCGCGGGCTGGCCGGCTGGCAGGCCTACCTGAGCGGCCTGGCGCGATTGGCCTCCGAGATCGAGACTCCCTGGTCGATGCTGGTTGCCCCGGCCAAGGAGACGGTGATGGGTCCTCGCTATCACCCCGAGACGCAGGGGGCCTGTCAGCCGATCGATCAGCTGCTGGCGCTGCCGGAGTCGCTGGGCATCGTACACCCGGTGTCGGCTTTACAGGCACTCGGCGATGACGCTTTCATCCGGACCGATACCCACTGGACGCAGCGCGGCGCCATGACCGCGACCGTCGAGCTGGCGGCCTCACTGGGGCTCAACCGAGATGCGGTCATGCAGGCCTTTGCCGATGATCGCTATGTCAGCCGCGCCATGGGCGGCGATCTTGGCAACAAGCTGACGCCCCGCCAGACCTGCGACGTTGAGATGCTGCGGTCGTTCAGCTACATCCGGTATCGGGTCTATGACAACGGCCTGCCCAATTTCGGGCGCCTGCTGGTGATCGCCTATCCCGAGGCGCTAATTGAGGGTACCTGTTTGGTCTTCGGCTCCTCCTCGACCAACTCGATGTTTCACTTCCTGAGCCGCCTGTTCCGCCGGGTGATCTTCATTCACAGCGCCGGCAACCTCGATCGCGAGGTGGTGGCGGCGACTGGGCCTGATTACCTGGTCGTACAGACCAATGCGCGCTTTCTGGTGCAGGTGCCTGTTCTCGAGCAATCACTCGCGGGAATGATCGAAAACAAGATCGCCAGGCTCGACGATGCCGAGCTTTCGAGGATCGAGGAGCGTGCCATCGACGCCGCGGCGTCGGACCTCGAGGCCTGGGGACTGGCACGTTGGCAGCGCCTGGCCTCGGAGCGCCTGGTGGCTCGTCGCAAGGCCTGAATAGCGACTAGCTTTTGGCTGGAAATTTCCGCTGGGAAATGCCGACGCGCTGCTAGGCTGCCGCTCCTTCCACTCCATCGATTGCCCGCTACCGGGTAAACGATCTCCTTTTAAATGCATGCTTGTATTGAGTCGTCATGTTCCAGAGCTTCAGTCTGCCCCTTTGCGATAAACCATTGCAGTTGCATTGCCGTCATCCTGTCTCGCTGGTGCCGCAACATCAGCTCGAGCCGGGCGAGGACGGCGAGTGGCGCGTCACGGGCAGCGAGGCCGCGTTTGTTTGGCAGGGGCCCCGGCCGCTGCCCGGCTGGAACATGATAGAACTGGCGGGCGAACGCTCGGTCACCGGCGTGGCGGCGAGCCTGACCTTCGAGACCCGCCAAGGCGTCATCACGGTCGACATGCCCCTGCGCGCGGGCAAGGTCACCAAGCGGCTGGTGCGCGTGCCCTTCGGTACGCGGCGCATCGTCTTCTGTCCGATGAACGCCCGGGGGAGTATCCGTCTGACGCACCTGCGTTGCGTGTGGCTCACGCCCTGGTTCGCTCGGGATCGCCTGCTGCAGCGTCTGGTTACCTCCCATCAGCGCTATCGAGGACGATCGAAGCCCGAGGTCCGGCGCGAGATAGCCTCACGGGCGCGGGAGGCGAAGCGTGGCTGGTTCGCCCAGGCGATGGACGACTACGAAACGACCTTCATCAGCCTCTGCTCCAAGCACAATTACCGCCAGTGGATCGAGCAGATCGAGAGCGGGCGGCGGCGGGGATCTCGTGCAAGGGTCGAGGCCGGCCCCCGGGCGACCCTGCTGCTGCCCCTTGACAACGAGACGGGCGATGTGGCGGCGGCGATCGGCGATCTCGAGGCTCGCCTGGCCTGCCTCGGCCGCCAGGCGCATGACGATCGAGAGGCCCTGGTCCTGCTGTCGGCGAGGGCGAGCGGGGCGCTGCGCGACGCCGCACAGCAGGCCGTGGCGTCGCTATCGGAAGGCCGGCTTCTCGAGGCGCCGGAAGACGACGGCGCGGCGCGGCTCAACGCGGCGCTGGAGAGCGCTAGCGGTGAGCTGATCCTGCTGCTGGCGCCGGGCGCCCGCCTCGCCGACGAGGCACTGGCGCACCTGGCCGATGCCTTCGAGCAGCAGCCGGCCCCCTGGCTGCTCTACGCCGACGAGGATCGTCTCGATGCCGACGGCCAGCGCCATGCGCCGAACTTCAAGCCCGACTGGAGTCCCGATCTGCTGCTCTCCCAGCCCTATCTGGGGCAGATGCTCGCTTTCTCCCGGCGTGCCCTGGAGGCCATGGGGGGCTATGTGTCCGGAGGGGAGAGCGCCCGCTGGCAGGCCACCCTGCAGGCGACGGCCCTGCGCCTGCTGGCGACCCACGGCGAGGAGGCCGGGCGTCGGGTGAGGCATGTGCCTTTCGTGTTGATGCACCGCGGCGACGCGCCGGGCCTCCCCGCTCACGACGCTGTCGCCGGTGAGGACGGCGGGGCCGTGGCGCGTACCCAGCGCTGCCTGGACGAGATCGCGCGTCGCACGGGTCGGCCCGCCGCGCGTGCCGTGGCCGGCCTGCTGCCCGACAGCGTGAGAGTGTGCTGGCCGGTGCCCGAGCCGGCGCCGCTGGTTACTCTGCTGGTGCCGACCCGCGACGGGGTGGCGATCCTGCGCCCTTGCGTGGATGCCATCCTGGAGCGCACCGACTACCGACACTTTGAGTTGCTGATTCTTGATAATGAGAGTACATGCACGGAAACGCTGGCCTATATGGACGAGGTGGAGCGGCGAGACGCCCGAGTGCGGGTGCTGCGTTGGAACCATCCTTTCAACTACTCGGCCATCAACAACTTCGGCGCGCGTCAGGCGCGGGGCGAGATCATCGGCCTGGTGAACAACGACATCGAGCCGATCGGCGCGCACTGGCTGACCGAGATGGTGGCGCAGGCCTGCCGACCGGAGATAGGTTGCGTGGGGGCCAAGCTTTATTATCCCAACAACACCGTGCAGCATGGCGGCGTGATCTTGGGCCTTGGCAGCATCGCTGGTCACGGTCATCGCTTCTTCCAGCGAGACGAGGAGGGCTTCCAGGGTCGTCTCAAGGTGACCCAGAACCTCTCGGCGGTCACGGCGGCGTGCCTGCTGCTGCGACGTTCGGTCTTCGAGGCCGTGGGTGGACTGAACGAGGCGGACCTGGCGGTGGCCTACAATGACGTCGATCTATGCCTGAAGGTCCGCGAAGCGGGCTATCGGAATCTCTGGACACCCCATGCCGAGCTCTATCATCACGAGTCAGTCTCCCGAGGCGCCGACGACACGCTGAAGAAGCGTGCTCGTTGGCTGGCGGAGTGCGACTACATGCGCCGGACCTGGGGCCATCAGCTCGATCATGACCCGGCGTACAACCCGAACTTGACCCTGGTGCACGAAGACTTTTCGCTGCGATGAACCCGGCTGCACCGGGAAATTGTAGGAGCGCGATTTATCGCGCGATTGAGCCGATGACGGAGAGATCATGCAGCATGAGCGCTGGCTGGTGCTGAGCGACGGGGCACGGCCGACCGAGGATATCTACTTTCTCGAGTCGGTTGCGCCCCGTTTGCGTTCCGAGGGCCACGACATAGGTCGGCTTGATGTGCGGGGCTGGCGCTGGCGGCTGGCGCGCTGGGTGTTGAGCCGTCAGCCAGGGGCAAACCTGGTGCTGTGCCGCACCCTGCCTGAGCCAGTACTGCGTTGGCTCGAGCGCGAACGTGGCGCCTTCGGGCGCATCCTATATCTGATCGATGATGATCTGGGCGCGGCGGCGGAGGACAAGGCTCTGCCTGGCGCCTATCGCGAGCGTATGTTCCGGGCAGCTGCCCAGCAGCCGCGGTTGTTGGCCTTGGCCGACGAGGTGGTGGCGTGTAGTTCGTTGCTGGCCGAGTTGCTGCGAGAAGATCATGACAATGTAGGGCTGATGACGCCGCCGATGATTGCACCGCTACCGGATCTGGCCCATTTCGATGCGGGGCCCTCGGGGGAGAGGCCCTGGCGGATCGGTTTTTATGGTACTCGCGCGCATCTGTCTGACCTCGAACATATTGCTCCGGCCCTTTACTCCGTGCAGCGCGAGCGCGGTGATACAGAACTGGAGCTGATGCTGGGCCAGCATGCGCCGAGCGATCTGGCCGCGTTGCCCCGCACGCTCTGCCCGGCGCCGCTGCCTTGGAAGAAGTTTCGTGACTACCAGGCGCGTCGGAGGGTACATATCGGCCTGGCACCATTGATGGATACGTCGTTCAACCGCGGCAAGTCCTTCATCAAGTTCCTGGATATCGCTGCCATGGGTGGGGTAGGGATCTACTCGGATCGTGCTCCCTACACCGAAATCGTCGAGCATGGCGTCAACGGCCTACTCTCCAATGATGATCCGGCGGAGTGGCGGCGCTGCCTGATGTCACTGTTGGCCAACCCCATGAAGACCCACAGGATGGCGGTAGAGGCCGCGAAAACGGCACAAAAGCACGAGTTGTATGCGTTACCAGGCTTAACGAATGTCGATGCTTGAGCAATGTATTCTGGCGTTATTATGGAAACATGTGAAATAGGTAATCGCGCGATAAATCGCGCTCCTACGATGTTGTCGCCGTAGTGCCGTTCCAGGAGCCGGATTTATCCGGCGATGATGTTGGTGGCGGTGCCATATCGATCGCGCGATAAATCGCGCTCCTACGATGTTGCCGCCGTAGTGCCGTTGTAGGAGCCGGATTTATCCGGCGATGGTGTTTGGCGGTGCCATATCAATCGCGCGATAAATCGTGCTCCTACGATGTTGCCGCCGTAGTGCCGTTGTAGGAGCCGGATTTATCCGGCGATGGTGTTTGGCGGTGCCATATCAATCGCGCGATAAATCGTGCTCCTACGATGTTGCCGCCGTAGTGCCGTTG
>NZ_JAVRGC010000030.1:0-556 GCF_031846005.1 Halomonas sp. LES1
GGAGCCAACCTTGAAATACCAGCCTGGCATCATTGGCGTTCTAACTCAGGTCCGTGATCCGGATCGAGGACCGTGTGTGGTGGGTAGTTTGACTGGGGCGGTCTCCTCCCAAAGCGTAACGGAGGAGCACGAAGGTACCCTCAGTACGGTTGGAAATCGTGCATTGAGTGCAAGAGCATAAGGGTGCTTGACTGCGAGACAGACACGTCGAGCAGGTACGAAAGTAGGTTCTAGTGATCCGGTGGTTCTGTATGGAAGGGCCATCGCTCAACGGATAAAAGGTACTCCGGGGATAACAGGCTGATACCGCCCAAGAGTTCACATCGACGGCGGTGTTTGGCACCTCGATGTCGGCTCATCACATCCTGGGGCTGAAGTCGGTCCCAAGGGTATGGCTGTTCGCCATTTAAAGTGGTACGCGAGCTGGGTTTAGAACGTCGTGAGACAGTTCGGTCCCTATCTGCCGTGGGCGTTGGAGATTTGAGAAGAGCTGCTCCTAGTACGAGAGGACCGGAGTGGACGCACCTCTGGTGTTCCGGTTGTCACGCCAGTGGCA
>NZ_JAVRGC010000031.1:0-528 GCF_031846005.1 Halomonas sp. LES1
GGAGTGGACTGCACCAGAAGTGGTTAGCTTAACCTTCGGGAGAGCGATCACCACGGTGTGGCTCATGACTGGGGTGAAGTCGTAACAAGGTAGCCGTAGGGGAACCTGCGGCTGGATCACCTCCTTACCGATATGTCACCGACTGTCGGCAAGTGCTCACAATGAATTACCTGATCGACCAGAGCAAAAGACTGTTTGGGTCATCGACCCAGTGGTTGGAAGTCGATTCTGTTGCTCAGTTGGTGAGAGCGCACCCCCTGACCTTTAATGGAAAGGAGGGTGAGGTCAGACGCCGACTTGCGTACAGTGCCGGGTCTGTAGCTCAGTTGGTTAGAGCGCACCCCTGATAAGGGTGAGGTCGGCAGTTCAAATCTGCCCAGACCCACCATCTAGCAGCATCAGGGGCCATAGCTCAGCTGGGAGAGCGCCTGCCTTGCACGCAGGAGGTCAGCGGTTCGATCCCGCTTGGCTCCACCATCTTGCAGAAGGTCAGCGTTTCGAGCGAAACGTCGCACCGCCCGCTTGGCT
>NZ_JAVRGC010000032.1:0-502 GCF_031846005.1 Halomonas sp. LES1
CCTTCGCCGAGGTCTGAGACCGGGGTGTAGCTCCAATGGCCGCTGTCATCCGCAACGGCGGTGCCCAGCACGCTGTCTCCGTCCCGGATGGTCACCGTGTTTCCCGCCACTGCGGTACCGGACAGCGTCGGGGTGGTGTCGTCGGTGCTATCGCCGCTGGCAAGCGTATCGGTCACATCGCCCACGTCGTCCGAGGCGGTCGTGATGCTCGGTACCTCAGGCGCGGCAGTGTCCACGCGGAATTCGACTTCAGGAGACACCTCAGAGCTATTGCCCGCGGCATCAGAAATCACCGCCGTAACGCTGTAATCGCCGTCTGTCAGCGCATCGCTCGGGATCACCATCGGGGCGCTGTCGTTGGTGACGTCGTCCGCCGTGACCGTATAGGAAACCTCGGAGGTCACGTTATCGGCATCGGTGATACGCAGCGTAATGGTGTCACCGGCCTCGGTGCCGGGGGTCAGGCCAACCTCGGCCTGCACGCCATCGGCCAGTTCACTGG